>CATMLK010000099.1:0-2505 GCA_950070535.1 uncultured Bacteriovoracaceae bacterium | reverse complement strand
CTACATGGAAATGAATACCAACTGAGTCGCCCCCAACTCCTACATTGTGAATCACTCTTTTAATCCAAAGTTTTTTTCAGAATGAACTCCTCCCTTCCCCGCTAACACATTGGTAAAGTATGGAAAAGATTATTTGTTGTTAGAAAGCTAACACCCCCTATAAAGTATTCTTCGAGCACCAAAATAGTCATTATTGATGGCAATATATGAGTATATTGAATTTATAAACCATTACGCTAATGAATACGGGATTATGCAATGAATAAAACAATTGTGATAGTTATATTACTTACCTCTTTAACTTCTTTTGCAAAAATAGAAATTAAAAACAAGGGTTCTAACAATAATTGTGATGTTCGTGTTTTTAAAACGAAGGTCATAAAAAAATGGAATATAAGAAAGGGAATGTGGAATAGAATCAGTACATCCACAAGCTCAATCCCATTATATGTAGAGGATTATCTTTCTAGAGTAGGATTTAATCCAATATTAATGCCTGACGATGACTATGCGTTGGAAGAAGGCGACATTTTTATTGAAAGTGTTTTATTATGTAGAGATATTGGAGAGACCGCCACTTGGTGGAAATGTTACGGAGATGCCGATATGTACATACGCACAAATGGCCTCTCCCTTAAGATTGCATCTGCCCAAGGGAGCAAAGGAGAATCTTTTGAATTGGCAGAAACAGGAATTAGAAATTTACCTGTTGAGTGTAAATGACTAGCAATATGACCTATTAAAGGTCGAAAAAGATAAGAAAATGAAACTAACACCCAGCGATCAATTACCTAGCTTCTAAGGGAGCTGGTGAAAAGTTTTTAAGAGAGTTTAGAAAGGTTTTTAGCAATACCGTATTTACAAGGACATGCCTTCTCAAGCGATTAGAAGCTTTGGAGCTTTCAATACCTCAGAAAACTAAGGTTAAAGAGGCTGCGATGTATGGTGCCTCCTCTAAAGTATCTGGTTACAGACGATGCCAAGAATTTAGACTTTTGGAAGCGACATCTCCTCTCTTGGTTTCACGAAATTCGAAAGTACAAACTTTTAGATGTCTACGGACGTTCATTAATCGTTGATGAGCTTATAGAAGAAATGAGGCTTTATTATGGAAAGCTTCGTGCCTATAGAAAAAGTCCATGTGAGGATCAGAAAAAGAACCTAATCACGCTCTTTAACCAGAATTTCACTCAAAAGACTCTATTAAATTCAGTAAATGCAAAGCTAGCTTTGACTATGAGAAACAAAAGAAAATTTTTGTATGTGCTTGAGCACCCAGAGGTTGAGATTCACAACAATTTAGTAGAGAGAGATATTCGTGAGAAGGTAATCAAGCAGAAATTTTCTCTTTTCAATCACAGTTGAAAAGGTGCGAAGGCCTGGGACTTAATGCTTTCCCTGGCCGGAAATTGCAAGAAAAACGGTGTTAGTTTCTTTAAATTTCTTTTAGATCGCCATAATCGAGACGAAAATTTGCCATATCTCGGAAAAATAATTGTTCAATTCTAAGCCTTGAAAATCTGCACAACATTTGGGGCGCTTATTAGGACGGTGTTAGAAAGCTAACACCCACTATAAACTTTTCCTCGAGCAACAAGACAGTCATTAATTAATGGCAAAATTTGAGTATACCATTATTAATAAAAAATTGAGGAGTAGATTATGAAAACAATAAAAGTTACATTATTAATGACAGCTCTATTTTCGTTATCATCATATGCAAGTAATACAATTTGTGAAGTTCAAGGCATTGGAAGTGATAAGAAAGGTAGCTACGGCAGTGTATCCGTATCAGACGACTTCAAAGAGATAAAAATGTTTTATTACCCTAATGAGTGGAAGTGGAGAGCGTTTAGCTTTCGAAAATCTGAAAGGACGGGTCTTCTCAAGATTCGTTATTATGATCAACATGGTGGTGAAAGCGGTGACAATTTCAATGCACCTATAGTCCACTCTGAATTAGAATTGAAATTGAAAGATACCATAATTGGTGAAAATGAAATCGAGAAAATGACTTTAACAATTGATGACTATGCTGTGATATGTAAATAAATCTTTAGTAAGTCAACCAAATTACGGTTATCAAAGATAAGAATTTAGACTCAGGCCTGTCTTTAAAAACAGGCCTATTTATTTTGTAAAAGACTTTTGATATTCAAAGTATTCTTAAATATCCTCTATCTTAGTTAATCCTTTTTTTGCGAATTGGCAGCCTTACTAATTTCACAGAGATGCCATGATCTTGAACTAAGAAGATAAGACAAACACTTCTTTTAAGAATCATCAACGTTACCTATAAAATCCTCCTAAAGCCTTTTGTCGGCTCCAAAGTGCCTCAGGTACCAGTCAAGGGCATTAAAGGTACGCCCAAAATGAGAGACCGATTATTAATAGCTCAATCTTAAATTTTAAAATATGCACAGTATTCGGGTTGCTCACTAGGTTGGGTAATTGCTCTAAATCCTGTTCATTGATGATTTTGAGATCTTTCCTACGGCCCCATGT
>CATMLK010000098.1:0-3083 GCA_950070535.1 uncultured Bacteriovoracaceae bacterium | reverse complement strand
AGCTTAAAAGGGTTCAAAATAGGTAACTATTGAGTGGGAATAAATTGAATAAAATCAGTAACTTAATTAAATTTTTGTCAATGATTCTGGTTTTTCTGACATCCTTGCTCTTAGCAGGTGCAGAGCAAAGTGTGTTAATACAAAAAAGTGAAAAAATTGTTGAATATTTCAACAAAAATGATTTCAAGAGTATGCATAAAATGTTTTCTGTTGAAATGAAGGAAGCTATACCTTTAACTCAATTGGAAGAAATCTTATCTCAAACTTCAGGGCAGTATGGAGTAATTAAGAAAAAGGAGTTTGTAAGATATGAGAATACTTATGGGGTTTTCAAAGCAGAATTCTTAAAAAACAAATCTTCAAAAGAGTATTTATCTTTGAAAATATCATTAAATGAAAAGTCAGAGATAAATGGACTTCTTTTAGCACCCTGGATAGAACATCCCATCTTAGTAAGGAATGAGTCCAAATTAATTCTCCCTTTTGAAGGTGAATGGTGGGTTTTTTGGGGGGGTGACACTAAAGAGGAAAATTATCATGTAGTCAGTAGTGCTCAAAAAGGAGCTTTTGATTTTCTTATAAAGAATCAAGAAGGGAAAAGTTTTAGGAATGAAGGAAAAGCTAATGAAGATTATTATGCATTCGGTAAGAGAATTATTTCACCTTCAGATGGTGAAGTTGTCCTTGTTGTGGATGGTGTAAAAGACAATATTCCAGGTAAGCTAAATCCAATCTACGTACCAGGTAATAGTGTGATTATAAAAACAAACAACAACGAGTTCTTATTTTTTGCACACTTCTTAAAAAATTCTACCGTTGTTAAAGAGGGGCAAATTGTAAAGCAAGGAGATTTACTAGGGTTTTGTGGTAATTCTGGTAATTCCTCAGAGCCCCATCTCCACTTTCATATTCAAAATGTAGAGGACATGAACGAAGCAACTGGAGCTAAGGCTTACTTTGAGAATATATTAGTAGATGGAAGATTAAAAAGGGACTATTCTCCAGTCAGAAAAGAGAAGATAAGAAACATAAAGTAATCTCAATCTCTACTATTGAGTGGGAATGAGATGACACAACTAATTAAAGATGATATCTGAACTAAAGAAGTTCTAGAATGGAAAGGTATCAATCTTTTGCACTTTGGTGGCTCCTCTTATTCGCAAAAAACCGGGATATTTTAAAAATTTAAGGGTATAGATTGGATTTCACATCCAGTAAATTTTGCATGCATTTAAAATATTTTTTTATAATGTTTCTGGTATCTAGCAATACTTTAATTGCTGAATCTTATTTTGATAATCTAACTATTAAAAATAACGATGAAAACTTAATTAGTTACAAAGTTGAAGTCATCAGATCCCCAGAAAAACAAAGATTGGGGTTAATGTTCAGGAAAGAGCTTACGAAAAAGACAGGCATTCTCTTTGTATTTAAAGAAGAGAAAAAAGCCTCCTTTTGGATGAAAAATACTCTTATCCCACTTGACATAATCTTTATTAGTAAAGATGGCAAAATAGATTTTATTAAAATTAATGCTAAACCAGGGAGTTTGAAAAGAATAAGATCTAAAAATAAAATTATTGCAGTTTTAGAAATCAATTCAGGTGAATCTTATGCTCTTGGAATAAATCAAAATTCAAGAGTAGAAATACAGAAATTTTTAGATTCTTTGTAACTTTTATATTATCTCGATTATTAATCGCAATTGAAAAAGATAAATACTCTCCATCTCTGGTAGTTGCTTTTAAAATATCAAATGTATTTAACGCTTCACTAGAAAATGTTTTTAACTATGAATAATGAAAAGACAATATGAATTAGTTTACAACACACTTTTTTTAGGTGCTCCTAAACCCTTGTACTATAAGGGTTTCATAAATAATGACTATTGAATGGGAGTAGCGGGCAAGCTTGTATCCATTTGAGTGGGTTTCTAAAGCTAGCACTGACATACTTTCAGTCGGTGCTCGCACAATAATTTACGCAGCCGGCCAAGGGTGCAGTACACTCGGCAAGTAAAAGTTGTCGGTCAGCCACGTAGACCTGCGGCGATCCCCTTTAGGGTGGCGTCTAATTTTTCAAGTCGATGCTGAGTCAGGGAGATGTTCGATCCTTTAGCCGATAACCTATAGCTATTGATCTGTCGGGCAAGTCTATTGTCGCCACCATTTTCCATCGCCAGCGTGACTTGGTCGAGCATGTCACCAATGCGTTCTGCGGAATCCTCAGATATGGCGTCGTCTCTCAGTAGCTGATCGATGTAGGCGCGTGCCACCTCCGGTGCCGCAGGCCACGTCATAGGCACCTGATGTTGCGGGTTGAAAAGACGACGAGGGCCGATAACTGGGTAGGCCATAGCTGCGGCGGCGATTTCGTTCTCACTCAGATACTTGCTGGGTATCAGTTTTAGCACGTCTAGGCCGCGAGTGATCTCGGTGCCGTAAATAGTGCCTTGGTAATAATACGCGGACCAAAAACCACCAGTTATCAATTCGTCCTCTAGTATAGGGCCACGGTCGAAGTAGGCGATCTCAAAGGGATTGTAGGAATCAGTAAAATCGATCACAGAGATTCCACCTTGATACCAAGCTTGTACGAAGATATCGCGGCCAGGCACAGGGACGATAGAACCGTTGTGAGCCACACAATTTTCTGTTTCTAATTGCGGGGCTGGCATCTTGTAGTGACTTCTAAATTCGAGTTTTTCATCAACAATGTCATAAATGGCATCTGCACCCCAATTTAATGGATCCCACGCTCGACAACGTGCACGGCCACCCCCACCCCATTCGTCAGTGAACAATATCTTGGTTCCTTCATTGTTGAAAGTAGCCGAGTGCCAGTAGGCAAACCCTGTATCACTTACCACATCGATTCTCTCTGGGTTGCTTGGGTCGGTGATGTCAAAGAGGATACCATTGCCAGAACAAGCGCCTGCAGCTATGTTAGCTGATGGGAATACCGTTATATCATGGCACTGATCTGTGATTTCGGTCTCTTGAGAACCATCACCATGGTCGCCGCCACGCCAGAGTCCAGCCAGTGTGCCTGTTTCAGGGTCGGCAAATACTGCCGGGCTATTA
>CATMLK010000097.1:0-3346 GCA_950070535.1 uncultured Bacteriovoracaceae bacterium | reverse complement strand
AAGAATTACCACCGGCGCTTTATATGATAAATACGAGGCGATTATTGGAGCTCAAGCGACATACAACACCAAAGCAAAAGAAGACAATCTAAAAAGTGATGTAGACTACGAGTTTGAGCCCTACTTCTCCTCGAGGGCGTTCATCAGTGTGCAAATGGCATATCATGAAGATCTTTTCCCATTTCTAACTAGTGGAATAACGTTTGTAGAAGATTATGAGGTTAAGGGTGTAAACGGACAGGTAACCATTCAACAAGGTACAGGCACTTTTGTAGAATTTGGAGCAAAGAAACTTTTAAAAAAAGGATTTGCACAGCTTCGTTTTAATTACACAAGCAATGACTATTTTACAGAAAGTCAGCAACTAGGAAATTTTCGTGGTGAATTCTATCAATTGGGAGTACAGAGCTCTTACACTTACGAATACTAGAATATATATGAATACCCCAGGGCCAAAGACACATATCCAAAAAGATTCACAGTGCTTGGACTATTAACGTAATTCTCAATCCAAATATCATTTATTCCAGCTTCAAAAAATCCTTCATGCTTGGTGGCCTCTTCTAGCGCTCCCTTTAGACCTAGATAAAACAGACCCCTAATAGAGCCAATTCGATAGTATCTTTCCGGGTAGTTGTTGTTTCTTGATGCCTGATATTTTAGCCCTGTGACATGATAGGCCGCTAGCCCCGAATAGAGATCAATGTAACTAAAAACGTGGCTAAACCTGTAAAGTTGAAAGTTATTTTTTAGGGCTATAGTCTCTATTGTTGTGCCGCCGGTTTCCTCCCTTACAATTCCATGCATATAATCCAAGCTATATATTCGATTAAACTTCTTACCCACTCCCAAAGCAAGCTCGCCTATCTCTCCAGCGTGTTGCATCTTTAAGTAGTCTAAAAAATAACCATGTGCTGAAACGCAAAGGATAAAGGGAAGGAGAAGGAGCTTAAAATTTAACATGCTGGTGCCCGACTCCGGTATTGGATAGGTTTAATTCCAAAATTTTCCCTTTAACAGAAGCACCAATAGTGCACCTGGTTGCAGTTGAAAAATTTGAACAAGTTGGATTATGATCATGTCCATTTAGGTAGTAGTCTACAGAGTAGTCTGAGACAAGCTTACTAAACTCATTTCTCTGAGCTTCATTCCAACGATCACGATCTTCAGGAGAGACATGAGAGATTAGAACATTATTAGATGAGCTTGAGCTTGCAAGTTCACTTTCCACGAAATCAAGATCGGGAATTTTGCCAGTTGCTTCCCAGTTATTATTATTAAAAACAATAAATTTGGTCTGTTTATAAACAAATGAAAAGTTGCTGGATCCAAACATTTGGTCATAGATTGACTCTCCATTTGAGAGAAGGTCATGATTTCCAGCGGCCACAATGTATGGAATGGACAACTTTTCCAAAAGTCTTTTGGTCATTTCGTATTCACGCAATAGTCCCAAATTAGTAATATCCCCTGCAACTATCACAAATTCATATTCATTCTTTCTCTCGTTGATATATTCAACCTGCTCTTCAAGCTCTTTGTAATAGTTGTGAGTATCTGAAATGACTGCGATTTTAAAACTGGTAGGTGCGGCTGCCTCATTGTTTGAAATTAGCGACAGCTGCTTGGAATTTGTTCTCGAGTTGGACGTTTTTGAAATGTAGGGACTTACATTAAACTCTCCGCATGACTGTACGAGTAGGAGCAATAGAATAAAGGCCCGCAACATACTAGTGCTTCTTCTTTAGGTCTCTGGCCTCGAAGACTGCCTCAAGGCTTTCTCCATTTGATAGCTTAAAGTTAATTTTAACTTTATCTTTGGCCTTTAAACTTTTTTGCAGATCAAAGAACATGAGGTGTTTCCCATGAGGCTTAAGAACAAGCTCTCCATTAGCTGGAATGGTCATGCTGTCGACTTTCCTCATTTGCATGATACCTTCTTTAATCTCATGAGTATGAAGCTCTGTTGTTCCAGCAAATTCCGCTTTGGCAGCAATAATCTTTACATCCTTATTTGAGCTATTTTTAAAAGTAACAAATCCAGCACTTGCACTTGCTCCAGGGGGCATAACTCTCACATATGGATCTTTCACAGCAATGCTACTTGCAAATGCGATTGAAGATACTAAGGTTGCGATAATTAAAGATTTCATTTTTTAACTCCTAATTTAGTACTGATTTCAGCTCAGCTTTAAAAACCTTTGGGTCTTCATCTGATCTAACGGCCTTTTGCACAACCCCATCTTTATCGATGATATAGAACCGAGAGGTGTGATCAACCGTATAACCAATTTTTGAATTTTCCAAAGGAATGAACTTATAGAAGACTTTGTACTGCTTAGTTACTTTGTCGATTTCGTCTTCTGTGCCTGTAACGCCAACATAGGACTCATCAAAATATTTAGCATACATATCAACGCTTTTAGGATCATCCCTTTTATGGTCTACACTTATAAATACGACTTGAATATTTTCCCTATCCACTCCCTTCAGAGCACTGTTCAAATAACTAAGTGACATGGGACAAACATCCGGACAGGTTGTGAACCCAAAGTATAAAATTACAGTCTTACCTTTAAAGTCAGAGAGACTCACTTCTCCTTTTTCTGATTTTAAAGTAAAGTCTCCGCCCTCAATCCCCATGCCCTTGGCACTATAGACTTGCTCAACACCTTCATAGTTCATTTTATAAATGACGGCAAAGCCCAACACACCCAAAGCAAATATATTTAAGATGATTTTCCACATACGACCTATATACTAAAGAAAACCTGAAATTTATATGACACAAGACAGAAATTCACCTAAAATCTAGCCTTATGAAACTAAATCCCTTCAATACTAAAATAGGACTGGCTCTTGGTGGCGGAGCTGCAAAAGGCATCGCGCATATCGGAGTGCTCAAAGCATTTGAAGAAGAGAAGGTAAAAATAAGCTACCTAAGTGGTACCAGTATTGGAGCACTCGTTGCCGCCTACCACGCTTTTGGAAAATCTAGCGATGAGATTATGAAGGTGGGAAGAGAGCTTTCATTTTCAAAGGTTGCAAACTTCACTTTAAGAAAAAGAGGATTTTTCACAACCGATTCGATCAAAAACATTATTCTCAGAGACCTTGGGGATATCAATATTGAAGATTCCCAAATACCTCTTGCCATCATCGCAACAGATATAAGCACAGGTGAAAAGATTGTTTTTAAACATGGAAACCTTATTAAGGCTGTCTGTGCAAGTGTTGCAGTTCCAGGGGCATATGTGCCAATAGAACATGAAGGCCGTCTTCTTGTAGATGGTGGAATAACAGAAAACGTTCCAGTTTCAGTTCTTCCCGATATGGGTGCTGGCAT
>CATMLK010000096.1:0-3850 GCA_950070535.1 uncultured Bacteriovoracaceae bacterium | reverse complement strand
TTATCGTTTGAGATTGCTCTATGCCAGTCGTTAAAGGGTTGAGTGCGGTGCAGTCCACCACGAAGTGTAAAGAATCAGATCCTAAGAAATGGTGGAGGTTAGGAGGATCGAACTCCTGACCTCTACTCTGCCAGAGTAGCGCTCTCCCAGCTGAGCTAAACCCCCACTTTTTATGATATATAATCCTAAGGAATTTTTAGCAAAGATGCAAGGGATTAAAGACTAGGGAGACAAAAATTTATTTGTGTCCCTAGTCTTTTATTAAACGGTTGGCTAGTCCCTTGCTAGCACAAGCGCTCTTTTCTTGGAATTGTTCATAGCTTTATCAAGCATCAATTTAATGCCAAATGACATAAGGCTTGCTTTGTCCAATGCGGTTTGTCCAAAGTTGTTCTTTGCCAACACATCAGCACCAGCTTCAATTAGTTTAGCTACAGCGGTTTGAGAACCCGCTTCTGCTGCAAAGTGAAGAGCTGTGTTGCCATCTTCATTATAAGCGTCAATATTAACTCCATTTTCTAGAAGAAACTTAATGACCTCTTTCTTATTATTCTTGGCAGCTAGGTGAAGAGCGGTGTTTAGTCCATTGTCATAGATGTAACTTATGTTCTTTACCTTTGGAACTATTGTTTTTAGTTTATCAACATTGCCTGTCTGGGCCGCCTTAAGAAATGCCCATCTATACTTAAGAGTTTTAATCTCTGTGATCCTTGAAACACCCTCACCGTACTTTCCAAAGTCTGTGATATTTTGTGTTGTTTTATGAACAACATCACAGCCTTCATCGCTCATTTCGTAGTCCTTTGCACCTCTAACTAGGATACCTTCAACAGTCCCACTGCTAGAGTCAAATACAGGTGAGCCAGAGTTGCCGCCAAATGTATCTAAATTAGATTGAAAGAATTCATGAAATTTATTTTCAACCACTTTGGCACCTTCAACTACTTTAGTTGGCAGCCCTGTAGGATGTCCAATAACCGCAAGGTCTGTGCCCATCTTGATCTTTCCATTAGTTCTGGTGATCAGAGGTTTTCTTCCTTTAACCGGTCTATCAAGTTTAATCAGAGAGTAATCAATAAACCCTTCATATTCAGCGTCAATGACTTCCTTGCACTTATAGATATTGTTTTTATTCACCATTATAGGTGCTTGCTTACTATTTGGATCAACTTTAAAGTCAAATACCCAAGATACACTTGAGCATCTTTCCTTATTTGAAACACAGTGTCCTGCAGTGACTAAAAGATCAGGGCCAACAAGAAAGCCCGTACACACAAATGGTATTGGCTGAGACTCAAATCTTTCACTAGAACAAACACCGGCCACTTCATTCAATGTGAACGGTGGGAGAATAGATCCGTTTTTTGTTTTGATTAATTTCGATGAAAAGATCATTCCGGCAGTGGATTTTGCCAGCTCCCTCATTCTGTAGTTGGCCTCAAAAACCTCTACTCTATCATCCACTCCATAGACCACTCTCGAACGATCAACTTTCGCTTGAGTTGCCGCAGTCCCCACTACAGCTAAAATTAGAAATAATTTCATTTTCCTCCCCTATTTAACCCAATTGGAATTTAACCAACAGAATATTTTTTGACATTAAAGAATCCAAATACGTGTAAGAATTGCACGTAATCGCATGTTTCTTACACCTACTTACCGCGTTAAATTAAACGCATTGACTCCTCATCTAGAAAACGAGAGAATTCTGAACTTAAATAGCTGAAATGAGGTTATATATGGCAATATACGTTAATAGAGTTCTAAATATGAAGCATATCAAGGCCATAGGCTTTGATATGGACCATACACTCGTGCGATATCACAGTGATGTTTTTGAAGAACTTACATTCAATGAAACTATAAAAAAGCTTGTTAAGGAGCTAAACTATCCAGTTGAAATAGAAAAGTTTGAATTTGACTTTCTTAAGGCGGTCAGAGGCCTTATCGTGGACATGGAGTATGGGAACATACTTAAGGTTAGCCTTTATAATAAGATTAAAAATGCATATCACGGTGGGCGTGAGCTTACCTACAAGGAACAACAGAGAATATATAAAGGCTCAAGCGTTGACCTAAGCGAAGAAAGATACCTTTCTATAGACACTGCTTTTTCTATCGCATTTACAGTTGTATTTGCACAACTAGTTGATCTGAAAGACAAAAAACCTGAGCTCGACCTACCTCCGTATCAAGAATTGGCAGCAGACGTCCTTAAATCAGTGGACATGGCACATAGAGACGGATCTCTAAAGGATCAAGTTACTGCAGATCTTGATAAATATGTAATTAAAGACGAAGAAACAGTTGAGGCGCTGGAGCGATTTGCAACTTATGGCAAGCGTCTATGGATTATTACAAACTCTGACTACAACTATACAAGAGCTCTTCTTGATCACACAATTACACCATTTCTAAAAAATCATAAGCATTGGTCTGAGCTTTTTGAGCTTACTGTTACCCTTGCTGCAAAGCCAAGGTTTTTCACAGAAAAGCTTCCATTCTTAAAAGTAGATCCTGAAACTGCAATGATGGAGAACTGGGACAAAAAGGTGGAGTCAGGAATATTTCAAGGTGGCTATGCTGTGAAGCTTCAAGCAGATATGGGACTTAAGGGTGATGAAATCCTTTATTTAGGTGACCATATTTACGGCGACATCCTCAGACTTAAAAAAGCATGCGACTGGAGAACGGCACTGGTAATTGAAGAACTAGATCAAGAGGTTCAGGCCTATAAAAGCACTAAAGAACATAGTGTGGAAATTGATAACTTAATGGAGCAAAAAATAGCTCTTGAAAAACAAATTGATGAACTCTACGCCAAGGAGCACGAGTTCAAAGAGGAAGTTGCCAAAGAACAGGTTCTATCTAAGTTTGATGAAATTGAAAAAATTGACAGAGCAATTGGTAAGCAGATTAAACAATATGAAAAACACTTTAACCCTTACTGGGGTGAAGTTATGAGGGCCGGTGCAGAACCTAGTGTATTCGCCTCCCAAATTGAGCGATATGCTTGTATTTACATGACTAAGATTGCTGATTTTAAAGACTACAACCCTAGGCATTACTATCGCCCTAAGAAGAGAAAGATGGCACACGAACTTTAATAGATCGGCCTGGGATTAACTCCAGGCCAATTTTCTTTATTTAGATTCTAATTATTATAGCAAGTAACTGACTTTTCATTGTGCAAACCAATTCCAGTGATCCCAGCTGTTGCCCAATAATACTCAATAATTTCAACCTTTGAGTTATCTGCACTATAATGAATAACTAAGCGTTTCGTAACATCATCTGCTCTTCCATCTGCAAAATAATACTCCATTGCTCCTCCAGTGATACATGAAGTTAAGGCCTTCTGGTCCTTTCTTTTTAACTCACTCATATAATCAAAAGTCATATGGTAACTCTGGCCATCTGCTTCAAGAACAATGAAGTTTTTGTCTCTATAACTAGAAATTTCGTAATTACATCCATTAGGAAGCCTTCCTCTACCTTCCATCAATTTAAGGTCTGAATGAACTAACGACATGTTTTTTTCATTGTCAGAAATGTAGTTACCTCGATATTCCTGAAACCTACAAAGTTGGTCAAAATCAGCAAATGCACTGGAGGTAAGAGTCATTAAAAATAAAATGAAGGCAGTCTTGATTTTCATAAATTTCTCCTAAAAGCTAAATCTTCTGTTGTTCTCTATATCAGAAATTTCATTGGACAGATTAAACCATGTAAATTTTATGGGATTAGCTGAGTTAGGTTTACATAATGTTTAGCTAAATTCTGGGCAGTTAAAACATAAATAGAAAAGTGTAAGAATATTTTTCAGTTTCTTTTGAGTCAGCTTACTTGT
>CATMLK010000095.1:0-4047 GCA_950070535.1 uncultured Bacteriovoracaceae bacterium | reverse complement strand
TTCATAAGAATTAATAGCTACAACCTTCGCTCCATATTTATATTCAGAACCTTTGAAAACAGTATCATCTACGCAAACACCTAACAAACAGCCTTTTGTGAGATCTAGGTCACGTGCTCTTTCAACATATAATTTTCTATTATTGACACTTCTTACTGTAATTGTATTTTCATAAGAATTAATAGCTACAACCTTCGCTCCATATTTATATTCAGAACCTTTGAAAACAGTATCATCTACGCAAATTTCAGAGATTGATTCATAATCGATACATGCAAAAGAAGAAAAACTTCCTAGAGTTAAAAGCATTGCTAATAGTTTATTCATAAGTAATTTCCTTTGTTCGCTTTTATATTGATTTTTATCCAAACTTCATTAATAGTTTCTGTGCACCTGGGTCTATAAACGATCTTTCGTGATCAGAGTGAGTTCACCTTAAGTCCCTGAGTCATTAGACAGAGACGTTTTTCTCATTATTTACATTCAACAGTTTCAAGAACTTCAACTTGAACGTCAAAAAACTTCATAGATGTTTCAATTGTTTCTAGGGAGTAATACCCTCTTTCAGAATCATCTAACCAAAATACATTATACTTTTTGGAAATCTTCCCTGTTGACAGATCTGGCTGGTCACATCCTTGTTGGTCGTTACACATAGGATCTATAAGATTGACAAAATCTTCGAGGCTTCTCATTAGGTAATCTCCAACACTTCCATCTTTCTCAAATGTTTCAACGAAACAAGAGTGAGATAGCGCATAAGAATCTTTTCCCTTTATTTCCATACAAACAGCGTCAAGATCTGATTGACATAAAATATTCAGACTAGCTACATCTTGTACGCTTCCAAAAGATAGAGTTGATGCAAGGACTGTTATTCCTAGAATAAGATTTTTCATTTTGTACTTCCTTTTTTTATCGTGCACTAAATGGTTTTATTTCAAACCTTGTTAACCGTTTCTGTGTCTTCCTGAACCAATCTTAAACGCATAAATAGCGAAGTTGCTCTCAATGAATGGGAACTTGCCACAAACAAACGCGCAGCAAAACAACTAAATCGCAATCAAGTAATACTTATATAGATATTAGAATTCTTTATAATGGAGTAGACCTTTAAACTGAGGATTCTGTTTTATGAATATCTAGAATTCATAACTACCAACTTCATTTCATTAACAACAACTTGCAAATGATTTTGGGAATTTGCCTTCTTGAAAATAATGTCAGCCAGGCCGAACTCGCTAGGCACTTAAAGATGGACCCTGCGAGGCTCAATGAGATAGTAAAATATCGCATTGACCTTTTTACGATTGATAAATTATTGGAGATTGCCAAAAGACTTGATCCAAACATAGATATACGAGTAGCCTAATCTTTGGAAAAAACCCAACTTTCTTGAAGTGTCCGGATAGAAGTGGAGTATAATTCGTGCCCTGCTATCAAAGACAGGGACTATTTGCTTACCCAGTGTTATTTATTTGGATCACGATAAAGGGCCTCGATATTATGCCCATCGGGATCAATTACATAAGCTGCATAGTAGCCGGAACCATAACCTTCTCTATAGCCAGGCCTACCATTGCACTTACCACCATTTGAAATGGCTGCTTTGTAGAACTCGTTGACTTGCTCTACATTGCTTGCTCTAAAAGCAAGGTGCATGAAGGGTCTTACATTTCCTCTCCCATATAAAAGAAATGCAGTAGTCTCACCTGCCCCAAAACCAGCTTCACTATGTTTCTCATCTACAAACCTCACTTTGTAACCAAGCTTTGGCAGAGAGGATGAGTAAAACTTGAGTGATTCTTGAAATGACCCTACCGAAAATTCTACATGATCAAACAATCTTAACACCTTTGGAAAACTAATGGTTCTTTAGGAGCAGCAGAAAAGCCTTTCATCAAAACTATTGACTTTGAAGACGATCATTTGTGATTGAAGTTCTTTTTTGTTTTAAGTCTCTGGCTTTCTTAGCAGAGACTTATTCGATATCTAGGTTTAGATCTTTTTTTCTAATCCAGTACAACTTGCTTTAAGCCTGGAATCAAGTCCTTCCTGTGATGAAAGTTCTCCATAGTTCCATGATGTGAGTTTACGTGTTATGTAGTTGACCCTTGAAAGCTCGCGTCCACCTTCATAGTCAAGCTTAATAACTTTATCTTCTGTTTCGAATGGCCAAAAGCAAAAATCACCACTATCTGCACATTCGATATTATGCCTTCCTTCTTTAACAAGTTCCCCGTCATATAGTTCACTGGTTACTTTAACAACTTTCTTATTCTTAATGTAAAGCTGAGCAACAAATTTATCTTTATCCTGAGAAGTAATTTCAAGTTCACAGGTATGGCCACTACCAGACGTTCCACTATACTTCCCTATTAAGTCTGATGATATCGCATTAGAAGATAAAGTAAGAGTTAATATGTAAAAAAAAGTCTTCATTCTTGCCTCCAGATCTAGCGATCAGTTCAGTGATGGTTTTCAATAAAAGCGAACTTGCCACAAATGGACGCACCGCAAAACAGCTAAATCGCAATCAAGTAAAACTTATATAGATATTGGGGTTCTCTATTATGAAACGGGTCTTTAAAGTGAGGATTGTGGTTTGTGAATTTCTAGAATTTATGGCGTAGTCGGCAGAATTGACAGCGTGATTTTATTAACAACATTACCAGAAGAAAAATCCCGAAATTAATGACGAATTGATCCTAAATCTGGTTAAAGAAATTGATGGTGGCAATTTTTTAATTGAAGACGAGAAAGAAGGCTTTCAATACTTTGCAGTCGACCCAATACTGTACGAAGACAGGCCTACAGGCTAGTCCCTCTTTTATATATATTTGATGATTACCTAGGTGTAGTGAATGCCTTTAGAGTTAGGAGGAAGAAATGACAAAGTTTCCATCTGAAAGAGACTTAGAAGAAGCCAGAAAAAACCTCGACAAAATTCCTGCGTCGAGACCTCTCGCTAAGGACGCCTCTATTGTGGACAAGACAAAGTTTCAGCTTTGTGAAAAATTCATAATCTTCAAAAACACCCATAAGATTACTCAGCGGGCATTAGCAAAGAAAATCGGTATTGATGAGGCTTTAATGAGTAAAGTTTTGCACTATAACTTTGACGAATTCACCACGGACAGGCTAATCAAATACCTCTCCGCCCTTTACCCGGACATTCATTTTAATATTTCGGTCGCTTGATTTGTTCTTGTTCGCGTTTAGAAAAGACCGCTTTAATCAACGTGTATTTACTTTGTTCAAAAAGTCCCAGTGTTTGATACCGGGACTTGTTATGAAATCTAGTTATTTAATAATTTTAAAGTAAGTATCTCGAATATTTCTTATTGCATCATCATTGCCTACTTCATACTCCTTAAACTCTTTAAAGGATTTAAAGTCATATTTCTTTACTAATGTCTTATCTCCTTCAAAGAAACTTTTTTCAAGCGGAATTTTATATACATTGTGTTCTCTTTCTGAAAGAAAACCTTTTGCGATTAATAAGTGAAGACCATCATTACATGATATTATAATTGATTTGATAACATCATCAATGTCGCCATCAAATTTAAGTGCAACAAACTCTTGAGTTTCATTCTTAACTGTCAGTTCAGCGTAATTTGTATAATTGGAGTAAGGAAAACGAACTTCAATCTTCATTCCTGATCGAATATTTGACGTAAAATAATCATAAACCCATTCATAATTACTTTGGTCGAGTGATTTACATTTATTGAAGGCAAAAGATGGCGTAGATGCCAAAATTATTAATCCTAAGATTATTTTTTTCATAAGTTTCTCCGTTTATTTAAGAAATGGTTTTATATCCAAACCTCGTTAATAATTTCTTTGTCTTTCTATTCGTGGTTGGAAAAGCATATCTTTCTGACCCATTCTTAACCGCATATATGGCGTCGCTGTCTTCAATGAAAAGCGAACTTGCCACAAAACAATGCACAGCAAAAGTAAGTATCCTTCTTCACACTTGATGGTGTTTTCGCCGCGTTAAATCTGAAATTAAATGAGAATTTTGCCTAAGACGGGCAT
>CATMLK010000094.1:0-4573 GCA_950070535.1 uncultured Bacteriovoracaceae bacterium | reverse complement strand
TCCTAAAAATTGAAGCCTCATCTTATCACAGATGAGGCTTTTTTATTTTAGGTCCCACTAATGGGGTACAGATCAAAATAGGGCCTTTTTTGTCTTCTTCCTAAAAAAATCAGCCCCTTAATTGCCCTTTTCCTTTATTTTTGGCATTCTTGAAGCTCTAGGAGAATCAATGAATACCGTACTTACAGGAATTAAACCCACAGGCATGGTGCATCTTGGCAACCTGCTTGGAGCGATTAGGCCAGCGATAGAAATGTCAAAGGCCAATGACAGTGCAAGACATATTTATTTTATTGCCGACTATCATGCTCTGACTGCAACAAGAGATCCAAAGTTGTTTAAAGAACATGTGTATTCAATTGCCGCCACTTGGGTGGCCTTGGGCCTGGATGTAGAGAAATCCATTTTTTATAAGCAAAGTGATGTTCCAGAGATATTTGAACTTCAATGGCTTTTAAGCTGTATGACTCCAAAAGGTGATATGAATAGAGCACATTCATATAAGGCAAGAATTCAAGAAAATGAAGAAAAGGGCAATAAAGATCCCGATCACGGTGTGAATATGGGGCTCTATTCCTATCCAATACTCATGGCCGCGGATATACTCTTGTACGACACAAATCTTGTGCCAGTTGGTAAAGATCAAGTTCAGCATGTTGAGATTGCTAGAAGCATTGCTCAAAGAATTAATCAATACTTTGGAGATGAGACTCTTATAGAGCCAAAAGAGGTTCTTCAAGAAGGTGGGTCATATATACCAGGCCTGGATGGAAGAAAAATGTCTAAAAGTTATGACAATACGATTCCACTTTGGGTTCCAGAGAAGAAGCTAAGAAAGCTAATAATGAAGATTAAGACAGACTCTTCAGCTCCAGAGGATCCAAAGAACCCAGATGACTCTTTAATAATGGATATATATAAGCTCTTTGCCAATCAAGAACAAGTAGACGCTCTCGCGAAAAGGTATAGAGAGGGAATTGGATGGGGAGAGGCGAAGCAAGAACTCTTTGAGTCTGTAAATGAGTATCTAAAAGCTCCTCGCCAAAAATATAACGAACTAATGGAAAATAAAGATCAACTAGATGAAATTCTTGAGAGGGGAGCCCAGAAGGCAAGAGAGCTTGCCCTGCCAACAATGAAGAGAGTTCGTCAAAGAATGACAGGATTTTAAAATGAGAAAGATTCAAGTTACACCTGAAGAGCAGTTAGCGGAATTGAAAAGAGGGGCAGTAGAGTTATTGCCAGAGAGTGAGTTTCTAGAAAAGCTCAAAGAGTCCTATAAAGAAGATCGCCCGCTAAAGATCAAGCTGGGAGCAGACCCTTCAAGACCAGATATTCACTTGGGTCACACAGTTGTCTTGCAAAAACTTAAACTTCTTCAAGATTTTGGGCATGAAATTCATTTTTTGATTGGTGATTTTACTGCAAAGATTGGTGATCCAACTGGTAAGAGTAAGACAAGACCAGTTCTTAGTGATGAAGAAGTTATTGAAAATGCTAAAACATACTCCCAACAGATCGGAAAGATTCTTGATATGGAGAAAACTAAAATCGTTTTCAACAATGATTGGCTTCAAAAACTAACTCCAATCGATATGATTAAAGTTATGGGTAAGGTAACAGTTAGTTCTCTACTTGAGAGAGATGACTTTACTAAAAGATATAAAAATCAAGAACCAATTCATATGCACGAGTTTATGTACCCAATCATGCAAGGTTATGACTCTGTTGAATTGGAAACAGACCTAGAGCTTGGCGGGACTGATCAAACATTTAACCTTCTTATGGGAAGGCATTTGCAAAAGGCACTAGGAAAATCTCCACAATGCATCTTAACAATGCCAATTCTTGAGGGGACTGATGGGGTTCAAAAGATGTCAAAATCTTTGGATAACTATATCTCTTTAGAGGACACTCCAACAGATATGTTTGGGAAGTTGATGTCCATATCTGATGATCTTATGGCGAGATACTATGAGCTTTTATGCAGACGTCCTGCAGGTGAAATTGAAAAAATTCTCACAGGCCTAAAGGATGGAAGTGCGCACCCAATGAATTGTAAGAAAGATCTTGCTCAAGAAATTGTTGACTACTACCACCCTGAAGGATCTGGAGCTAGTGAAAGAAAGAAGTTCGAAGAAAGATTTTCAAAGAACAAGGTTCCTGATGATATTGCCACAAAAGAAGTTGAAGCTGGCGAGTTGAAGATATTGGACTTTCTTAGAGAGGTTGAGTTTATCAAGTCTAATGGCGAAGGCAGAAGGCTTATTAAACAAAATGCTTTTAAAGTGAACTTTAAAGCTCACAATCAAGAAACTCTTCAGGTTGATTCTGGCAGTGAATACATTCTAAAGCTAGGCAAGCTTAGAATGATTAAGGTGGTGGGAAAGTAGTGCAGGAATTCTCCTTTGGATTTATTTCAGGTGCTATCCTTACCACAATTATCTCTGTGGCCTTGTATAAGTTATTATCCAAGGCCCAAAGAAGTGAGTTTGAAAAGATCGCTCAAAGCTCCCTAGATATTAACTCCTTAAATTCTCAAGAAAGCCTGGAATCTATTTTAAAACCTTTTAAAGAGAGGCTTCTTGAGTATCAAAAAGTTGTAGAAAACTACAACGCCAAAGGAATAGAGAACACGGCCACACTTAAGAATGAGATGGAGCATGTTGTTCAGGCCACCCAAAAAATAGAGATGGAAGCATCCAACCTCTCAAAGGCCTTAAAAGGTGATGTTAAAGTTCAAGGAAACTGGGGAGAGATGATCCTTGAAAAAATTCTTCAGACCTCTGGTTTTGTTGAAGGAAGGGAGTACTCGACTCAAGGTCGAGGAAAGGGATATCAGGACGAGCATGGCAATAAGTTTAGGCCAGATGTCGTTATACACTTTCCTGATGGAGCAAATATCATTGTAGATTCAAAAGTAAGCCTGGTTCACTATGAAAGATATATTGCTTGTTCAGAAGATATTGAAAAAAACGCACATCTAAAATCTCTTCAGGCCTCTGTCAAAAAACATATTGATGATCTCTCTGGTAAAAAATACCACTCCCTAGAGGGGATTGATTCACCTGAGTTTGTAATGCTTTTTATTCCTATAGAGAGTGTATTCTCACTAATTATGTCCGCCGATTCAGCTCTTTTAGACTATGCTTGGAAAAAGAAGATAGCCCTTGTTACTCCAGTGTCATTTATGGCCGTCTTAAAAACGGTTCAAGGACTTTGGAAGGTTGAGAATCAAAACCAGAATGCAAAAGAGATCGCTAAAAAAGCAGGGCAGTTATACGACAAGTTTTTTGTTTTCTATGAGGAACTCCAGAGCATTCAATCTGACTTAGGGAAAACACAAGAGCGTTTTGAAAGAAGCTTTAATCGTCTAAAAGACGGCAAAGGCAATCTTCTATCCAGGGTTGAAGAACTTAAAGACCTTGGAGCAGAGACCTCAAAGTAAGGCCTAATACTGCTCTTTTGAAACCTCTCCCTGCATAATTTTAACACCACTGCTTGCTCCAATTCTTGTGGCACCAGCTTTAATCATCTTTACGGCGTCCTCTTTTGATCTCACACCACCGCTGGCTTTAACACCAACATTGGGTCCAACCGTGTCCTTCATTAGTTTAACTACTTCTTCTGTGGCTCCATCTGTGGAAAACCCTGTAGATGTTTTAACGAAGTCTACTTGAAGATCCTTGCAAATCTCACATAGTTTTGTGATTTCTTGATTGCTCAAAAGACATGTCTCAAAAATGACTTTGAGAACTTTGTTGTTTTTCTTGCATTCAACAAGTATTTCTTCAATTTCCCTTTCAACTTTGGAGAAGTTTCCATTTTTGACATCGCCAATATTAACAACCATATCGATCTCATCTGCTCCATCGGATATGGCATGAGTTGTTTCAAACACTTTGGTTTGGCCATGATTTGCACCAAGTGGAAAGCCGATAACCGTGCAAACACCAACTTCAGTTCCAAAGAGCAATTTCGATGCAAGCTTAACAAAGCATGGATTGATACACACTGCTTTGAAGTTGTACTCCTTGGCCTCGGCACATATTCTTTCAATATCACTCTCTGTCGCTTCAGGCTTTAGAAGAGTGTGATCGATATAAGTGTTAAGCTTCATGTGTTCTCCATTATTTTTATAATTAATCTATATTTAAATACTACAAATTCCTTCATTATTAAAAGTCTAGTTGAGAGTTTTATACCTGGAACTTATTAGTCTTTCATACAAAGCTTTGATTCTTCCAAAAGTTGTCAGATCACCAGGAGGTTAAAAGTTTAGAGAAAATCTTATAAAAGATCTTAAATATCTGATTTTGTTGATGAGTAATTGCTTGGTAAGTCTAGACGCTTTGAAGAGTATGTAATCTCTAGTAGGAAATTCTTATGTATTCTCTCGGCCTGTATTCTCAAGACCAGGGCAAGGCGGCTTTTAGAGGGTGAAGAAGCCTCAAACTTTTAGATATGCCAAAAAACCACTTGAGCGGGCTTTGAATATGTCGCTTCACCTCTTAACTGTGGGATCTTTAACAAATAAGTTGGAATAGAAGAAAAAAGTTGGCCTTTCGACAAG
>CATMLK010000093.1:0-4864 GCA_950070535.1 uncultured Bacteriovoracaceae bacterium | reverse complement strand
GGCACCAAAGAAAAATGGGCAGCTCCAGATCAAAGAAAACTCCGATTTGCCGTGCCTGAAAATAGACTCCGGTATTACGACATGAGGAAGATAATTGAAGGAATGGCAGATGAAGACTCTGTTCTTGAAATAAGGAAAAATTGGAGTCCTGGAATGATCACTTCATTCGTAAGAGTAGAAGGAAGACCTATAGGTGTAGTAGCTAACAATCCTGGACATCTTTCGGGTGCTATTGACTCCCCTGGAGCTGACAAAGGCTCTAGATTTATCCAATTATGTGATGCTTTTGATATTCCTGTTTTGTCTTTGATTGACTGTCCTGGAATCATGGTAGGTCCTGAAAGTGAAAAATCAGCCTTGGTGAGGCATGCAGCTCGAATGTTCGTAGTGGGCGCTAACATAGAGACACCTTTAATGTCTGTAGTTATCCGAAAAGCTTATGGATTAGGTGCGCAAGCAATGGCGGGGGGAAGTTTCAAAGTGCCTCTATTTACAGTCACTTGGCCTACCGGTGAATTCGGGGGAATGGGATTAGAAGGGGCAGTAAAGCTTGGTTTCAGAAAAGAATTAGAAGCCATAAAAAATCCCACTGAAAGAATAAAAACTTATGAAAAGATGGTTGAAGACAGTTATCAAAGAGGTAAGGCCGTTAATATGGCTTCTCATTTCGAATTGGACGACGTCATAGATCCTGCAGATACCAGGAAGTGGATTATGGCTGCATTAAAATCTTTGCCACCAAAACCAGTTAGAGAGACTAAGAAAAGACCCAATGTAGACACCTGGTAGCAATTGGGAAAAATTAAGTGTTATAAATTATTTCTTTGGGATTTTTTCTTGTAATGGAGAAAATCAACAAGGTACTGAGAGTACATATCAAAATTGTTCCTATTATTGGACCCATGATCCATATTTTTCCATGGAAGCTGGCTGATAGTTCAAAAACTTGTGTTTCCAACAAAAATATACCTATCTGAGCAAGTATCGATCCCAGTAAACCAGCAAATAAGCCCAGGAAAGCGAATTCAATTGCAGTAGATTTTTGCAGGAGAGAAGTGCTGGCTCCAAAAGTTCTCAATATGGCTGATTGATGTAGTCGTTGGTTGAAACCATCCTGAATAGTCGCAAGAGTTAAGAGCATGGCAGAGAAAACAGTTAGACCTAGAACAATTTCTAAAGCTTTGGATACTTGCTCGATAATTTCGTTTACTCGGTCAATAATGGCATCAATTGATAAGACAGAAACTGTTTTAAATTCCATCATAAACTTGCTTATAACTTTCTTCTTTTCAGCAGGTACATAAAGAGAAGAAATATAAGTTGCTGTGCTGTCCTTAAACATTGATGGCGGCCCAATAACAAAAAAGTTAGGAGAAAAGCTATCCCAATTTACCTCTCTGATGTTCTGAATGTAGGTATTGACTTCTTGGTCAGAGAAGAAAACCTTTACCTCATCACCAATTGACAGTCGGTATCTCTGTGCTATTTCATTGGATATTGACAGCCCATCTGAAGGGGTTCCTTTAAACCAATCTCCCGAGATCACTTTATTGTTTTCAGGCAATTCTGATGACCAAGTGAGATTAAAGTTTCTATCGATTGGGGTAGGGTCTTCCAGAGCTGACCCAGGAAGCTTAATAATTATTGAGCTTGTAATAGGGTAAAAAGGCCTTTTCTCTATTTCGTTCTCTTCCAAAAAAGAATAAATGGAATTTAACTCGGATTTAGTAATATTAATTAAGAAATTATTTGGTGAGTCTGGAGGAAGGGTTGATTCCCATGTTGACATCAAGTCAGTTCTCGCCGAGAAAGCTATGAGACTTAATCCTATCGCCATCGCAAAAGCAAGAACTTGAAGGGAATTTGAGTATTTTCTTCTGTGCAACTCAGACCAGGCCAGACTGAGTGCTTTATTAGCTCCTAAGCCTAGCTTATTTCTAGTTCGGAAGAAGCTTAAGATAAGCCCAAAACCTAATGCAAAGACGAAAAGGATGCTAAAAAAGATTACAGTAGTGAGCATGAGTCTTTCGGTGTAAACAAAAATCAATACAAACATGGCGGATAGAGCCAGAACGCTCAGGAGGTATGAACTATTAGATTTTCTCGGATCCTCTCTCCTTAAAATATTTAAAGGAGAAATACTAGTAAGTTTAACTAAATTTGGATAAACAAAACCAATGAGACAGATAAAAACGGTTAGGGATGAAATCCAAAGAGGCTTAAAACCTGGTGCAGGAAGATTTGTTGGGAAGTACTCCCTTAAAACCCCAGTGAAAGCTTCTTGTGTATACCAGCCCAATATTAAACCAAAGAAGATAGAGAAAATACCCAGTTCAATAAATATAAGAGAATATAAAGATCTGATTTCCCAAGAAGTTGATCCTAAGCTTTTTAAAATTGCGACGTATTCAATATGTCGCCTAGCAAATTTTTGAGAACTTATACCAACTGTAAAACCAGCCATAAGAACTGCTAATAATCCGCCCAGTAACAAAAAGTTTCCTGACCTTTCAATTGCTTTTCCGAGTGAGTCATTTGAGTCGGTAGCTTCTCTGATATCGTCTCCTGGTTGTTTAGCATTTTCTAGAATATTTTTTAATAATAAGATTTCATCTTTTTCACCAATATATAAGGAAGCAAATCTAACTCTACTTCCCGGTTGAATGACATTGGTACTAGCCAGATCCTCCATATTTATTATGGCCTTAGCTGCAAACGCAAATGAGTTAGAGGCTCTATCAGGCTCCGTAATAATGATGTGGCTGACAGAGAAATCAGCTTCTCCGATACTAACCGTTTCACCGATTTGCAAATCCAATATATCCATCAACCTACGATCAAGCCAAACTTGGCCTTTCCGAGGAGGATTTTTAACAATTTCGTTAAACGATTCTGATTGCAATTCCATCTCTCCAACCAAAGGATAATTTTTGTCTACGGCTTTAATTGAAGCTAGCTGTAAATTACCTTGAGAAGAAAGCATTGAAGCGAATTGAACCATTTCAGAAGTTTTTAAATTAAGTTTCTGTATCTTTTCGTACACTTCATCTTCAATAAGATCGTTGGATTCAAACTTTAAGTCTCCTCCCAGAAACTCTTGAGTTTCCATCATTAGAGCCTTCTCAAGTCGATCAGTGAATAAGGAAATACTAGATACGGTGGCAACAGCTAAAACTAAAGAAAAAAACATGATGATCAGCTGACCCGACTTAAGTTCTCGCCAGAACAGTTTAAGTGAAAGTCTATACGCCATAAGTCTAAGTTATTAAACCTTCTGAAAGTTCTACTTGGTCATCACATTTTTTCGCCAAATTGACATCGTGAGTGACCACCACCAAGGCATTCGTAGATTCTTGATTAACTTCAAATAGAAGTTCAGAAATTCTAGATCCAGTTTTATTATCTAGATTGCCAGTTGGTTCATCTACAAACAGAACCTTTGCATTGCAGGCAAAGGCTCTAGCTATTGCTACCCTTTGTTGCTCTCCACCTGAAAGTTGTCTGGGGTAATGATTAAGCCTGTTGTTTAACCCAACGCGGACAAGGTATTCGGTTGCTCTTTCTTTGGCTTCAGGATTTGATTTGAGTTCAGATGGAAGCATTACATTTTCTAAAGCAGTAAGACCAGGAAGTAACTCGAAAGATTGGAAAACAAAAGCCACATTTTCTTTCCTTACCTTAGCCCTCTCATCTTCATTTAGATCATGCAAAGGGTGATCATTGAGGAATACTTCTCCCGAAGTAGCAGAATCCAAACCAGCCAACAATCCCAATAAAGTTGACTTGCCAGATCCCGAAGGCCCAACAATAGCTAAAGATCTACCTTCTTCAAGTTCGAGGTTTATATTTTCTAATATAACCAGTTCTCCATCCGCGGAAGGGACCCTTTTTGTGAGATTACATGTTTTAATAATCATAAAAAATTCTAGATTATGTTAAAGAAATTCCTAAATTTATGGAGAAAGTACAATTTTATAGTAATTCTCTTGCCCATAGTGCTTTCCCAACAGACATTAGCTGAAGGTTCAAAGAGGTTACTCGTTCTTGGAGATAGTATAAGTGCAGGATACGGTGTTAGTGTAGACAGACAATGGACCCACATTCTTCAAAGAAAACTAGATTCATCGGGTAAAAATTTAAGAATAGTCAACGTAAGTTTGCCAGGAGAGACTACTGGCGGTGGCTTATCAAGAATACCGAGTTTGCTGAAATTCCATTCTCCAGATTACTTGTTAATAGAACTGGGAGGAAACGACGCTCTTAGAGGTTATCCCGTAGATAAGATTAAATTCAATTTGACAGAAATTTGTAAAAAGGCAGAAAAACAAAATGTTAAAATCATTTTAATGAAAATAAGAATTCCGCCTAATTATGGCAGAAATTACATGCAAGCTTTTGAAGCCATTTACACAGAAGTAGCTAAAGAATTAAACATTCAACTTGTGCCTTTCATGCTTAACAATGTAGCCTTGGACTCTGACTTAATGTTTCCCGATGGAATCCATCCCAATGAAAAGGCACAACCATTAATTGCAGAAGATATTTTCAAGAAATCATGAATATATATATAGCACTCTTAAGAGGTATTAATGTAGGAGGACACAAAAAAATACTCATGGCAGAATTAAGGCTGCTATTTGAAAGTTTAGAATTTAAAAACGTAAAAACATACATTCAAAGCGGCAATATTCTTTTTAAAGCCCCTATTGAGAATAATGCCCTTCAGGAACTCATAAAGCAAGCTATAAAAAATAAATACGGTTGGGACATACCAGTAATTATATTAACTCCCAATAAACTTGACAAGCTAGTTAAAAGCTCTCCGTTTACGAATGATCAGTTAGAGAAAAGTTATTTTGGTTTT
>CATMLK010000092.1:0-5335 GCA_950070535.1 uncultured Bacteriovoracaceae bacterium | reverse complement strand
CCAAATAATTTAAATGACATGGGGCCGTAGGAAAGATCTCAAAATCATCAATGAACAGGATTTAGAGCAATTACGTGTCCACCCCTTGCTTTCATTAAATCTACAAAGCGGAGTGTAATCAAAAGTAGCCAATTAACCATACTTTACGAAAGTGCCAGCACAACCCTACTAAACATTCCTTTAGTGCGGTCAATCCTTAAGGGCCGTTAGGCATTGTTTGTCCATTAATCCTACCTATGTGGCTCCCTGCTTGCTTTTCTAAGTAATTAAAAGGAGATTCAAAATGAGTAGAATGAGTAAACAAAAGATGGATGAGGCCTTAAAGCAACTAAAAACGATATACGGGCCTGAGTCCAATCCAATTTCAAAAGAAAACCAGACTTATGAATGCCAGGGGACAAATTGTTTCAAGTGCTAAGGGCATTGCAGAAATTGCTTTTAATGTCGGTTATGAGAGTCCTTCCCAGTTTAGTAGAGAATATTTAAGGCAATTTGGTCTATCACCAAAAGAAGATAGAAGCACTGTAGTTGGATAGAAGTTTTTGCATGAATCGGATAGGTGAACAACAACACCCTAGCGTTAAGCCAAGCGTTTTTCGATAAAAAACACTGTACTAGCTTTTGAGAAATTCATTTCGCAACTGACATTAATCCGGCGACCAAAAACTTCTTATACTAATCATTAAAAACCTATCCATATAAGGCAATAAACGCACTAGCTTTTATTACTGAAAGCTAATATGGATTTTAAACAAGATTTATATTAGCAAGGGAATCTGCTCCCAGTCCATAGGCCAGATAGGCAAGAATGGCACCAGTAATAAACGATGTAACCCTAATGTTAATTTCCTTCGAAAGGAAATCTGAAAAGCGGGAAGAAAAAGAGGCGAGAAAGAAAAACCAAACCGTCGAGAATGTTCCCGCACCCAATCCAAATATTAACTTCTCAGCAAACGCTTCGAACCTAGTAGAATACCCTCCTACCAAGAAGAACGTATCAATATAAACGTGAGGATTTAAGAGAGTGAAACTTAAAGTTGCCAAAACCACCATTCTTCTAGGAAGCAACACGCTTTGCTGCTTATCAATCATTTCCACCCCTTTAAATGCCTCAATAAGTTTCTGCAAAGCGTAGTATGATAAGAATACTGCCCCCAGCATTCCAATCGCAACCTTGAACACAGCAGTCTTTACAAGTAGAGCAGAAACTCCTAACACCCCGAGGATTATAAGCAACATATCGCAAATGGAGCAAATCGTCGCCGCAAGTAGGTGGTGGTTTCGTTTAAGTGCGACCTCAATAATAAATAAATTTTGCGCCCCCAAAGCGAGTATTAGACTGGCCTGAAGAACAAATCCTTCCGTAAAAATTCTCATTACTTTTTACTCCTGATATTAATTTACAATCAGGCACAGCATAAGTTAAATTAATAAAATTAATTAATCATAAGGATTCCTAATGATTGACTATTCTGCCCTTAGGGCCATCCAAGCTGTTATCGACAACCAAAGCTTCGAGAGGGCCTCTCGTTCCTTAAACATATCTCAATCAGCTGTTTCTCAACGAATCCAAAACTTCGAATCTTACTTGGGAAGAAAATTGTTAATTAGAACAGCCCCCTATAAGCCAACTGAAACTGGAGAAGTTTACTTAAGCCTTTTGAGAAAAGTCACTAGCCTTGAGGACAACCTTTTAACAATCGAAGAAAATAGTCCCACAGTAAAAATTGCGATTAACAGGGACAGTCTAGATTTGTACTTCTTAAAAGTCCTCTCAGATCCGGAGGTTTCTAAACTAGTTACTTTAGAAATTATAGCTGACGATCAGGACAATACGTTGAAATACTTAAAAAGCGGTCAAGTCGACATGTGCATCAGTTCTCAGAAGAAGGCGCTTCCTAATCATTCTTCTATATATCTTGGGGATATGATTTACTCTCTTGTCTGTTCCCCTGAGTTTTTTAAAATTTATTTTCAAAATGGTGTGAATAAAAAAAGCCTGGCCAACGCTCCTTTAGTAGTTTTCGATAAGTACGACAAGGTACAACACAGTTACCTGCAAGAAAGCTTCAAGCTACAAACTTTTAAAAAAATTAATCTAATGCCATCCGTTCCCAGCTTTAAAAAGGCGATATTAGGAGGGTTTGGATATGGCCTCCTCCCCGTTATAGATATTCGCCGGGAGTTGAAAAACAACCAGCTTATCCAAATGAACCCAGCCAAAGACTTTAGCGTGCCATTATTTTTGCACCAGTGGGAATACCAGTTAGAACACATCAAAAAGTTTAACGAAAAAATTTTAGCAGCAGCAAAAGTCTTAGTTAGATAGTTTAAAAGCGGTAGATGTGGATAGATAATCTAGGCGTTCATATGTGACTAATCCACCTTCTTCAAAAACACCCCACTCCTTATAAGGAAAAGTGAGGGCACCTTAAAGATTTTAAAACGATAAGTTAATTCACTACAACCTTATAAAGGCTAAAAACAAACTTAAGAAAAAAGGGGTTGAGAACAATCCACGTTTCCCACATAAGCGGAAATTCATTCAGTGCTGAAATAGGGTCACAATTCCACGGAACCAACTAAAACCGCCCGTCTTACAAAGGTTATATGAAAGCAACTAGCCACATCATAGAATTGACCGAATTTGAGCTAATTATTGCCATATGATCCAGAGGTTGAAAGTACAAATACTATTATTTTTGATCATACTTAAAACGCATTCCCTGCTTCAAAATACCACCTTCAATACCTTCAAAAAGTACTCTTCTCCCCACCTGACAACATGTATCAATGCACCACGTCTAATAAATTATTTCCCTACTTGAGAGTGCAAACTTCGAAGTCTGTTGTATCAATTTCACCCTTAACAAGAATATGTGGAATAAAAGCAAACCATAAATACTTTCCGCTGGAGCTACTTACTTCATTCCAAAAGTTTAAAGTTTCTTGAGGTACTTTTTCTAATTCTTGATACGAACTATTGAGCAAGATTACCTCGTTTTCATTAATTGAAAAGTCGCCTTTCTTTTGTTTTTTGTTTCGATCAAAGACAACTGCATCATACTTTTCAAGTATCTGATCCACATGTACTTTGAAATACTGAGTCCTAACTAGTTTGAAGTCTTTTTTAATTTTTCTCAGGTGATTTACAATTTGTTGTGGGTCAAGTGCTGAAAATTGAACAACATCATTCCACTTGCAATTTAGCTTAGGGATTATTTCTTTCATTAAGTCTTCACGCCCCTCATATTTTCGAGCATGGCCTTTATATAAATCACTTTCCTTATCCATTTGATTTAGAGGTATTAAGGAAGTTCCTTCAAATGGAATTGGTTTCATATGATAGATGTAACTCATAGTTTTATTTCATCCCATACGAACATTAACTCTTTAACTTTCTGACCAGAAATCTCACCCTCTTTATCTATACCATCATATCTGCCGCCGACTTTCTCATAGAACTTAATTGTAGGATTATTATCCAAGACCCAAAGATAGCCCTTTGAGAAGCCTTTATCGCTGTGGATGTCAAAATATTGCTTCAATAGATTGAACCCAATTTTCTTCCCATGATACTTTTCTAAAAGATAAATACACCAAACCTCACACCAATCTTTTTTATCTTCATCCCGTCCGTTGGTTCCATTAACCATGCCTACTACACCATGCTCAGTAGATTCTGCGACCAATGTCACTTGGTTTGGATTTTGAGTAACTCTTTTCCAAAGCTCATATCGATTTTTGAAGTTTAGAGCTCTTTCATCTAGAAAATCTTGAGGCAGCAGACTTTTATATGCCTCTCGCCATGAATTAATATGTACATTTGCTATTTCAGCAGCATCTTCAACAGTGGCTTTCCTAATAGTTATTCCTTCCATTATTCATCCCTCACAAAATGCTCAACCACCACTCGTAAAGTCGCCATATCTTTCTGACTTTCCTTCCCAACTAAAGATTAAACCACATCCCTATCAGTTTATTCTTCCTGATATTCTTTCACATGTTTCTCAAAAGTTGAAGGCAACTCCCAGTGGCCCAGAGCACTACAAAGACTGCCTTCTCTCAAAACCTCCTAATTACCTCTGCCTCATTATTCATGTTTGCATTATTTCATCTAATCATAGGCCTAGTGGTAAATATTTATTTTGAAAATGATAAAGAAAATTATTTTATAAATTGAACAAATCAATATTTGAACAGGCCAATTTTTCAGGCTCTATCTTGGAGACATCATCAATCGACTCTACTCTTTCTAACGACGTTGCCAGTCAAATGGCCATAAACTTTTGAACCAGTAAGTAGCACAAAACGTCACATACTGATCAAATTTTCTTAAATATGTGTTTAACTAATTGTTTTTTCGAAAATTTTGATTATGACCTTAAGTGTGGGCTGCCACCTGAACCCTCTAGTCTTAGTGGAAGTAGTGTCGCGTTGACTCAGATAAAAAGGTTACCGAAATAAAAGCTATCTAAAACTGATTATTATATTATATTTTAAATAAATAGAGATTTTGATTGAGGGCTATTTTTTCTATTAAATAACGTTAATCTTGAATTGTCCTTATAACGAGGAAATCGATGTCGTTGAAAAATCATCTTACTCCAAAGAAATACCCACTTTTTTGTAATTCAAAGATGGAGAAATCTTCCAATGATTTCTATGCGAGCTCTTTCCCGTAAGGTCACTTTCATAACTAATTGAAAGCCTGACTACACAGAAAGAATGAAAGGTTTTGTATCAAAGTATGGTGAAACGATAGCACAAGGAATGGCATTTGCTCTTGGTGGTCTGATCGTAAACGGAATGGCCAGTAAGTATCGCACACACAAACAAACACAACTAATTGCATCTGAGGAGAATGTTCTCACATTCGATAAGACTGCAAACTCTTAGTTGGGGAAGTCGTCTCATATAGGGACGACTTTCTTTTTAAATATTTATAATATTTACCGATAGGTACTAAAAACTAATATATTACAGAATAAAACTTAATATAAAGAGGTAAATCAGTGAGTATTCCATCAAAGGATCAAAGAATATTACTAGGGAGATCTGCAGGGAGATGTAGTATCGGGAAAGCTAAGTTAACAGTAGATGCAAGTAACAAATCTGGGGCAACAATATTTGGCGAAATGTGTCATATAGTAGGAGAAAAGAAGAAATCTGCTAGATTTGAAAGTCCGATGGAAATAGAAGATAGGAATAGATACCACAATCTTATTTTATTATGCAGAAACCATCACAAAATTATTGATGATAATGAGGAATCCTACCCCATAGAAAAACTTCACCAAATAAAAGCAGATCATGAACTTTGGGTAGAAGAAAA
>CATMLK010000091.1:0-5505 GCA_950070535.1 uncultured Bacteriovoracaceae bacterium | reverse complement strand
AAAAATACAAGAATTAGTTAAATCGTAACCATCCAAAACAGCTCCCTTCAAGGGAGCTGTCTTAGTCCAAAGAATTTTAGATCTAAGTAGATTTAATTAAAAGAATTCAAAAGAATTTACGTCAAAACCATCATAGCTTGGGCCATTGGGAGTCACATCTTTGATGGTAACACTACTCATCTTGCACCCTTCATAGGAGCGCCCCTTATCATCTTGGATGAATTCGTATTCAAAGAACTCTAAAGTTCCAACTCTTCCAAGTTTTATGGTTTTATTTAGAGAATCATCCAAACAGTTAAGCAGCTTGATTTTCACCTCTGCGACTTCTGGGTAGTTGCTCATCGATACGTTATTCCAAGATATTTCTCTTAAACTTAAAGTTTTTCCAAAAACATTGAATAGTGCTGGAGTGTTCTCAATTGCACAGCTAATATTGGCCCGACCTCCAAGTCCAAGGGAAAGAAAGTTTATATTTCCTCTTCTGGGAGCCTCAACTGTAAAAATGTTTGAAGTATCAGCTCTTTGATTTGTTACGTTCTTTCCCTTTTTGAATTTAACGATTGCATCTGCGGACGATTCAAAGCTACATGCAATGTCTGAAGGAAGTTCACCTCTTACACACTTTTTAAATCCTTTTGAGTTAAGCTTGTAGTTTTCAAGGCATGCCCCATAATTGTCTACTTCACCAAGATCTTTAATTTTAATATCATCAATAAGAACGCCATGGCCGTCGGCCTTGCCATTGTCTATGAAGATAAGTTTTGAGAATTTTGAAGTGGCAATAATCTCAAATTCAATTTCTACATACTCTTCAAATACTGGATCATACTTTTGCCTTTTTCCGCCAAAATGTACAACCAAGTTTCTATAAGACTTATCTGTCATGTCTTGAAAACTCTTCATTTTGTATTTCAGTGCTAGCTTGTACTTGTGACCAATCGTGGTTGGGATAAAACTTCTTAATTGCACCTGTGCCGGAGCATCTCCTTCAATAGAGCAGTGAGAGAGAGCTGACTCTAGTTCTGCGACCTTATTTTCTCCATCCCTAACAATTCGAACTCTTGGCTCACATAACTGATCAGCAAGATCATGACTCATTTCACTTCTGTCTCGACCAAAATGGTCTGCCAAGAAGTTCCTCGTTTTCTTTGACCACAAAAGGTCAAATTTGATTTTATCGGAATCGGTATACTCAATTTTTTCTGATCCTCTAGATACGGAAAAAGTTTCTAATGAGGTTTCATTATCAAATTCGAAGTTACTAAAGCTTTGAATAAAATCTACTTCCTCAACAGAAATTGCGGGATTATTTGTAATATTGTCGACACTTCCTAGGTCTGTCGCTCCTTTGGCCCCATTTCCTTTTTTGCCACATGCGATTGAAAGTGTGGCCATGATACATACTAAGAAAAGACTTTTATTGGGTTTCATTGTGACTCCTTGTACAATCTTTATCAAAGGGTTTTGCAATTAAGATACCATTAATACATGTGTAAAATCAGATATATAGAGGCACCTTTTTGCAAAGACTTTTGACACTGGTGAGATCCTGACACCTAAAATTTCTTCGGAGTTTACTCATTTCAGTTAAAGTGAAGATTTGTAGACAAAAAAATTGACTCCGTACTATGGTACGGGGTGTATACTGCATTTATGAACACACCATTAACTATTGGAAAGTTGGCCCTGTCTTCAGGAGTGAATGTTGAGACAATTCGTTTCTATGAAAGGAAGGGGATATTGAAACAACCTAAAAAAAGCGGATCATTTAGATACTACCCTGAGGAGTATATTGATCGGATTCGCTTTGTGAAAAGGTCCCAAGAGCTTGGCTTCACTCTAAGTGAAGTAAAAGAGCTTCTTGAGTTAAAAATTAAAAATAAGGCCAAATGTGCTGATGTGCTCTCAAAGACTGAAGAGAAAATTAACGAAATAAATAAAAAGATAAAAGATCTAAAAAAGATGAAAAAGTCTCTTGAGGGACTTGCAAATTGTTGTGTCGATCTGAACCAACCGCTCAGCGATTGCCCAATTTTAGAATGTTTTATAGAAGGAGAATCTAGATGAAGAAGAATATTTTGTTTTTATGCACAGGCAATTCATGTCGCTCTCAGATGGCAGAGGGGTGGGGAAAACACCTTAAATCGAGTGAGTTTAACTTTTACTCTGCTGGCACCAAAAAACATGGCCTAAATCCATTTGCAATTAAAGCAATGAGAGAGGTTGGTGTAGATATTAGTGGACATGAATCCAATACAACAGATGAGCTACCTCAAGAAAAGATGGACTACGTTTTTACAGTTTGTTCGGATGCTCATGAAAACTGTCCTTTCTTTCCTGGTGGCAAGATCATCCACACTGGTTTTGATGATCCCCCAAGACTTACAAGTCATATCGAAGATGAGGAAGAAAAGATGGCAGTATATAGAAGAGTAAGAGATGAAATTAAGGAAATGGTTAGCAATATTGAAAGTTATTTAGGCGGGAAAAATGAGTAAGGAATCTGAACAAATGGGTTTTTTCGAAAGATATTTGAGTGCATGGGTTGCAATTTGTATTGTGAGTGGAATTGTACTCGGGGAACTCCTTGGGGACTCAATCAAGGTCTTGAGTGATATGAATATCGCATCAGTCAATATACCTGTGGCCATCCTCGTATGGCTTATGATTTTTCCAATGATGGTTCAAGTTGATTTTAGCTCTATTAAAGATGTAGGGAAAAACCCCAAAGGACTTGGATTAACACTTATTATTAACTGGCTAATTAAACCTTTTACAATGGCCTTCTTTGCGTGGGTATTTTTTGAAAAGCTTTATGGCGCATATATTAACCCTGAACTTGCTCAGGAGTATCTGGCAGGAGCAATTATTTTAGGAGCCGCACCTTGTACTGCCATGGTCTTTGTTTGGTCTTATCTCACTAAAGGAGACCCGGAGTATACGTTAGTCCAGGTCGCGATCAATGATTTGGTGCTGTTGGTCGCTTTTATTCCTATTGTTAAATTTCTTCTGGGAGTCACGAATGTACATATTCCTTTTGATACACTAATTTCTTCGGTCGTTATCTTTGTTGTTGTACCGCTTGCTGCCGGTGTTATTGCAAATAAAGTATTAATCAAAAAAAATGGAGAGAAGTGGTTTAAAGAAGTTTTTATGGCAAAACTTAAACCTCTCTCAATTATTGCATTGTTAACGACACTTGTTTTATTGTTTGCATTTCAAGGAGAGAAGATCCTTGCGAACCCTATACATATTTTATTAATAGCAATTCCACTTACAATCCAAACATACTTTATCTTTTTTGCAGCATGGGTTATCGGCAAGAAAATGTCTCTTCCTCACTGCATTCTAAGCCCTGGATCGATGATTGGAGCAAGTAATTTTTTTGAGTTGGCCGTCGCTGTTGCAATAGCACTATTTGGTTTAAACTCTGGAGCGGCCCTTGCGACAGTTGTTGGAGTATTAATTGAAGTGCCAGTAATGTTAAGTCTTGTAAAATTGTCTAATAAGTGGAGATATTGATGAATTATTTAAATGGCGAAAAGTTTAATCTAGTGCCAGAGGGATTAAAAACCTCCGAGCACAAACCAAGAATACTTGTTCTTTATGGATCTCTTAGAGAGAGATCGTTCTCTAGGCTTCTTGCTGAAGAGGCCGGGAGAATTTTGGAGCATATGGGAGCTGAAGTTAAGGTTTTTAATCCTGATGGACTTCCAACCTATGACTATGATCGCTCACTAGATCATCCTAAAGTGCAGGAGTTAAGAGAGTTAAGTCTTTGGTCTGAAGGCCAAGTATGGTCTTCGCCTGAACTTCATGGAAACATGTCAGGTCTTATGAAAACTCAAATAGATTGGATTCCTCTATCTATCGGCGCCGTAAGGCCAACGCAGGGGAGAACTCTAGCGCTATTACAAGTTAGTGGCGGTTCTCAAAGCTTTAACGCCGTAAACAATATGAGAGTACTTGGAAGATGGATGAGAATGATTACAATTCCCAACCAGTCTTCTGTGGCCAAGGCCTATCAAGAATTTGAGGAAGATGGTTCTATGAAGGCCTCAAGCTTTAGAGATAGAGTGGTGGATGTAATGGAAGAGCTTATGAGGTTTACTTATCTAACAAGAGATCACGCAGAGTTTCTAGTAGATAGGTATAGTGAGAGAAAGAGCTAGGTCCGGGGGGAGACAACTATGCTAATACTTGTCGTTGGATTAACAGGAGCTGGAAAAACCACTTACTGTCAAAATGAATGCAATAAAAAAAGAGCTAAGCACTACTCAATTGATAACTGGATGAAGTGCCTCTATTGGCAGGACATGCCGGCCAACCCTGATATGAGTTGGTTTGTACAGAATCAAAAATGGTACACAGACAGAATCGTAAGATGCGAAAAACTAATTCAAGCACAAGTTGTGGAACTGTTTAAAACGGGAGTGGATGTTCTTCTCGATCTTGGGTTTACCTCAGCTGAGCATAGATCCAAATACTTAGCTCTGGCCAAGGAGCACGGACAAGAAGTTCAGATCCACTTTCTTGATGTTGATGCCAATACTCGTTGGAGTCGTGTTCAATCAAGAAACCAAAGCAAGGGCGCCACTTATTCGATGGAAGTCACAAGGGAGATGTTTGACTACATGGAAGAAGTCTTTGAGCCTTTTACAAATGATGAAAAGCAAGTATTAAATACAATTTCAATAGACTAAATGTGTCTCCTTGGATACTTCGGACTATCTAAAAGGAGATTTTATGAAAAAGTTGTTGATTGCTCTATTTGTTTCATCTGTAGCAAGTGCAGTTCCTGTAAATTGCGTGATTACTGATGGAAATGGACTTGAAAAAACAATCGTTCACGATTTAAATCTTAACGCACATGGCCCATTGGATAACATTACTGGATCCACCATTGGATCTGGTTTTATAAGTTCCTCAAATTCTCATTTGGTTATTAGCTTAAGTGATATTAGAACTGGCGTTACCTTGAGCGCTTACGGTTCACCTGTAGATGGCAAGTCTGTTCTTGCTCAAGCTATTTTTGGCATCGACAAGTGGATAAACGTTGAGTGTAAACAAGATTAATTTCATTTAGCTATAGGATGTGATTTGTGACTCTTCCTATAGCTTTTCCCTTTTCATTCTTTTCGAAATAACTCAGAATGTTAACTTCTAAACTATACATAGGAGTTAATTAATGAAATTGCTTGTTCTTTTTATGGCCAGTTCATCGCTGATTTATGCCAATGCTAAGTTTACCGACCTACAATTCATTCCATCGCAAGGTGTGTTTCTGGGAGAAACTTCCCTTAACAGCACAACTACTACTGCTGAAGTTGGAAGTATTGATATTGATCGTGAGGACTTTGGGATTTCTCAAGAAGTTTCGTATGGGCTTCAAGAAGGCCTTATTCTTAGTGCTCAAATTACTAGATCTACTGAAAAGTTTACTGTTAAGTCTAGTTCTGCAAAGGGAGTGACGGACTCTGAAGGATTTGAAAACCCAAAGTTTGG
>CATMLK010000090.1:0-6812 GCA_950070535.1 uncultured Bacteriovoracaceae bacterium | reverse complement strand
AATTAAATTTTACTAAAAAAGCCGCTCATGACTCATATCGAACTTATTTCCTCAGGATGCACCGCAAACACCATTAAGTTTGAAGACCCTTAAAAGAGGTTGTTATGAAATCTTTCGTTTCTCTACTTTTTGTATTGCTCAGTTTTAATGTCTCAGCAATGGATATATACTGCGAGGCCTGGAGCCAGCAGAATGGTGGGTCCTTAAACAAGAGTTTAATGAATGTTGAAAGTTCAACTGCAGACAATATCGTTTATTCTGCCACTCATGAAGGCTTTGAGTTTAAAGTTGATTGGAACTTTGAACTCACTTCTCTATACACAACAGTACGTAAAAACGGTAATACTGTTCTTTTCACTACCGCCAGAGTACCCAGCGAGAATCATAGAGATAGTTTTACTGATCTAAAGTTACCAAATGGTCTAAGGTTATCAGTAAACTGTGAAGTCCAGTAGTTACAATATCGCTCCTAAAACCGCGGTTCGATAATCGTCCGCTTGGGGGCACCAGATTTAGAAACTAAAAAGCCCAGTTTAACCCATTGGGCTTTTTTATTTTTAGTCTTTCTAAAAAGAAATAAAACTAATCTCACTTTTCAACCTAGGTTTCGCCGTCTAGACCGCCTTGCTAGCAGACGCAGAGCAATTGTCTCTAGAAGCCTAAAAAGGCTTTCGTACATGACGTAAAGTAGCGAAATCATAGCTTGGTGTTAGAAAGCTAACGCCTATTTATAAATTCTTCCTTGAACACCACAATAGTTATAATTGATGGCAAAATATGGATATATTGAATTATAAAATTATTTGCATCTACGACTGGATGCAGGAGGATGAAAATGAAAGTATTATCTTTTGCAATTGTATTGACTATTTTCAATCTCAGCTTTGCTGGCGAAATAGAACACTATGTAACAGAAATTGAAAATACTAATGTCGTTCTATCAGGGAAATACGATTCAGATTTAGAACATGAAGCTGAATTTAGATTAGGTAAAGTAGCATTTGCGAACCAAGAGTTATTATCTGATTACCAGCGAAATAAAGTTGTATTGAACCATCGAAATGGCTTAGCAAATTTTTGTTTCAATTATACTATCTATCAAGGAGTCTTAACTAACGTCAAAAAGGTTGACTCTCACCATTGTGACCAAGTTGATATTAAAAACCTTGTTCATAAAACTGATGCAGAAGGACTGCGTCGATTAGAGGAGGCTGGAACTTTATATACGGTTGCTGAGAGAAGGGGTATTGCTGATATTTGTTATGGGAAGATTAAGTATTCTGGTTTGACAGTTGCTAATATTAGACTTCCTGATAATACGTGCGAATAAATGGACTTAGCCCCGTTAAGACAGCTTGTCCCAATATCTTCTGAGCAAGACGATTCAAGTTTAATTTTTAATATCATGGCCTCGAGCTCTTCGGGGCATTAGATTTAGAACCTAAAAAGCCCAGTTTAACCCACTGGACTTTTTTTTGCCTTTAAATTAAGTAGTATGATAAAGATGACCATCTTTTAGATTCTAATCTTTGAGAGACTTCTTGGACTGTTTTTGAATCAAAGCTAAAGTATGAAATTTTTGTTGTTATTTCTAATGTTCCTTACCTTGAAATCCTTTAGTGCTGACGAGTTCGTGGTAGTTGAGCTTGGTTATATCAGAGCATCAGAAAGAATTGATGATTATACAAAAAAATTCGTAGCAAACTTAAATAAAGTTTTAAAACAGCATAAATACGTCGTTAAGGCCGTACCTCTTCCTTCAGTCCGTGACTTACATAATTCTAATGAGGGGATGATTCATGGTGCACTTTCACGATCAAATCTTGTTGATAATAGTGTGTATCCAAATTTAAAACTAATCGAAACCCCTGTTGCATTGTTGAAGTATCAACTGAATAAAAAGAAAAGTAAAAAACTACCAAAAGATCGAAGCTTAATTCGACTTGTGTGTATTAGAGACGATCGCTTGTGCAAAGGAATGCTCGGTAAAGGCTTTAGGGTTGTTGAGGTAAACACCCACAAGGCACAAAGTTTAATGCTTAAGTCAGACAGGGTAGAGCTTGTAATGCGAGTGAATTTAAAGGCCACAGGAATAAGGGAGGATTTGCTCGTTCCAAAATTGGAGGGCCTTCAGCTCGAGAGCTTTAATGAGCCCTATGTTGTAAATACCTATACATATATAAACTCTAAAAAGTTCCCTAAGATCTATAAAGCTCTATCTGATGCTTACAAGACTTTGAAGGCTAAGGAGTGGCAGCCTTCCAATCCTTAAAAAGCGTTAAAGCCCCACTGCCATAAGTGGCACCCTGAGTGCATTAAAAAACACATAGTATTCTCTTTTTAACGTGTTTTTAGCTATATAGGTGCTCTTTTTGAATTAGAAACTGTATAGATTTAAGACACTTGTAAAATGAAAGCGGGAGATCTAATTGAGGTTTTTATTCATATTATTGATAATATCAAAGTCCTGGTCAATGACGATCGTTAATGACCAAGATGCGATAGATAAACTCAACAAGACCGTCGATGAAGAACTCGCAATTGCTCTTAATACACTTGGGGATAAGCAACTCAACCAGATTAATGAATTAATTCAAATGAAAAATTCTGGCAAACTTAAGTTTAAATACTTCTCCAATATAAATAGCCGTGGAATGCAGAACAGTGATGATGCTTGTGATTGTTCAACAATATTTTTAAATAAAGACTACATTGACACTGGAGTTGTAAGTACTTTAATTCATGAGTTTGAACATCTAAAACATGAGCTACTGCTTGGGGAAGAATTCTTCAACGATAATCCCGAAATAGATAAGCTTACTAGTATATTTGGAGACTTTTATTTTGGAGGAAGTAACAATCAAATAAAGAATCCTAGATTTAATGAAGCATTATATGTGGGCTCGGCATTCTTGTTTTACACGGAGTTTAGAGCATTTAAAGAGCAGGTCGATGCGATAAATGCCGGTGTTAAGGACACTGTCAGACCAGAAAGAAGTGTCGCAGATATTATTGAAACAATTGCAAATGATTACTTTATTAATCGTGGAATACAAGTGAACTCTGAATATGCCATATATCTAGCAGAGCTTTCCTACTCTTTAACACCAAAAGAGTTTCTTCTTTCTATATATGGAAATAAAAGGCTAAAGAACTATTTTGAGGCCTTACAAGAGGTGCGTTCATGAAAGGCCTAAAGTGTGAGAGGAAGATTGCTCTATACTCTAGAGTTAAGATTTGGGGGATTTTATGTCTATAGAAAATGAGATTCAATTTAACAAGATGATGGAAATAGGTTCAATTGTGGCAAATTGTCTTGAGTTCCTTAAAGCGGAAGCTAAGGAAGGAATAACTACTTTGGAGTTAGACCACCTTGCTGAAAAATTTCTTGCTAAGTATGGTGCAGTTTCAGCTCCTAGATCTGTTTACAATTTTCCAGGTTTTGTATGTTTTAGTCATGAACATGAAGTTGCTCATGGACTTCCATCTGCTAAAGTTTTGCGAAAAGGAGACCTACTAAATATCGATGTTTCCGCATCCAAAGATGGCTACTTTGCTGATAATGGAGAGTCATTTGTTGTGGGAAATATAAAAAATAAGAAAAGAGCTCTTTGCCAGCATGTTAAAACTGCTCTTGAGCTTGCACTTAACGCCGCTCGAACTGGTAAAAAGATTAATAGAGTGGGCCTTGCCGTAGAACAGTATGCAAAAAAGCACAATCTGACAGTGATAAGAGACCTAGGAGGCCATGGGGTTGGTCAAAGCCTCCATGAGGAGCCCGAGTTTATCGGAAGCTTTTGTGACCCTAGAGACAATAGAACTTTTACTGAGAATACTGTAGTGGCCATCGAACCTTTTTTGTCCAACGGAGCACATCATATAAATGAGTCTGACGATGGATGGACACTTTTTCACAATCACTTTTACTCTGTTCAGAAAGAGCACACTATTATGGTTAGAAGTGAAAAGCCTTTTATATTTACTAGGCCAACAATGAGTTTTGCGTCGTAGTTTTTTCCAGACACGAATACTTAGGAGAAAATGAGATCCTTTTTATTGGCTATGAAATCAATAAAGGTCCTGGTCTTCTTTGGAAGATTTTTACTTGCCGAGAAAACAACTTGCAATGGAGCCTTCTCATGGCCCCAACTAGGTAGAACTCTAATCAGTGTATTTGTTCTAATTTCTTTTATGCACATAGTGTTTGGCAATAGAGCGATGCCTTTGGCTTCAATAGCAAGCTTTTTTAGCATGGGAAATGAGTTTGCACGTACTGATGGTGAAAAACCATATTGCTGATACATTTGATCAAGGGGATCTTGTTTATTTTCATTCCAATATGAAAGAACTTTGTGGCGTCCTATATCACTCCAGCTTTTAGGAGTACCCATTAATTCTAGGTAATCGCTGCTGGCAACAAGAATGAATTGAGTATCTGTAATTTTCTTTTGTTTTAGGGATGAGTTTTTTAACTTTCCCGCTCTGAGAGCTACATCAATGTTATTTGCGGTTAAATCGATAAATGAATCACTCAAATGGACTCTAAAATCGACTTGAGGGTTAATTTGTGTAAACTCGCATATCAGATTTGGCAGTACGTCCTCTCCAAAGTCTATTGGTGCTGAAATTGAAAGTGTTCCAGAAACTTCTTTGCTTTCATCTGCAAGGGACTCTACTGTTCGCTCTAGTTCATGAATGAGTGATTGAGTTTCTTGATAAAGTGTCTTTCCTTTGTCTGTTAAGCTTATCGATCTAGTATTTCTCTTTATAAGCTCAGTCCCCAAATCTTCTTCAAGGCGTGAAATAGAGCGGCTGACTCTGGATTTTGGCTGCTTTAGTTGGTGGGATGCTTTAGTAAAACTACCAAATTCAGCTACCTTTATAAATGTTTTCAGTAGGTTGAAGTTCATTTTTATTGTTCCATTTTTAGAACAGAGTAACTTGATTTTGTCCTCTTTTGCAACTCAAGAGTTTAGTCGATAATTAATAAGCAAACTAAGCATCCCAGGAGGGTCTTGTGAAAAGAAGAAGCTTTTTAAGAAAACTAACCTTCAGCTTATTAGCTACAACTTTTCCAAGTTTAAGCTGGGGTGGGAAAAAAGTAAAAAAGGAGCAGAGTATGAATATGGTATTACATAAAAATAAGAGCAGAGGAGTTGCTGATCATGGTTGGCTTAAAAGTCATCACACTTTTAGTTTTGCCAGTTATTATAACCCTGACAGGATGGGATTTGGCACATTGAGGGTCATTAATGACGATGTCGTGGAACCTTCTATGGGATTTGGAACTCATCCTCACAATAACATGGAAATTATTTCAATCCCTCTTAAAGGTTCTCTTAAGCATAAAGACACCATGGGCAATGAACATGTAATTGCTAAAGGAGAGGTTCAGGCAATGTCAGCGGGAACAGGTCTTCAGCATAGTGAGTATAATAATTCTTCTAAAGAAAGTGTTAATTTTTTGCAAATCTGGGTCAAACCAAAGAAACAAAATATAAAGCCCAACTATTCTCAAAAGAAGTTTGATGAAAAGGATCGGCTCGATCAATTCCAGCTTGTTGTTTCTCCTGATGGCCAAAAAGGGTCTGTAGAAATCAACCAAGACGCTTTTTTCTCACTAGTAAGCACCAATCCTAACAAAGAGCTGGTTTATTCTAAGTATTCTAAGGACAATGGGGTATATTTTTTTGTTTTAGATGGTGAGTTAGATGTAGGGAGTGAACCACTGTTCAAGAGAGATGGACTAGGTATTGTGAATAAGGATGAGATTAAAATTCTAGCAAAAACATATAGTGAATTATTAATAATGGAAGTTCCATTGGAAGTTTAAAGGAGTATAAAATGTCAAAGATTGTAATTATAGCTGGTAGTAATAATAAGAACCTTGAAGTTGCAAATGAGTTTAAAAAGAGCTTGACGAGTAAGGATGTGGAGTCAGAGGTGTTGGACCTCGTCTCGCTTAACTTACCTTTGTATACCCCTGCTGCTGAGGTTGAGGGGATTCCACTTGAAATCGCAGAATATAAGAAAATTATCGATAATGCTCAGGGATTTATATTCTCTATTCCTGAATATAATGGGGGCGTGCCTCCTGTTGTAACAAATTTTATAGCATGGATTAGTAGAAGCGGTGATTTGAACTGGAGAGAATCTTTTAATGGAAAACCTGCTGCACTATCAAGTTTTAGCGGCAGCGGTGGAATACAGGCCTTAGTGGCATTGAGAACTCAGCTCTCTTATATTGGGTTAAACACCATTGGCCGCCAGGTTCGGGCTACATATAAGGAAGATCTAAACCTTGACGATGTTAATGCAGTTTCAGACTTATTAATTCAAGGGATGAAATCCTAAGTATCAGGGGGGAGGAAGTTCAGTTCTAGCTTGAACTCACCCCCCCAATGATCAAGTCTAGTCTATCAAATATGTTTCTACCCTATATATGCTTTTAAAGGAATATTTTGCATTCTTTAAATGATAATACTGTGAGAACATCAGGTTTCTATTGGAGTGTAAATGATGTTCTCAATATTCTTGGCCTTGGCAGGCCTTATACTACTTATAATTGGCGGCGAGACCGTAGTTAAAAGTTCCTCCCGCCTGGCAGAGTCCTTCGGTGTATCTCCACTAGTGATAGGACTAACAGTTGTGGCATTCGGAACAAGTGCACCAGAGCTCGGTGTCAGCCTCATGGCGACACTTGAAGGTAGTGCTGATTTAGCTGTAACAAATGTCGTTGGTAGCAATATTTTCAATTTAGCCTTTATATTGGGAGTATGTGCCTTGGTGGCCCCACTTGTTGTCCACCTTCA
>CATMLK010000089.1:0-7097 GCA_950070535.1 uncultured Bacteriovoracaceae bacterium | reverse complement strand
CCAAATAATTTAAATGACATGGGGCCGTAGGAAAGATCTCAAAATCATCAATGAACAGGATTTAGAGCAATTACCCTGAACCAGAGCTTAAAAATCGGTCGGGATTAATCTATCCACCTAAAACTTGGATCTAGAAGTCTGAATTCTGAAAAATTTACAAAGCGACTGCAGTGCATAAGAGACATTGATATACTTCCTTCATAAATCTAAAGAGGTAGTAGATGACGTTTCAAAAATTCATGATTATGAACCATAGCGAGGCCCACCAAAGAAGTGAGGTCGTGGATATGCTCATTAACCCGGATCATATTGTATCTATCAAGCCAATCAGAATGACTACAAATGATCAGAAGGTTGTTGAGGGTTATTGGATTAGATTAAGCAATGGTAAAAAGTATAAGGCCGTTCAGGTTCCAAGCTCTTTTAAAACAGCTCTTGCCGAGAACTTGCCAGAGCCAACATTTGTGTCTGAGACTATGTTTGAGGAGCAACTACAATAGTAGTTACTCCCACGGGTCGTCTTCACAAACGACTTCACCAGTATCTCGGTCGGTGTAACAGCTGACCGGAACACACTCAGTATTAGGATCTCTCATACATTCTTCACATTTAAAGTAGTTTTCCCCAGCATTTTGTTCGCCTAAAACTTTGAGAATTGTAGATATAGTTGTTCTAGTCGCATCAGCATTTTTGTACCTGCTAAAAAGGAATTTCACAAAGTCCTTAATAGCTCCAAAATCATCAGTTTCAGGAACTTTTCCATACTTTATTAAGTACTGGAAAATTTGCCTTGATAGTTTAGTCAGTAAAGGCCCACCCTGCTCTGCCACTAGGGCCTCAATAGCACCTTGATAGGTGCTGTAGTACGCTTCTAGGACTTCATTATTTCTTCCAAAGCCATCAAGTTTATTATTCTGGTTTTTATCAAACTTTAAAAGAGTGCTTTCGACATTAAGCATCCCTGCAAAAACAGCGAACGCATCGTTTGCTTTCATCGGCACTGGCTCTGTCTCACCCTCGTCATAGTATCTACAAGTTCTAGTAAAGGATTCTGTTTCTGTGAGAAACTTCATGTATCCTTCAGAGTCAGTTGGAGGAGCTCCTTCTGGCAACTCGTCAGTAAGTTCTACAATATAAGAAGAGAGAAGAGGCATATAATCCGATAGTGATCTAAACTCATCCTCAGGGTTTGGTGTTTCTAAAACTTTTACAAAGTTTCTTCTAAAACAATCAGGGTAGATACGATTGAATTCATCCACTTCGCTTGAGCAGACTTTTTGCATCTCTTCAGTAAAAAAGTCCTTCACGCTTAAAGCTGTAAAGAGAGTTACCAAGAATTCAGTTATTTCTGGCACTTCCATACAAACATAATCATCACAGCCGTTTGATTGATACTGAAACAAAGTTGACATCAAAACAAGATTCTCTGCAGCTCCAACAACCTCACCACCCATAACTTTACCAATGGTTACGATCCCCTGGTCTCTCAAGAATCTTCTGTAGTCCTGCATAAGGGCTATAGTTTCCTCGAGAGTCATGTGGTATCCGCCACGAGCACCTTCACTTGGAGCTCCATAATCTTTCATTACAAGTTTAACAAGGTATTCAAGAGCAGAGATTTCTAATATGGCCAACGGGTTTCTGTAGTGCTCAAAGCTAAAGTATGGAGCTCTGTAATCGCCTTTAAAGAACCTGTACTGATTAGCAATCTTTGAGAAATGCTCCAAATATTGTTCTTCCAGTGAGGTATCGACTGGAAAGTCTGAAAAATCATTTGTTAATGGAGCTGTGGAGTTAAGCTCATCTTCATACATTGCATACACTCTAAAAAAGAAGCTGCCCTCTTCAAGAACGTTTGAAAGATGATCTATTAAGTTTACGACTTCTATCGAGCTAAAGAACTCCCCTGTGCTTCCAAGCAATGTTCCTTTAAGCTTCATAATCTCGTTTGGATAATTTGAGAGGTCAAAGCCAAGGTCAAGTTCAAGCTCTTTTATCGAATTTAGAACATCTGTCACAGTGAATAATGCTTCGTAGCTGTCTCTTCCAAAGTGAAGATTGTTTTTGATTGTCTGCAAGTCTTTAAGATAGACATCATCAATCATTGATTGAGCATCATCTTTAAAGCCAAAGCTTCCAAATTTGACTAGGTCATATGCCACTTCTCCAAGCTCTGGAAGTTTTAAAAGTGCATTGTCCAGTTCAATATGAGTGAGGTCATTGCTCTGCCCTCCAAGAAAGGTTCTCTTAATCCACATTAATGACTTTATTTTTTCGGCCACGTCAGGCTCTTCAACAAAAAAGCGATCTAAGAACCTGTGGATATCAATTCTGTCCAGACCACTTCTATTCAAATTCAAAAGGTGTCTTATTTCTTGAGAAATAATTACAAAGTACTTTCTAACGATCTTTCTATTTCGGTCGTAATCTCCCCAATCAAGTTCGTTCTCGTTTGAGAAAATGTCATAAACGGGAAAAATATTTTTATTAAATTCAATTAGAAAGGCAACAATCCTATCAAAATCAGCCCTTGAGATATAGCCTCGATCTCCTCCAAGTATTAGATTGGTAAGGTCAAAGATAGCTTCAATTACTGGTGCCAGATCTTCGTCACCAAGGTCCAAAGGTCCGTTCTGTACAAATTTCACCAGGGTCTTCTCTGAGATATAACCAGGTCTGTCCGTTTTAACTAAATCTATAAATGAATGGATCTTTTCTTGAAGGCAAATGATGTCGCCTTTAATGTTATGCTCAAGAATTTTAGAGAAGGCCTTTGTGTCTAAATCACAAGAAAATGCCTGCAAGGAGATAGATTTATCTTTCTTATCCCCCATAAATAAATCGCCACATCCTGTGATCATTAAAATGGTCAGTCCCAGACCTATTAAGTTTTTCATGTGTTCTCTCTCGTTATCAAATAGTAACCTTTAATAGTTTACCACCTGAGCCTCTCATACAAACCCTACCAAAACTTTCCGGCTGAAACCAGACTGTTTCACATTGGTATAAGCCTTTATTTAATTTTAGCACGTTCGAAATAGCCTGTTCTTAACTTTTGTCAGACTTTTATAACTATAATTCCAAAGTTAACGCTGCGCACATTAAGAAGATTAACAATGACTACACGCTTCATTAGAAAACATTGCAAAGCAGTAAGATTTGAGTGACAAGAACTTGGCCTCCTGGTTGCAAAAGAGAGCTGTCACAGAACAATGGATGAGCTTTTCATCTGAGACAAGGAGGGATGATGGATATTTACGAAAAGATTCTCGATGATCATCACAACATTAGAGATACAATTGATGAGTTAATGGAAACAGACAACTCTCAAATTGAAAAACGTATGAGAATGCTAAAAGAACTGGAAAGACTTTTAGTCTCCCACACCAACTCCGAAGAACAGACTCTTTATCAGGCACTATTTGAAACTAATGATAAAGAGGCCAAAGCACAGGTAAAAAAATCAAGAAAAGAACATGATCAAGCAAACGAGAAACTGGAAGTGCTAAAAGACACTCCAATGGACAGTGACCTCTTTTTAAGAAACCTTGCAAGCTTTAAAGAAGTCATTGAGGCCCACTTCGATGAAGAAGAGGATGAAATCTTTGACTTTGCCAGAGAGCTTCTATCCAAAGAGGAAGAGCACTTAATTGAAGAGGAGCTTGAGGACTTGGAAGAGGACACTTGGAATCGTCCCTACATCTAACATAATCTTACATGTCAGTATATTCCTTACAGACTCCGAGCATTTGATTTGCTGACAGGCCTAAACAATGCAATTGTCTGTGCTCAAAGGAGTCCAGATGAAGATCATTTTGCTCGCCACCGCTTTAGTTTCCACCTTCTCTCTTGCTGGGAGTGTTACATCCAAGCTTGTAAAAACTGAAAGCTTTAAACCCACTGACAGCGAAAAACTTAAAGAATTTAAAATAAAAGTTAGCGACTACAAGGTAATTCTGAGTGACGGCAAGTTTAATCTAGGCACCAAGATGCACGCGATCTATGAAACTACTTCACCTGAATATCTAAGAGAATACGTAATTGTTCAATACATTAAGGGTTGCAGGTTTCAATATCTAGAAAAGGATGGGCAAGGCCATATTGCTGAAGGGATAGTTAGAGAGTTTTTTGATGAGATTGTTCCCTTCAAACACACTAACTGGGTAATCGACTCAGTGGACATGGATCCTGTTTATAATTCTCACGAGCAAGATCGTCATGGTTTATACAGATGGAACACTGTTAAAGACAGCACTCACCATTCAACAGAGAACTACTTTTATGAGGCAACTCCTCCACATAACCAGCTCTACATTAGGGACATGCCAAGCACTGCTTTCTATGAGCACTACCCGGAGTTAAATGGTTTCTACTCATCGAATACTTCTTTAAAATTTAAGACATGTATTTTAAAAACTGAGGACGTGCCAACAATGGTGGAGTCTCCAAGCACAGACTTGAGCCAGAAAGCTATTAAATGTTTTGAGTGGGACAGCTCATTTATTTTTAATCCTAAAACCAGAGAGTATGAAAAACATGAAGAAATTCATCCCGTTTGTAATTAGCATAAGCTCGGTTGCCCATGCACAAAACTATGGACACTGTAAGGCCCTTCCCTATTCTAAGAAATACCTAAGTTCAAACTTTGAGCAGGCCTATCCCAGGTCAGTGTCATTCACCTGTAAGTATGACTGCCTTGGAAATTCTGGAACAAAACAAATCCAGGCAAAGTCGGAAGTTTTGGTAAATAGTGTATTTGAGGATGCAACCAGGGTGGTCTGCCAAGGCGTTAAAGTGAGAAAAAGTAGATGGGGCTTTGAACTGAACTCTGTGAATCCCTTCTACGCCCCCTATTCTCACTTATCTGAAATTAGAGATTGGGCGTTAAAAAATGTCACCAGAGATCCTAAAATGGATCGCAATAAACTTTTAAAATTAAAATCTCAACTTAAAGAGATTTCTGCCTCATATGATGCCGCCTCCAAGGCACAATCAGAATACTCGAAGGCTTTTTTTGAAGCCTCACAGATTCTATCAAAAATTGAAAAGGAATTGCCTCAAAAAAAGGACTTACTTAATAAAACAATAAAGGCCTTACAGACAATACCTTTGCAGCCGGCCCCTAGTAAGGATTCCCTAGTTAAGGGAGCCCTTCATTCTTATATAGACTGGTTGACTGCCTCTAATCAGATAGATTAAATATTCGATGAGTCATAAAAAAAACTTAAGAAATCTTTAGCGACATCCGAAAGAAGCTCTATGATTATCGTACAGCTCTTCCAATTGTTGTTTTTAGTTTTTTTAGTTGGGTGTAACGTACTTCCAGGTGAAACCTTTATTGCTTCAGGTAGATATGCGCAAAACTATGATGGACCCAATGTTTCTAAAAATTCAGAAGCATTAATCAATATGCCTATTTCAGGATCAGCGGCAATGTCCTGTGAGGTGTTTAATCTTCAAAACGTTACCGAAACGACTCCATGTTTTTGCAATGATGGCACTTGCACTGTTGGCCTTACAGGTCTATCAAACTTCATAGGGACTGCAAGTTTTGAGTATAAGTACTACACCTCAGGGAAAGCCTCCAACACAGCAAAGGGAATATTTAATATCGTTTCCTTAACACCCTTTGTATCAACTTGGAGGGTTGGTGATGCTTCCTATGGGGATGGTGACAACACAGTCACACTTCCGTTAAGAGAAGGTTATAACTACAACTTCACAGTTGATTGGGGTGATGGTTACACTGACGCAGTAACTTCCTTTAACGACCCAGATATCAATCACACCTACTCTTCTTCTGGTGACTACACCATATCAATTTTTGGAATTGCTGAGGCCTGGTATTTCAATAATAGTGGCGATAAAAATAAAATCATCTCAATTCAAGATCTCGGTGACCTCAGCTGGGTTAACTTTGGAAGTGCATTTCTTGGATGCCAAAACCTCACAACCATGGCCGGAGGTGTAACATCACTAGTAATAGACATGAGTAAGATGTTTCAGTTTGCAAGCATGGTCAACCCAGACACCAGTAGTTGGAACACTTCAAACGTCACAACGATGAAAGGCATGTTTTATAACGGTGTCGCGGCAAGCCCTGACACTAGTAATTGGGACACCTCAAATGTAACTGAAATGAGCCACATGTTTCGTGGAACCTATATTGCCAATCCGGACACAAGTGGATGGGATACCTCTAGTGTTACAGATATGAGGAGTATGTTCTATAGTGCGGAGGCTGCAAGTCCAAACACGAGTGGATGGGATACTTCAAATGTTTTGACTATGGACAATATGTTTAATAGTGCACCTGTCTCGGATCCAGACATGTCATTTTGGGACTTCTCCAGTGTTATAAATCTAGCTGGAATGTTCACTGGCACATCAATTTCGACAGTCAATTATGACAACCTTCTTTTCCAATTAGATGCAACTGCTGGCTCCGGACTTTCTTTTGATGCGGGTACATCCCAATACTCGAGTGTTGGGGCGGCCATTTCAGCAAGGATTAGCCTTTTGGGTCGTGGCTGGACCATCAACGACGGCGGTTCAAATTAGGGGCCGTGCCTATAATTCTTGGCATTCTCCCTAATTTTTGAAGATTAGGCTCAAATTCTTTCATGAATTTTTAATATCTTATTCAAAATTATTAATTGCTTCCTAATTTTTTTTGATGAAGTTAGTAAGGCGTTATAATAATCTTAATGAATATTAGCAGCACGTTTTTAGGTATTAGTTTATTCATTTTAACAAGCTGTGGTGGTACCACAGGCGATGTTATTGGCCAAACGAGCGACCTTGCGAAAGGTAGTAATACGGTTGTGAACCTTATTAATGCCCATGAACAAACAATCACATTAAATTACGACAGCTCAACAATCTCAAATCCTACCAGCTGTAGCATAGTTGATCCTGTTGGAGTTTCTATCACAACCCCATGCTCTTGTTCAGCAGGAATCTGTACAGTTGGAGTAACACCAACTGAAACTGGCAGTGCTAGTTTTGATTACACAGTTTCTGGCACAGGGGGATCAGATAATGGTGAATCCAGTATAACGGTCACGAACATGGTTCCTTTTGTTTCAACTTGGCGA
>CATMLK010000088.1:0-7119 GCA_950070535.1 uncultured Bacteriovoracaceae bacterium | reverse complement strand
GGCGTAAGTTTCTTCAAATTTCTTTTAGATCGGCACAATCGACACGAAAACTTGCCATATCTCGGCCAAATAATAGCCCAATCCTAAGTCTTAAGAATCTGCACAACATTTGGGGCGCTTACAGGTAAACTGTCTAAGTTCTATACACCCATCTGAAAACCTTTCAAGGGTCCATCTATTTGATCTCTATCTATGAAATAATGAAATAAAAAAGGGTTCAATGAAAGCTTCTATTTTCGCTCTATTGATATCAATGAGTACTTTCGCCGCTGACACTTATGTCGACGATAGTAAGTTTGTATACTGGAATGACTCGGCGAACTACGGCAAGACAAGCGATAGTTATCGATACTTAGTACATGAAGAGAGCCAAAAGATTCTTAGTGAAAAAGGTTATAACTCCAAGCCCTCCCCTGAAGGGATAAGCATAATGATCCACACCAAGGCACAATGTCTTCATGATACAGCAGAAGGCAAGAACTCCTTCGAGCAATGCACCTATCAACTCGTTCTGGAAAAAGCTGGTGAGTATGTCTACACAAGTAGAAGTGCTTATTTCCAAAACTTGAAGAATCTAAAGGAAATCAAAGAACAAATTCTCTCAATTTTTGAAGAGCTGCCTCATTCAAGCCGTTTTTAGACAAATTCTTTTACATAAAGACCTAATGAGCGTTTCGAGAAACGATCATTAGGTCTTCGAATACTTTGCCATTTTCTTGATCCAAGGATTTACAGTTTATTGCATCTATATGTTTATTATTTAATAGTTAGATCTACAATTCCTTAGGATTGCTTCCAGTGTACTTCTTATAAGTGTCTAAAAAGTGAGATAAGGACGAAAATCCCAAGTCAAAAGCAATATCAGTTAAAGTGTAGTCCTCAGACTCTACCAATTCTTTAGCTTTCTCTATTTTTTTTTGTAAGTGATACTGCTTTATTCAATATGATCAACTACGCCTTTTAAAGTAGTATCTTTAGAGTTCAAAGAAGTCATTTCATGCTTCTTTTGTTTCTCGATCTCCAATAATTAAGTTGGCCAATAGCATCTTCGACATTTCTATTTGATGGTGATTTTTTAACTCTTGGGCTTAAGATTGCACCAAGAGATTGGTAGTTCAGAGTCATAATAATCATTTAAGATGCTTGACTCTCTTAACTGAGGAAAAACATGGTGCAGAAGGGTATCCACGTACAAAAGTTTGTTATCCATGAGAAAAAAAGGAAGCACGAGAGTGCTTCCTTTTATGTGTTATTTTAGTTTAAACAGTAGTTTTCGTGGGCCCTTAACACTAATTGCTTTCTTGTAATCTTTGCTTGATCAGTGTCACCATTTAAAAAGTTATTTTCTACAGCAACTAGATCCGATGAACTATCAAACCTGTACGCGTTCACCTTAACTCCTCTCACGCTTAACTCGGCAAGTCCACCCTTGTCATCCACGAGGATGCTCAATTTGCAACCGTTGTTTCTTGTTCTCATTAGTCTGAAGAGTGATTGATTTTCGTCTGCTAAATTCTTTCTATATGCTGCTGCATAGGTGGATGAATAAACATAATTGTCGTCATCTAGGATATTTTGAGACCTCAATGCTTCATGAAGAAAGAAAATATCATCCACGTAGCTTATAGAGTTGAGTTTTTCTGCCCATTCATCCTGTTTTTCGTCGGTACAATCAATTCTTATCTCCCTGGAGTTCTCTTTAAATACCCAGGCCAGCTTGTTGTGAAACTTTAAAGTTTCCATCTGCTCATCAGAAGCACATAGAACATTCATATCAAGTTCAACAACCATCGATAGTGACAGGTAATTGAAGTTTAGAAGTTTCTTTGAGCCTTCTGACATAAGTTCAATTTCTTTAACAACACGTTTAATTCTTTCTTTAACTGCTGTCTCAAGCGGGTGACCACCACCCTCTCCGACTCCCCCAAGCACGTTTACGCTCAGTAAGGCCGCCATAAAAACTGTTTTCATCTTTTTCATTATTAACTCCTATTTTTGCAATGGAAATAAACCTACTTCCAAAGCATATACTTTATCTTTACTACCTGATTCCAAAAGTTTGGACATTGCTTCGTTAAATTCCGAGATAAGCTTCCTCGCCTCTGGCATGAGTTCTTCATCTATACACATAGTCATGCTTGTCATACTTCTTCTTTCAATTGGAAACTCTTCAATGGCCTCAATTGCCTTTTCTCTAATTTGGATCTGCTTATTTCTACGTGCAACCGACGTAGCGGTGTACATTTCACTTAGCCTTAATTGATCTTGACTGGCCTTGTAAGTCCCATTTGCTTCTTCAAGAAAACCCAGATTAACTAACCTTTTAATGGCCACCTTAACTTTTAGTTCTTCAACACCAAGCTGCTCAGAAATCCACTTGGTGCAAGATTTAAAGTCTTTAAGCTTAGTCATTTCAAAAATAGTAAAACAGTACCACTCACTTACACTGTGATAGTAGTCATTCTGAAGTTCCTTAAATTTTAACTTGCCTAGATCATTAGCATTAACTTTATACTTTTTAATCGCAGGCGGAACCCGTTGCAGAGTACGCTTCTTCTGAGCCAGAACTATGGAGTCGATAAATCTTTGTCTTTGCTCAACATCAACTGACAATTTTTCAACAATTTTTTCCCCAAATTTTAAAGAGGGCGTTCTTTTAGAGTTAAGTACAAGTGACAAAACCCCGGAGTTTACCCCCAAGGCCTTTGAGAAGGCCCTCATTGAATAGCTTGGATTCTTCTTTTTTCGATGAAGAAGCTCATTCTCAAGCACTTTAATGTAGTATTTTTCAACTTGTTCCATATTTATTATCTAGTAAGCATATAAAGCGAATCGATTATCTTCTTCAATAACGCCACAATTATTTAAAAATTCCTTGGTTTCTAAATCCACGCAATCTCTGTCACGAAGCTTCAATATTTTTCCACTTTTAGTCATTGGTACTTTAACTTTATAGCTTTGGGCCCCACCCGAGCGGCCTCTATCTACTTTTATAATGTTCACTTCCATCAATTGCTCTTCTAAATCGAAGTGTCCAAGACTAAAGTTGAAGACATCATTTTTACCTTTTTTTATCCCCTTGAAGCTCATTTTTTGAGCTAAAGGCTTTGATGCCTTTGCAATAATTCTGTTGTGAAGAGTGTAGGGATTTTCTTCTTTTTCTTTTTGGCTTTTTGAATGACGAATGAAGGCGTTTGCGGCAAATGTATCTCTTGGCAAATTCCTTCTTTCGAAATCAATAACACTTTGAGCACAAGCTTCATCCTCGCATAGAATATATTGAACTGGATCCGCCTTGAAACTTGCCGACATTGCTTCCGATTCATAATCTGACTTAAACTTCTCAATCAGGACTTTTGTGTATTTAAAATGAAGATAGCGATCAAATGAGAGGAACTTGACCACAGAACCAATCCCATACCTGTAGGCGAAGTCTGTTAATAATTCTTCGTTAATTTGTTCATATGTTAAGATGTTTTTTTCTTTTAGCTCCTCAAAAATTTTTGGAGTATTTTTAGTTGAAGAGGTTACCTTCTCAGATACCGTTACCGAAATTCCGGCCTTCTTATAATATTTCTTGCTGTTTATAGGTACGAATGGCACATTATTTAGCGGAATCCCCGCCGACTTCAATAGCTTTGAAACGGCAACGATGCAGTTGTTGTTTATGAACTTATACGTTCCTAGAACGGTAGGATCAGCGTATGCGTTTTTTAACTTATCAAACAAAGAGTTTTTAAGTTCTTCATTTAATGGAATGGTTATTCTTTCAAGAGGTCTTGATTCATTGATAATGTATTTGTCCCAAAAGTAATAAAAATAGTCTGAGTCAAACTTTAATGGGAAGCTGCCATAGAGTCCTTTTGCGTAAAGAGAAACAATAGACTCATCAGCATCAAGCGGAACGTCCGCAACCAGACTAAGGGCCACATTGTTGTAATAGTGTTTTTCATTTTTATTTATGAAAACTATGAAGGCATGTCCCCAACGACTGAAGATAGGGCCACCTTCATATGAACCAGCGACATGAATATCCACTCCAATAATGTCATCCTGGCTCGCAAACAGTTCATCCATTACTATTTCGGTTGGCGTATCAAGCCCTGAAGCTTGCACTACAGTGGAGGCACCAAGCATTATAACCAGGGCCAAAGAATATAAGTTCAACAAATTTTTCATTTTAAAATCCCTCGTGTTTAAGGCTTTCCAAAGTGATCTTGGTAGCAGTATTTGAAAGTCCATAAACATGAATGGTTTGACCTAAATTTAAAGTATTCAACGCAGCTAAATAAAATTTTTCATACTTCCTAAACATAAATATTCTCCCGTTAACCATAGTCTTAATAAGTCCTTTGCTCTTATTAACAGGTTTATACCTAAATTCGACACCCAGCACAACACTAAGCGAAACATACCGCTTCAGATAAATCCTTTTTTTTGAAGCATGGAATTATTTCACGCGTGAACACCTAAGTATTTAAATTATAGAGGAACTTGATAGTTGTTTGAGCGGCAACAGCGAAATTTTCATAGGCCGTATAAAGTTTAAGCAGTTTTAAAAGTGATGAAAGCTTCAATAGAAACCTCTGTGCAAAGAGATAAGTAACTTTTCCCATCGCCAAGCTTTGACCTTTATGGAAAAAACACATGGACATGCCAATCTGTTCTGCACAGAAACTCTGTAGCTGCCACAATTTTTGTGCAAGATTTTGAGACATATTGATTGGAATGAAAGGTGACAATTTTTGTTGCAAGAACTGTTTGGAGATCAGGCCCTAAAAGGGCCTGAAAAAAATCTAGATCGTGCTCAAGAGTGCACCATCCAATAGTACAAGATAAGAGAGGTTCTTAATTTTCTTAGAGAAATGGTGAAGGTCTAAAGTTACATAGTCTAAAATATCAGCATCCATGTCTCCAAGATCCTTTTCAATAACATCATAAAAATAGATCAAAGATGATATTTTTTCAGCTCTGGTATAGCTAATAAACTCTCTCTCATCCAGGTCAAACTCCTCCAAGAAGTCCTCGAAAGACTTTTGCTCCCCCTTGGACTCACTCAATAATGTGAAATAATCCTCCAATGGATTTATTAATGAGTTTAATCCAACAAAAAAAGCAGCAAGACCACCATGGCCCCTTACTGTATTCCCCCATGACGAATGCAAGTGTGCAGAAGAAGGATTGGCCCTATCCAATTTATTCGCCCTCTTCTTTGCAAACTTCACAATCTTGCCTGCGAGTTTAATTCCCAGGGTGGCATTAGCAAGTTTCCCTGCAATAATCCTAGGGTCTTTTAGGATTTCCCCTGCAATCGCAGAGTTGGACTCTAATTTTGAGGTGTTTACTTTTAAGCGAGTTTGAATTTTTTCTCTTAAATCGTTCCTGATGTTAGAGTCATACATTCCATTATCAGCAAAGTTCACAATTGATTCATTTAAGTTTTCAGTGGCACCATAAGTATTGATAATAAAGGCCAATGAGAAAAGAAATAACTTTTTCATATCGATATCCTGTTTTTAAGTGTTTTATAAATTATGAAATGGGCAAGAATTTTTTTACACTTCCTGCCCATAAGAGGGGCTTAGTAACTTAGGTTTTTAACTAATTGGAAAGTTAGACTTTCCTTGGTAGGTCTAACGAAGTCACCACTCTCATCAGTACAAGCAAATCGATCATAATTAATCTGCTTTATTTCCTCGATCACTTCATAATCTGTAGGGATAACAGCATTTGGATCCTGCCCAATCTCCCTTTTTACATTCTTGATAAAGCTTGCAAGAATTGGCGATTGACCTGGTTCTACTCCATAAGTAGCGCCATAAATAACCTTGGCCGCATACTCTTCACTTTCGCTTAGGTCCTTCATTAAGTCATAAGCTACAACAGAGGTTGAAACTGCTGCCAAGGATACCGGAGCTATTGCAAACATTGCAGAAGAGCCATCAACAATAGAGCTAATTGCAAGTCCCGATGACGTCAGAGCACCCGCTTTCAAAAAGCCACCATCTCCCACACTCAGTTCAAAATCACTATCCATCACCTCTTGGTAGCAATTTGCATTGGCCGTGCCTAAACTAAGAGTTAAAACAGACATTGTCGTAAAAAGTATATTCTTAGATTTCGTAAACATAATATTCTCCATCAATTTTTTTTAAAATTTAGTAAGTTAGGTTCTCTACGACAAGGGACTTAAGACTCTCCTTAGTTGGTCTAAAAAAATCTCCATCATCATCTGTACAAGCAGACACGTCATGATTAACCTGCTTCACCTCTTGGATCACTTCATAATCTGAGGGGATAACAGCATTTGGATCTTGTCCAATCTCTCTTTTTACATTCTTGATAAAGCTTGCAAGAATTGGCGATTGACCTGGTTCCATTTCATAAGTAGCACCATAAATAACCTTGGCCGCATACTCTTCACTTTCATTTAGGTCAGTAAGGTAATCATAGGCATGAATTGATGTTGTCATTGCTCCTAGACCCAGGTTTATAGATCCAGCAGCCAGTCCTGAGCCTGCAGCAAGAAATGCACCGCTCATCGTACTAATTCCGCCAACAAACGTCATTTCGAATTTATCTGGCGCATTAAATTCACTATCCAACACTTCTTGGTAGCAATCTGCATGGGCCGTGCCTAAACCAAGAGTTAAAACAGACATTGTCGTAAAAAGTATATTCTTAGATTTCGTAAACATAATATTCTCCATAATTTTTTTAAAAACTTAGTAAGTTAGGTTCTCTACTACAAGAGAGTTAAGACTTTCTTTAGTAGGTCTAAAAAATTCTCCGTTTTCATCGGTACACGCAGTAAGATCATTGTCAATCTGCTTCAGCTCTTCCACAACTTCAAACTCTGTAGGGATTACAACATTAGGGTTCTGTCCAATTTGTCTTTGGACACCTTTTATGAAGCTTGCCATGATGGGTGCCATATAGCTTTCATCTAAGCTTGAATAATCTAATACTTTATAAGCGTAAGCTTCACTTTGGTCTAAATCATCCATTACTGATGCTGCCACAGTAGAACTTGTAATAGCGGCTGCACCTAATGGGAATGCTGCTGCGGCCAAACCTTCACCTGCCAAGGTAAAGGTACCCACAATTCCTAAGACTGAA
>CATMLK010000087.1:0-7912 GCA_950070535.1 uncultured Bacteriovoracaceae bacterium | reverse complement strand
CTTCTGTAAGTTTTCAAGCTCAAATGGTTTGGTTAGATAGTGATATACACCTTTTCTAGTGGCCGATATCGCAGTCTCAATACTGGCAAAGCCAGTCATAGCAATAGATACAAAATTAAAGCCTTTATCTTTTAGATTATCTATTAATAGAAGGCCATCCCCTCCATGCTCAAGACTAATATCTGTAATAAGACAAAATGGTTTAGTTCTAGCGGGGTCCCCCATCAGTCTGGACAAACAATCCATAGAGTTAGTGAATAACTCCACCTCACAATTTAAAGTTTTCATAAGGTACTTTTTGATACTTAAACCAAGTACCTTGTCGTCTTCAACTATAAAAATTCTGGGATTTAATCCAAACTCCTCCATCTCGTCTTCATCAGTGAATGTGATTGGCTTTTGGATTTTTTGTTCAAAGGAATTGTGTAAAAAATTAATATCGTCCATTATATCTCCGCTTATAAATGCTAGCGAAGTCGAACACAGGTGTCAATTTTTAGACACCGGAATTATCTTCCGGGCTGGCCCCAACCCTTCAATAATATCAGACACTTGCAAATCAGGTTGAATAAAATCTTACAAATTCCATAAAGTATTTTACCGACTTCTCAGGGCCTCCTGCCCAGTAATAATAAACTAGAGCACAAAGTCCAAAAGCAGCGAAAGATAGACACAACATTGTGAGTTTTTGTTTTCTTCGAAGCCAGAATAAATAAGCGAATTCTCCGCCAATTAAAAGCAAAGGTACCGCCCAAAACGGTGTGTACCGAACTAAAAAGTAGATTTCATCCATTACTTGATTATAGACGATCTTTAAAAGGCTGCAACTATGGCAAAAAAAAGGCCTCCGCCTGGAGGCCTGATATTAGAATCTAGACTTTAGCTCTTCTAAGTAATCAAGGTTTTCCCAAGTAAAACCATTACTGGAAGTTCTTCCAAAGTGTCCGTATGCAGCGGTTTGCTTATACATAGGTCTAAGGAGATCCAATCTTTGAACAATCGCTTTAGGTCTCATGTCAAAAATGTCGTTTACAGCCTTTGTAATCGCGTCTTGATCAACTTTGTTAGTGCCAAAAGTGTCCACCAAGAATGACATCGGCTTTGAGATACCAATTGCGTAAGCAACTTGCACCAATGCTTTATCAGCAAGACCTGCAGCAACAACATGTTTTGCAACTTGTCTTGCAGCATAGGCCGCAGAACGATCAACTTTTGTAGGATCTTTACCGGAAAAAGCTCCCCCACCGTGTGCGCCATGCCCACCATAAGTATCTACAATAATCTTTCTTCCAGTAAGACCAACATCTCCCATAGGGCCGCCGATAACAAACTTTCCTGTCGGGTTGATATAGAAGTTGGTTTTGTCGTCTATGAATTCGCCTGGAACAATTTTATTAATAACTTCTTCTCTGATGGCCTCATGGATATCTTTTTGAGAAATCTCTGGAGCATGTTGAGTAGAAACAACAATTGCCTCAATTCTCTTCACTTTTCCATCAACGTACTCAGCAGAAACTTGAGTTTTACCATCAGCTCTAAGCCATGGAAGTGTACCATTATGTCTCACTTCACTTAGCTGTTTAGCAAGCTTGTGGGAAAGATCAATAGTCAAAGGCATAAACGAGTCAGTTTCGTTGATGGCGTAGCCAAACATTAACCCTTGATCTCCAGCACCTTGGTCAAGATCAACACCTTTTCCTTCATCAACACCTTGAGCGATATCCGGAGACTGCTTATCAAGGGCCAAGTTAACTGCACATGTATTTGCGTCAAAGCCTTTGTCAGAGTGATCGTATCCAATCTGGCGGATCGTCTCTCTCGCAATTTCATGATAATCAATATGTGCCGTAGTTGTAATTTCTCCGGCCAGCTGAACTAAACCAGTGGTAACCAAAGTTTCACAGGCAACACGCGCATTAGGATCTTTCTCTAAAAGAGCATCCAAAATGGCGTCACTGACTTGGTCTGAAATCTTATCAGGGTGTCCCTCTGTAACGGACTCCGATGTGAATAAATAATCTTTTAACATTGCTGCCTCCGAGCTATACAACTAAATAAATTATACACTATAGCGTAAGCTAGAATTTATACATGACGCAGACCGAATGAGCAATTACTTCTTTGTAAAATATTTGAATAAATGAGGATCCCGATACTTGAAAAACTTGGGACGACCTTTGACCCAGGTCACAGAATAAATTTTTTCTCCAATTTTGACGACCTCAAATGGGTTGCCGCTTGGATCTGTGAATGAGTAAAGATATTGATATTTATCGCCCAAATAGAGGCGAACAAGGTTTCTTTGCGTTCCAACCTCATAACCTGGCCGTTCAGGAAAGTGCTTATACCCGTGCCACACTGTAGACATATCAATTTTTCCAAGCATTGAAACCCGAGAAAAGTATCGTAGAACGTTGAATTCTTTTCTGAAGTTATTAACGGCCTTAAGAGAGATTTTAACGTTCTTATCCCTTAGTGCCCTTCCAACATATGACATATCCGGACAGAAGATCTTCACGACACTTGAAATGTAGTGGTAGGTAAAAGAGAACTCTCCCACTCTGAACAAAGTATTCAACCACTTGCTGTCTTTATAATCCTTCTCAGAGAGGCCTAAGTGCTTTACAAGCTCTTGATCAGGATCCAGGGTGCTATAGAAAGGATGCTCCACTCTATTTAGAACAATTTGGGCGACATCTTCTCTTTCCAAAGCATCAGGCCCATCAACTCTGCCAACTTCATTAAACAAGATTGTCTCCAACACATAAACCGCCCTCATAAGCTCAGGCTGCTTCATCCACCACTTATATGCTTGGGCCTGCTTGGTATAAACGTATTCTTTCAACTTAATGCTTGCCTCGTTCTTTTCTTTTACAAGCTTTTTTGCCTTGGCCTTATTGTTTACTTTTACAATGTCTTTGTAGAAGTCGTAGTTTCTCTGTGTTCTTTCTGCCCAATCAGAAAGCCTATCAACTTGTTCTTGCTTTCCACGCTTAAGCAACTTTTCAATATAGCGAAGAGTCCATTCCAAGTCATAACGAAGATTTTCAGATATAAAGTTTCTCTCTTTTTTTACAGTCAGATAAAGTGTATCTAAAGTCGATCTGAGGTACAGATCAGAGCCTCCATTTTTCTTGTTATAAGTTCCATCCTCCACAATTTTTCGGAAGAAGAATACTTTGTTGGCAAGTTTTTTACTTTTGAGGTCATCCTTATTCTTTGAGAGTTCAAACTCTCTCCTGTTCTTTAGATGATCATTTGGAAAGTTATAGCTTTTAAGAAAAAAAACTTTTGAAAAGAAAGCGTCAAGTTCCTTTTTGAGTTTATTCAATTCTTCGTTTGATTTCTTTTGAAGTTTTTCAAGCTCGCCCTTGCCAAGTTTTTGGGAGTATATTTTTTTATAATTTAAAAGCTTTCTCAAACTCTCTTGCAGTGGAGAGGAGATCTCTTCAAATGTAGGCAGTTTTTCGATGGACTGAAGTTGCTTCTCGGTTTTCTTAATGAAGTCAATTTTCTTTTTAAAATGTGAAAGGTTACTTTTTATTGCTGCCCGGTCTATATCATTTCCAAGAAGAGGAAGGTAGAAACCAGATCCACGATAGTCTCTTAAGAACTTATAATATTTCTGATCAGCCCCACCTGAGCAAACTTCTTTTGAAAATTTTTTGTGCAATCTTTTGTATTCATAAGATTTTTTATATAAGTTTCCAGACCAACTTAAAGAAGGTGCCTGTGCCAGCGCTTCACTAAGCGCAAGCATTATAAAAATAGAAGTTTTAAACAATTTCAGAAACAAAACTCGATTCCCACAATCCCAAACAAGTCCTATTACTCAAAACCAATAGAACTTTATCACCGGACACCCATTGGTCAATTCTCTCTCTAAGCTCATCCAAACTCTTGGCACAACATGCCTGAATCCCCTTATCCAAGAGTTCACTGGTCAAAAGATCACAATCAAGGTTGTGGCTATTCTTGACAGTAGTGGCCAACGGATTGGCAGCGAGTATCACCCTATTACTTTTAAGCAGGCTAGTCGCAAACTCTTTTTGAAAAATAGAGCTTCTTGCTGTGGCTGAAACTGGTTCAAAAACAGTTATGACCTCCTTATCAGGATAGGCCGCCTGAATCGCATCCACGGTAAGTGCAATAGCTCTGGGGTGGTGGGCAAAGTCGTCAATAACCACAGCACCTTTATAGTTGCCTCTCACTTCTTGTCTTCTCTTCACAAGACCTAACTCCTGAACTGCCTCGACAACCTTTTGAGTGTCAAAACCTTCCTTTAACAGGAAAAGGGCACAAGCACTTATGTTTAAGATATTGTGATGCCCTACAATATTAGTTTTAAAAAGCACTTCTTCGTTGTTCCACACAAGACAGAACTCACTACCGTCTTTATGTGTTGTTGCCGCTTTTGGCCCATAATCTGACTCATCTCCATACATCGACCATTTTAGAGATGGATTCTTCTCTCTTAATTTGTGAATTGAAGGATAAGCATCATTTGCGACTACATGTCCTGGAAGATTGTCAAAACACGCCTGGAATTCATTTTCAATATCCTCTATTGAGGAGAAAATATCCGCATGGTCAAATTCCAGCGAAGTTAAAATCATGTGATTTAACTCGTACTGGCGAAATTTAGAGAACTTTTGAAAATAAGAGCTGTCATACTCATCGGACTCAATTGTGAAGTACTTGCTTTTGCCAATTTTGGCAGGTGCCCTTCCATTAACAATGCCGCCAATAAAGTAGCCGCAATCCTCACCAAGCTTTTCCAAAAGCTGAGTCAGAAAATATGTAGTGGTAGTCTTTCCGTGTGTTCCTGCAAGTCCTACCACTTGGCGATCTTTTAAAACAAGACTTCCTAAAATGGTCGGAAAAGATGTGAATGGCACTCCACAGCTTTCTATCATTCTAGCATTTTCACTTTTACCCGGTACAGAGTTTCCAACGACAATAAGGTCATACTTTTTTAAAAAGTCTGCATCAACATCTTCAAGTTTGTGGCAGGCTATTTCAGTAGTCTTTAAGTAGTCACTCATTGGAGGAAAATAGGCCTGATCGGCTCCCTCAACGTCAAATCCGGCCTCTTTTAAAAGACAAGCTGCGGCACCCATACCTGTTCCGCACATGCGGTAGAAGAATATTTTTTTGAAATCAGATTTTCTCTTGGCGATCTCTTCACCACCAAGAGCATTTGTTAAGTTCATTTGCATTTTCAGTCCTTGAGATATGCATTAATCTTAACGAACAATAGTGTCTTAGTCTATTTAAGAGATTTAACGGCAATAATTGATAATACGCTGATCAACAAGCTCGGTCACCTCTTTAACATCCTCAAAGAACGGCAAGTTCAACTGCTCAAAACCATTTTTTGGGCAATGAGTGAATGAAGGGAATGCATTTTCAAAATCCTCTTCATCCAAAAGAGATTGACCTAGAAGGCCAACTTGGTCTAGGCCCATCCGTCCGGCCACTAGCTCTCTATAGGCCAGATCAAAAGCGGTGTAGTATGGTATAGAGCTGTCTGGCAATGCATGATTGGCCACTCGGTGAATATAAATCGCCAAAACTTTATCAGGATAGTCTTGCCTTACCCTTTCATAGATTACTGGGTCTAGCTCAATATCATCACCCATGAGAATGACCTTCTCATATCCACTCTCCAATACACTTACAATTTTTTGGTATTTATATTCGGCCTTGTCCTCAAGGCCTTCTCTTGTAAAGTATTCTTTATGTTCAATCTCATGCTCTTCCAGTAATTTTTCAATGTTGTAATTAAAAAGCCGTGGAGAAGCACTTAAAATATAAACACCATCCACATAGTAAGACATCTCATCTAGAAGCACTTCCATATTGGAAAATATCTTTTGAGTAAATAAGGCATTATACAAGGCCTTCTCAGGCTCTTGAACATTAGTTCTTTTCAGGGTGTCATCCAGGTCTGTTACGATTGCAACTTGAGCAAGAAGTGTTGAGCAAAATGTGGCAGTAAAAATTAAAGAGGCAAGTCTTCCCATATGAATTCTCCAAGTGATCTTCGTAGCTTATTCAACTCACCCTTATCATACCAATGCAGTTTTGTAGAATTGGTGAGTAGAACATGCCCCAATTTTTTCACAGGGTCTATCCATATTGATGTACCAGTAAAGCCTAAGTGCCCGAAAACTCGATCGCCACAGCCATTACCGGCCAGTGTATTTAAAGGGTCAGATACCGTGTCCCATCCTAAAACAAAACGCTCATGCTTTTTTTCAAGCTCTGAGCTCATTCGATTTAGAAGATTAAGTTTCTGATCAAAGTTTAAAAGAGTTTTGCATACCCCTTCCACACTCCCAAATAGTCCAGCGTGGCTAGTCTTATCTTTAATATTGTATGCATTTGGGTCGTGAACATTCCAAAAGTTGGCCTTTGAATTTACGAAACCATTCTGGAGCGTTCGATGGTCTACACTTAAATCAGTCCAAAAAATAATCTTCTCGTCCCAAATCTCTTTGGCAACTTCATGAAGATCATCGCCCAACTTATTAAACTCCAACATAAAACGAAGTGCGCCAAAATCGGAATACACAGTGTTGGACTCTTCGATTTTGTAAGAAAAGAGCTGTTCCTTCCAAGAATTCTTTCCAAGAAGGCCCCATGCCGGCAGTGAGCTTTTATGGTTTAAAAGCAACGACATCTCGCTTGAGAGACTATCTAATCTTGTAAAGGCACCACAAGAATTTGTTAAGGGCTTCGTTAAACTAGCCAAATCAAAAAAGATCTCATCAGTACTATCAATGATTTTGTTGTTTAGCTTCTCTATTTGAAATGATTGAAAAGTGTTTTTGTTAAAGTCAATAACTCCAAGTGCTAATGCATCTGAAGGTTGTTTTTTTAAAGATTGAATGCAATGTTGCTTTAACTCGTTCATGCTTTAACTATTGCAGTAATCTAGAGTTTTTTTAGATATGTTGCCAATAAGCTTATCTATTAGAGGAGCATTTCTAGTTTTAATCTCAATATTCGACTTTGGACAGTGTGCGTATTTTGGAAAAACTTTGTGAAATTTTTCTTCTTTAAGAAGGGCCCTTCCAACATCAACAACCTGATCTTTTGTGAAACGTTTCTTTTTAAATTCGTTAACTGCGATATCAAAAGCGGTGAAATAAGGAGTAACCCCCTTCATAATCACTTTCTCATTTTTAACCACATGGATGTAAATTTCTGAAACTCTTCCAGGAAAGTCTTTTGCAATTTGAGTGTAAACATCTTGGTCCACACCACTGTCATCGCCAATTAAAATGAATTTGTCATTGGATGACTCCATTATTCTTTTCACCGTTTCATACTTGTAAGAGTGCTCTGATTCAAAGGCAAATGGCACTCTAGTATAAACGCCCTTGGCGTTAAGCTTGTTGTCCTTAATAAGTTTTTCAACATTAAATTCCAAAAACTTGTAGTCCTCACTTACAAAGAACAAATCTCCCTTGGTTTTTTTAAGAAGAGTATCCATTCCGCTGAAAACTTTATGTGTAAGAATAGAGTGATAAAGACCTCTAAAGCTCTCCCCTCTTGTTCTTTTCACAGTTTCATCAATGTCTGTAATTATGGAAGTCTTTGCATAGCTTGTTCCGGCAAGAGAGACGTAAATTAGAGCAATTAAAAGCAAAATTTTTCTAAACATGGCCATCCCCCTCAATGGTGAAAACATGCAGTTTTGATGTTTTCAGGCTTGTGAATATTTCTACAGAAGTTGTTAAATTATTTCCACATTTTTAAGTTTGAGTAAAAGGCCTTTTTCACAGGAGCAAAATGCTTTTCCATTAGCATATGCTCCTGTTATCTAAGACCTTTTTATCCGACAAGCTCTATTGATTTTTTATAGCGGCCTGAGCAGCTGCAAGCCTTGCAATTGGCACTCTAA
>CATMLK010000086.1:0-8538 GCA_950070535.1 uncultured Bacteriovoracaceae bacterium | reverse complement strand
GCCAAATAATTTAAATGACATGGGGCCGTAGGAAAGATCTCAAAATCATCAATGAACAGGATTTAGAGCAATTACGTGCTTAACTGGGTGATAAAATTGGCCCTATCAATGTGTTAGGGCCAAATCTAAGATTGATGGGCTAACAAATATCTCTTTTAACTTTTTTAACTTGGTCTATAAGATTAGTTACTAATTCCCCAACTGTAGGAATATCTTTTGTGAGAGAGCAGATCTGTCCGACCTCAAGCTCTCCTTCATCTAGATCTCCATCAAGCATCCCAGCTTTTGCGCGACCTTTTCCAAGAAGTTTCTGAAGCTCTTCTTTGCTTGCACCTTTTAGTTCAAGCTCTTGAACCTGTTCGAAGAACTTATTCTTAAAAAGACGTACCGGAACAAGTTCTTTCATAGAGAGTTTAGTTGAACCCGGGGTAGAGTTTAAAAGAAGGTTTTTAAAGTTTTCATGAGCGCTTGATTCTTGAGTCATAAGAAATCTAGTACCCATCTGAACGCCTTGTGCTCCAAGGGCAAGGGCCGCAACAATTGCTCTGCCATCACCAATACCTCCAGCTGCGATCACTGGTATTTTAACGGCATCAACAACTTGAGGGATTAAAGTCATGGTGGTGATCTCGTCACGTCCATTATGGCCTCCGGCCTCAAAGCCTTCAGCTATGATTGCGTCAACGCCAGCTGCTTCACACTTTTTTGCAAGCTCTGGTGTACTGGTTACATGAATCACCACGCAGCCTTTGTCTTTTAGAAACTGAGTGTACTTTTTAGGGGAGCCAGCACTTGTGATAAAGATTCTTATACCTTCTTCGAGTGCCACTTCAATTTGCTCCGGACAGCCTGGGTACATGATTGGAAGGTTCACCGCCAATGCTTTATCACTTATGGACTTTGCTTTTTGTATATGATGTCTTAAGAGGTCTGGCTTCATAGAGCCTGCTCCAATTACACCAAGGCAACCTGCCTTGCTCGCAGCTCCGGCAAGCTTGCCACCAGATACCCAAACCATTCCCGCTTGGATTATTGGGTAATCAATTCCTAAAATTTTTGTTAGCGCGTTTTGCTTCATAGGTGATAGTCCTTTGCGTTTTCATCAGTAAGAGTGATGGCGGGCGATCTTTCCAGGTGCTCCATGATGTCTGTGTCGCTTTTTCCAGTCATGTAGGCCCTTGTGGATGAGCGTTTCTTTCCAAACTTAATTCCCTTTTTTATTTTCCAGCCAGCGGCCATCATTGATTTTCTAATAGAGGAGCTTGAGCTGTAGGTACTCATAATACAGTCTTGGGCAGACAATGAATGCAAATCCTTAAACCACTCAGTAGTCCAAAGTGTCGCGTTCCTTTTGGGACTGAAAGCATCTTGATAAATTGCGTTCAAATCACCGCTGCAATCATGAATCCTCCCTCGAGCATCTCCAAGGAGAATTGTTATATGAAAGTTTCCAATTGTAGCCAAATAGTTTTGGCCTACTTTCTCTAAACTAGAGAATATCTTATTGGTCTCTTTCAGATAAAGAATTAGCTCTTCATCTATCTCTAGAGTGGTAAAGTAAAACTTACAGTTTAAATCCTTAACGACCTCATAGGTTTTCTCGACACCAACACCAAGGCCAAGACCGACCTCTAGTATGCGGAATTCTTCTCGCTCCTTTGCCCTCTCTACAACCTTACATCCCTCGATGTAGTGAGCGAGGGTTTCACTTGCGGCACCTGTAGTGTTGTGAAAATTCTCACCATAGGTTTTTGAGAAAGCACTCTGACTTCCATCCTCGGTAGTTATAAGCTCATGATTTTTAAGATTTGTTTTTTGCATGCTCACTCTTTAATCGATACAATGTCATTTATGAACAATTATGCTCAATATTACAATAAGGCGTATGAAAAATTAACGCCTGACTGGTTCGATAATACACTTGCCGTAGACGCTTATATTGAGCGCAATCGAAAAACTCTAATTGAATTCTACGAAGACTATAGCAAGCAGTTTAACTTCCCGCAAAAAGAGTATTCATCACTAGAAGTGCTAGATTTGGGGTGCGGACTTGGTGGGGTTTCACAATACTTTGCTCATAAAGGCGCAAAGGTAACGGGTGTGGATGTTTCAGCTCTTGCAGTAAGCTTTGCCCAGGACCTGGCACGCTCAAAAGGTATGGCAATTGATTTTAAAGTTCTTGATCTGAGTCGTGAAAATGTAGCTACTGGAGAGTATGACTTGGTGATAGATTCACATTTGCTGCACTGCATTTCTGGAAGAAATGAAAGAGAGAATTATTTTAAATTTGTTAAGGACTCCTTAAAAGATGAAGGACTTTTTCTTTTAGAAACGATGGTGTTTCAAAAACAATTCAGGACCCCAGTTGGTTACAGCATGGACGAGGATTGGACTTTATTTAAAGAAGAGATCCCCATTAGAAAGGTGCTGCCAGGGATTGAACTGGAAGAAGAAATAAAAAGTTCTGGTCTAGAGATCAGTTACTTGTATTTTCACGCTGAATTATCCTTTGAGGTTTTCGAAGAATATAAAGATTATCCTCATCAAAACCTTCCCCAAACAGCAAGACTTGCTGCAAAACTAAACAAAAGTTAATTCTCTAAAGAATTCTTTAGAAAGTATTTAGTATTTGAACCGACAAGTAATAATAATAAGATATACTTATAAAAACTAAAAAAGGAATCGATCTAATGGAAAAACCATGGTTTTCAAGTTACCAAGAAGGCGTACCTCACAACATTAATGAAAAAGAATACTCCAGTATTGTAGATCTTTTGGAATCTTCTTTTACTAAGTTTAGTGATAGACCTGCCTTTCACTGTATGGGTAAAACCTTGGACTTTTCCGATATGGATGAGCTTTCCAAAAAGTTTGCCTCCTTTTTACAAAACAATTTAAAACTAAAGAAAGGCGCTAGAGTGGCCTTGATGATGCCCAACATTCTTCAGTATCCTGTAGCATTGTTTGGCATTTTAAGAGCTGGGATGGTGGCCGTAAACGTTAACCCTTTGTATACAGAGAGAGAGCTTGAGCATCAGTTAAAAGACTCTGGAGCAGAAGCAATAATTATATTTGCAAATTCAGCAAAAATCCTAGAGAACGTTGTTGGGAAAACAGACGTTAAGCATGTGATTGTTACTCAAATTGGAGACATGCTTGGTTTTCCAAAATCTCTACTGGTAAACTTTGTAATTAAGCACGTAAAAAAGATGGTTCCTGCTTGGGAGCTTGAGGACCATATTAAGTTTTTGGACGCTTTGGCCTTGGGGGATGCTTCCAAATTTAAAAAGGAAAGTCCAACTCTTGAGGATACTGCATTCTTGCAATATACAGGTGGTACTACAGGTGTTTCAAAAGGTGCAGAGCTAACTCATGGGAATATTGTTGCAAACATGGTTCAGGCCAGAGCTTGGATTAGAGATGCCATTAAGGAAGGTGAGGAGATTATCATCACGCCTCTTCCTCTTTATCATATATTCTCTCTAACTGCGAATTGCTTCATCTTCAGCTCAGTTGGAGCACTAAATGTTTTAATCACTAACCCAAGAGATATTCCTGGGTTTGTTAAAGAGCTTTCTAAGTGGAAGTTCACAGCATTCACTGGGGTAAATACACTTTTCAATGCATTGTTAAACAATAAAGACTTTAAAGACCTGGATTTTTCTTCTTTAAAGCTTGCTCTTGGTGGTGGTATGGCCGTTCAAAAGGCAGTAGCTCAAGAATGGAAAAAGACTACAGGTAAACCTTTAATAGAAGCTTACGGGCTTACAGAAACTTCACCTGCTGCTTGCATAAATCCTATGACACTGTCGGAGTACAACGGTAAAATAGGTGTGCCTATACCTTCAACTGACGTAAAGATTCTTGATGATGATGGTAAAGAGTTGGGTGTTAATGAGCCGGGAGAATTAGCAATTAAAGGCCCTCAAGTGATGAAAGGTTATTGGAACCGACCGGAAGAGACCAGCAAGGTTTTCACAGAGGATGGTTATTTTAAGACTGGTGATATTGCTTGTGTAGATGAAAAAGGATTCTTCCAAATTGTAGATAGAAAAAAAGACATGATCTTAGTCTCTGGATTTAATGTTTATCCCAATGAGGTGGAAGATGTCATTGTTACTCATCCAAAAATTTTGGAAGCAGCGGCCATCGGTGTTCCTCATGAGAAAAGCGGTGAAGTGGTAAAGGTTTTTGTTGTGAAGAAACCTGGGCAAGAGATCACTGAAGACGAGATTATGCAATTTTGTAAAAAAGAGCTTACTGGATATAAATGTCCAAAGATGGTTGAGTTTCGGGATGAACTTCCGAAGAGTAATGTCGGTAAAATTCTTAGAAAAGATTTGAGAAACTAGTAAAAGTAAACTTAGCGGTAGTGACAAAAGATGAGCGGAAAAATTTTAGTAGTCGACGATGAAACAAGTATCGCGGATTTAATGAAGGATGCTTTTGAGTTTGAGGGCTTTCAGGCCCACTCACTCTATTCCGGCAACCAAGCAATCAATTTCTTAAAAGACAATGCAGTTGATCTGATCATCTCTGATGTGCGTATGCCTGATGGTGATGGACTCAAACTTTTGGAGGCCGTAAACTGTATGGATTCTCCACCTAAGCTTGTTTTCATAACAGGCCATAGTGAGTATACTGCCGAAAGTCTTAAAGAAAACGGTGCTGCGGAGGTCTTTTTCAAACCTCTAATTGTGGACCAATTCATTAAGAAGATAAAAGATATCTTTTAGGCAAGATTAATTCTTGCCTGCTCCAACACTTCTGCTTCTTTGGTTATAATTAGACGATGAGTTTAGATTATAAATTTTTATTATTGGCATCAGATGCCAGTGAGTCTGATACATTAAAAGAGGCAATTTCAGAACACTTTGGGAATATTGTTCTTCATGAGACTCCAGCTCTCGGAGATGCGGTCGATTTTTGCAAGGCCAATGTCTACGATTTAGTTATAGCAAGTACAAATGGTCTTGATCTTGATCTATTTACCCAAAAACTCAGACAGTTGAATAATGACAATAAAACCACAGGTATTCTTGTCATAGGAAGTGGATACCCCATTAGCAGTAGAAACTTCTCTAATGTCATGCAGGTCGAGTCTATAGGAGTGGATGATTGGGCACAATACGCCCGGGTTCTAATTTCGCTCAAATGATAAGTTTAGCTCTTGGCCTTTTCAGCCTTGTCTTATGTGGGTCATTTTTAAACAAACTTAAAAATTTTCTACCTTACAATTTAGGTGCAGGATTTCTTCTGTTGTTGATTGGGGAATTTGTGGATCTTGGTAATTTCCATGAGCATATTGGAATTTCCCTCTGTGCTGTGTTTGTTTGTGCTGGGCTAACGACGAGAGAAAGGGCAAGGCCGTCTAGAAATCTTTTCTTATACTCTTTGCTTCAGTACACATCTCAATGGAGTATAGGGCTTGGTGGGTATTTGGTTTTTCTATTATTCTTTAAGTTGGACCCCATCGTGGCACTGGCCCCTGCTGCTGGACTCTCCGGTGGGCATGGCAGTGCTGCTTTCTTAGGGGAGGTTTTCAGCCAAAGAGGGAATGAGGCGGCCTATGATCTATTGATGTTTAGCGCTACAGTAGGGGTGATGATAGCAGTACTTGGACAGGTACTATTAGCTAAGAGAAGTTCAATTCAATATGACTTATTTTCAATAAACCGTTTTAAAGGGAGCTGGCCGAGTTGGGTTTTGGTAGTGCTAATATGTGGCCTATCGATTGTGCTATCAGAAGTGGTTCTAAATTATTTGAAGTTTAAAATTCCTTACTTTGTTTTTGGCTTTTTGATTTCTACAGTTGTTAAGTCACAGGCAATGTTTCGGACTGTTGATAGTGGTGGTGTTTCAAACTTGGCCTCTGAGCTTCTTATTGTTTTTGGAGTTGGTAGTATTAGTTTAAGTAATATAAAGGATGAACTTGTACCGTTGGTTGGCCTAATACTTCTTTGTGTTGTAGTTGCTTTTATTTTTTATAAATGGATCGGGCTTAAGTTGTTTGGGGAGGACTCTTTTCTTATGGCCTTATTTACTTGGGGATGGTCCATGGCCGGAATTGGGATAAGTGTGGGGGCCATTAATTCAATTAATCCGGACAAAGCACAATTAGTTTTAAAAAGGTATGCTCCTGTATACTTTCTCATTGCTCCAATAGAGTTAACTCTGTTATTGCTGGCCCCATTCATGGTTTTTAAAACTAATATTTTTCTCTCTTTTACAATATTTGCCCTTATTTCTTTGGCTATTATTCTATATTTAAAACCACAAGTAGCTGAAAATTCATAAAAAACTCAAGCTTATCGTTAAATAGTCGATAATACTGCTATGGTATATAGCTCACTTATTTTTATTCTATCAATTGCTCTTGCCCACGCTGGCGGTAAGGAAGCATCAATTTATGTTACGGCCCTAAAGAACGAAGGCATTAACGACAAAATTCTTTCAAGTCCCATATTTGAAGCATGTAAAAAAGAAGTTGATGGAATTGAGAATATCACTGAGAAGGACTCCAAGGAAAAAATCCGTCAATGTTTGGACGAGGCCATTACTGGAGCAGATGACAAGGAACTAGAGAAGGTTGGTCAAAATCTTGAAATAAACACAGTCGACTTTGATCAGACAAAGGGCTCGAAATCCATTCGTGAGTTTCTAAGCAAGAGAATATATGAAGCGATTCACGGGGAAGATTACGAAAACAAACGCTTAAAAGAATTAAAACACATAGATCACTCTCTATTTCTAAAACTCTATGAGTCTCAGGTATCTAAAAATCTTATTTTAGATGTTTCAAGATATTGTCTTGAGAATATAGGAATGAGTGATAACCCTGGTAGCTATATTTCCTATGTTACTCCATCTGGAGATGTGCCAGAAGCTCAGAAAGCTCGGTCCTTTGACTATAGCCTGGAGCAAATGTTGGAGTCTGCGGAAGGTGCGGGACTTGGAGTTCAAGCTAAGACGGTCTTTAGAGAGGATACCAAGGCAAAGACCTACTTGCCGCTGGAGACACCTGTACCGAATCCAAAGTCTTTTAAGGGGAGAATGGGTGTTGCTAGCTTTTGGGACAGTATACAAGAGTATCGTTACTGCCCACAGTTAAGGACTAGTGACAAGAATGACCCTTGTTACTATCAAAATGCTAGGGACCAGAGAATTATTTCTGCTCTTAAGGAAGATGAACTAAAACAGGGGCAAGAAAACCCAGAGGTGCTTGGAGTTAAATACTCTTTCTGCTCTACTTTTTTAGTTAGAAACATGTGCGAGATTTACAAGTGCAACAACGTCTATGATTGGAGTAATCCAAATAAAGAGAACATAAAGTACTGCAAAAATAACTTGGGTATTTCTTCTCCAAGCTCGAGCAAAAGAGATGACTCGTTAGAGATAACGAGTCACAAGAATAAAAAGGGTCAACTTGCCTGCAATCTCATATCTAAGGTTGAAGGCTACAAAAAGACTATGATGGCCATCGCTCAGGCCAAGGAAAATCAGAAAGAGTTAAAAACCTTCTCAGGCCTTGATCTAGGACAATCTGGGTTCACTGGCGGCGAGTATATTGGCCGGGGGGACAATGGTTCCAAGTCAATCGATGAAATTACATCTGTTTCTTCAAAAGAGCTTGTGGCCAGCGCAAAGGCACTAGGCGAAGGGGAGGAAAAGGCAAAACAGCTCTCGGAGGAGTGTTTTGAAAATGGTTTTCTCGTAGCTTCTAAAGACGAGTGTCAGGATTTGGGCAGTTCAATGAATGAGCAGGACTTTGCAAAAATTCAATTAGACACCGAGGCACAAACAAAAGCTTACTTGGAGAGGGTAAGAAAGCTTAAAGATAATCCAGACGACGAGGAACTGGAAGCAATGCTTATTAAGCATGGACTTCATGACTATGTTGGAAAACTTGATGAGTTTCCAGTTGAAGATCTTATCCAATTAATCGAAGACAAATACAAAACTGAGCGTATGGCACTCATTAATAATATGAGAGATCGTTTTTATTCCATGACCAAGAAGAAAAAAGATGATGATGAGTCTCTTGCGGCCGTTGCTAAGGATCAACTCAAAGAGGTGGAGAGTCACAAAGAAAGAATTGAGACTTTGCTAAATTATTCAAACATTGTGTCCTCTTATCTTCAAGTTGAGGATCAGGATGGAAATAAGTTTAAAAACACCACAACCAGAATGGTTGAGAGGGAAGGATTTGAAACGCACGCCACAGATAAAGATGAGGCCCAAAGGCAGAACTATGAGGCCTATTTTGCAGATACTGAGCAGACAAAGTCTAGTTCTGGCAGTGTAAATGCGGGGCAATTAATCGATGGAATACTAGGCATTGGTGCCGTGAACTAATTAAATAAAAAAGAGACTCTATGACCTTTGTTAAAATCGCATTTTCGGTCTACCTATTTGTCTCTCCTGTGTTTGGGGGGGATCTTCTTGAGGTGGCAAGAATGGTTGCGATCTCCGAGGGGCATTCTTTGGAAGAGACTTCTGCAAAGGACAAAGTCCAATGCTCAGACGAAGATAAAGTTT
>CATMLK010000085.1:0-9912 GCA_950070535.1 uncultured Bacteriovoracaceae bacterium | reverse complement strand
AACAATTAGGCCAGGAGCATCGTGTGATTTTTTAAGAAAAGAGCTGAACTTGAATAGAAATAAAAAAGGCCTCTTTCGAGGCCTTTATTAATTAGTATCTGTAGTGTTCAGGCTTAAACGGACCTTCCTTCTGAACGCCGATGTACTCAGCTTGATCAGGAGTTAGAGTGTCCAGTTCAACACCAATTTTTGCAAGGTGAAGAGCTGCAACTTTTTCGTCCAAGTGCTTAGGTAGCATGTAAACTTGATTTTCATATCTATCAGAATGATTCCAAAGCTCAATCTGGGCAAGAGTTTGGTTTGTAAATGAGTTACTCATTACAAATGAAGGGTGACCAGTGGCACAACCAAGATTCACCAATCTTCCCTCGGCAAGAAGGATGATCTCTCTTCCATTTGAAAGCTTATAAAGATCAACCTGAGGCTTGATTTCATCTTTTTGAGCGTTTTGGTTTAACCAAGCTACATCAATTTCATTATCGAAGTGACCGATATTACATACGATGGCCTTATCTTTCATATTCTCAAAGTGCTCTGCTTTCAAGATATCTTTATTACCTGTAGCGGTAACAACAATATCGGCTTCCTTAACAGCGTCCACCATCTTTTTAACTTCAAATCCATCCATCGCAGCTTGAAGAGCACAGATTGGGTCGATTTCTGTTACAATTACTCTAGCTCCCGCTCCCTGAAGAGAAGCAGCTGAACCTTTGCCAACATCACCGTAGCCGCCAACAACAGCAACTTTACCAGCAAGCATAACATCAGTTGCTCTTCTAATAGCGTCCACACAAGACTCTTTACATCCATATTTGTTATCAAATTTAGACTTAGTTACAGAATCATTAACGTTAATAGCTGGCATTGGAAGAGTTCCATTTTTAACTCTTTCATATAGTCTGTGAACACCTGTAGTGGTTTCTTCAGAAAGACCTTTAATGTCTTTTGCAAGCTCAGGAAATTTGTCTAGAACCATGTTTGTAAGATCCCCGCCATCGTCAAGGATCATGTTAAGTGGTTTCCCGCCTTCAAAAGCAGTCAAAGTTTTCTCGATACACCAATCAAACTCCTCTTCATTCATGCCTTTCCAAGCAAAAACAGGAATACCGGCCTTAGCGATGGCCGCTGCAGCGTGATCTTGTGTAGAAAAGATATTACAAGATGACCAAGTTACCTCAGCCCCCAACTCAACCAAAGTTTCAATTAAAACAGCAGTTTGAATCGTCATATGTAGACAACCAGCGATTCTTGAACCTTTAAGTGGTTGCTCTTTTCCATATTCTTCTCTAAGTGCCATAAGTCCTGGCATCTCAGCTTCCGCCAAACGGATCTCTTTTCTTCCCCAATCAGCCAAGCTGATATCTTTAACCTTATAATTTTCGGCCATAATAGCTCTCCTTGTTAATTAATAATCCCGCATATCATAGATAAGAAATCGCCTCACGTAAACATGCTTGGACACATATAGACGTGTAATCAAGTCAATAAATATGGCCATTTGCACAAAAACAGGCTACAAGCCCTGTCATGTCTAAAATAAAATACAAAAGCCAATTTTTTGCTTCATGTCCTTCAGGAATGGAGCAGTTTCTTGAAGATGAACTTAAGTCCATTGGAATTAAGGCAATGGACCAAACAACTGGTGGAATTCACTTTGAATGTTTTCCTGAGCTGGCGATTAAAACAATTTTATATAGCCGTGTTGCCAGCAGGGTTTATAAGAAGCTCTATGGGTTTGAGATAAAGACCGAAAAGGATCTTTATTACGAAGTTAAGGATATCAAGTGGAAAGCAGTTTTTGAGCTTGAGCAGAGCTTTAAAATTCAGATACTTCAAGGCAAATCACCTGATGGCAAGAAGCGCTCAAAGTTTAAGAATGCAATGTATCTTGGCCAGGTCTGTAAAGACGGCATCGTAGATCGCTTTAGAAGAGACACTGGCAACAGGCCAGATGTCGACAAAGAAAACCCTGACGCTCCTATTTTAGTGCGTGTTGAGCCAAATAATAACCCTCACTCGCAAAAAGAAAATGTAACCATTTCATTGGACCTCTGCGGTAAGGCACTTTCATTTAGAGGATATAGAAGATTATCGGTTGAGGCGCCACTAAGGGAAAACTTGGCAGCTGGCATAGTTTTAAAGTCTAAACTTCAGGCCAGTGAAGACTTATATAACCCTATGTGTGGATCGGGCACCATAATGATTGAGGCCCTAATGATTAAGGCCAATATCCCACCTAGCTTTCTTAAAGTCAGAGAATATCACCAGTTTGAGAGTAAAGAGTGGTCATTTTTGGAACAAAGCTTTTTTACAAAAGATAAATACCTTGTTGAAAACACTAAAAAACTCTTTAAAGAGGTTGCTGATCAAGCGAGCCAAGGTATCCAAAAACTCGAAAAATCCAAATCTAGAAATATCGCATGTGATCTTGACGAGAGGTCATTAAAGTCGGCAAAGAGCAACCTTGACACTGCAGGGCTTTCATCATTTGTTGAACTCCTAAAAGAAGATGCTACAGAGCTTGAAATCAAAAACTTTAAAGGCAAGATTCTCGCAAACCCTCCATATGGAGAAAGACTTAAGTCGGAAGAGCTTGAGGCACTATATAGAGATTTTGGGGAGCGGATGAAAAATAGTTTCAAAGACTGCCAAGCCTATATTCTGACTGCCAACTTTGAAATGATTAAAAAAATTCAATTAAAAACTGCCGAGAGAATGATTGTCTACAATGGCAATCTTGAAAGTCGCCTAGTGAGGTATAACCTCTACTAGGCATTTGATAGTTTTTCATCAAGCTTCATTGCAAAATTAGGGCTGGCGAACTTTAAAAGCGCTGGCCTATTCACAACTTTACTATAGTGTTTGTCCGACTTCGAAAAGAAGTAACCAGAAACATCTTGATCCTTAAGAAAAAGAGTGTGACCCTTTCCTCCAAATTTTCTCATTACGAAATCAGAGTCCAATAAGAGAATGTCCCTAATCATGAAGTTTTTGGCAACGTACATGATGATAACGTAATCACTCATTTCGACGAGTGACTTCTTCAATTTAACACCCTTAGGAGATGTAATGTCTTGCCAGTGAATTTTAACTTCAACTTTCTTCTCATCTTCGGTAAAAAAGTCAAAGCCTCTTTGAGAAGAGGTCTTTTTCTGACGAAGACCAAAGATTGATTTTGAATACCACTCTCCAAGTTGAATTGGCAGGTTCTTTCCATTCACTAAGACTTTGTGGTCTTTTAGTATTTGATAAACCTGGTTAACGATCTCCACAGCGTCAAAAATTTTCTTTGTGTCTGGCAGATGAATAATAGTGATGTCTTTCTTGTCTTTTTGAAGAAGCTTCTTATTGAACTGCTTTTGCCACCAGCCTTCAAAACTTTTTAGCTCCAAAAAGTCCAAGGAACTTGAAACAAATCCCATGGCACATAAGTCGCGCTTAGACTCAATGTTTTCCACTTTCTTCAATAAAAAAGACAATGGCACAAACTCTTCGTCGTTGGCTCCCCTTACAAAGCACCTTTCTTTAAAGAAGTCGGTGCTGCCATGAGACTGCGAAGAAAAATCTTTCGCGATCTCATAAATTGAATTTTCCACTTTGATACCTTAATTTTTAATTTAATACTCTTTGATATTAACAGAAATTTATGGACTAGATAAGCTGGAAATTTTTTGAAAATGCTTGATAAAAATAGTGGGCCTTGTTTAAAACAAGGCCCTATTAAAAAAGCTATACTTGATAAGTCAGGATATCATCCTCAAATCCGGTGATAGTTCTGGCGTGTGCACTTGCCTGTGGAAGGAAGTGAGCACAATAGATTCTAAAGTCGTCGATTTTAGTCTTAAGAAATGCCTTTTCATCATCGCCTTGGGCGGACTCAAGTTTATCTTTAGCAATCATTGCAGACTCCATGAGTCTCCAGGCAACTACGATATGGCCGGCCATATCTAAAAAGTCCTTACAATTTTGAAGAACGTAATTCATTTCATTCTTTTTTGCCTTCTTGCCAATAAAGCCCATTGCATCCTGAGCATGACCTAACACTTTGGTAAAAACACCTCTTTCAAATGAAAAGTCATCATCAAGTTGGTTTGATGTCTTAAAGATTTCTTCACTTAAACTTCGCAGTGCTCTTCCCCCATCTTTAAGGATTTTTCGCATTACAAAGTCCAAGGCCTGAATACCATTTGTTCCTTCATAGATTGTCGCGATTTTTGTATCTCTTACAAACTGCTCCACACCATACTCATGACAATACCCGTAACCGCCGTGACATTGAACGGCCTCAACGGCAACTTCAAAGCCTTTCTCAGAACAAAATGACTTACAGATTGGGGTCAAAAGTCCAATATAAGACTCATACTTTTTGTCAGTTTTCGCCTTATCAAAAAGATCTGAAGTATAGAGGATCAACGATCTCATCCCTCTGGACATGGATCGCATTTTTAACATCATCCTTCTAACGTCAGGGTGATTTATAATTTCAGTTTTAAACTGAACGCGCTCTTTAACAAACTGATCAGTCATCATATAAGCAAGGTTGGCCTGTGCCTCTCCTTGAATACCGCAATCAAGCCTTGCTTCATTCATCATGATAAACATGTTTTGGATACCTTCCCCCTCTTTTCCAATCAGGTAGCCTTCACAATTTCCACTGTCTCCGTAGTTTAAAACGCATGTTGCAGATGCATGAATTCCCATTTTGTGTTCAACTTGCGAGCAAACAACATCGTTTGATTCGCCAAGAGAGCCATCTTCATTTACTTTAATTTTTGGAGTTATGAAAAGAGAGAGACCTTTAGTTCCCTCTGGAGCACCTGGGGTTCTGGCCAATACAAGGTGAATAATATTTTCGTAAAGGTCATTATCTCCTGAAGAAATAAAGATCTTTGAGCCTTTAATTTTATAAACCCCTTCTTTGCCTTCCACCGGAGTGGCGGTGGTTTTTAAAGCTCCAACATCACTTCCAGCTCCGGCCTCAGTGAGATTCATTGTTCCACCCCAACGGCCTTCGATCATTGGGGGAATAAAGGTGTTTTGTGCCCATTCATCTCCAACCATCTTAATGACATTCATGGCACCCTTAGACAGTCCAGGGTACATGGAGAAGGCCGTATTTGCGCCAGTTGAAAGAGACAGGCACAAAGAAGACAACGCCTCAGGGCAAGGTGCTCCGCCCCACTTTTCAGGCTGTCCCAAAGCATACCAACCCATTTCATAAAAATCTTTGTTTACTTTCTTGAAGCTTTCCGGTGTTGTGACATTACCATCTTTAAGTTTTACCCCTTCAACGTCTCCAGGAGCTCTAGTTGGAAAAATTTCGTTTTCAACAAACTTGTCATATTCCGTTACAATCTCTTTGATTGAGCTTTCATCCATTCCATACTGCTCGTATTGGGTGACATTGAGAACATCGAGTAGATTAAAAAAGATGTCTCTGTGATCTGCTTTGTATTTTGCCATTAAATCCCCCTATTAACTTTTAATTAATAGATTATAACAGATCTTGGCATTTTCAAGGTGGGACAATTAAAAAAGGCCGTGCAAGATGGACGGCCTTTTTTTATCCAAGAACCAGGTTTCTACCTGATAAGTGTCTAATTTTATAGATATTTCTCTCTTCCAACCGACTTGATAATATGCTTCGGTTGATAGAATCCGTTCACCCAAGAATTTTCAGATTGAACATAATGGTAATTTAGAACTTTGATTTGAGTCACAATCAAGCTACCTACTTTGCCAAGCTTGCCCACAACTTGTCCGTTACTGTTTTCAACAGCAATTGGATTGGCAAGAACAGGTAATTCAGTTGATAGAACATATGCCTCTTTCGAAGTTAGATTTAGAATATTGTCTTGTTTTGTACCAAAGAAATACTCAACGTAAACACCGTTTTTAATCGCACCGTTACTTAAAGTGATTTTAGCGGCAGAAGTTCGCACTTCAACAGGACGCTGGTTTTTTAGTCCAAGCATTGCCTTGTATCGTTCATTGCTTCTATTGAATACTTGTTCACTTCCATAAACATAGCCTTGTCCATAGTTGTTTAGGCCAACAGGCTCTTTAAATCTAACTTCACTACTAGACGCTGTGTTCACCTGCTTAATCTCGTAGAGATCCAACTCTCTTTCAAGAGGACTCTGGTGGGATCCAAAGCAAAGCTCAAATAAATCAATTCCAAAAAGATCCACTGATTTACAATCAGAATCTGAAGGGACTTTAAAGTATGAGCCTCCATGATAAATCGAAGTTCCATAGTTTTGATCACTACTCTGAGTGATTCCATGGGAAAGGGAAGTGCTATTAAAAGCGTGTCTTATCTGATCAATGTTTGCACCCGCACTAATTGATCCTTGAACACTGGCACTTGATGATCCCCCACTTTCTCCATCCTTACCACAACTAGTAAGTATAGCTAACCCAAGAATGGCCAATGGCAATTTAGTAAATAAAGCTCTCATAAGGTCTCCCTCCATTACAAAAAATAATTTCTGACAGAATTATTTAATTCAATTCCTGTGCCATGTAAAAGTTTAATAATTTCGAGACCTTAACATCATTTAGAGTGTATAAAATCTCAACACTTCCAAGTTAAATGACTATTATCTATACACAGTTAACGTTCTATAACAAAAAAGTTTAAACACTTAAAAACTCGAATCAATGTATTTTGAGTTCAAAAAACCACAGACTTGCAGGATTTTAAGCTTGAAATAGGCCATATTTCTATAACCATAAGCTCTCTTCTTTACCGTCTTGATTACGTTGTTGATGCCCTCTGAAAGCGAGGAACTAACCCTATACTCAAACCAGTTGGCAAATGTGCTCCAGCCCTTATCAAAGTTTTTCCACCACTTCTGAAGCTCGTAAAAGTACTTGCCCTGTCTAATCCATTCTCCCATTTCCACAAACTTATCTCTGGCCTCAAACTCATCTTTTGAGTCGTAAATCTGGAACATTCCCTCTTTTATAAGCTCCAAATATGCGAAATGCTCATTGTCTTTCAGGACATCATTTATGTGTCGAATCTCTGTCTTATTTCGCCGCTCTGACTTCTTTAAAAAGAGTTGTTTAAACTTTCCCCTCGTGAGCCTCTTCATTTCTCCACGACATAAATGCGTGCTCATCCAGGCCCTATCTTCGTTAACCGCTTTTTCAAAAGTCTGCATGATGTGAAATCTGTCCCAGACAAAAGTTGCATTTGGGCAATGCTCCTCAGTGCTCGCTTTAAAAGCATCGTGCTGGTCGGCAGCAACAACCTCAATGTCACCACACCTTTCAGGGCCTAGAATATGATAAAACTCATCTAATGCCTCTTTAGATCGAGACTCTGAAACCCAGACTGCACGACCTGAATCCAAGTCGCTTATCACTGTAAAGAAACGTTTATCCCTGGATTCTTTTCGATAATATTTTTGTTTTCGAGCGTAAACTTCATCAACTGATATTCGCTTAATTGAGGGAATTTTATAGTGCTGAAACATTCGTCTCATTCGAGCGAAATCCAGTCTCCACATGGTCATTTCCTTGTGCCCTGTGAACTCAGCTGTTCTACTCACCGGAGCGATCTCGCACCAACGTCCAAGCCACCATGCGTATTCCTTAGTCATATGTGGACTTTCGGAGCACACGAAATCAAGTGCCTCAGAACGAACCTTTTTACAATTTGGACAAAATCGTTTTTCTCTCCAAACTAAAATATATGCCTTCAAATTTAGGATAGGCATTGTTTGGAGCTTCATTCGATACTTGCCGTGGGAGTTTCCAAGTTCATGACCACACCTGGAACAGGTGGATTTTGGTTGGTTGTCATCTTTCTTTATAAAAATTTCGACGTAACCTTTTGAAATCCATTCTTTCAGGTCAATAACTTCATAATTAGGGATGATTTTTGAGATAAATCTAGGTAGTTTCATAGCTGGCCTTTCCTTGGTTTTGTAAATTAAATTTGTGGTTAAATTCAGCTTACTTGTCCTTGTCGAAAGGCCAACTTTTTTCTTCTATTCCAACTTATTTGTTAAAGATCCCAGTAAAAAAGCAGGGCCTTGACTAGGCCCTTAGAAAAACGCTTTTAAAGTTTTTACGTATTGTTTTTGTCTCATACCAACTAGAACGATATCGATACCAGTTTCTTGGTACTTTTCCAAAGCTCTAATAGCGGTAGTATTTTCACTTGGATTAACTAGTCCCGCCTTTTCTGCTTGCTCCATGAAACTTCTGGCCCTCAAGTTCATATTCTTTTTAGCGTTCTCTACAGCTGTTTCGAAAAGATCATAATATGGAGAAGATTCTTCGGGTGTTAAATCTTTTCCATAAATTTTAGCTATTAAAGGAAAAAAGTGGCCGTAAAATATCTGTTCAACTGCATCTTTAGAAATTTGCTTGTCCCAGATTTCCGAGATTTGATTTACAAGAGGAAGCTCTTCCAAATGATCGTCCTCGCTCTCTCTAACAAGGGCCCATTTTGAATTCAATTTTTCCATTGCAGATTCATATACTTTGTTTGAATTTGCAATCACCTCTTCATCGATTTCGGACTCTGCAAGTCTTAAAAGCCCAGAGCTTGTAAACGCATTCAATGGACGATTACCAATGGTGATAAGACCTAGAGACTGTGCCTTTTGAATTAAGTTTAAATTATCAAATCTTGGTCGCACAGCTCCCATCTCCACTAGATTAAGAGGAAACTGCAAGTATTTAAAGTTTTCAGTAGCACCTGCTTCTTCTGCAGCTTTCCACAACTTTAAAAGATCTGTGTATTCCTCATGATCCTCCCTCTCGACAAGAGTATTACAACTCACACCAAAAGACTTTATGGAGCCATTTAGAACTTGATCATTTAAAAACTTAAACGCTTTCTTAATTCTTTCATAGTACTTATCATGGTCTTTAGGATTGTTTTTTAAAAAGTACTCAGGATTATGCAGGAGAACGCTGTCTAGTGTCTCTACTCCAAGCCTCTTCTTGCTAAGTGTAATTTGATCTTCAAGAAATAGTGGGTCAATAGAATGCTTTAGGGCATCATGGTGATCAACGTATTCGATTTCTGGATGCTTTTCTTTAAGCTTTAAAAACCTAGATATATTCTCACCTTGGATGTAGCCGGCCTTAGTTATGACGGTGACGTCAGTTGAGATCTCTTCTAAAACCTCCCCTATCAAGCGCTCGCTTTCTCCGTCTGTATAGTTCGCACTTGTATCAATGAACGAGCATCCACTCTCGATTGCATACTTCAAAGCTTCTTTGTGCTCTTTAGATCTTGAGCTAATTCTATACGTGCCAAATCCTACTTTCATTATTTGTCCATCATCTCTATTCTTGTTTGGTGTCTTCCACCTTCAAATTCAGTAGTGAGCCAGGTGTTAACAATATCTATTAGCTCTTCCATTGTGTTTCTTCTTCCACCAAGGCATAAAATATTTGAATCATTATGAAGACGAGACATCTTAGCATCTTCGGTATCTCTACATAGGGCACCCCTGATACCTTTAAATCGATTCACCTGTATCGAAATACCAATTCCGGATCCACACAAAGCAATGCCTCTCACATTCTCTTCAAGAACTTTATTCGCGATCATCTGTCCAAATAGCGGATAATGAACACTGTCTTCGGAATCTGTTCCCAAATCAACCAAGTCATAAGTTCCACCAAGGATTTCTTTCAGTTTCTCTTTTTGCTCAAATGCAGCATGATCACTTGCGATAATGATTTTTTCCATACTTGGCTCCTTTTGGTCTTCAACATACTTTTATTTTAATACTTAGAACAGTCTCTTAGCGCGAAAATCAATGAATTTGCAAAGCTATGAAGCAATTTTTGCAAACTATAACAAAACAATTAGGCCAGGAGCATCGTGTGATTTTTTAAGAAAAGAGCTGAACTTGAATAGAAATAAAAAAGGCCTCTTTC
>CATMLK010000084.1:0-10262 GCA_950070535.1 uncultured Bacteriovoracaceae bacterium | reverse complement strand
AATTATCGGGAAATATCTTAATATGGCAAAACGGGCCCTTCTTACCATTTCGGTGTCAATATTTATGAATCAATTCGAAAAAGTGGGCACTGTTAGAAAACCAACACCCCTAGGTAACACATTCCAAGTTTATATCTTCTGATCTTTAAAGCTGGAATAATGTGAACAAGACTTGATTAATAACCATTAACTTGAGGTGACCACAGAAGTGAGGAATGTATGATTAGTAATTTTTTGACAATTGCAGCAATATCATTTTTGTTGATTTCTTGTGCTGAAAAAAATGAAAATGATGAAATAAAGAGAGAGGAAATCTCACTCATTACAAACATTGAAGAAGTAGATGGGGTGTTAAGGGTTATTAACTCTAAAGGAGATGTTATTCACTCGACCTCCAATTACAACAGTTTTAAATATTCTGACAATATTGTTGCAATTCAATATTCGGACAAAGGTGAAAGAGTTCAGGCTTATAATGGAAATGGAGATTTAATTATAGATGGAGCTGAATTAATAAATAGTTACCAAGTAGGTGATAACATCGTAGCCATCCAATATTATGATCGGGGTGAAAGAGTCAAAGCATACAATTCTAATGGTAAATTATTGATAAGAGGGGCACAGTTAATTGATGACTATAAAGTCGCAAGCAATGTGGTTGCAATCCAATATTATGATCAAGGCAATAGAGTTCAGGCATATGACAATATTGGCAATACTTTATTCAGGTCTGCAGATTTGGTGCAAGGTATAGTGAAAAGTGATAAGAAAATCTTTGTAATTCATTATGATGGCAGCGACCAAGAATTATAACACTAATTAAATAATCAGTCTCTGCTCGAAAAGGCAGAGACTAAAAATACAAAATGGAACTTGGTCGAAAAAGCGAGCCTTCTCGATCAGCAAATGAGAAGATGGAGTGAACCCCTTAGGCTGGACACTCTAGGCAATAGTTTCTGAACAAGACCAACTTAGCTTCTCAGCTATAATAAATATGAGGAGTTTAAGATGAAAAAATCAATTGGCAGGCCTCACAAACTGCCCCACGAAGTCAGAAAATCCATCGCTGAGGCCGTTGTCGCTAAAGAAATGACCTACAGGCAGGCCGCTGCTAAATACCAAGTTTCTCCAGGTGCAGTGGCCAGCTGTGTGAAGGAATTTAAAGGAAGCGGAATCAAGAAAAGCAACCCTCCAAAGTGGGCAGAAGAACAAACTAAGTCAGAGCGAGAGAAATCTCTTGAAAGAGAAAATCTCTCTCTAAAAGCCGAACTTGGAGACCTGTACCTACAAGTTAAGATGTTAAAAAAAGCGGAAAGCTACATTCAGTGGCTGAAAAGCGAGTCTTCATCCGTGATCACCTCAGAGAATTGGGAACAATTCAAAGAGGATGCAAAATAATGGGTATTCCAAGAAGTAGCTACTATCACAAATCAAGCAAACAGAAAGCATCCTCAGACCTTGAGTGGAAGAAGCTAATAGTGAAAATAAATGAAGACTTCCCAGGCTACGGGTATAGGAGAATAGAGCGGGAGCTAAGATCTAAAGGCCATATGATTAATCATAAAAAGGTTCTTCGCTTGATGAAGAAATTTGGAATTGAAAGTTGCCATGTTAGAAAGAAAAATCAATTTCAAGTTTATCAAAAGTTTAACGATGGAAGACCGTTCGAAAATCTTTTAAGAGATTTTGAAGTTACAGCTACCGGCCAGGCCTGGGCGACAGACATCACCTTCATAAGGCTTGAAGGCGGCTTTGTTTACCTGGCCGCAATTATAGATATATTTTCACGAATCGTAGTTGGATGGGCGATTTCGAAAAAGATGGATTACGTTCTTTGTATTAACGCTTTGGACTCAGCACTCTCTCGAAGAACAATCAAAGAAGGTTGCATTCACCATAGTGATCAGGGTGCCCAGTATCGGTCTGAAGAATACGTTAGGTATTTAAAAGAGTCTGGATTTCGAATTAGTATGTCGGATAAAGGCAGCCCTACTCAAAATGCTTTTATAGAGTCATTTTTTAAGACTCTAAAGTATGAAGAAATCTACTTTAAAGGGTATAAAACGTTACACGATGTAATGAAAAAGCTTCCAAAATTTATCGAGGAAGTATACAACGCCAAAAGACTTCATTCCTCTTTGGGATATAAAAGTCCTTTGGCATATGAAAAAGAATTAACTGATAAAGCTAGTTAGGCTTGTTCAGAAAGTGCCCGAAGATCTGTCCAACCAAAGGGGTTCACTCCAAGACAAAGAATTAAAATATGAACGGTTTATAAAAACCATTAACTAAATGAACACTGTATCGAGGAGACTTTATGAAACTTTTTATTATTGCCTAATTTTCTATCGTATCAACCATTGCAACTGCAACCAACGTATCTCAAAAAACTTCAACAGCTCTTGATCGTGTTCTTGAAGAGCTTTCTACTATCGATGGAGACTCTTGCACTTTAATAATAACTAATCGTGTTAATATACCTGAAATAAATGTTAATTGCGATGATGTAGACGAAAAGTCATAACAACAGAAGATTATAAATCGTCTCCAGAGCATGTACATGTTATCACTGCTAGGGTTGTCGAACAGATGATGATTAATAATTATAAGCCAACTCGAATTGAAACTTACAACTATGGTTATGGATTAGGTAAGGAATTTAAGTATGGTGCTGAGCTTAGTTTTAAAAAGAAATAATGAAGATTATTTGGTTGTAGGCCTCACTCTAAAACTCTAGATAACTGAACAAGTCCTGATTATCAAGATTAGGACTTTATGAACAAAACGGAAAATGTTCATAAAACCTCAAGGATTAAGAGCAAAAAAATTTAAAGTAAAGAATTCAATAACAACGGTTTTAGGAAACCATTTACTTTGTGAATGAAGATAGAGATTACTTAACAGAGCAGAGAGATTTATGAAGAAGATATTACTTGGTTTAATTTTTTTAACTACTTCATTTTCAGGTTTTGCTTCATGCCAAATCTATCTTCTTTCCAATAATTATACGTTCAAATATCACCCCTATCCAGATGGTAGTCAGTTTGCTTATAGCATGTATGTAATGAATCACTTTTTAGATGGTACAGATGAAATTATAGCGAAGAAAGATTATACGATTACAGAAAACTTAGAAAACTCAGATTTAGAGCTTTGGAGTCATGAACGCAAAGTTCTTTTTGACACTGAAGTTGGTTTGATTGATACGGAACAGCGTTTTTTTTGTTTGATTTAATAAATGGTGTTCAATATAGAACTATCGGTAGACACTCGCCTCTTTGGGGCGCTGCAAAGCAGAGTATGGCAAGCGAGAGAGGAGCTAAAAAGCTCCCTGACTGCGAAGAGATAGTCAGAGATAGGGAATATATTAAAGAGCTACATGAAAAAGCAGAGAAAGCAGTCGGAGTAAAAATTACGAACCCGAATAGAGTCATGAGGGATCTTTATGTACAAGCTTTAAAAGAGCTTGGTAAATTGTCTAATTTAGGTAGTTGCGCCGATCGAATTCAAATTAGCCAAGAAAATTATAATGAAGAGATTTATATGGAGGATGGTAAAATTTATTATCAAATAGCCTTAAAATTTGATCTAACTGACTCCGAGATGAAAACATACATCAAAGAACAGTGTAGAAGCTCACTCTAAATCTTTAGATTTTGAGTGAGAGCTTATACGAGAACTCTTAGAGATGAATAACAAAAAGTAAAATTGAACGAGAAAGTTATCTTTTTTGCTCAAATAATAAAGAGACGAAGAATTTTAGTAAAAACGGTTGAACGAAAAGCATCACTAATGTGAATGAGGATAAATTATGAAAAAAATATTATTAGGATTAATGCTATTAACATCACTTCCATCCTTTGAAAATTAACAACAGCAGGCACAATTTCAAAGTGGTATAAAATCACTATGCCGTTGTTGTTGTAGATGAACGCGGAAGAGAGAGCAGGTTGAATTGTCAAGCAAACTTATGCAGATGTTCAGGATCAACAGGTGGAAGTCAATCAATCCAAACGAACCCAGTGAATCCAGTTCGACTTAATCAAAGACAGATTGATGATTTAAGAGATTCAACAATCCATACAAAAAAAGGGAGACGTGCTGGTCAGCAGCAGCAACAATAACTAGATAACGAACAAGTCACTGTTTAATAAGACGGAGACTTAAAACAAATTCCACTTCGATCAAGAAAGATCGTCTTTAAAATCAAGATTTGATTAACTTTTTTAGCAGAGTAAAGGAATTGTAAAAACGGGTTTAAAATCCACTATTAATAGGATCTAGGAGTAAAGGTAAGCATAAGAGTTCTGTTAGTAGTAGACTTACTTTAGTTTAGCCATGCACAAATTTGGAACCTAAGTAAAATGTTAGATAAGAAATCAATTTTATTTTGTCTATTTATGCTTTCCAGTATGAATGTTTTTGGCAATACCAGGTTTCTTTCAAAAATTGAATCATCAAAGTTTTTAAGTGAAGAAGATCACTTCACCAAAGAATTAAAAGTTCTTGATTTCAAATCAAGAAGTGGTGGTACTATTTCCAGTCGTGAGGAGTTTTCCAAGTTTCTTAGCGAGCAATCTTTAGAATGGGCATTAGAAGAGCAATTAAAAGTAAAAGCTATAACTGGAATGGTAATTTCAAAGCTTGTGTCTTTTGGCCTTGATGAGTACCTTCCTGAAGAGATCTTATTAATCAAAACTACAGGTAAAGAAGAGTTTTATGCAGCATATACTAGGCGAAATGCAATTGTACTCCCGGCATACTCTCTTGCAGGACCTAAATCAAAGCTTTTAGAAATCTATTCTCATGAATTTTTTCATATTCTTAGCCGCAACTCTGATGATTTTAGAGACATTCAATTTCGGAAGTTTGGATATGAGCAGCTTAAATACGAAGTAAAAATACCTGAAGAATTTTTGGATTTTACCATTAAGAATCCCGATTCTAGGGGTGGTTTTTACTATTCGTTAAATGGGAGCCTTAATGGGGTTAATGTAATGTTAGTCCCATTTATTTATGCTAAAGCTTCTAATTTTGACAGATTTAAACTTTCAAAACTAGAGGCGAAGTTTATCGTTTTAGATTCTTCAGAACGTTATATTGGCACTGTAAGTCCAAGTGAGCCTAATCTAATTTATGACTCTACTAGTTTCAATCCAAGTAAGCTAACACTAGAGGAGCATGCTGCATCTAAGTTTCCCGAGTTTCTTATAAATCAAAGACCTTATATAACCCGCTCCACAAGGAACGAATAGCCGATTCATGCAAAAGATAAAAGGAGAGAGCGATAAATTCTTCGAATCAAACTATTAAAATGAGTTACACTGTTTTGGTCTTTACTGCATGAAGGACCACTTTGGCCACTCAACTGACTCGTAGAGCTCTTTCTCTGAGGCAAGGCGCGCATTTTTCTTCTTGGGCTCTCCCTTTAAAAATCCTACAAATTCGAGCTCTGAAGGCCGGAGATAATTTACATTTTCATCTACCATTTTCTTTAGAATTCCAATTACGGGAAGAGAATATCGATTTAGATACTCTTCAACATAGACGCCACCCTTGCGATTGTAATCAAAAGATACTTTATTAAGAAAAGACTTTGCAACAACCTCTGAGCAGACTAGAGAGCTGTGAGTATCAAAATCAAAGTCAAAGTCATAAGGAAGCCCATAAAATGTCATACTTTCCTCAATCGCTTTCGCTTTTTCTAGATAAGAAATCTTTGGACGCATGGCCGCTAGAAAGTCATTAAGAAAGGTGTGCCTTATAGATGAAAAGTGAACTCCATCAGAAGTAGCTTCAATTAGAACCTTTTCATGGCCATCCTTTGCTTCAGTTAAATATTGCTTGAATGCAACTTTCGTATTTTTTGATTTTTCAAGAAAACCAATAAATGAGTCGCATTCCAACCCTTGTGATTTACATTTGCCCTTGTAATGGTAGTTTATTTCCGGTGAGCTATCTAATTGGTATAACTTTTTGAGGTTCCCAATATAGATGAAGGAGTGCGGCCAAAAACCTGGTAGAAAGGCATTGGATAGAAACCAATTCGTTCTGGAAATCATAATATCGCCTGGCTCGAGTTTTTGCTCGAAGTCTTTAGCTTGCTCCAAAGTTATATAGGTTTTTCCGTTGTAGTAGTCTTTATTTCTTCTTTTGATTTTTGTGTCACCAAGCCAGGTGCTAACTCTTGTTACAATATCGGTGAAAAGTTGTTTAAACATAAAACGGTTATATCTTCTACGAATTGTCCATTTATTGTTCTTGTCTTTGAGAAATGGCTGGCCTATGGATTTGAATGACAGTGATTCTTGTTTCTGAATTTTGTTTAACTCGTTTTCGACTTTTGATGTGAAGTTTGCAAAACCAAACTGATGAAACTTTTTGACCTGCTCTTCGATATCCACTTCTGGGAAAAAACTTGGTAAATTTTCACCCATGGGTAAGATATAGTACATTTTAAAAATTTGATTTTCCAAGGATACTAAGCTTCCTATGGGATAAGTTCTATGAAGCTCATTTAACATCTTGTGGGATTTTGGCATCTTCCATAAAAGCTTTGATATTTGAACTCCGGTGTTAACTAGGGTTAATGTTGAGGTGAGCTTTATCAGTGATGCCTTTAACTTATCAGAAGTCTTCCTTGGGCCATAGTCTGCGTATGTATGATATAGAGCATTTAAGGTTACGCGCATATCAAACATTCGCCCCCACAACCTTTTTACTTTAAAGGTTTCAGTGTGTGAAAGCTTGGATTCGTTTTCTAGTTTTTGAAGTATTGGAGTCAGAGTTTTAAACTCTTCGCTAAGAGCCTTTAGATTTTTTATATTTTGATAAGTTAGCTTCAGATCCCTTTCCAGGGGGGAAGCATAAACAAGGGTGGACATCATTAGGGCGAGTAGTACCCCAGAAATATAAGACTTCATAATAACTCCTCAAACCATATGGTAGAAAGAAAATCTAACTCTTAAAAGTGGTATTAGAGTTTGTAAGACTTTTATTAATTTCGAGCTTTATTAGAAAGTAAACTGCTATGGCGGCAAGAATATGCTTTATACTATGTCCACTTAACCCAATCACTACAAATATTGCCTCATCGTAGGTTTCTGTTAGTTTGGCCAAAACATAAAATGCAAAGGCTCCAAATACCAGATTGGCATTTTGAAACATAGACCTCTTAAAAACTGCCAGATAGAGAAGTAAAACCACGGGTGATAGCTGCACCCAATAATAGAATCTTAAATCTTCAGTAGAAACCCATACCGCAAGAGAGACAAGTCCCACTAGGTTTAACAGTGCCAGCAGAAGCTTTTCCTTTTTAATTTGAAAGTACTCAATTAAAAGCCAAGTTGTTAAAGAGCAAAAACCAAGGACCATCGGAAGTCTATCCCATAACAATCTCTCATTATTAGGAAGTAGGTGGTAATAAGTAGAACCTGGGGCAACTAATAAGACGCCGATAACCAGCATCAGCTTTGACAAGCTAAACGGACTCCTTAGGTGTTCCCTGATCCCCATCACTCCCACCACAAGAAAAAATATATTGGTGACAACATCATAAAAGTGAGGGATTCCGAGTATCGTGCTCTGATCTGCGAAATTATGATAGATGGGGTTCTGAGTAATTTTAGACAGAGACATAAGCCATGCCAGCGGCAGGACAAAGGTGGCCGTCAAAAACAATCCGTCTTGTATTTTAAGTCTTTTAATCAACATATATTAAAAGCTAACTGGTGGTAAATGCATTGCCAAGCTTTAAAATTCAAACAAGTGTATGGAATTTCGTATTTTTATGGCCAGAATGTCTTGACGGCGACAAACTTGATACTATCTTTAAGGTAAGTTCTTTTTAAGGAGATACTAACTATGTTTAAGCGAATTGGTCTGTTTTTATTGACTAACATTGCCGTCATCGTGATGGTTTCTATTGTTTTAAATCTTTTAGGTGTTGGGGGGTATTACACACCTCAAGGGATAGATCACACTGCCCTTCTTATATTCTGTGGTGTCTGGGGGATGGTTGGTGCATTTATCTCTCTTGGCATGTCCAAGTTCATGGCCAAGCAATTTATGGGAGTTCAAATTGTGGACAACTCGCCTCAATACGCCTCACTTGTAAATACCGTTCACCAGTTGGCAAAACAAGCAAATTTGCCAAAAATGCCGGAAGTTGGAATCTATAATAGTCCAGAGGTAAATGCTTTTGCCACTGGGCCAAGCAAGAGAAACTCTCTCGTGGCCGTTTCTACCGGTCTTCTAAATGGGATGTCACAAGATGAGGTTGAGGGTGTTCTTGCTCACGAAGTAAGTCACATTGCAAACGGAGACATGGTAACTATGACTCTTATCCAAGGGGTTGTGAACGCTTTTGTAATGTTCTTCGCTAGAATTGCTGCATTTGCTGTAAGCAATTTTATGAGAGGGGATGACGAGGAAGGTGAAGGCCTTGGCTGGTTTGCCCATATGGCCGTAATATTTGTGTTTGAGATTATCTTTGGACTTCTTGGATCAATTGTCGTTGCTTTCTTTTCAAGGTACAGGGAGTACAGGGCCGATAGTGGTGCTGCGAGACTTGCTGGCAGGGAGAAGATGATCGCTGCTCTTCAAAGATTAAAGAATCAGACCTATATGGACAAGAGAGGAGAGTCTCTGGCAACGCTTAAAATCTCTAATAGAAAGGGTGGCCTTGCCGCACTTATCTCAACCCACCCATCACTAGATGACAGAATTAAAGCTCTCCAAAGAGTCAGCTAATTATAGGCCCTCCCTGAGGGCCTTTTTTTTTGACCAAATCGTTCATTTTTAAATTGCGCACTGCGGCTTTTGAAATATAATGGCCCTATGAAACTACTAACAATTTTACTCTTTACACCATTTTTATTAACCCACGCCAAGCTTGAGCCGTTTGAGACGGACACGTGCACATTCTTCATAGATGGCTCCTGGTCAGAGTGTTGTATTGAGCATGATGTAAGGTATTGGCTTGGTGGCAGTCAAGAGAGAATGGATGAAAGTGATTTGAAGCTTAGAAAGTGTGTTGAGGAAAAATCAAACAATATCTGGTCTTCACTAATCTACCAAGGTGTAAGACTTGGGCATCTTTCTCCAATTAAAAGTAAGTATGAGTGGGCCTGGGGTTGGAGTGAACAGGATGAAAAGTTCTCACCTCTAAATCAAAAACAAAAAGCAATTGCTGTAGATGCTTTGAGAAAATCAGGACTCAAACCTGAGGTGATTGAGACTATTATTAAAGATCATGAGCTTGAGGTGTTTGAATAAAGTTCACCGAAGCTCACTTCAACCTGGTAACCATTCCATTTTCAGTAAGCTGCTCTCCCTTAAAGTAAGTCATATCAGTTGTTTGAAAAACTTCTTTATTTTTATTCAACCAATTTAGATCAACGCCAAGCCCATTGTAAAAGCGGATTATATCAAATAATAGGTTTCCAGAGGCTGCGTGAAAACCAAATCTAGAATCACTGTAAGCGATTCTTTCTTTTCCAAGTTGGAAAAGTGCCGTGCAAAACGATGCACACTTTTGTCTAGGCTTTACTATCGTAATAAGTTTACACCTTTTAACATCACTGGTTTTACTTGAGTAAGAACTGTAGAATTGATCGTAGAAGAATACAGGATACGACTCATTTGGGAGGTTGGCCTCGCACTTAGATGCTAAGCTGCCCATGAAGTCGTGAAAAACTGTATTGCCTCCACCTTGCGATCTCAAGTCCAAGATTAAATTCTTGTCGTAACTAAGCCCGTGTTCTTCGAAAAAACTAAGTCCACAGGCCAAGCAGGCTCTAACCGCCTCACCACTAAAAATAATCCTATTGGAGTCTTCACCTTTTTTAAAAGTGAGAGTAAACTCTGAAGTTTGATAATTAATAGAGCCTGAAAAGTAGTTCTTCCAAGCTTTTATTTCGGCGTGGGCATAGGTCGTTGTTGCAAGCAGCACAAAAATTAAAAGAGTTCTCATCTAGATCCTTTTAATAAAGTTCATATTTTTTAAAGTGAGCTAATTGAGTTTGCCGTTATGGTTTTTAAGTCTCTTCCAGCTCTATTTGAGTCTTGTCCCAAAAGAATGTTGGCTCGTTATTAAATAAGCAGTTTAAGATTATCAGTGTTTAGCCTGAATATAGGTGCTAGTTGTAAAACATCCATGGGTGTATAAAAAGCTGACAGTGCTTAAGTAAGCGCCCCAAATGTTGTGCAGATTCTTAAGACTTAGGATTGGGCTATTATTTGGCCGAGATATGGCAAGTTTT
>CATMLK010000083.1:0-10747 GCA_950070535.1 uncultured Bacteriovoracaceae bacterium | reverse complement strand
CCAAATAATTTAAATGACATGGGGCCGTAGGAAAGATCTCAAAATCATCAATGAACAGGATTTAGAGCAATTACCTAGTCCAGCAAAACTAGGAACTTTGTCTAAAAGCCCGTTTTGGAACTATACATGTTTGTTTTAGGGAAGGTTTTACTTTTAATGCTATAGTAGGTTGGATTCACAAACCTGTGAATTCAATTCCTTATTAACAGGACCAACAGGAACCTTATCAACCTTTACAAATGCCTTGATTCTTTCAAAAGTGTTTACTGATTTCACAAAAAGCTCTTTTTGAAAATTAAGCATATCCTCTTGAGATCCTTTATATTCTTTCTCAAGGCATTCATCTACGGCCATTCTGATAAAATATCCGTTTTCAATTTCATTTTGGGATTTGGACAGGATGAATTCCCTTATCGCTTTCGCATGTAGTTTCCAAAGCCTGCGCTTATGTTTATTCTCTTCACCGGCAAATTGTCTATTTATAAAACGTTCAAGATCATCTCGCACACCGTTTTTATTAACATCGACCCCGCCAACACCCATTTTTCCAGAATCATCTTTTACATAGGGTGGCTCTAAAACCCCATCAACCATAATCCTACTAGTGTCCTCAAAGCAAGACATCACAATTAAACAGAAAACGTATAGAAGAATTCTACGCACAATTTACCACCGAAGTATTTTTGATAATTTTACTCCGCTTTAAGATCGCTCGCCTAATAAAGAATAACTTAAGACTCCACTTCTGTTGTTTCAGGAGAGAAAACAGTTCCACACTCTTTGGTAAGAGGGCTCAGCACCATCTTGTTTAAATCCTTGGACGAGACAATGCCGACAATATTCTCCTTGGCCACGGCCAGCATTGCGCCAACCTTGCTTTGCATTCCCCCAGTGCCAACCGGCCCAATTTGATCCATTTCAAAGCTGGATAGGTCCTGATTTGCACTAACTTTCTTAATGAACTTTGCATCCGGGTGGTCTGGATGCCTATCATAGAGGCCCTCAGCACTGGTGATAATAAGCAGTGCTTGGGCCTTCAACATTATAGCTGCCCTAGCTGCAAGTTGATCATTATCCCCCAGGGCTATTTCCTCATAGGAGACAGTATCATTCTCATTTAAAACAGGAATAATATTATTTTCAAATAAAACATTGATTGTATTTTCAGCATTCTTTCTTCGCGTAGGACTTTGGAAATCCTCATGAGTAAGTAGAACTTGAGAGCAAGAAAGAGACTTCGTTTGGAACAACTCACAATATTTTTGCATTAGCTTAGGCTGCCCAATTGAGCTAGCCGCCTGCCTAAATTCAATGCTCTCCACGCTCTTCTTTGTAAGGTATGGCCTTCCAATATTTACGGCACCCGAGCTCACCAAGAGAACGTCCACACCATGGCGTTTTAATTCGCAGATATCCTCCACAAGCTCATGCAGATTATCCGTGTCATAACTGCCGTCCAGCTTTGTTATGACATTGCTTCCTACTTTTATTATTAATTTTTTAAGATTTTTTAATTCAGGTCTTAATAACATTATGTCCCTTCCAGGTTTTAAGCAATTTTAACCTAAAAACCTGGAAAGGAGCTAATAAATTAAGTTACTTTCTCTTAGAGGCCTTCTTTTTTGAAGGTTTCGCTAGCTTTTTGTGAACTTGCTGCTTGGCCTTCTCTTTTTTCTTCATGATTTCGTCGAGTTTATCTCCAGTTTCATTCAACTCTTCGATAAGCTTTTTCTTGATCATGGCAGGGCTTTTGAAGATTTTTTCATATTCTTTAATTCTGGCCTTGTCGTCTTTTATCATAAGTTGACGCTTTTCAACTTCTTCCTTAGTCATTCTATAGATTGCCATGTCAGCAAGATAATCAGAGTAATGAAATTTCTTTTTATCTAGGTACTCAACAAATGCTTTCCTGTTTGCCTTCTTTTCAGCTTGAGCATAATGGCGCTCTTTAATAAACCTAATGATTTCATTATTTTTATTAAGCCTCTCTTTGGCATCGGCAATGAGCAACTCATATCTTCTCTTCACGACCACTAGTCTTTGTGCTGTAAAGATCTCGATGATCTCTTCAGCCATATCTAAGACCTTTACACCTCTTTCAGAGATTAAGGTATAATTAGGAACCAAAGAAGACACCGTTGCCATTTCTTTTTCAACTTCTTCAAGTGTTGCCTGTTGACCGCGCTTGAATACAAGCTCGATCATAATGTCATTATCAACACTGGAGTCGATGTAGTCTTTAATGAAGTCATTCTCAATATGCTTATTTAAAAACTTATAAATTTTTTGAGCATCATATCCACGAGGCAGCTCAGTAATGAAAATCTTCTCCCCAATTTTTTTAAATCCCATTGGAAATAAGATTCTTCCTCTCTTGTCCACTTCAACTTTTTCGTTGTAGTTTCTTACCCATGGTTTAAGTTTCTTGGCCTTTCCAGTCTGGATGAACTGGACCATGCTTTTGATTATATCCTTGTGGTTAAAGCTAGGAATAACCGATGAAAAACCTGTCCCGATCCCCTCAGCACCATTTAGAAGCATTATAGGAAGCTTTGGTAAAAGTCCTACAGGCTCCATTACTTTTTCATCGTAGTTTGGAACCATATCTACTTGGTTCATATCATCAAATAATAAAAGCTTTGCAACTTCTCCAAGCTTACATTCAATATACCTGGCAGCTGCTGCCTGGGTCTCCATTCTTTCGCCAAAGTAGCCCTTCTTATCAATCAATGGATAGTTGTTTGAAAAAGTATAATCCTGTGCGAGGTTTACAATGGAACTCTCAACAGATGCTGGGCCATGTGGGTGCAAAGTTAGAACAAGACCTGTCAAGGAAGAGACTTTCATCAGGCCTTTGCCCTGATTTTTAAACAGTGTGTATAGGATACGTCTCTGACTTGGTTTAAGGCCGTCCTGCAAATATGGAATTGCACGGTCCATGAGAGTATAAATTTGATAAGTACGATACTCATCTTTGACTATATTTGCCAAAGGAACCGCATCCAGTGAATGATAATATTGTTCTTCCATAAATCCTTATCCTATTTTTTCTTACTAGTTTTTTTCTTAGCAGCTTTTTTACTTACTTTTTTGGCAGCTTTCTTTGTTGCCTTTTTCGCTACTTTTTTCTTCTTAGACTTTGTGCCAGATGCCAAATTTCGGACTGCATCCTGAACATTCCCAGTAGTTTTTTTGGCCTTTAGAATTGCATCCGGATCTGGAGTGAACTCTTCTTCATCCAATAGAAGATCCTTCCTTAGCTGGGTGTCTTTACCAAAACATGTATGGAGCATATCTTTTGCGTCCTCAATGTTGTCAGTTGTGATCTTAGTGTACTCTTCCCTGCTAAGAACGTACTTGAACGCCTCAGGACTCATCTCACCAAGACCCTTGTTTCTCTGGATCTCTCTGATCTTTACATCTTTCCTATTTTTTACACTCTCCAATTCACCATTGGATTCAGCATAAATAGGGCCTTTGTCTGTTATAACTTCAAATAACGGTGCTTTTGCAAATTGAACAGCGCCCATTTCAAACAACTCTGGCCAGAAGCTAAAGAAGAAGTTCGTTAAAAGCGTGTTAATGTGCCCACCATCAACGTCGGAGTCCGAAAGAAATACGATTTTATTGTATCTGAGTGGTGTTTCATCAGCTCTTTGCCCAATAACAAGTCCAATACTGGACATAATGTCCGAAAACTCTTGGTTATTTAGAACGTCCTTGATGGTCGCCTGGGTAACATTCATTGGCTTACCCTTAAGCGCAATTCCACCTTGATACAATTTGTTTCTAGCAGATCTAAGCCCACCGATTGCCGAGTCACCTTCACAGATAAACAAAGTACAGCGATCTCTATTCTTTCTTTCGTTTGCATCAAGAAGTTTTTCAACTCTTTGCTTCTTTTGCTTCTTCCCTTTCTTGCTCGCTTCTTTTAGTGCACTAAAGCGCTGCCTTGCTTTGGCCCGTTCAATGATAACCTCAAGAAACTCTTTATTTTTTCGGATAAACTTAGGCATATGCTTGCCCATAAAATCTTCAAACGCTTTCTCTAAATCCTTATCTCTTACTAGCTTTCTTTTAGTTTGAGACTCAAACCTTGGATTAGGCATAATCACGCCAATTACAAAAGCAACTCCGGTCAAAATATCGTTGTCCGCCAAAGTGACTTTTTCTTTTTTGGCCTGCCTCTCAAGCTTTTCTTTAATGTGGTTGATAAAGAGCCTTTTGACCCTATCGTGATGAAATCCACCATCGTAAGTTGGAGTTGAGTTTACAAAAGAGATAAACTTTTCACGCTCCTCACTCCTCTTATCAAGGACAAGTGACACATTCATGTCTATAAGAGCTTTATACTTCTTCTTTTTTATATTTACGCCTTCGTAAATAAACTTATCCTCTCCAAGAAGTTGAGCTAGTTCACCGCCCATACGTTCTGAAAGCTCATAAAGACCCTTTTTAAATACAAAGGACTCTCCATTGAAGGTAAATTTAAGCCCAGGGTTGTTATAAGCTAAATCAATTATTCTTTTTCTAAGAAGTTCAGCGTTAATTGTATTGTCTTTATAAACTTCTTTAGCAAGAAGAAGCTCGATTTTAACACCGGAGTGCCCCTTGAATGGCTTAGGCTTAGTTTTTCTAGTCTTTAAGGCTCCGTCTTCAAAAGTATATGTCTGCTCTTTTTTAGAGTTGTGATGTTTTATTGTTACTTTAAATAAATCACTGGTAAGACAAGTTGCTGCAGCACCGAGGCCATTTTGCCCCAAGGTCCTGAATAGAAAGCCTTTAGAATCAACCTCTTGGTCTTTAAACTTAGAACCTGTTCTAAATTCAGTGTAAACCATGGGTGCTTTATTTGGAGGAAACCCAATACCATTATCTTCAATGATTACCGTCTTGCCATCTTCCTTGAGAGTTGTCTTAACTTCAGTAACATGGCCACGGTAAAATTCGTCGATACAGTTATCTAGAATTTCTTCGATTGCTTTGGATTTGGCCTGATGAAACTCAACCGTTTTAAATTCAAGTGAGTCTTCAGTGTATGTATAGGTATCAAGCTCTTCAACGTCATTTGAGCCAAAAACCAGAGTCACCCTATTCCTACAGTGCCACCTTTGATCCTTCGCTTCAATTTCGGCCTCTTTGACCTTTTTGGCCCGACTAACTTGCTTAATTGCCATATTTAAGTCTTCCTTTACTTAAAATTAATATTTTTTTAGATACAGGATAAGTACTATCAAATACTTAGAAAAGTCTAGTTGCGTTAAACTTATCGAACGATCATAATATCTGCAATGAGAATTTTTATTTGCTTACTTTTATTTGTTTCTTTAAAGGCCATTGGAGCTCAGGCTCAGACTAAAGAGTTAGATAGCTTTTTTAAAGATAAGTGGAAACTCACCAAGTCAGCTAAACAAGATTTAGTTGAAGGAGAGGTCCTTTCAGATGTAAATGTTAATTCTGACAAAAAACAACAGTCTTTCGATCTTCAGGCCGCGGGATGGCACAATAGAAAGTGTGCCCCCGTGCTTAGAAAGCTTTCTATGTTGGAGAAATACAAGGACTGGATGGGGTTTGTAAAGTCATCAACTTACAATGAAAAGGCACGGCTTTTCACACTGACTGCAGACCACACACTTCTTCCTAATCCCATGATTATACATATTATAATGGATAGGCCTACTAAACAGGGCGTTTACCCTTTTATCTTCCCTACTGGTATGTTCACCGGGCTAAAGGGCCATTTCACCATTACGGAAAAGAATGATAGGTGTTTGATCTATGCCAATTCCAGCTGGAAAGGCAAAAAAACTCGATATCCGGACACTGTTATTGAGATTTTTGCAGAAACACTCTCTAGGAAAGGTGCGGAAATACTAATTAGAAAGACTCAGTTTTAGGATTAATCTTCCTTGTCGCGAAGTTTCTTTTCTTTTACCAGCTTTCAAGTATATTGTTCACACCATGGACGTAAAACAAATAGATTATAAAGATACATATCCAATAAGACACCAAATGCTCAGGCCTGGAAGACCCGTTGAAACCTGCTATTTTGAAGGCGACGATGACGAACTAAGCTTTCACCTTGGAGCATATATAGATGGAAAATTGGCAAGTGTTGCCTCATTTTATCTTCAGTCTCACCCATCAATTCTAGATGAGCAGCACCAGTATCAACTCAGGGGAATGGCCACCCTACCTGAACACCAACGTAAAGGCCTGTCTAGAGCATTATTAAAGGCTGCTTTTCCTATTATAAGAAACAACCACGTAAGACTCTTGTGGTGCAATGCCAGGGCACAGGCCGCAGGTTTCTATGAAACGGTGGGTTTTGAGAAGAAAAGCGATATATTTGAAATACCTGATGTTGGGCCACATTATCTAATGATCAAAACTATTTAGTTTTCCAAAAGTCTTTGTTTCTATCCCTATACTCTGGGTGAAGACAGAACCTTTGAGTTGATCCCCTGTGAATCATCTCTAATTGCTTTTTGTAGCATTTTTTCCGAGTTTTATAGAACGTGAATGCCGCACAACCTAGTCGCTCTTCTTTCATCGCTAGTGCACTCTCTCTTCTTTCTTCACACATATCGTATTCGGGCTTACCAGTGCAGATCCATCTCTTTTCAATACAGTCATAAATTAAATATGGCCCTTTTTGATAGGTGGAATCAATTCTCAGATCAAGAGTGCTAAAGTCTTTGCCTTCCTCATTGTCCACTTCAGACTCTCCTGAGGCAAAACCGATAAATAGAAACATCGCCAATAGCTTAATCATTGATTCCCAACTTGTTGAATACGCGCTATATATACATGACTTATCGAGTTTTAAAGATATTCCTTGAGGGAGCATATATGCAGTTCAGTTTACATAATAATTTAAAAGAATCACTCGCACAGACTATTTTTGAAGCACTTCAAAACACCTTTGCCGATACCCAAGTAACTGTTGATAGTATTTATAAACTCATAGGCCCAACACCAAACCCCAAGGCCGGTGATCTCGCCTTCCCATGCTTCTCCTTTGCCAAAGAGTTAAAAAGCTCACCAGTTGAAATAAGTAAAAAATTAAGTGAGTCCTTCGGAACAAATTCATTTATTGAAAAGGCACAGGCCCAAGGCCCATATTTAAACTTTTTTGTAAAAGCTTCGGCGCTATTCAAAGATTCTTTTCCTAAAATAGAGTCTGGGGAATTTTTTAATCAAAAGATAGTAGAAAATGCCCCAAAAACTATAGTTGAGTTCTCTCAACCAAATACCCACAAAGAGATGCATGTAGGGCACATGAGAAATCTTTGTCTTGGAGACGCCCTTATCAAAATCTATCGGTACGCAGGTGTTGAAACTATTTCAACTACATTCCCGGGAGATGTTGGAACTCACGTAGCAAAATGTCTTTGGTACTACACAAATCACAACGATTCCAAACCTCCAAAAGAGAGAAAGGGTGCGTGGCTTGGAAGTCTCTACACTAAAGGCAACAACCTTCTTGAGCAGCAGAAAGGCACACCACAAGAAGAAGTGAATAGAAAAGAGCTTACTGAGATTCTTAAACAAATTGAAAAAGGCGAAGGCCAATATTTTGAGCTCTGGAAACAAACAAAAGACTGGTCTGTTGAACTTATGCAAGAAGTTTACGACTGGGCAAAGGTAAGCTTTGACACTTGGTACTGGGAGTCCGATGTTGACTCTTCAAGCGTTGATCTCGTAAAAAAATACTACGAGAAAGGTCTCTTTGTTAAAGACGACGGAGCAATAGGCATTGATCTCTCAGATGACAAGCTTGGCTTTTGTCTATTATTAAAAAGTGATGGCACTGGGCTCTATGCTACAAAAGACCTCGAGCTTGCCCGTAGAAAGTTTGAAGACCAGCATGTAGATCACAGCGTATATGTTGTAGACAACCGTCAGGCCCTTCACTTCAAGCAAGTATTTAAGACTCTTGAAAAAATGGGTTTTGAAAAAGCAAAAGACTGCTACCACCTTCAATATGAGATGGTCGAGCTTCCAGATGGTGCGATGAGCTCCAGAAAAGGCAATATAGTTCCAATTCAATCCCTGATTGATCAAATGGTTGCAAAAATTGAGAACACCTACCTAGAGAAATACAAAGGTGCATGGTCACAAGAAGAAATAGACAAAACCGCAAATATGATTGCCTCAGGTGCCATTAAGTTTGGAATGAACAGAATCGATCCAAATAAAAAAATTGTTTTCGATATGGATGAGTGGCTTAAACTTGAAGGTGAATCTGGGCCTTACATTCAGTATGTGTACGCAAGAATTCAATCAATGCTCTCAAAGTTAAATGATGATGTTGAGGCTGACTACTCTCAGCTAGTGGATCCATATGAGAAACAGGCCATGATGTTGATAAGTCAATTCAATGATACAGTCGAGGCTTCCTTGAAGAATTACAAGACAAGCCTAATATGCAACTATCTTTATGACCTTGCAAAGGCATTCAATCAGTTCTATGCGAATTGCCCTGTGGCCAAGGCTCCAACACCAGGCCTTGTTGGTGCAAGAAGAGACCTATCAATTGCATGTGCTCAGACTCTTAAAAAAGGCCTAGAGCTTCTTGGAATTGAAGCACCTACTAGAATGTAACTTCATTAAAGCTGTTAATTATGCTCTGTAGATGTCGCAGTTTTTGGCACCTTTGAAGACATTGACTTCAAGGGTTCACTCTTTTCATTTTGCTGAACTAAATGTCCACAATTGGAACGACTTATATCAATATTAGGCCCTTGAATGCCCTCTTGGAGTTCTTCAATGACATTGGCCATGGGCTGAATTCTTTGATGATAATCTTTTAGTCTTTTAGCAATTTGCTCACTTGTAACAACTGAACATCTCTTATTAAGATATGCAGGCATTAAAACCAGGCCATCGTCTAATCTAAATCCATAGGAAGGGTCTAATCTAGACCTCAAACTATAATCACTATAACTTTTTAAATTTATCTGTGTTTGCTCATTCAAATTCATTAAAATTGAATTTAACTCTTCTTTCGCCAAAACCTTACCAAGCTCTTTTCTTTGTTTCTCGACACATTCTTTTTCTTGCGAGCTTGCGTATTTTCCAGGCCTGGAACTAATATCTGTTCGGCCATAACCTTTTTCCAAGCAACCAGCGTACTCTTCTTCACTGTCCACAGTCTTCTTTTTCAACATTGAGTGCTTATTCACAAATACACAGAGCATTGTGTAGTTTGTGACCTCGGCCATTACAGAGGCGGCAGAAACAACCTCCTTATTCTCACCACAGGTTTCCAAATTTGAATTTTTCTTGGGATAAGTCATATGCCCTGTAAACTCTGGTTCAATATTATGAAATTTGAACTCGCTTTGAGGAGCGTCCATTAATGGATTAACTGATTGTGCTTGCATATACTCATTTAGTGGGTTGGTCCAGCCGCCCCCCGAATATACGAGCAACATTAAAATCAGTCTTTTCACATCTCCCCGCTTTTAAGAATCTAGTTGTTAGTGGCCTTACCATCCAAAGAGGTTTCTGTATTACTTTCTGAATCACTTGATGGTTCGCTCAGTCTGGAGTCGTTAACCTCTCCTCCATGACACTGAGACTCATCTTTAATATATGACACCAGTTTATTGAATGGAGGGACTTCCTGAGTTTCAGTGATTAGAAATTTCTTTTGTTTAAAAATCTTGCAAACGTTATCTCTAAGTCCGGAGTATACATCTTCAAATCTAGGCCTGCAGCCCTCGTTAACTTCAACAGTTGAGGCGACTAATTCTTTCATTGCACCATGCCCATCTCTTGCGGGATCAATAACGTCTAAAAGTGTATTTAACAGACGCTTCTGCTTAATAGCTTCTACAGTTTTCTTATCCCTTACCACTGGCATAGCTGCACCAGAGCCTGCAATGCCAAGACCAATAAACGGCATTCCCAGTACACTAAATGCGATACCGGCTACCATGAGACTGTAGGAGCTTTTTCTATGCATGGATAGGTAATCCTCCCCCGTCACCTTTATAGCGTCTTCAAGTTTAAGTTTGTAGTTATCAATACAGCTATTTGCACTGGCCGACATTGAAAATGAAATAACCAAAATTAGAATAGATTTAATTGTCTTCATATACCCTCAATAAAAAAGGTGGGATTACCCACCCTTTCTTGTCGGACATATGGCTAGAAGACTTTAGCTATTATTAATTATTAGAGACAGGCGGGATATATATAGATTTCATCTTTTCTAAATTGATTCTGGAAATCCCTCCACATCGAGTCTTTTCTTGTAGATAGGCCGCAACTGAAACTAGGTCTGGTGTTGGGTGGTGAACGATTTTTCTCTCACTATCTTTGGTAAATAACTCTTCTTGAGTGATCACATGAGTTTTTCCATAAAAGTTAACGCAGACTGTATCCTCAAGATTTTTAATTTCACTTAAAATATCTCTAAGTTTTTGTCGAGATATTTCATTTGTATTTGGTACATCAAATATATTGATAGGGATATCTGATAATATTGATATCTCCCCATGCACTTTATATGGGGTAACCTCGAGTTTTGTTTTTTTACTAGATAACTCTAATACATATTCGTTTAATTTTTTCCTAGTTGTTGATAACATAGATAAATCATCATCTATTTCTTCTTCTTCAATGGAATATGGTTGTGCCGACCAAGTTCTATCAATATCCTCATATAATTCTTTCAGATTTTTTTTCTTATAATCATGAAGATTTAAACAAAATTGACCAATTCTAGCATCATCTA
>CATMLK010000082.1:0-10889 GCA_950070535.1 uncultured Bacteriovoracaceae bacterium | reverse complement strand
CCTCCGAGTGAATTTCGAAGGCATTTAAAAGTAGGGCCTCTTTAATAATCGGTACCATTTTTGGGGTACAGATCATTTCTAGGGCCTATATTGAAGTAAGTTAAATTGTTGTTCTTCCTAGTTACAACTCCAGTTCCACCAATTGTCTTTTTTAATGACCTTGGCACCAGTAATATTTGGACGAGTTCCAAATACATCAACCTTGGTGCAAGTTGGAGCTGAATATAGTGGTAGAAACTTTACTGTTCCATGTTGATCTAATGAAAACTCAAAGCTCTCGTCTTCAGGGTACTCGGAAAAGTCCACTCTAATTTTCTTCATTACAGTTTTTGTTTCAATATACTTTCTGTCACAGACTTTATAAGTACAAGTTTTTGGTACTTTTCTGGTATGTGGAAAGCATCTTGGGGCCGGTCTTGCAATAGTTGCTCTCGCCACTCCACCTCTTGGGACTGGCATGGCTGGACGCCCAACTCTAGTCCTATTGGGATATACATGCGGTCTTGGAAGATGAGCTCTACCATTTCCTCTATAGCGAGGACCTCTGTCCAAACTACCACAGTGATCTACAACATATTCATAGCCACATCTTTCGCCATTTGGCCTGCTCTCTAAACGATCAAAGCCCGGTACACACATAACCACATCAGTGGGGACTGGCACGGTTAGATCTAGAATTTCAGGAGTATCAATTGTTTTTTCAAGAATGGCAGGGTTGGAATAAAGTTTCACTCTTTCATCGTCTAGGATAACGCTATCACTTGCAATAGCATTAACCACAATAAAAAGAGCTCCAATCATCAATTTCATATAAGTTCTCCTAATATAGTAATTGCCCACTACCTTACAGGTAAGAAGCGACCAAAACCATGCACAGTGTAAAAAATGCAAACATTTCTACACTGTGCAAATTAGAACTTACTTTTTACTGCATCTAAATTCGAAAGTTTCACCAGGAGTTGCTTCAAAGGCTATTCTTTCAACGTATTCAGAACCTTCAATGAAAGTGTCTGATTTCAGATTAAGAAAGCCACCCAACATCTCCTCAAAAGCTCTTCTTTCTTCTTCACTGAAGGTGTCGTCCATCTCTAGCTCACCTTTAACACTTGATTTAAGAACGTTTCCATTGCAGGTAGCTTTAGCTGTGAAGTGAATAACTCCAGGAAACTCACCAACGTCTTCAGACCACTTTCTAGCAGGGCCGTCAGCAGTCGTGATTTCAGTTTTCTCTTCACCATACTGGTTTACAGTAACGTACTTATAAGTCATTTTTCCGGCCACAACCTTTTGAGTTATAACTAAAGAAGAAGGGACATCTAGGATGTCATCAGTAGTTGGGTCGCCAGAAGTACAGTTAAAATACTCTCCAGCAAGCTGTGGACATGCCATTGCACTGGCACTTAGCAAAGAACCTAGAATTAGAATTGATTTAATCATAATAAACTCTCCTTTATTCAGTTTCCAAAAAACAGAAACATTGCAAGTTTCGCAATTGTTATTACGCCAAAGGAGGAACATCAATCCTAAAAAAAATTCCATATAAAATTTATCTATTTCAGGTTTTAGGAAGCGACATGCACAAAAAAAGGCCCCATTTCTGGGGCCCTCATTAAGAAAAACTACTTAACTTACTTTTTTAATTTTAAGGCCTTTCTGAGAAGCGGTCTTCTCAAAATTTTTCACAAGGTCCTCAATTGCGTGGTCAATATAGTTAGCCTCGCTAAAATCCAGGGTAATTGAACCTGCAGAGCGCTCTCTTTCAAGCTCGGAAGCAACCTTTGGAAGGTTTACAAATGAGAAGTTACCCACAAAGTTCAACTTGTGCTCCCCTCCCACTTCATCAGCTTCAATATGTCCGGAATGAGTTTTCCAAAGAAGACGAACTAATGATAAAGCAAAGCCCAGAGCAACTCCGGCCAAAAGGTTAATAAAAACAACACCGGCCACAGTTGAAAGGTAGATAGCAACTTCACCATTTCCATACTGCTTAAAGACCTTAATTGATTTAAAGTCCATTAGCTTGAATCCCGTAAATACAAGGATGGCAGCAAGACCAGCTTTTGGAATGTAGGCCAAAACCATAGGAAACATAAAGAGCATTATTAAAAGCCAAGCACCGTGCATGATGGTAGCACCTTTAGTCTCTCCACCGGCCTCCACATTTGCCGAAGTCCTTACGATAACTCCAGTAAGTGGTAAAGCTCCAACAACGCCAGCAATGGAGTTTCCAATACCTTGTGCTAAAAGCTCTTTGTTATAATCAGATTTATGACCTGTTTTTATTTGATCCACAGCTGTTACGCAAAGAAGAGTTTCAGTCGTAGCAACAAATGCAAGCATCAAAGCAGAAAAGATATAGCTGATTTTAAAACCGTCTAATCGATTCCAAATCATACTATCACCGATAACTCCGGCAAGGTCACCTGGCAGCTCAACTAAAAGGATTTCTAGATTGGCTCCCCAAACGATAAGGCTTGCTGCAACAATAGCAATCAATGGCCCAGGAACTGGATTTTTCACCCTTTGCTTAAACATGTTCCACCCAACGATTAGGCCAATTGTAATGAGACCTAAAAAGCCAGCTTGCATATGTGCTGTTCCACCAACAGTTGGATCAAACACTTTAAAGATGGCCTGAGGAATGGTGATGATATTTTCGAATGCACTTCCCTTTGGAGTGTCATCAACCATTACGTGAAACTGGCTTGCAAAAATAAGCACACCAATACCTGCAAGCATCCCCTTAACAACTGATGGGGAAATAGCTCTAAACAAAGGTCCTGCTTTAAAAAAGGCAAACAACACCTGAAACAAACCGGCCATTAATGTGATTATGGCCAGACCTTCGATACCTTCAGTTTGAACGATATCAAAAACAATAACAGCGAGACCTGCCGCAGGACCACTAACTTGTAGTGGAGATCCAGTGAATGCTCCAATAACAAGTCCGCCAATAATACCGGATAGCAGTCCATAAATTACAGGTACACCACTTGCCATCGCAATCCCCATACATAGGGGAAGTGCCACAAGAAATACAACTAGGGAGGATAGCAGATCCTTATGGAAGTAGTTTTTAAAATAACTTTGCATTAATTAATCTCCTTAAAGACTATTGATTTCTTCAACGACTTTTACGTCGCCATCTTCAATTTGGTATAACCAACCTTGAAGAGAAAGTTCTCCGGCCTTCACCTTCTCCTTAACAAAATCGTAAGAAAGAATGTTTGAAAGTTGGGCCTTGATATTTTCTACAATTACTTGATCAGTACTCATTTTAGCTTCAACAGCCTTTTCTTTTAGCGGCTGCAACCTATCTAAATACTTGGAAATAACAGGTAGTTGATTGCTATCGACTCCATCCATTAGAGCGCCAACCGCCCCACATTTAGTATGTCCACAAACAACAATCTCTTTTACGCCCAATGCCTTAACTGCATATTCTAGTGTTGCGGCATCAGCATCTCCTGATTGCTCACCACTAGCAGGCAAAGTATTCCCTGCATTTCTTACAACAAACAACTCACCAAAGTCAGTGTTCGTCATAGCATTCGGACAAATCCTTGAATCCGAACAAGTAATTAGAAAGGTTTCTGGCGCTTGGCCATTTTTCAACTGCTCCATTTTTTCTTTGGTCGCAGGTGTTAGGTTGTTTTTAAACGTAGCGTGTCCTTCAATTGCTTTCATAGAAGCTCTCCTTGTGCTTTTTAAAAGTTTATAAAATGAATGTAACTTGAATAGAAAAGTGTTTACGCCTGTTCGGGCGGTCTCTTAGCGGGCTCTAGATTGATATCTAGAATACTTTCAATGTGGGTTGGAAAAATTGGATCTCCAACTTCTCCATCATAAGACCATGATGAATTTTCCGAAAGTGTCTCTTCAATTTCTTCATATAGAGCATTGGTAAACTGAGCATCTATTACAGAAGGAGCTGATGGAACACCGGACTGCTGTACATCAATAGCATGAGTATCTTCAAATGACGGATTGGTATTAGTGGGAAGCGTGATGAATGTCCCTAAGATAAATACCAACAAAATGGAGATGCATGCTTTCATGGAGGATATGATACCTTCAACCGGAATTCTGATCAACGAAATTTACAAGTTTTTTGTATTGACGGGAATCAAAGAAAGAATAGTAAAAACCATCTAAGTGCCTTATTTTGCCGTTTGACTTGCAAAAGTCACTCTTAACGATGAAATTCCCTCTCTCTCCTTATTCGTATTTGAATTAGGGATAACAATAAATTAGAATAACTTATTAAACTTTTGTTAGACAAAGAGGAAGTATGAGACTGATATTAGTGCCTACAATTTTTGTAACATTCCTAGCACAGGCCAATGATGGCCAAACCTTAAAAGAGGCCGGTTACAAACTTCCTCAAACCAAAGATATGGTTTCACACATAGAAAAGTCTAAAATGACATTTAAAAATACCCAGAAATTTTCTAAACGAGAGTATGCTCGATTAACCAATAAATTCAAATATGTTAACTCATGGGAAGATGATTTCAAATTGCCCTCCCCAAATAAGAATGGCTCAACTCAAACAGAGACCGAACTCTCAGATCTTATTAATTTAAAAAAGCAGAGAACAGATTCGGTGATAAATGATATTCAAAATGAAAGAAATATATACGGATTTCGCTTTGGCGCAATTTATGGAAACGACATATTTTTTAATTACGAGATAGATCCAGTCCGAGATTTTCTCCTTGAGTACATTCCAGACTTGGTAACATTAACTTTTAAATTTAAAAATAAGTTCAACCGCGTAAGGCCAAGTTATTTATCGAAACAAATAAAACCGATCATACCAATTCCCGAGCATCCGGCCTATCCAAGTGCACATAGTTCAAAGGCAAATTTTATGGCCATTGTTTTGAGTAACTTCTCTCCTTGTTTGGCTGAGGTTTTTAAAGCTGACGGAAGAAGAATAGCCAAAAATAGAGAGATCGCTGGTGTACATTATGCAAGTGACAGTAAAGCTGGAGCAATATTAGCAAAACAATATTATGACTATATTATGAAAAGTGATAAGACTCGAAAAGAGTTGATGATTGCCAAATCATTTTGGAAGGAGAACTACCATCAATGTCCTTAAGACTTCTCCAACCCTTTTAATGTATCTTTAAAAGCATTCCCCTTGTAGAAATATACATGAAAATGCGTGAGCACACACACAACTCCAAAAAAAGGATGTAAAAAGAAAGCTATAAATGAATGCTTAAGGATAAATAAAATTGCTATCAGTTTTCTACACTTCTTAAACCATATTAATAATATCGAAAATTGAAGAACAACCACACTTAAACTAATAAAGCGGGCGATGCCAACATCCAGTTCAACTCCCTGAAGAAAACCAATTTTGGGAGTTAAATAAAATTCTATAACCTTACCATTTAGCCAAATACTATCTGTTAACTTATTCACTCCGTTATAGATGTAGATCACTGTCAAATGAGATAACATCAGTAAATATCCGCAGGATTTGAGGAAGTCATCTTTTGAGGAATTTCCAATGAACGCCAGAAATAAAGTAAGATTAAATATAAAGACATCCGCTCCATAATTAAATTGAAGATTTAAAATTGAGCTTAAAACAAGACCTAAAAATAAAAATATTCTTTTCTCTGAAAACATAGAGATACCTAGGGTCAAGAAAAGCCCATATAGAAGAAGTCTTGAAACTTGATAACTAAAAGGAGTGGTCGAAAAGTATAAATAATAAGTTTTAATATTAAGTAATTTTTCAAAGTGAAAGATTATTATAAAAACAACACTTAGAATAAATAATAGCCTTTGAACATTTAGTGAATTCCTCCTCCTCACAATAAGACCTCTCTCTCATTTGCTCGTAAGCATGAAATTGAATACAAATAAAGAGTCTTTTCCCCCACCATCATTCTCCTGGCTCCCTCTTCATTTTTAGCTCGGTCCAATACAAGGGCCATTTCCCCATCAGACAATATCGGGCCAACAACATGTAAGTAGGATATGTCCTTTTTATAGTCGAAGTTCTCACAGACAAAATCACCTTCATTTTTAAGATGCCCTGTTAAGATTGCCAGCCTTATCGTATCAAACCTTTTATTTATGATTTCGTAGAGTAAGTTGTTAAACTTTTCAATTTTAAGGGGCACTAAGCTTACCCTCTCAAAATCGCCTTCATCATTAATCTCAAAGAGTGACGTATGAAACAATATATTGGACTTAGTGTAAAAACTGAAACGAGCAATTCCCCTATGATAAGAGCTTATTAAACTATAAGCGGATGATATAAACTGATTCTCTCGAAAATGAGACTGAAAATTTAAGGGTGAAATGGAGAATAAAATCAAGTTAAACAAAACAAAGCAGAATACGAATAAATTAAAAAACCTTGTAGAGTTCATGGGCACACTCTTTTAGTCGTAATAAAGAGTCCATCATTTTCCAATATAATTTTGTCCAGAACATCTCCTGAATTTAACTTAAAAGTTTTCTGGCTTGCTCCCTCTCGAAGGATGAGCGTTGTTTTATCTGCATTTTTTATTTTCACAACTCTCGAATATGGACTTAAATAAAATTCTCTCTCCCCCACCTGTTGTCTAAACATAAGATTTCTATGGTCCTTACTTAGATTAAGATACTGAAAAAGCTTGTACTCCTTTCGCCTTGAAATCCTGTTAACTATACGCCCCATCAAGGACGAAACCCCTATAACTCTTAAAAGTAAATAATCCAGAAGGGTAACATCACTTGAGTTGTTGAAACGATAATAGGCAAAAGACGGATTCAATTTTCCTAGCTTTACTCTAAAGTAGAGGTTATCAAAAAAATATCGGCTAATATATCCGAGAGCTCCACCTTCATAATATACATAGGCCTTGGAATCGGCGTTCAGAAAGAAATTACATCCTCTTTGGTAGGCACGATAAGAAAGTTCAGTATCTTCACACCTTCTTAGCTCCTCATCAAATCCATTGAGTCCCCTAAAAAGTGAGGCCCGATATATGCACGCTGCAGTATTCACTATAGGCAAGGTTATCTCCACATGGGGAAATGAGCAGACAAAAGTTCCACCGGTGACCTGATCTTTAAGTTTCAACCTGAATTTATCCAGAAATCGTTTTCCAGTTCCAATAGGAATGATCGCACTTGAAGCACACGAATATATTCCTTGCATTTCTTGGATCAAGCTACAGGCCCATTCATCAGATAAGATACAATCAGAGTCCACAAAGGCAATATACTCTCCACGAGCATTTTTAAATCCAAAATTTCGAGAATAGGCCGCACTATGCTTTTCACATGCTAAGAACGTTACGTCTTTAAACCTTTCCTTATATTTTTTAACAAGCTCGTCAATTTTAGAAAGTCCATTAAGAACAACTATGACCTCATATGAGGTTAAATTCTTCTGATCTAAAATTGATTGGATTACCTCTGAAAGATATTTTACCTGGGAGGCTGGCACTATAAAACTAAGTTGAGGCTTATCGTCTTTGCTAGACAAGGATTCTTTGCTCCATTGCAGTTTTTATAAAAGAATCAATATCACTGAAGAGTTTCTCCTCAGAAATACAGTACTTCTCTAAGACCATCCTATGTAACTTTTCAATATCTTCTTTTTTGGATCTGCCTGAGTTTATAATTATATTAAAAAAATAATACGCCAGCCCTCTAACCTCAAAAAGATCCTCAGAAGAGGAATCCAGAGAGATAACATATGAAATTGAATTATCCTTATCGTTATTGCATATGAATTCATCTTCATTGAAAGATAAGCTACTCATTGTTTCTATTAAACTTCGCATACGACTCCTCAGTGAGTTTAATCATTTTCATATAAGTGATCCTCCCATGAGCTTGGGGATGCTCGTAAGAGAACTTTTCCTTCTTATACTTTTGTATTTGGTCAAAAGAATTTACTATATTTTCTTCATTTATTGCCCCACGATAAAATGCCGCAAGTTCAGTAAATTTATGAAATGGATACGTTGATAGAACTGAGAAGAGCAAAGGCATAAATATTGCCTTCGAAAGGTTTGAATCAATAGCCTCAACTTTTTTAAAATCTTTGGATAGTTTATCTAAAAGATACTCAATTTTGGCAGTGTTCACTTGTTTTGCATCAATATCTTGAAGATATTCTTTTCTAGCTGAGTCAAGCTCACTTATTATCTTGTTACAGCTCATTATAACTTCATCTAAAGATTTAATTTCTGTGTCAGAATAGTTTTTATACTTTTTTAGAAGATAAAGGATATCTACAGCTTTTTGGTCACGATCTAAAGAATCCAAAAATTTATTCTTATAATCTAAAAAGCGAATATCAATATTAAGTTCATATAATGAATTTAGCATTATCATGACTTGGTTATTATAGACTGTTGGGCAAATTAACAACTGAGGTGTCTCAAATTCATGTTCTTTTAAATACGCCAGCTCAAAATCTACAGAGTTCCAATCTCCGGCCTTTATTTTACATCTAAACTTTTCACTCAAAAAAAACTTAAACTCTCTTTTATGTATAACCTTAAACCCCTTATAGGACGAAATATTGGTTTCTGCCCCCCTGGCCTTGTCAAGGACCTGGGTAATCATAAAAAAGTCATACAGCAAATCTTCTAAAGCTAACTCTGGAATCTGGCTTTGAACCTCACACCTAAACCTATTATTTTCCTCTAGAGGTAAATACTCATCTGGAGTTTTCCACCAGAATTGCCTTGCAGGATCCTCCATCACAAAACTAAAAAAATAAGGGATATCCCCTCTTTCTAATTGCTCACTTTCTTCATTTAGAAAATAATCTACTTTTTTACCACCAACATGTGGCAGATAGACTCTTGTATCGCGAAAAACAACCCGACTAATACACTGGTGTCCTTCTGCATCGCCTAGAAAGGCTGCTTCGAGTTGGGACTTATTAGAAAGGTAAATGTTTAGGTACTTATGATACCCAAACATTAGCTTCACGCTAAAGTCCGCGTCGGGGTACTTGCCAAGATAATCAAGAAGCAAAGAAATTCCCGAACAGCATTTAAGATGCTTTTTATCTGCAGATACCAGGCCCATTTGAGTGAAGCTGAACTTTTGATAAAATACTTCAAGATCAACAGGTGCAAAAATCACACTATTCTCATACTCGCCAAACAGGATGTTATTTTTGTGCAAGTCCCCCACTCCTAAAAAGTTCATAAGAGCTAGGACTCCCCCGATTTGTTCAACTTCTACATCTGATAATTGCCGTGAAAGGGGTGATAAGCTTAAAAATTTGCATTCTCGTTTTTCTAAAGACAGCTCAAAGTTAGACGAAACCTTAAACTTTGGGAGTAGCTTCAAAGAACCATCAGTTATTTCATCCAAAGCTTTTCTGAAGTCACTCTCTGGAGAATAAACCTTAAATTCACAAAACAGTGAACGGTGTCGATAGAGAATATTTTCTTCAACCACACCCTTTCGCTTAAAATTATGAGTGTCGGAGTCAAACTTGGACCCTATGTTGTACATAACGTAGTCAAAGGTCCACACATGAAAGTCGTCATACAAGCGACAGATTCAGCCGCAGCAAAAGCACTAAGTTCATCTTGGTCGGGAAGTTCAAGTTCAAGTTTTGATATACCTCCAAACTCATAAGCTTCGGGCAATAAATCTTTGAAACCATTATCCATAAACAAACCTTAGATTTTGTAGCGAAATATTCGCCTGCGACTTTTTTAGCGACAAAAAACATTTCTTCACAGTCAATTATACGCCAATACTGGCACATAAGTATTTAACATTTGATAAACCCAAACCGGACCAAGCCAGGCTAAACCATTGAAATATTGAAATTAATTTTTAATTTAGGTAAAAAAAAAAGCCCCTGGGGTTAACAGGGGCCTAGATATCCTTCTTCACACTTGATGGTGTTTTCGCCGCGTTAAATCTGAAATTAAATGAGAATTTTGCCTAAGACGGGCATAGAGATTTCAAACAATTACAATTTAGTTACCACAACAAAATTTAATTGAAGGAGTCTCCATGCCCAATGAACAGCTTACCAGTTTTTTACTGCTTCCTGAACTTAAACTTATGTCTGTGAAGCGGATCAGGAATCGTGCCTATGAATATAATCTTGTTAAAGAAAGCAAGTTCGAGGTCTGCCCAAAGTGCGCCACAAAGTCATCAAAGGTTCACGACAGGCGTTGGATCACAGTTAAAGATGCACCTATTCATGGCAAGATAAAGATATTTAAAATCCTTAAGCGACGCTTTAGGTGCACCAACTGCAAATCTGTTTTCACCGAGCCTGTGAGTGGAATCAACAAGGGTGCTCGAATAACCCAACGGATGCAAAGACATATTCTCTGGTCCTGCGAGAACTTTACGGACCTTAAAAAGGTTCGCAGAGACACTGAGTGCGGAAATAAAACAATCTACAACAGGCTTTACCAGCAGCTAGAATTAGAGCATCGAGAACAGCACAAGGCCCACTGGCCTAAAACCATAGGCATCGATGAACACTCGTGGCTCAAGAACAAAGATCGAGGTCATAGAGAGTTTGCAACGGTGTTTGTGGACTACAAAGGCAAGCGTATTCGTGAAGTAGCAGAAGGCAAGACAGCGGCAGATTTGCACGCGGCCGTAGGCTACATACCAGGAATAGAACGAGTGAAAAATGTTGTTATGGACCTTTGTGCTCCTTACAAAAGTTTCGTCCAAAACTTCTTCCCCAACGCAGATATCATCGCTGACAAGTTCCATGTTTTGAGACTTCTCCATCCAGCTATAAACCGTCGAAGAAAAGGAATTACAGGTGACAAGAGAAAGAATCCCCTTCGAAAAATGCTGCTTAAAAACGGTGCTAAACTTCACCCTTTTGAGAGGAAAGCGATCTGGACCTGGCTAAATGATCATCC
>CATMLK010000081.1:0-11078 GCA_950070535.1 uncultured Bacteriovoracaceae bacterium | reverse complement strand
AAAACTTGCCATATCTCGGCCAAATAATAGCCCAATCCTAAGTCTTAAGAATCTGCACAACATTTGGGGCGCTTACTGGACTAGTGTGATAAACCTAACAGGGTATGTAAATTTAAAAGAATGCTAACATTTGATCCTAAAGTCATGGGAAAACACCCCTATAGACTTGCTTTTAAATAAGGGGAACAAATGAAAAATTTATTGCTAGGAATGATTCTTTTAATGTCCAACCCTTGTGTTAGCGGAAGAAACAGTTTTGGACCCTAAGCGCTTAAAGGTCGAGTGTGATTCCGCAGTTAAGGAGAAGCTAGGCTATGATACGCACTATTACGGATGCTTTCTATACCTTGATGGCGATCTTAAAATTTTAGGAGACCATTCTAAACGTAGAAAGGCCGAGTATGGAACATCAAGAAGTGCTGTGATTCTAAATCAACTTATAATGAAGGCGAGAGTAGAGAATAAGGACTTTGTACTTAAAGATAGTGCTCATGGAAATCCACAGAATTTAAGCAATTGGCTAAATGGTGAAGGCAAGATGCTTATAAATAAGAAATGGGTGGATTACAATGAGGCAATTCCACTTTACTTTGAAATCCGGTAAGGAGTTTTAAATAAAAAAAAGGCCACTTGTGTGGCCTTTTTTATTCGTGATCTTCTTTTTTTTCTTCCTTAACCTGAACCTCAATTTCTGGGTTCTCAAGGTGAGCTTTCTCAGCTTTTTCTTTTTCTTGGTTAGGCTCTCTTTGTTGCTCATGATTTTGAAGGACTCTTTGGAAATCCATCATTCTTTCACCAGCAACAGCATGGGCGCCAAACAGAACAAAAAACATTGTAATCAAAATTTTCATTTTTCTAGGCATAAGTTACTCCAATACTTTTATATTACGCTTTTCACTACCATCGGCCATAACTTGGTATTGTATGACCACTTTTTCCTCATTGACTTTATCGGAGTATTCCTGAGTATCTTGAGAAGAAATTGTGCTCCCCGCCAAGCTTCTGTAATTACTGCCTGATCTGTGAACACCATACTTGTTTTCAATATTTTGAATGTCCCTTTCCTTAGGGGAGCGGTTGTCGGTGTATCTAGTAATTGATTCATACATGACCGAGTCGTTAGTTGAGTTGCCGTCGTGATAAAGTCCCAGTAAATGTCCCATCTCATGAAGGATTATTGTTTGAAGGTCATATCCCCAAGAGTGGTTTGTGGTGAAAGCGTAGTTTTGATAATTTACAAGAATATCTGCATGAATTATTTGAATATAATCGCTTTTTCTTACGCCAATAACTTGTGTTACGGCCAAGGCCGACTGTGGAAGTTCCGAAGGCCAGCTGTAGAGCTTATACACACCGATAATTCCATCCTCGTAATCGCTAAGAGCACTATTTTTCTCCTGAGTGGTATAGTTAGAATCCATAAAGTCGACAACTCCATTGACTGAGTTGGTCCACTCGTTTGCCATATCTCTTATGGCCTGACCTTCAGATGAGTCAAATGAGTCTGAAATATTGATTCTTAACGGGAAGACAGATGAGCTCCACTTTGATGGCATATCTTGTCCTGGATTGGCATTTGATCTTGATGAGAATGCCGACTCCTGGGGTTGTTCACAGCCTGCCATAACTAGAAATATTGCAAATAATAATGTTTTCAAACCTAATCCCTTTAAAATGATTTTGAAAAATCATTTCCTGAGTTATCGGCTCGGAATTGTTAAAACTTGAGTGAATTTGTCCATAGACTTGCAATGAATTAAAATTTCTCGATATACAGTTTGGTCCCTACGGAAGGTGAAAAGCGTAAAATTCCTATACAAATAAAAAAAATATACAAATAGAAAACTCTAAGCGCCTGATTTTAATAGGGTTATGTTGGCATGTTTCCTGCAAAATTGTAAACAAGAATTATCAGGAGAGAGAAATATGAAAAATTGTTTAGCAGGTCTTAGTTTTTTACTTTTACTAACCACTAATACAAGTACATATGCGACAGAGACGGTAAGTCGTGCAATTGATTATGAGATAAAATTTGCAGCGGATATTGATATTGAGGGAATATCTAAGAGTAGCTACTTTGTGAATGGAGAGGAAACGGCTTTAGAGTCTTTTAATATTGAGAAAAGATCGTTTACTGTCTTGAGAGGCCCTGAAAAGTGTCCATATAAACGGTATGGGTATGCTCGTGGATCTAGAGGATGGGGGATGAGCACCATAACAAAAGAAAATAGATCGTACTTGAATTGTATTAAAAAGATAGAAGTTTCGATTTTTGATAATCCGGAAGATGAAGGTCGAGGATATCCGATTGAAGAAACCGAGCAGACCATGGATCATGTTTTGATCATTGACAATATATCACCAGCAAGCAGATACGTTCCTCATAAAGAAGATTCTAATTTAAATAGGTGCCTGATTAGACAACAAAAGGAGTTTAGGGATGCCTATGAAGATTCGGAGGATTTTAAAGAGTTATTAAACAACCTCAAGGTGCAGAGGATTAACATAGTTGTTAATACCTTTGACACAAAAGATGAAACAATTGGTCCCGGTCCTACCAAACCAAGCGAAAATCTTAAATATGGCTTTAATATTACAAAGGATAGAAAAATAACTATTAACTTGCTTTATAATGAAGAAAATGGAAAGTGTTATGCTTCAACGGAATATGACTTCATAGATGCGACCGAAAGGGTTAAGAGGGAAGTAGAAGATATTTTACATGAAAGAAGGTCTGTTCTCAACTCTATTGATAGCTTTAATGAATTTTTGCAAAAAGGTAACCAACAAGAGTATCCACAATGTGGAAAGTCTTAGACAAAGCACTGGGCCACGAGCGTTTAGTTATATGCTAAGCAAGGGCTGCAACATTAAATAAAACTATCATTTAAAGAGGGGTCCTGGTGACCCCTCTTTTATTAGAATGGGTTTATTTTACAGATTTCTCGTGGTCGGCCAAGAATTTATCTAGTCCAATCTTTGTAAGTGGGTGATGAAATAGTTGCTCTAGAACCTTAAACGGTACTGTGGCAACATCTGAGGCCATTATTGCACTCGCTTTAACATGGTCGCAGTGACGGATTGAGGCGGCCAAGATCTTTGTCTCAAAAGCAAAATTGTCAAATATCTCTCTGATTTCACCAATTAACTGCATACCAGTCTGGCCAATGTCATCCAGTCTGCCAATGAAAGGAGAAACGTAAGTTGCGCCATTTTTTGCAGCAAGAAGGGCCTGGTTTGCGCTGAAAATCAAAGTAATGTTTGTTTTAATGCCATCTTTTGAAAGCTGATTACATGCGATCATGCCATCTTTAGTCATTGGAAGCTTAATCACTACGTTTTTATGGATCTTTGCAAGCTCATAGGCCTCTTCTAACATTCCTTTTGAGTCAGTAGAGATAACCTCAGCACTTATTGGGCCATCAACAATCTCAGAAATGCTTTTGATTAATGTCTTTTGGTCGATGCCAGCTTTTGCAACTAGGGACGGGTTAGTTGTAACACCATCAACGATTCCCCAAGAGTAAGCTGTTTTTATTTCTTCAAGATCACCTGTGTCGATAAAAAATTCCATTATTTGCTCCTTTTAAAACTTTGCCCCATAATAAAAGTAATGAATTACCTTTGTCACATATTTTTAATAATTTTGGTTGCAAGCTCTGCTAGTGCAAACCCCAATTTCCCCGACCTTCCGGATAAAGGCCTTACTGAACCAGACAACAATAAGTTCATGGATCCAAGGATTGGTTATGATGAGTTTATGGGAAGAGTTACTGACAGGGACAAGGCCGGAAGAGTCTTAAAAATACATGTTGATAATAACAACACCAAGTTTTTTAAAGCTGGGGATACGGTATATTTCAGAGTTAATCGCCACTCAAGCGACTTTCCATGCAGGGCAAATGTAAAAGGTGTAGAGGACAATTATTTCACAATCTATGTGACGGAGCTAAACACCTGCTGGAAAGATGGAGAGTACTTTCGAAGAGGGCATCAGCTCAATTTTCAATCAAAAAAGCTTGCTCAAAGAGTATTTGAGGCCAGCAAATATAGAGAGAATCTGTTGCTTAGAAAACAAGGTTTTTTAAAACAACTCTCGAATATAAATCATTTTCTTTGGACCTATGAGCAGCAGAAAATGAAAACCGCCGCAGAGTACGACCAGAAAATAAATGAATTGCAAAAAAGAAAGCAAGTTGCAGTAGATGGGCTTTTACAAAAGAAACAAGAGAGTGTCCTTTTGCAGGCCGAACTTATGAAAAAACTTGATCAGCTTGATGAATCTCTAGATCACTATAAAGTGGAAAGAGGTGAATACTTAGTGGATAGATGGAATATGGACCATAACCTTGGGATAGACTTCCCTCAAAGACCTCCCGAATTAAAAGAACCTTAAGTGGAGTGAATTGCTCCGGTGACCTCTTAAAAACTTACATTAACATTATCTAGGTTTTAAAAGGCAATAATTGTCTTATGATCTAATACAATAATGTGAATACTCACGGACTTGGAGGTTGTAATGATAAGAACATGGATTGTTCTGCCAATTTTTTTATTCTCACTGAGTGCTTTTGCCACTCCTGAAGCTCTAAATAAGAGGTTCGAGTTTAAGCGCTCTGAAGATGGGACCCTTGAAAGTGTAAGAATGAAGTTTGTAACAAAGAACTTCTCTATTCTTCCATATATCGAACAAATCAAAGATGACATTAAGTCTGAAATTAAAAGGATGAGATCAAAGTCTTTTTATCAGAACGAGCTTGAGGAGTTTCTTGCTGAGCTTGAAAGTGATAGACCTTATGACAAAAGTGCCGCTGAAAATGTAGGCCTCATTAGAGATGCAATCGAGAATCTTCCTAATATAAAAGTTGATGAGTCTTTTAATGCAGTTCTTTCAGAAGGTGTTTTGAAAAAGTTTGAATGGGATCTTAAAGAAGCACTTAAAATGTTGGATTTGGCCATAGTTGCCAACCCAAATGATGCTAGATTCTTTTACAGAAAGAATGTTACTTATCAAGTTGTGGTGAAGGCACTTGAGTTTGCAAAAAAACGCTTTGACAGTGTTCCACTGTTAAATCTCGCATCTTTCGTCATTGTTCAAGTTCACGATTTGGTTTTAGAGCAAAGAAGCTTTCATCAAAATATGCTTTTGCATTATGTGCAAAATTACGACGCCCAAGAGCTAGGCCTTAAAAAGTCTGAAGTTGATATGATTTTATCTTCAATTTATGAATCAAGAATTGGTGCCATGAACCTTCCTGAGTCGAATGCAGCTGCAAGCAATTGGTCAAGATATGGAGTTAACAAGTTTTTCACCATGTTGAGAAGTTGCAACACTAAGATTAGAAGAACATCAAGAATGTATGATGCGGTAAATGCAAGATATAACTTTGCCTTTGTAGAAGTTGTGGAAGATGGGAACAAGGTTGTAAAAAACCTTCTTAATAATGGCCATAGCTTTTCAAGTAAAGCATCCACAGCTTACGATTACAGCAATCCAAACAAGGTAAGAAGGTTTAGGGCCCTTTTAAATCTTGGAGAGTTGGGACTTGGCTTTCTTCCAATCCCTGGGTGGATCAAGTCCAATGTAGAAAGCTTCATAGAGTCCTTTTATGTCGAGCAAAGGTTAACTGAAGGTGCTCTTATTGGATATTTTGAGTCCAAGGGCAACAATGAAATGGCCACTGAAATCGCAAACCAGATGGCGAATCCTTATCTAATTTTTAATTAATAAAAGTCTAAACACGCGGGGTCTTCTGCCCCGCGTTTCTCCTTTACTAAGCCACTAGCAGTCTTCAGAATTATACCTGGAATTTTTTTCTAAGGAGAAGTTTATGAAGAAGTTTCTTGCGGTTGTCGCAATTGCGATGACTACCACAGCTTTAGGAGAAACAAGAAAGGTCATACAAAATTTCTATTTGGCATCTGAAAACAAATGGGCCATCGAAGGACGCTACTCATCTGAGAACGGAAATGAGGAATTTACCAATGGACAGGAAGTCGATGTCGATACAAAAACTCTTTCAGGGAAAGTCTTTAAAGGGCAGTGGGGGAAAGTGTTAAATTTGGGTGGTGAAGTAAATATGATTGATGCTGAAGGCGATGCAGACGGCATAGGAGATCTTGAATTTTTTGCAAGGGGACGTTTGGAAACCTACCTTTATGAATTTAGATACTTTTTTTCCCATGATGACAAAGAGACGGATAATGCTGTTTCTGGAGGAAATCATTTTTGGCTGAAGGCCGGAGTTTTTAAGAACGGATGGGGTTTCCTAGGCACATTTCAACCTGAATATGATGCCGACGTAGCAGACTCAGATGATGTGAATGTGGGACAGCAAACCATATTAGAAGGCTTTTATGAACACCTCACTGCTGAGGATAACACTCTGGCCATCGCCCTAGGCTCTCACCATTATAATAGAGGAGACCTTGATGATGACGATATCACTGAGGCGTTCTGGAGACTGTATGGGACATTCCCATTTGGAGGTTATGATTGGATAGGGGAATTTAAACAAACATCATTGTATAACGACTCAGATGAAGTGGAAGATCGAAAGCGATCTGAGGTAAGTTTTGCAGTAAGGACGAGCTTCTAGGCCTTACTGCTTTATAGCGTTTTGGAGTAAGATCTCGCGGATTTCTTCTTGATGAAGTTTTGCCATGTCTAGGCATGGTGTGAATGAGCTTTTTATCTTTTCAGGTGAAAACTTGTTTTTCGAGTCAACACAGCCCTTTAAGTAACTACTTCTGGCCAAGTCAACAACCGCCTGGGCACTTATATTTCCGTCATTGACTTCGTCTACAATTGAGCGAGTGCTTGAACATGATGTAAGTCCAAGCACTGTTAAGCTAGCTAGTAACCTGAGCATTTTTAAATCCCTTCAAGGAAATCCCGCAGATGATCAGGATAATCGTTTGAATTAGAAAAAATGAACCTAGAAAGATTGCGCCACCCTCACTAAATCCGTATGAATGAAGACCTGTCGCCAAAATATAGTTCACCCCAAACCACGCCATCATTACTGACATGAAGCCTGCCGCGGTAAGAATAACGAATCTATGAGTATTTACCCAGTTAGTGTATTTCCCATGAAGGATCGCCATGTAAAACAGTAGCACAATTAAAGACCAGGTCTCTTTTGGATCCCAGCCCCAAAATCTTCCCCATGAGTAATCTGCCCAGACGCCACCAAGTATGATCCCTGCGGCAAGTAGTACAACGCCTACTTTAACACTAGTGCCAATCAACTGTTCATAGTATCTATAGTCGGCCTTAGATAGCTTTCCGAACTTATTTCTAACAAGAATAATATTGGCGAGAATCCAGCTTAAGGCCAAGGCTGCATAGCTTAAAATAATGGTTGTAACATGAGTACTTAGCCAGAAATTGTCTCTTAGAACTGGTACAAGGGGAGATATGCTCGGATCAAGCATGTTGTTGGCAAATTTCATCATGAATAAGCAAAGAACATTATAGCCTAGGCCAGCAAGAAGAAATATTTTATCTTTCTTGAAAATCATGACTATTAGAGCAATGACCAAGGCACCAAATCCGGAAAACATCACTGTTTCATACATATTTGTTATAGGTGCCCTGCCTGAAATAAGAACCCTCATGGTCATTCCGGCAATCTCAATCAAAATTGTAAAAATGCCAAAAAATACGCCCACTTTTGGAGATTTTAAGAGTACTGTGGCAAAAATACCAATAAGGGCAAGTAGCATCGCCACATCAAAAATGTGGCTTTTAACGTACTTCAGTTCAAGTAGAAAGGAGTCACCTTCCAAGTCTATAAATTGTTTCTTCTTGTTCTCCAAAAAGGTCTTTAGATCTTCCTTATCCTTGGCAACGTCCACAAGTCCATGCCATAAGGCCTTTTCTTGAGCAAATACTGGCACGGTCCATGATTGACCATTTTTAATTAGTTCGTAATTGTTAATTCGTGCCCAAACCTTATTTAACTCCTTTTTAAGCGGAGTTGTTCTTTTGGTCTTCATTATTTGTGCACGAATTAGTTCTTTGTAGTTAAGAGCTTTTGAGGATGGAACCGAGTTGGCGTCGATATCTATATCCATTAATTTCTTCGCATCTATGTGCTCTACTTTGATAGGAAGGTCAAAGGCCTCCGTCTTTCCTAGTGAGCTTAGAGAAAGATTACAGAAGGTTTCAAGGGAGCTCATACCGTTGTGTTTGGACTTGCCAGTAATAAACTTGATTGTCTCATTTGCATGGACGAGCAGTGGCTTAACCCTGCCGCCTGCTTGGACCGGCATTGATTCAAGTGCTTGGTTGCATACACTTGCCGCGATAGTGGTGCTGAATAACGCTATTATTATCAGTTTGAGCATTAGCTATTCTCCGATTGAGATTCAATTGTGGATTCTTTTTCAAAAAACTTTCTCTTCTTTCTTCTTCTTAGGGCAAAGTGCCACATGCTTCCAAAGACTAGAAGGAGAGATCCTAAATATTTAACAGGTCTGCCTGGATCAAAGTTTACACTAAAGGCACTACCGTATTCATCTTGCCCGACTTGGAAGTAGGAAGACTGGTAAAAGGTAAAATCATCATATTTAAGAGGGTTGTTCATGAAAACATGGTGATTGCTGGCCGCTTTATTGGTTCTTCCATCAAGTAAAGAGACAAAGCTTTCATAGCTGGCCGGATCATTGGTCCCAGGGTTTTTATCCATTTTGAATCGATCAAGGGTGATCTGGTATGGGAGTTTTAATTCTCTGCTCTTAATCTGGAATCTGACTTGTTTATCCCCATTTGAAAGTGCTAGTGGCTGGTCGCTACGTACCCAGTAATCCTGCCCATAAAAGTTGATTTGCACCGCTTTGATACCACCCTCTATGATTTCACCTTGGTCCTGGATTGGCCTTGTGTAAGTAGGAATTTGTGCAGGATAGGAATCTGGTCTATATGAGTCTAGGGTGAGCTTAAAATTCATCCATGGCAGAGATACTGGCCTTTTATCATTAAACTCTCTGCCTAACCAACCTTTCCTCTTATGGAAAAATACTGTTTTATCACCAAAGAGAAAGAGGTTTGGCTTTTTCTCAAAAAGTTGTTTACTGAAAACTCTAAATGGAGTGTCTTGTCTTTTGGTTAGGTCATCGTTAAGTGGCAAAGGGGAAAAATCGGGGAAAAACTTAAGAAACTCACCTTTGTGGGGAATCAGCATAAACATGTTGTTGGTTGGTGTCTTCTTTATGTCGTAATTTTTAGATTCGGCCGTGTAACAGACATCCTCTTCAGTGTTCCATACTATGAAGCCAGAATTGCTTTCGGTTGTAAAACATGAGTATAGGGTTTGAGGCATGTAGTGAACGCTCAATGGACCAAGCTTTTGCATTGATTGAAAGTCACTTTCCGGATGAAGGCTCATTGTAAGCTGTTCAGCGACATTTTCATTGTAGATGGTATAAACCGCCGAATCAGATAGTGCTTCGGCAGATGGCCTCCAGACAGTCTCGAGCTTGGCAAAAGGCAGGTAATTCTTAATTTGGAGACCTGGCTCCTCGTAGTTGATATCTGATTCGAACGCACCTGTTGGCAAAGTAAAGATTTTTACCTCGCCATTTGGATAGCCCACTATGAATTGGTCCTCTTCAACTCTTACTGTGTTGGATGGTTCATTGGGCATTAGTTCCAACATACCGTCTATACCAGTAACATAGGTCAAAAAAGATCCAGCAAATAGAATAAGTAGGCCTGCATGGAGGGTGTAGAATCCGTAGAGAACCCTTTTAGCAGGAAGTCTATTAAGGGTTGCAACAAGTATGCTTATAAACATGGAGAGTTGTAATGCTATAAACCACCATGACTTATAAACAAGCTTGTTGGCGAACTCACGGCCATGATAGCTTTCCATGAATGTTCCATAAACCAAAGCAATGGCAAAAACGACTATGATGATGACTGCAAACTTCATTGAGCCTAATGTAGATTCTATTTTTTTATAGGCGTTGCCTAACGAAGTTAAGTATTTATTTAGTAAATTTAAGTTTTTCATGTGGGGTAAAATTCCCACAAGAGGGGCCCTTTTGCAATGATTTGGCTCACTTTTGGATATAAAAAACACCATAAAATCCGTATAAATTCTTGATACTTAACTTGTTGCGTATATTCCTTGAAGCTGATTAAAATAAAGCATCTGTTTACAATGAACACTCTTAAACTTTGGGCCACAACAACTTGGTCATTCAGTTTTTTAATTTGATAGTTCTTTTTTAGCTTTAAGGTTTTACCCAACTTTTGGGAGGAGGAATTGAAGCGATTGACACTCATTATATAGGGTTGAATACGAGTGTTTCTCTCTATAAACTTTAGGCCTGAGCGGTGATGGCAAATATTGTTTGATTTCATTACCCGATAACATTACAATGTCATATAACAAAGGACCTAAATGACTCCAGCTCAATATTTGGAATTTAGAAAAAGCGAAAGCAACCAAGAAATAAAAGACATCTTCAACTTCAACGCGAAAGCATTTGCAGACTCACCTGATTTAAATTGGTCAGAAGAAAACATCAAGAAAGAAATCAAAGAGGGATGGAAGCTATACTCTGTAAACTATGATGAAGATATTGTTGCTGCTCTGTTTTTAAAAATGGATGAAGGCACGCTTTTAACAAAAAACACACCTATAAAACTTATCTATCAGGGCAATGGCTTTTCACATAAGATTAAAGATTTTTACGAACAAGTCGCTAAGGAGAACAATCTTAAAAAGATTATTAATTACTGCCCATCTGATAACTTTAGGATGATTTCTTTGAATGAAGGCCATGATTATAAAAAAACGGGGAAGACTCATGGGCCAGACAACGACATTCTTGAATGGGAAAAAAAACTAGAAAATTGATATAGGCTAATTCATCTACTGGGAGGAAAAAATGGCCAAGAAAAAAGCAACAAAAAAGAAAGCTACGAAAAAAGTGGCAAAAAAGGCTACTAAGAAAAAAGTGGCAAAAAAAGCTACTAAGAAAAAAGTAGCAAAAAAAGCTACTAAGAAAAAAGTAGCAAAAAAAGCTACTAAGAAAAAAGTAGCAAAAAAAGCTACTAAGAAAAA
>CATMLK010000080.1:0-11141 GCA_950070535.1 uncultured Bacteriovoracaceae bacterium | reverse complement strand
AAAAATTGAAGCCTCATCTTATCACAGATGAGGCTTTTTTATTTTAGGTCCCACTAATGGGGTACAGATCACAATAGGGCCTTTTTTTTATCCTCTAAAACTTCTTCTTCTTCTTTCTTTTTTACTCATGCTGACTTTCTTTTTAGGCTTTTGTGCTTTCTTTTTTCTATCAGGGTGAAGACTTAGCTTCTCATGAAATGAATGATCTTCATCAATTGGAATCTTAATTCTAATATGTTTTTGAATGTCGTTGAAAATACCGACTTCGCTTTCGTCGCAAAATAGAATTGCTATACCTTCCCTACCGGCCCTTCCAGTCCTACCAATACGGTGAACATAACTTTTTGGGTCTTCAGGTGGGTTGTAGTTCACCACATGGCTGACCTGTGGAATATCAATTCCTCTTGCTGCAATATCGGTCGCAACAAGTACTCTTATCTGTTGTTTTTTAAATCTTTCCAAGGCACTTTCTCTTTGCCTTTGTGATTTATTTCCATGAATTGCTGCCGCCTTGATCTCAGATTGAGCAAGCTTTTTAACCACCCTGTCAGCTCCATGTTTGGTTCTTGTAAACACCAACATGCTCTCAATTGATTCATCGGACAGAATCTCTTTCAAAAGCTCAGGCTTTTTAAGCTTTGCCACAAAGTGAGCCTTCTGTTCAATTTTTTCAACTGTTGTTGACTCAGGTGTAACTTCAACTTTTTTTGGATTTTTTAATAACGATGTGGCCAGAGAAGCAATATCTTTTGGCATTGTTGCAGAAAATAACAGTGTCTGCTTTTCTTTAGGCAGCTTGGCTATGACTTTTTTTACGTCATTTAGAAATCCCATGTCCAACATTCTATCAGCTTCATCTAAAACAAAAACCTCGAGTTGATCATACTTTACATGGCCTTCACTCATAAGGTCTAAGAGCCTTCCGGGAGTTGCCACTAGTATATCCACGCCTTGTGCCATAGCATTAATCTGTGCCTGTTTTCCAACTCCACCAAATATAACCGCACACTTAAGTCCAAGTCCCTTTGAATAGCCTTTAATGTTTTGTTCAATCTGAGATGCAAGCTCCCTTGTAGGAGTAAGGATTAAACTTCTAAGCCTTCTTTTATTGACCTTAACTTTCTCTCTCGCTAGGCGATTAATAAGAGGCAAAGAAAAGGCTGCAGTCTTGCCCGTTCCAGTTTGAGCTATACCCAAAAGATCCTGTCCTTTAAGTAAATGTGGAATGGACTGAGCTTGTATGGGTGTTGGTTTTTCATACCCTTTATCTTTAAGGGCCTTTTTTATTTCTGGAAGTAGGTCCAGTGAGCTAAATTCTGACATGTAGTAGATCCAATTTGTGCAATGTGTTCTTTTGAGCGCACCTTACCGATTATCAAGGGCTACGGCCAACAATTTCTACATCTATCGACATAAACATCTGAAATGACGTGATGAGTAAAGTAAATTCATAGGTTTTTGAAATGATCAAATGCTAGACGGCCATATGCCAAGATCAAACCTAGTGTATACCATAATAGAAGTAGCGGAGGGAAAAATGCAAAGCCAAGAAAGAGAAAAGATTGAAAAAAGCATTCTGATAGACGCATCCAAAGAAAAAATTTGGGAGGTTTTGTTAGATGATCAATACTTTAGACAGTGGAGCTGTGCATTTGCACCCGGTTCATACGCAGACACAGATTGGAGTTTAAACTCTATTGCAGAAATAAAAAGTCCGTCGGAGGACGGCCTTTTTGGAAAAATAATTCTTCACCGCCCCCAAGAAGCTATAACTATTAAGTACGAGGGGGTTATTATAAACGGGGATAAAGACACGACTGGCCAAGAGGCAAAGAATTGGATTGGTTGTTTGGAGACATACCACATCTCAGAAGAGGGCAACTCATGCCTTCTCTCCATTTCTCAGGACACTCCCAAAAAGTATGTTCATGCCTTTTGGTCCAATTGGGATGAAGCACTGGAGAGAATTAAAAACCTAGCTGAAGGGAATAGAGACTATATTGAAGAGGCAAACCAGACTCTATAGTTTTGACTCCCCTAGGATCAAGGTCTATCATTAAGCAATGAAAGAACTTTACATTTTAACAGATTTAACAACTGATTGCCTTCACCCTGATGATGACGGTCTTCTAGAGGCCCTTAATGATCACTCCATCAAAGGGGTACCGGTGGTGTGGGACGAGTTCACACCTACTGAAAACTCTACAATATTAATAAGGACCCCTTGGGATTACGCTTTAAAGCGGGAAAAGTTTCAAGAGCTATTACATAAGATTGAGAGCACAAACTCCAAGCTTATCAATAGCGTCGATACAGTTCGTTGGAATATGGACAAGTCTTATATGAATGAACTCGAAGGCTTGGGCATCAAAGTTGTTCCCACTAGTATTGTTAAAAAGACAAAATTGCTGCCTGAAACATTTAACTCTCTCACTTATCCAATCGTTTTAAAGCCATTGGTAGGGGCCGGAGGAAAGGACACCTTTCTTATAAATTCTGCCCAGGAGCTCACTCAAGCATCCGCTCTTGAAGGTAGAGACGTAATGGCACAGCCATATATTGAAAGTGTTTCTTCCATTGGTGAGTACTCGTATTTATTCTTTGATGGAAAGTTTAGCCACTGCATTTTAAAGACTGCCAAGAAAAACGAATTTAGAGTGCAAGAAGAACATGGTGGAACTGTCCACAAGCATACCCCTTCAAAGGCACATCTTGACATGGCCATAGAAACTTATAAGAAGTTAAACCAAGACTATTGCTATGCCCGTTTAGACTTTGTAGAAAGTGGTTCAGAGCTACTACTTATGGAGCTTGAAGTAATTGAGCCACAATTATTTTTCACTTGGGCCCCAGATGCAATCACTACTTTTGCCAAGGCCATTGCGAAGAGGATTAATTGAAAATAGCCATAGTCTCTCTTGGTTGGCTTGGCAGCTCGATCTACGATTTTTGGGAAACAAAGGGGCATAAGGTTTATGGAACCTATTTCTCCAAATCAAAGAATAAGGTAAATGAGGGACGTTACGATTTCAATCACCAGAAAGTGCCCTCAGAAGTTAAGGATGCAGATTTAATACTTTTTAATCTCCCCCCCTCTAAGATAGATTCAGTAGACCAATACAAAGCATTTTTGGAGGAGAAAGGAGCTGGATCAATAATCTTTATCAGCTCAACTTCAGTCTACGGCAATCAAACTCACATAGATGAAGACACTCCTGCTGAGCCTACAAGTGCCAATGGACAACTTCTTTTGGAACTAGAAGATTTAACTTTAAACCAATCTGAAGATAATATTGTCATCCGTCCGGCAGGCCTTATAGGAGGCGAGCGCCACCCAGGGAAGTATCTCTCAGGGAGAACTTCGAATTCACATCCAGAGCAAAGGGTGAACTTGATTGAAAGACAGGATTTAATCAACATCATAAATCAAACATTGGATGACAAGAGCATAAGGGTGATTAATGCAGTCAACACCCACCATCCGAAAAAGAGAGAGTACTATTCACAATATTGCTCTAAAAATGGACTGCCCTTGCCCGAATTTAAGGAGTCACAACAACTCAATGACAAGGTCGTAAATACGAAATATGAAAGATTTAAAGTTTTAAGTAAGCTGCCCTAAAAAGGACAGCTTGAAATGATATATTTATAATTCGTTTTGGATAGCTTGAAGAAGCTGCTGTTTGCCAAACTCGTTTAGCGGTTTACCATTAATAAAGAATGAAGGCGTTCCACGAATCTGTAAAAACTCAGCATCTTTCATATCTTGTTCAACGCGTTTGTCATACTCAGGGTCATTAAACTTTGCACGAACCTTTTCAACATCAACACCAGCTTCAGGAAGGTAGTACCAGATAAGCTCTGGCTTTGGGTTTCTATGATTTCCCCAGTTTGGTTGATATTTAAACAATAGATCCAACACTTCCCAAAACTTGCCCTGCTCTCTTGAGGCCTCAAGAATTTTTACAGCAAAGGCGGAATTGCGATGGTAGGTTGCATACCTCACAACTAATTGAACCTCGTCTTTATACTTGTTCAAAATATCTTTAACAAATGGAGAAAAGGCGCGACAGCTTTCACATTCAGGATCAAGGAATTCAACCAGTACAACCTTAGGATCAGTTGGCCCAGTACGAGGCGAATACTCCCTCACTAGTCGTTCAGGACTATTGTCAGCGATAATATTAAGGCTCTTTCCTTCCATAAATTTGTAGGCAATTGCGCCTCCAATAAACATTGCACCTAATGCGAGGGCAACACCTAAAACTAAATTCTTTTTATTCTTCATGAATTTCCTTTTTAAACATCATCAATAAAAAAACAATTAAACTAAAACTTATAAATGACAGAACCGGAATTGTAATAAAACCAAACCAGTTTATATAAACTGTCGAACATGGAACTCCTTGCACACATGGTGAAGCACTTTCAGGAACAACTCCATAATGCAGAAGGTTGTGATAAATTGATATAAAAAGACCAATGCCGGCAAATGGCATGGCATATCTAAAAACCTTTTTATCTAAAGGAAAGAGGCTGGCCAAAAGAATAAGCACAAGTGGATACATTGCGATCCTTTGATACCAACACAAAACACATGGGATGAATCCCATTACTTCACTAAAAAAAAGAGATCCAAGTGTGGAGACTAATGCCAACAACCAACACCCAAACAACAAATACCAACTTCTCTCACTATTCATTAAGAACCTTTTTAAATTACCAGTTTTTATTATAAATCAAGAAGCTTAAGTTCAACGCAAGACCATGTTCTTTCAATGGTAGGTTTGACATTACTCATGAGTGCCTCACTTGGCATTTTGTCAGAATTAAAACTTAGAAAGTAGCTTGACCTACTCCAAACATTCCCTGCTTGCCCAGAAAACATCTCATTAAATAGTTTTTCTGTATCTGGCTCGAAAGCTCTATCCTGATCGTCATCTGAATCGACCAGACTAGCACACGAGATAACACCATCTCTCCAGAATGACCTCGCAGAGAAAATCGTTGCCAGCCCCTCCGGCTGATTTTTTAATTTAGTCGGAAACTTAAATCTTAACTTGATCTTATTGCAATGAATACCTTTTGAAGCATGGGATTCCACAGAAAGAATTTCTACTGAGCATTGTTTACCAGTTTCACCATGATTATAAACTTCCTTACCAACAAATAGATCGCCTCTTTCCACCATAACGAGCTGTGCGAATAAGGGAGTTGAAAAGAGCATCAATAAGAACAGTCTAGACATAATAAGAATCCTTTAAGGAAATTCTAATTAACTAATTACAGTCTGCCAAACTTTTCGAGAATATCAACGCCCAGCAACAACCAACTTTACTTTTTGGGGGTTCTGAGCTTTCAATGAAAAAAAATAACGCTCAAAATATAAATATGTAAGGTTGGAGATGGCCAAAGTTATGATCATGGAAATTATGAATCCAATGATTTGTATAGAGTTTCCCAAACTCTGGGGTACACTTCCGTATAATAGTCGAATTCCAAAACTAATAGCATCTTGCACCGGAACATGAATAAGGTAAATTGAGTAAGACCTTACACCCAACCACTGGAGCCAAGAAGAACTAAAAACATTTGAGTCCTCCCCATTGATGATAATCAATAAAAAGATGGCCAAAATTCCTACAAGAAAAGTGTCATTCCCAATGAAATGAAAAGATCCACCCAAAAGAAAGGTTGCTATAAAAACACCATACTTAGATGACCTAAAGCTTTTAAATCCAATACGGTATAAGAGCACTCCTATAAACATTCCAGTGACGGCCCTATATAAACCGGGAGTTGATGCAACATCAAGATGTCCTACTTTCACCTGAACAAAATATAGACCTACAAACAGTAAGCCGCCAACAAGGAATGATATCCTCTTAAAGCGTGAACAAAATATTATTATAATCGGTAAGAAAAAATAGCTTAACCACTCTACACTGATCGACCACGATGGATAGTTCCAGCTCGTACAATCAAAGCAGCCATTATCTCCAATCCCAGATGAATGCATCATAAAAACATTCGTCATAATAGAAAAGTTACTTCTATCAACCTGAAAGAGATCTATAGGCAAATTCAGAAAGAGTGGAGAGATGTAGCGATGAAGAACGACTAAGAAGATTAAGGTTGCAATGTGAAGTGGATACAACCTTAAAAATCTTTTATAAATGAACTTATAGAATGATGCAAACGATACTTCCCTTTTAAAAACTTCAAAATAATTAAAGCTTAAAACAAAGCCACTTAGAATAAAAAACAAGTCAACTAAAAGGTAACTATTTTTCAACATAGGAGTATACAGTCCAATAGATTCTCCCACATATGGAAATAGGTAACTTGAAAAGTGAAGAGCCACGATTATAAGAGCGGCCATGCCCCTAACACCATCTAAAGAGGTAATATAAGCCCTTTTATCCGATAAGTTCAAAATATACTCCCAATAAGGTTTCTTGGAGCCTACCTTCTCAACAGATTATTAAGAGGTTTAATTTTAGCTTATATTTTTGAAGCTGCTCCCTTTCCTGACACCTTATACGACTCAGTCTTTGGCCTTTCAACTTAAAGAAAATACATCTTAGATATATACAGCTTAAGGCTCCTTTACTTTATTCAGCCAACAGGATGGTCTGGAATACTTTTCCACTAAACAGTCCGAATCCTTGTTAGAAGCAAAGTCTATTTCCATAGACATAGGGCAAAGCGCACCCGCGATCATCGTATCGAGTCTACATTGGGGCTCAGGATGAGTTAAAATAGTGGTTGGTGCAATGAATTTGCTTTTTTCAGTGAGACTTACTTTCACTGGATAAAGCTTTGTTTCCGCGTAAACCTTGGCCACCCGATATGCGGCCTGAACGATTCTTGTACAGCCAACTTCTCCCCCACATAAAAACTCAGCCTCTCTATCGTATTTATTATCTGAATCTATAGATAAGCTTTTTTCATCTTGGGCCAACAGTTTTTTCATGCAATAAGCACTAGCGTAGAAGTCTGATTGCCCCTCAGCAGATGCCCAACTTTTTTTAGAGGATCTTCCCCTATTTTTTTTAGGCGATCCCGCAAAAAAGTGACCCAACTCATGACAAATAACTAGATTAATGGCATCCGGGGTCATCAATGGATGATTGAGCATCCCTTCAGTCAAAAGAATGTAGGGGCTGCCATCCTCTTTAAAGCTTGCATAAGCATTTGGTCTTAACTCATTCCAATCAATCGTTATAAACAACTCCCTGCCTTTTAAACTAGTTTCAAATGACCTGTTGAATGTATCCGAGTATTGGATTGCCAGAAGTGAGCTTTGATTAATGTGTCCAAGCTTATCCCCAAACTCACTTTTCAGAGATTGAAACTTTGCGAAAGTGTGATCTATAAAAACTAGTAGAAATAGAGTGATAAATAATTTATGCATGCAAGTAAATTGCATTAAATGCATCGAATTGTGACTGATTTAAATCAGGTATTTTTATTACTTTAGATGTTCTTCCCAAGTACCTAGACAAACCTTCTAGTAGGGCTGGTTGAGTTAGATAAAGCTTATCTCGGTCTCACCGAATTTAAAACCAATGATACAAGTAAATTTTAGGACCGAACATGGAACAGAGTAAGGAAAAAATCAAAAATAAAAGTATGATAGGCCGCTACGGCCCATACAGTTTGTTACTTCTTTTTCTGGGAATCACATTCTTCTCCAGTTACTTCCTCCATTTACTGAATAGAAGTAAAGATGTGTTGGCATTTAATGAGATAAACGATGAAATTGTTTCTCGGGTTAAAGAGGGATTAACTCATTACTCAGACATGATTCAAAACTCTGCAGTATTCTTTCTTGCAAGTGAATATGTTACAAAACAAGAGTTTAAGGAATACACGTCAAACATAAACACTGAAGACCGTTTCCCTGGCCTAGACTTTTTGGGCTACATTCGGTATATCAAAGCAGATGATCTTGACTCCTTTAAAGTTAAGCTTAAAACAGAGTATGGCGAGAATTTTGAGTTAGAGCCTCCTAGCAGCGATCAGTCCCACTTGGCCTTGGTAAAATACATTGAGCCGCTATCCAAAGAAGCAAGAGAATTGATTGGACTTAACACCCTGGCACACAGCTCACAAAAAAACATTTTAATCGATGCCGCACAAAATGGAAATGTCGTAATACTAGATGAGCCACATGTTGGTTTGAGCAAAAAAATTAAAAATAGCTTTCATGTTTACGCTCCTGTCTATAGAAAGGCCTCCATAGGTTCGAATGAGTCTGAACAACTTCGGTCACTTGAAGGGTTTATGTTTGGTGCGTTCGATGGGAATTCCCTTTTTGATTCAATCCTAGAAAGAAACAAAAGGTTGCTAAAGAGTGCACAGGTATACATTTCTATAAAGAGTTCAACCTCAGATCAAGAAAGAGCTTTATATCATTCAACAAAGCCGACTTTTTCGAGCTTTCAACCATCAATCGCAAAGACTACGACTCTCAATTTTGCCAATCAAAAATTTATAATTAAAGCAAATAGCACCCCCTATCTTGAAAGTAAGTTTTCATATAAGACTGAATACATTTCATCACTTCTAGGTGTGCTATTAAGCTTTTTTATTTTTTTTACCTCTAGAAAATTTGCTCATGACAAAGCACAGATAGAGCATAGTAAAGAAGAGCTAAACAAAACCCTCGATATTAAAACCCTCATGGTTGAAGAGAGTAAACTATTGGGGCAAGTTCATGAAACAAAGGAACTTCTGAAGGAGTTGGCTAATTTCTTTTCTAAAAACATTGCTCAAAGCAGTCTCGTCTTCCTTTCCTTAGATCCTGGTGAAAAGATCGTTACTCTGAGTGGATGGCCTGTAGATAATTATGAAAACCTCGCCACCCCAGAAAAGAGGATTATAGACTCTATTTATACAAAAGTTATAGATACCAGAGAACCCGCTAGGACTCAGAATAAAGAGACTGAAACAACTTTCATAGGTCTTCCATTATGCATTAAAGAGGAAATTAGTGGAGCTCTAATCTTAAAAGCCCCTTCAGCACTTTATGATCTAAGCACCCAGGACTTGGAGGAGTTAATTTATATCGCGAGTATATGCTTAGAAAATACAAACCTTTTAAAGGAACTTGGAGATTCAAACAGGTTCAAGGATGAGTTTTTGGCAACTGTGTCGCACGAACTTCGAACACCTCTTAACGTAATATATGGCCATGCTCAATTATTACTTGAAGAAAGTTTGCCTAAAGATATTATTGACCAAGTGGATGCGATCCACCGTTCGGCAAAGCGACAAAGTAAAATTATTGAAGACATTCTTGATATTTCTTCCATCATTAAGGGTAGAGTAAAGTTTGATCCTGAACCAGTTAATGTAAAGGATGCATTGGAGAGAGCACTAGAAAGTGTAAAAATGCTTGCGACAGACAAGAAGATATTTATTGATACTCGATGCCCTGGAGACATCTACGTTTTAGGTGTTGAGACAAGACTTGTACAAGTCTTCTGGAATCTACTTACTAACGGCATAAAGTTCACGCCACCTAATGGAAGGATTGATGTTTCTTGTACTTCAGATGATAAATTTTGTTATTTATCGTTTAAAGACACTGGTGAAGGGATTTCCAAAGATTTCCTGCCACATGTCTTTGAAAAATTTAGACAAGAGGATCAAACAACCATCAGAAGTAAAGGAGGTTTGGGACTTGGGTTAGCACTCGTATGCAATTTAATACGGCTACACGGAGGACAAGTTAAGGTTGAGAGTGAGGGAAAAGGCAAAGGCACGACCTTTAAAGTAAAGCTGCCGATCACCACAGCTGGAGCACATAAGACCAATGGTCATAAAACACAACTAGAGTGTGAATCAATTAAAGGTAAATTAATTCTAGTCGTGGATGATGAGCCGGAATCCTTAGACCTAGTGAAGAAAGTTCTCATCCATGAGGGAGCAGAGGCCATGGTTGCATGCAGTGCAAAAGAAGCTCTTAGAATTCTAAGTGAAACTTCCATCAGTTTACTCATAAGCGATATCGCCATGCCTAATATGAATGGATACGAACTTATAGAGAAAATTAGAAAGATGCAATCTATGACTAATCTTCCGGCAATTGCCCTTAGCGCTTACGCCAAAGATACTGACGCAAAAAAGGCCTTAGATGCTGGCTTTGACAGTTTTCTCTCCAAGCCCTTTGAGAAGGAGGAACTCTTAGCAACAATTCAAACTACCTTGCAGAGAGTGATTTAAATCAGTTTTTTTAATAGACCTAAACAGGAAAAACCTTAGGAAATGTAATTACCAATCAATTACCAGAACGAAATAATCCCTTCAGACACAATCATCTACAAGGAGAGATTATGAAAAAAACAATCTTTTGCATTTTTACATTATTTTTAACTGGAAGCATTGCAAGTGCTGGTATACCTACCCAAAAGGTTATTCCTGTCACTCACGTTTTTGTTCCATCAGGGTTTGACTCTAATGATAACTCAGAAATAATACTTACAGGTTTCCTACCGAATCTTTGCCACAAAACACCAAAAGCAAATGCAATGGTTACCGGCAATAAAATAGACATTCTTTTAACCTCTCTCTATTACGATGAAAGCAATCCATTCTGTCCTGAGATGGTGGTACCATTTACTGAAACTCTTGAGCTTGGAGTGCTTGATAAAGGAAAATATGAAATAACAGTAAATGGAAAATCGATTTACAAGAAAGAAGCTAAGTTGAAGATCAACGAATCTACAAGTGCCGCAATAGATGACTTCAGCTACGCTTATGTTGAACATATTGACAAAGAGAGTGCGAGATCAGGTCATGTGATCCTTAAAGGTTACAATCCTAGTGACTGTTTTGAGTTAGATACAATTGAATATATTAGTAATGGAAAAGACACCTACTCTATTCTACCTAAGATGAAGCAAGTGAGATCTCATTGTCCTATGAAGCTTGTTCCATTCGAGTATGAGTGGAAAGTACCAACGGATATTGATCGAAACGAAGTTCTTCTTCACGTAAGAACTCTTGAAGGAAGATCAAGAAACACTTTATTTTATCGTTAAAATAAAGGCCTCCAAATGATCTGTACCCCATTAGTGGGACCTAAAATAAAAAAGCCTCATCTGTGATAAGATGAGGCTTCAATTTTTAGG
>CATMLK010000079.1:0-12470 GCA_950070535.1 uncultured Bacteriovoracaceae bacterium | reverse complement strand
CTCAAAATTTTATGGGAGTGCTGGGAAATGCATTTGATATTGCAATTGACCTCAGAACTAGAGACCAATTAAAGAAAGCTGACATCGTTGTGTCTTTGGACCTAAGTGACTATTCAAGATTGGGTAATGTTGATAATGCCCAAGATCTTTTCATGGAGGGCTATATGCCCATGAAGAACAAGATTGCAGAAGTGCTTTGGTACAAAAGAACAAATCTTGTTCAAATTATTATAAAGGCCATAAAAGAACTAGTGCCTTTAAAGGTTCCTCAGATAATTAAAGACTATAAAGAAAAGATACCTAAAATTGAGATATAAAAAAAGGCCTCATCCGAGGCCTTGCTTTTTCTTTTTATAAAAAAGTTAAATATTTAATCAACCGTTATCGGTTGAAATTTCTTTCTTTTGGTCCGCGGTTAAAACCACCACCACTTCTTGGCGGTCTGTCTTTTGCGATATCTACTTTTAGTGTTCTTCCATGGAATTCCTTACCGTTAAGTTCGTCAACCACGGCCTGAGCTTGCTCAGCACTTTCCATTTCCACAAAACCAAAACCTTTTTTTCTGCCAGTGTCTCTGTCAGTAATAAGTTTTACAGAAGTAGTAGTTCCGTACTGATTAAAAGCTTCAGAAACTTCATCTTCAGTGATTTCATAGGGTAGATTTCCCACGTACAATTTTTTCATTTCAATCTCCAAAAACGCTCATAAATGAGCAATAAAAATAGTATCTATCGAGGCCTAAATTTTGTGGAATTTCAAAACCGAGGATCTTCGAACACTTTTACTATAGCGCCAAATCAAACTTCATAATACTTAATTTTAATTGGAATTTTCTTACACAAGATGACATTAAGAAATGTTTAGACTGCATGAAAAGCGTCAATCAAAGACAAGTCACTGTATTTATATTTGCATTCTAAGATAAGCTTTCCTTCCTGATGCGCAGCAAGGCCAACCCCTTCCGCCAGCATGAGATCATCTGTAAAAAACTTTTGATTCACATCCAGGTTGGTTATATCAATCTTAATATAATCGGGCATTTGCGATCTTCTTCCCTGAAGTGTGACCATATTAAGTCCTTGGTATACATGGGCCCCCTTGATCTCACCTAAGGCCGTGCCGCAAGTTAATATCGGAACTCTTTTAACTGAAAAGTCTGCATCATTTAAGATCGAGAATCCATACTCCTTCCACCTGGCCCCATCTGAGGATTTAGGCTCAACTTTTCTTAATTGAGCATGGAACAGCTTTCCATTCAATTCAACATCAAAAATGACGCCTTCATTCAATTTATGCTTACAGAGCTCTCTCGTGAGCAAAAAGCCAAAAAAGTCCCTTCCGCCTACACTCTTAAACACCACGGGCACCAGGCCTGCCTGATACTTCTCTACAATCTCTTTATGGGCCATATTTCTATCTCTTGGCACAACAGTTAAAAACTCTTTCATAATGCTTGCTCCATTTCTATCGATGCTTCACATCATTTTGTCTGGCCAATATCTACAGGCCTATAAACTAAATTTATCCCATCATAGACATATAAGATTCGATTAAAATTTAATTACCGGTTAAGATTTATTTACTAGCTAATTACTCAAGGAGAAAATTATGGAAAACACGATTCAAATTCTTAATCAGATTCAAGCTGACTCTTTAACAATGTACACTAAGCTACACAACTACCACTGGAATATTAAAGGACTGCAATTCTATAATATTCACCAGAAGACTGAAGAGTTTTATAACTACTTTGGAACGATGTATGATGACGTTGCTGAAAGGCTTCTTCAATTAAATGTTAAACCGATTGTTACACTTAAAGGCGCGTTGGAAAGAAGCAAGATTGAGGAAGAAACAAAAGATGACTTCACAATCCAATACGCAGTTGAAAATATTATTAAAGATTTCAACTACTTCCTTGGAGCGTTTAAAGAACTATCTTCTGCATCAGAAAACGATGCTCCAACTCAGGCCTATGCTGACGATCAGATCGGCCATTTCCAAAAAGAAATTTGGATGCTTAGATCACTAATCGAATAAATTTCAACAACTTAGAGGGGGATATATTTTTATATCCCCCTTATATTATTTTCAAATCTCTTGAAAGAATTTCGCGCCAAGTTAATATATCTTCATAAAACTTAAAGGACGTGAAATGAAAGGCCTTGCCTCAATATATACAATACTTATTCTAGCAATCTGCTCTCAGAATTCCTTTGCATTAAATTATAATAAAATGGGCTCTGGCTTTTTTAACTTAACCTGCACTTATACTTATGAAACTGAAGAAAGTTTTGATGTTAAACGGGGTGAATTCTCAGTATTTGGCATAAAGGATACTGAGTCTGTTAATTTCAATGTAAGAAAAAGAAATCTTCCTTCCTACTTTTTTAAATTTACAGGAGGATTTCCTAGAAGTGTGTGGCATCGAGATGCTGAGTTCTTATTTAAGGCCAGGCTTCAAGGAGAAGAGCTTATCTACACTTTTCAATATCTAAATTATAAAAGAGACAAGTCTAAGCTGCACATCCTAAGAAGGGAAGACAGAAGAATTAACTTGGATGGTCTATTTGATGACAATCATGCAAAGTTTAACTTTGAAGATGGCAAAAAGATATTCTTCTCCATTGATGAATCTGACTGGATTCAAGAAAGCATCACTTCTATTGAGGATTGTGAAGTTCAAATCTTTTAAGGGCCATTTTTCAGGCCCTTTTTAAATTATGATGCAATTTCATCTGCTGGAGAAGCTGTCGTCTCCGTCTCTTCAGGCATTACCTGCTCAGTGTTTGTCTCAAGCGACACATTAGAGAAAGAGCAAACAATTACGTTTTGGTTTGGATTATCCTCTAAAGTTTCAACCCCTTTTGGAAGGCTCAGATCTTTAATTTCAATATGCTCATTCACATCCAAGTTTGAAATGTCCACTTCAAGCTCTTCCGGTAAGTCTCTAAACTGCCCCTTCAAAAGTATAAACTTCTTCGTTTGAGTGGTTACACCACCCTGTTTTTGACCTTTAGCATGCCCTTTAAGAGTAATTGGCACTTCTACTTTCATTTCTTCATCCCCAGAAACAGCGTGAAGACTTACATGTAGAGGTGTTCTCTTAACAGGATCCCTTTGCACTTCATCTACAGTGGCACGCATTGTTTGCCCATCTATTTTAACTTTAAAGTGCTTGCCCCTCTTCCATGATTCAACATGCTTAATTGGGGCCTTAATAAATATTGATTTGGACTCAACCGACTTGCCATAGATTGCTGCCGGGATTTGATTTTTACCTCGCGCCATCCTTAGTTCTTTTGGCGTAAGAGTTGTTTCCCTTTCAGTAACATTAATAGTGTCCATTAATACCTCCTTAGTATTTCGTATGTACAATTATAACAAGGATAATGGTCAATAAAACTGAACTAAGGCCTGATTGGGTCTGGTCTAATTAGAAAAACATTAGACAAAGAAAGCTATTCAGAAAATACATCTAAAAATATCTCTCTCACATTTAAAGGAACGTTCAAGCTTTCTAGATTCATGTATAGGCCTACAAGATAAACACCTAAAAACATAAAGTCCTTGTCCAGTGCAACTTCGTGGTCCATAAAAAACTTAAACAACTCGTAAAAAGATTCTTTAAAATGCTCAAGGCTAAAAACAACTTCCTCTTGATCCCCAGGCCCAAAGTGCTTTCTGAAAAGCTCTTTAAGCTCCTCATCTTCTTTTGGGCTTAGGTTTTTTGTAAGCCCTATTGATTTAAGGGCCGTTTCAAAAAGCTCATCATTGTCAAAGTAGAAGCCTTTGTAGAGATTCAACAACCCAACTCTAAAGTCTTCGCTAAAGGCCAACCAAACGTTATTGGGTGAAAATACGAGGGTATTGTTACTATATTCAAAGTGTCTTGGCCTTAAGTCCAAGCAAAGCCCTTTTGAATTTCTTAACTGGGTGAAGTAAAGTCTGAGCACGCTCTCACCAGCCTTTACTCTATCTTCAGTAGAGAGACTTTCATAATTATTCTCACAGCTATTATGCGTTAGCGCCAAGTTTTTGATTTCAAGCCTCTGAAGGCTTTCAAAACAATCCTCTTCCAGGCTCTTTTTTCCAACTCTGGCCACCAGAGGCCCAAGCTCCTTGATGGCACCTTTCCAGTCCATAGACTTTAGTGCCAAGGTGGGAATGTGAGTGACGACTTCTTTAAGAAATTTTGGCATAAATGCTGTTGATAAACTTTTCATTGATAAAATGCTAAGTGAATTTTGAGATGTTGTCTATTTCGTTTCAGCTTTGTTAAACTAGCGCGCAAAGGATGACGCAATGAAAACAGTAACAATCGCAGGTGCCTCTGGTTTTGTTGGAACCAAAATCATAGAGCTTCTTCTAGAGAAGACCGATCACAATATTATTGCGCTCTCCAGGAGCAAGAAGGACTCTGACAATCCAAGACTTAAATGGAGGCAGGCAGATCTCTTCTCAGTCCTCGATCTAGAGAAGGCCCTAAAAGATGCTGATGTTGCGATTTATCTCGTTCACAGCATGCAACCTTCTGCACACCTTGATCAAGCAAACTTTGCAAATTATGACCTTATACTTGCCGATAACTTTGGAAGGGCCTGTGCAAAATTTGGGATTAAGCAGACCCTATACCTGGGAGGATTAATTCCTAAAAGGGGTGATCTATCATTGCATTTAAAAAGCAGACTAGAAGTTGAGGAGGTTTTGCGAGAATATGCTCCGGAGACCACAATTTTTAGAGCTGCGATGGTCCTTGGAAAAGAAGGATCCTCCTTTCACATTTTATTAAACCTTGTAAAAAGACTGCCAGTCATGCCCTGTCCAGCATGGACAAGAATGCCAACTTCCCCTGTGCATGTCGATAAAGTTGCTCTGGCATTTTGTCTTGCAATAGACAATAAAAAACACTTTGGAAAGATTTACGATCTTTGCTCCTCCAACCAGGTTTCTTATTACGCTCTTTTAAAAACGGCCTCAAAGATTCTTGGACTTGAACGACGATTTATAAATGTAAATCTTGATTTCATAAAGCTTTCAAAGCTTTGGGTTAAAACGATATCGGGAGCACCAAGAAGACTGGTCTACCCATTGGTAAACTCTTTAAAAAATGAAATGGTTCCGGCCCCTGATATGAAGTTCGAATCAGAGGACTATGAATACGAAACCGTTGAGCAGGCCTTAAAAAGGGCACTTGAAGAAAGTAATCTTCACAGGTACAGGTTTAAGACAAGATCGGTTGAGAGAAAAACTGTGAGATCAGTGCAACGAACCCTTCTACCAAAAGATATGGATGCAAAAGACGTCGCCAAGGAATACCTTGCTTGGTTGCCAGTTGCACTACGTCCCTTTTTAATTGTTACAGTCAATGAACACTATGCTCATTTTTCCCTTTTTCATAGAGGATTTAGACTTCTAAGCCTAAGATGGTCCCCAGAGAGAAGTGAGGCCACGAGACAGCTTTTTTACATAAAAGGCGGTATGCTTGCAGCTCCTCAAGATAGAGGACGTTTGGAATTTAGAGAAGTCTTAAATGGTCGATACATGTTGGCCGCAATTCATGACTTCTATCCAGCACTGCCTTGGTACTTCTATATTTTTAGCCAGGCACTTGTGCACCTAATGGTCATGAAACTGTTTGGACGTCATTTACGTTTAATTTCAGAAGGTAAAAGATCATGTCTGCAGAAATCTTAATTATTGGTGCAAGTGGATTTATTGGGTCAAACCTCTTAAGGGAATTTGAGAGACACTCCACACCTGTAAGGGCAAGCTCCAGACACCCAGAGAATATTTTAAGCAACAGCAACTCAACAGAAACAACCTTTCTAGATTTAGAGGATGCAAATACAATTGAGAAAAGTTTAGAAGGGATTTCCACGATATACTACCTTGCCCACGCCATGGGCTATGGAAAAGACCAGTTTGGAGAAAAAGAGAAGATTCAGGCACAGAATCTCTCCAAATATTTAACAGACAAGCACAAAGTCATCTATTTAGGCGGAATTGCCCGAGAGGAAGGTCTAAGCGAACACCTGCAAAGTAGAAAAACTGTTGGTGAAATTCTCAGAAAAAGCACAGCAAAAACTATTGAATTTCAAGCATCCATTGTAATTGGAAAAGGAAGTGCCTCTTTTGAAATGATAAGAGCATTGGTATATCGCCTTCCATTTATAGTAAGTGCAGAGTGGGCAAATTCTCTTTGCCAACCGATAGCCCTTAAAGATGTCGTTTCATATTTAATACAGGCCAATGAAAAGAAACTTAGAAAAAAGCACAATGTATTTGAAATTGGAGGAAGCGACCAGCTAACTTACAGAGAACTTCTCGTTGAATTTTCTAAACACGAAAACCTTTTTCGCCCAGAGATAAGGCTTAAGAAATTCCCTAAAGATCTGGCCGTCGACATCATGAAAATAATCATCCCAGAATATGTTGAAGTGGGAGCAAAACTTTTAGGCAGTATAGAGATTCCAACAACAGTAAAAGACAATTCAGCTTTGGAGAAATTTGACTTTATACCCGTAAGTTTCAAGGAAGCGCTTTCACTGTCTAAAGATTCTCCATTGAAGCAAGTCAATCTAGCGGAAACTTTGAACAAGCTTAAAAAGCATCCGACACTTCCTAGTTATCTCGCAGGACAAACCCTTCAGTTGAGTTTTTCTTATCAAGAACTAAAGTCTCTTGATAGAGTTATCGATAGGTTTAATCTTCGTGAAGCACTAGGTGAGCACTCTATGAAGTTACCATTTGTGGGAGAAATAAAAATATCCAACAATAAAGAGAGAGAACTCTTATTATTTGCCTATAGGCCAAAGTACTTCTTTCAAGCACTGGGATGGAGCTTCTTTGAAAGAGTAATTAGAGAAATTAAAAAGTAGACTTATGAATTTATGGACATTCGCTAAAAAGCACAAAGGCATGGTGACTTTTGGATTCTGCACAACCTTCTTTGTTGGAATTGGTCAAACATTTCTTGTTGCCCAGTTTTCACCTTTCATTCAAGAAGGACTTTCAATAAGCAGAACGGATATAAGTTTTGTCTACTCACTTGCCACCTTCATCGCAAGCTTTAACCTAACCTATATTGGCTCGCTTCTAGATAGAATGAGCCTACTGAGATACTTCTTCATAGTGGCGACTCTAATCTGTGCAGGACTTCTCACAATATCTCAGGCCACAAATATTGTTGCCCTTTTTGTTGGGTTCTATTTATTGAGAGGTTTTGGTCAGGTACCCCTTGGATTAATGGCAACAACAGTTGCCGCGAGGTGGTTTGGTAAACATAGGGGAAAACTTCTCACACTTATAGGCTTTGGAAGATCTTTAAGCGAGGGAGTTCTGCCCTTTCTATCCATTATTTTCATTGAAAGCTTTGGATGGAGAAACTCATTAATTGGGATCATGTTGGTGTTTCTTATTATCATGGTACCTGTTGCACTATACTTTATTCCTAAAACACCTAAGAAAGCTCTATATGAAGAGAATGTTAAAACAGCTGACAAAGAGCAGGTCGTTTGGGGATGGCGCAAGGCCGTAGGTCATAAATGGCCAATGCTTCTAATGATTAACAATGCACTTATCCCATTTATTTTAACTGCACTGTTTTTTCAGCAAGATTCTCTCGCCCAATTTAAAGGTTGGAACATGAGGACGATGGCACAGTCATTTATTGCATTCTCTGCCGTTCATATATGTGGAAATATATTTTGGGGACCATTAGTTGATAGAGTCACTGCCAAAAAGGTACTGCCATTCACTTTAATTCCATTTCTTCTAGGGCTTTTGTGCTTGTACTTCATTCAGGCAAGTTGGGGTGCTTTTGCCTATATGGGACTTGTAGGTCTAAGCGTAGGAGTGTCTGGAATTGTTAGAAATGCGTTTTGGGCAGAAGTTTATGGATTACTTGTACTCGGCAAAATGAAAGGCATGGACTCAAATGTCATAGTTATTGGCACGTCTCTAGCACCCATATTTTATGCAAAGATCCTTGAGCTGGGCATAGGTGTTGAGCAAATTCTTCAGATTTTTATAGGACTGACCCTCCTGGGAATATGCAACCACGTCTTCATTAGTCGTCACTACAATCGCTAGAGATCATAGCGATGCAGAATTCCACAGAATGTTCCACTATCTTCAACTAGAAGAGCAGTAATTTTTTTCTTCTGCATTAGATCATCAGCAACAAGAATCTTTTCTTCACAGTCAATGGTCAAGGGATTAGGAGTGAAAAAGTCTCTGGCCATTAGGTCCAAGGCCTTGCCTTTTTCGCTTTGTAAGGCCCTTCTAATATCTCCGTCGGTGATAACCCCTTCAATTTTATTGCCTTTGAGAAGTACCCCAAGGCCTAGAAAGCCATTGCTGATTACTGAGATTATTTCATCGAACTTCATTTCATGAGAAAGAATTGGCAATTTGTCCTTTCTCATAACATCTTTTACTCGAACTAAAAGCTTTCTTCCAAGACTTCCACCAGGGTGAAATCTAGCAAAATTCTCTTCTCTAAAGTCCCTAGCGTTCATAAGTGCAACCGCAAGCGCATCTCCCAAAGCCATTGTCACAGTAGTGGAAGTCGTAGGCGCAAGCGCCAATGGACAGGCCTCTTTTGGTACACCAATATCTAAAAAGTAATCACAGTGCTTTGCGAGAGTTGAATCTTTCTTGCCAGTCATGGCAACTGTGGCATTTTTATTCTCTTTAAAAAATGAAAGCAGCCTTATTACTTCCTCAGTTTCTCCAGAGTTACTAATTGCGATCACTACATCATCTGATGCAATCATCCCCAAATCACCATGATAAGCTTCGCCCGGATGCATAAAAAATGCTGGGGTACCGGTAGAGGCCAACGTTGCGGCAATTTTTTTACCAACTAGCCCAGATTTCCCCATTCCAGTAACAACTACTTTTGATTTATTGTTTAAAATGAGATCAACAACTCGGGAAAACTCGCCATCAATATTCTCACAAAGATGTTGAAGGCCTTCAATTTCAGTTTGTATTACTTTTTTAGCGTCTGTTTGATAATTCATAGGCCCATTCTACAAATAAATTGGTCACTTTACCAAGAATTAAGCGTCTTTGTTTTTAACCAGCAAGATTGAGCATTTTTCTTTAGCATGAGCAAAAACGATACCTTCACTTGCAGCAATTCCAGAGTCAAATTCTTTATAACTCTCATCATCAAAATCAATTTGGCCTTTGAGGACAGTAACTCCCTCCTTTGGCTCTAATCGAATTTCTTTTTTGGAGCCCTCTTCAAGATTAATCAACTCGGCCTTGAAGTCTTTATGAGAATATAGAGAGTGGGCACCTGAGTTATCAAAAAGCATTTGCTTTCTTCCCAACTCTAATTGCCGATTGAATCCTTCATCAAAGCGCAAACAATCCAGTGCCTTTTTAATGTGCAACTCTCTTGGTTTACCGTCATCTCCAACACGTCCCCAATCCCAAACTCTATAAGTCACACCTGAGCTTTGCTGAACTTCTGCAAGAGTGACCCCTCCTCCTATTGCGTGCACGGCACCAGCTGGGACAGCAAAAAAGTCTCCGGGTTTCACTTCATAAAATTTTAGATAGTGATTCATCGCAAGCCCTGCTTCCAAGGCGGTTTTGAATTCTTTTCGAGTCACCTCAGGTTTAAAACCAAGGTATATCCCAGCACCGGGCTCAGCATCCAAAATCAGCCAACATTCAGTTTTGCCTTTTTCATTCTCATGCTCTTTGGCATATTCATCATCAGGATGGACTTGCACAGATAGATTATCGGACGTGTCGATATATTTTAATAAATACGACAAATCCACTAGATCATTTAAATCTGTTTTATTGACTAACACTTTTGAAGGAGCACTTGCATGAGTTGATATTTCCCAAGTCTCACCCAAAGGCCTGTCGGTCTCAATATTTTTTATGTGTTTAAGTTTTTCACCTCCCCAAATTTTAAAAGAGAGTGAGGGTTCTAGTTTTAACAAAAGCTTCATTGAATTCATTCCGATACTTTAATTCAAATCTTATAAAATTAAAAAGCACAAGGCATTAGCATATTTTTCTAACATATTAACGCTTGGCTAAAAACTAAATAAATAATACACTACAGGGATAACATAGCTTTAAATTACGGGGTTTCAGTGAATAAAATATTGGTACTTGATGGCGCAATGGGCACCATGATCCAAAAGTACAACCTTCAGGAAGAGGATTACAGAGGTGAGAGGTTTAAAGACTACCCTTCTCCGCTTAAAGGAAACAATGATCTTCTGAGTTTAACACGCCCTGACATCATTAAAGAAATTCATAAAAAGTATCTCGAGGCCGGAGCTGACATTATTGAAACAAATACTTTCAGCGCCACCAGCGTGGCCATGGCCGACTATAATATGGAAAGTCTTGTTTACGAGCTTAACTATGAGTCTGCAAGACTCGCAAGAGAGGCAGCTGACGAGTATTCCCAAAAGACCCCTGACCAAACAAGGTTTGTAGCAGGCTCAATTGGCCCAACCAATAAGACTGCTTCACTCTCCCCGGATGTCAATAATCCTGGATTTAGAGCAATCACATTCGATGAACTTGTAGACACTTACAAGGAACAAATCAAGGCTTTGGACGAAGGTGGAGTAGACATTCTTTTAGTGGAAACAGTCTTTGACACACTAAATGCAAAAGCAGCACTTTTCGCCATTCAGACTTATTATGAAGAAGTAAAAAAGAAGATGCTACCAGTAATGATCAGTGGAACAATTACTGATCAGTCAGGAAGAACCCTTTCAGGACAAACCATTGAAGCTTTTCTATATTCAGTAAGTCACTTTCCCCTCATGAGCATAGGCATCAACTGTGCTTTGGGTGCAGACCTTATGCGTCCATACATAAAGACCCTTTCAGAGAAGGCCCCTTTCAAGGTAAGCATGTATCCCAATGCAGGCCTTCCAAATGAGTTTGGAGAATATGACCAAAGCCCAACTGAGATGGCAGATATACTAGAAGAGTATCTTGCACAAGGACATATCAATATCGTGGGAGGCTGTTGCGGAACAACAGATAAGCATATTGCCGAAATCGCAAAGAGGGCCAAAAACTTTAAACCTCACGTTCCTCCTCAACTGGATAGGATACCAAAATACAGCGGTTTAGAGCCTCTTTCTATCTTTGAAGGAAGCAATTTTATAAATATTGGCGAAAGAACTAATATTGCCGGTTCTTTAAAGTTTAAAAAGCTCATTCAACAGGAAAAATATGAAGAGGCCATTGAAGTTGCCAGAAACCAAGTTGAAAACGGAGCCCAAGTTCTTGATGTAAATATGGATGATGGAATGATTGATGGATTAAGCACCATGACAACATTTCTAAACCTAATTGCGTCTGAGCCTGACATCGCAAAGATTCCTGTGATGATTGACTCCTCCAAGTGGGAAATTATTGAAGCGGGACTAAAGTGTGTTCAGGGAAAGAGTATTGTTAACTCCCTCTCTCTTAAAGAAGGCGAAGAAGAGTTTTTGGAGAGAGCTGAAAAGGTCAAAATGTACGGTGCCGCAGTGGTAGTTATGGCCTTTGATGAGAAAGGCCAAGCAGACACTTATGAAAGAAGAATTGAGATCTGCAAAAGAGCATATGATCTTTTAGTGAACAAGATAAACTTCCCTCCCGAAGATATTGTATTTGATCCAAATATTTTGGCCATTGCAACAGGCATTGAAGAACACAACAACTATGGAGTGGACTTTATCAATGCCACACGTTGGATTAAAGAAAATCTTCCCTATGCAAAGGTTAGTGGTGGTGTAAGCAATCTTTCATTCTCATTTAGAGGAAACAACGCTGTAAGGGAAGCGATTCACAGTGTATTTCTTTTTCATGCAATCAAGGCCGGTATGGATATGGGGATTGTTAATCCTGGCATGATCGAAGTTTACGATGAAATCCCCGCTGAACTTCGCGAGCTTTGTGAGGACGTAGTCTTAAATAGAAATAAAGACGCAACTGAGAAGCTAGTTGATTTTGCTGAGAGCTTTAAAGGCGAAAAGAAAGAAAAGAAACGTGATCTCGAGTGGAGAAATGCTCCGGTGCAACAGAGAATCGCCCACGCGTTGGTCAAGGGTATTCCAGAGTTTATTGAAGCAGATGCCGAAGAGGCAAGACAAGAGCTCGCCCGTCCAATAGAAGTAATTGAAGGACCGCTAATGGATGGCATGAACATCGTTGGCGAGCTATTTGGCGAAGGCAAGATGTTTCTCCCACAAGTTGTTAAGTCGGCACGTGTAATGAAAAAGGCAGTGGCCTACCTACAACCATTTATTGAAGATGAAAAAGACTCAAGCACCCGCTCAAAGGGCAAGATACTAATGGCTACAGTTAAAGGCGACGTCCACGACATAGGAAAGAATATTGTTTCTGTTGTACTTGCCTGCAACAACTTTGAAGTTATCGATATGGGTGTGATGGTTCCTGCCGAAAAGATCTTGGCAATGGCCAAA
>CATMLK010000078.1:0-12998 GCA_950070535.1 uncultured Bacteriovoracaceae bacterium | reverse complement strand
AACACCAGCTCTAATACACTTGTGTAGTTCCTCTTCAGTTGGCTCTTGACCTTCAAGGTATTTTTCCATGATTTCGTCATCAAAAGCTGCAACGTTATCAATCATCTCAGCTCTTTTTTCTTCCATTAGATCAACAAGATCAGCTGGACATTCTTCAACTCTAACAGTCTCGCCATTTGCACCATCAAAGTAATAAGCTTCTTTAGTAATAAGATCTACAACACCTTCGAAGTTTTCCTCTGCACCAATAGGGATTTGCATAAGAACTGCATTAAGGTGAAGCTTTTCTTTAAGCTCTCTAGCACCTTTGTCAGCACCTGCACCCATACGGTCCATCTTGTTAAGGAAAGCTAGTCTAGGAACGTTATATCTCTTCATCTGTCTATCAACAGTGATTGATTGTGCTTGAACACCGGAAACAGAACAAAGAACCAAAATTGCACCGTCAAGAACTCTTAGAGATCTCTCAACTTCAACTGTAAAGTCAACGTGGCCCGGAGTATCGATAATGTTGATTTTGATTGATTTGCCGTCACCTTCAGCAAAAGTGATGCCTTTCTTATCAAAACCATGCCAGTGAACAGTAGTAGCCGCTGAAGTGATCGTAATCCCCTTCTCTTTCTCTAGCTCCATGTGGTCCATTTTTGCGCCGTCACCGCCGCCACGAACATCTTCAATCTTGTGAATCATGTCACAGTAGAAGAGAATTCTTTCTGTAAGTGTCGTCTTTCCCGAGTCAATATGGGCTGAAATCCCAATATTTCTCGTCTTTGGTAGGTTTTTCATTCTTTCTCCAACGGGTATAAAGTTATTACTTCGCGTTAATTTTTTGCAAATTTATCGGAATCTTAAGAAAAAATCCAATAAGAGTCAATCAAATTACAGCCTTTAATCCAGCATTATTTTAACCTTAATATTTGAATCGGATTAAAATGCTTCATTGCCCAAAATCATCTTGCACTTTTAGACCTTTTTCATTAATAATACTGCTCATGTCTTATCGTGATTTATCAAAAGAAATACTGTATGAAGGTGTTAAAACTCTTGTGGACACCGAATCTCCCCACATCCACCTGAGTCAACAAAAGCTTTATACTCTGTTTAGCATTGGTTTCCAGTACCTTTTGTACAACTCTACCAAAGAAGCCGGCCATTACATTATTAGAGTTGAAGACAGCTATTTATTGGACAAACTGCAAAAAAAATCTAAAGACCAATCAAGTCGTAGATTTATGCAAAGCCTGGCCCTTCCAAGAAAATTTAAATATGGAAGTTCAGTATTCCACTTAGACTTTTTTAACTTATCCACTTGGGCCAATACTAATGAATTGCCCAAAGAAAAAGTCAAAGGTGCTCTAATTGTGAAAAACGCTACAAAGAAACCTTTTGGCGATTACTTTGTAGATGAAGAAGATGAGCAAATGAAAGCAATGCTTGAATCACTGCCATCTGACTACTACTTCTCTTCACTGAAGCAATTTGTGCCAAAAACCATAGTGATTGCTTATGATGAAGACTATGAAGGTGTGGAGCAAGTAAAGTTTCCATTTATCAAAGAAGAACCAAAAGAAAAGCTTTCAAGAGGCGTAAACATTGCAAGCGATGTAAACCTGGAAGACCTGAAAGACTAATCTATCAATGTGTTTTTGATTTGCTCCATTTCGCACTCGGAGGACAAGGCTCCTCCGCAGGCCGGAGCACTGTAGATCTCTTCAAGTCGGTTGTAGCTAATCCTTAGGCCTTTAGAGCTCACCGGTGTGTATACCAGCCTTTGTCCTAGCAACTGTTGCATTCTTTTAATCTCATCTTTGTCATACAAAGATGGATCAATCGCATACAAGTCAAGTTCCAGCTCGGTTAGAGTTTCAAGACCAACCTTTGAGCAAACATGAACTCCAAACATGGCGTTATCAAAAGCCGAAGAGCTCTTAAGTTCTATATAAAAATTCTTAAGAATATCCTTATCATTTTCACAAAAGGCCAAAACAGGCTCATCAAGGAAAAACAAAAATGACTTATCACTTAAGAGATTAAACTCTTTTTGAGTGGAAATTAAACGATCCAAGTACTGCTTAACAATCCTCTCTGACTCGGGATGGTGATCAAGTGCAGAGAGCAACGTCAAAGGACCACATGCCTGCCACTTATAGTCTGAATCTAGTCTTTCAAAAAAACCATCTCTAGCGCTAAAATGTAAATTTGCACCTTGCTTATCTCTATCTTCCTTTAGACCTGCACCAGTAAATTTATAACCTTTAAGTACATCAAATGCCTGATTAAGCATAAACTCGTTTTCAAAGATTTTCGGTAGATTTGGCAAAGTGGGTACATCAAAAGAAAAGACATAATCTAGTGCTTCATCAACACTTTCAAATGGAACACTTCCTATCAAGAATGATTTCATAGCTTTCTTAGTACTTTTTCGAATTTCTGAATAATTTCTTCTTCATGACCTAAATTCAAAGGACCCAATGACAGGCGAAGCCCATTTTTGGCATATTGCTCAAGCCCCATGGCAATGAGTGTTTTGGATGGTTCAACAGAACCAGCAGAACACGCAGAACCACTACTAATATCAAGTCCGGCCATGTCAAATTGGATAAGTGAGATATCGGCCCTTTTACTTTTTAGGATAAAATTTAAAGTATTGACAGCCCTTCCATACTTTGAAGTCTTGCCAACAATGAATACATCCTCTCTTGATTCAGCAAGCACCTCTAGTGTATCTCTAAGCTTCTCAATCGCCTCTAAATCCAAGGCCTGAATTTCCTCAAGTGCCATTTTGACAGATATAGCACCGAGAACATTCTCAGTTCCACCTCTTAAACCTGACTGTTGAGAGCCGCCTACAAGTAGGGATTCATAAGGAAAGCTTTTACTCACAAAGCTGAATCCCACACCTTTTAGGGCCCCAAATTTATGAGCAGAGTAAGTATACGCGTCGAGTTTGTCGCTAACTTTATTCCAGTCATGAATCTTTCCTGGGGACTGAGTCGCATCCACATGAACAAATGAGTTGGTTGTATTCTTAAAGGAGATTGCATCATCCAAGCTCCACCGCACACCAGTTTCATTATGAACATATAAGAAATTTGCGAATATCTTCCCACTGTTACTCTCCAACCAAGCCTTGGCCAACTCTACATTTTTATCTAGTTCAAAGTTTCCACTCTGATCAATGGCCATTGGAATGAGCTTTACACCACGGCTTTTTAAGTGATTTGCACATGCCAAAACTGCTGGATGGTCGCTTTCACAGTAAAATATAGCATCGCCGTCTGATGCCGCTTCAAAAAAAGAGCGAATCCCTTCTGTTGCACCTGAATGAAATATAATGTGGTGGGAATTTGGATCCAGTTTAAAAAGTTTATAAAGATATTCGTTTACCTCATTGAGGCATTTTCTAGAAAACTTCCCGGAGGTATGTATCGATGCCGGATTGGCAAAAGGAAAATCCCCTTTCTCCAAATAGCTTTTAAAGCTCGTGGAGAAAGGGGATGTAGCATTATAATCCAGATAGAATCTATTTTTCAAAATTACTGGTTAATCTCTCCAATATTTGGTCTGATCACAGACTCAGAGCTTGTTTGCCCCATAGTGGAAGTTTGAGCTTCCATATTGTCTCTGTTTTCAGTTCCTTGAGCGCCCATGCCAGCTTCTCTAGACTTTCTTTGAAGATCGCCAAGAGTTGTAGTGCTCAAGTATTCTTGCATTAGAATACCAAGGTTTTGGAAAAAGTTACGAGTTAGGTTGAACTCTGTTGTGTTAACTTTAGCAGCTTCACCTTCAGTCGGTCTAACCTCAACACCAGAGCTTGGGTTTCCAAGAATATCTTTTGCTGGGTTAATGTTTTCACCAACACACTCAAGAACGTCTTTGATTGTGATCTCGTCCATAGATCTAGCTAGAACGTAACCACCACCTGGACCTCTTACAGATTTAACAACTCTACCAGTTCTCAACTTTCTAAAAAGTTGCTCTAGGTAGTGAAGTGAAATAGCTTGTCTTGTGGAAATTTCTTGAAGCCTAACAGGGTTGCCACTTGAGTGAAAAGTCAGGTCAAGCATTGCTCTTACTGCGTAACGGCCTTTTGATGTAAGTCTCATTGTAAATCCTCCATAATCTGATTAAACATAAATTTTGTTTTAGTTGGGACATCTTCTTCCTTAGAGTCCACTCCAATATTCGACCGAAGTTTTTTATCCGGTAAATATCTCACAATAAAAATTATCACTCTTTTTGGTTGTTGACGTCAACTGTTAATTACTAAAGAAATATTAAAAAGAACTTACATTTAAAAAACGACATAAGCTCCTGAAATCACTCATTTGTTGCGATATGTAAATGTGAGTTTTTTTAATGCGCCGGGAAGTAATTTCCGACTTTTGCGCTCAGTCGAATTTTAGTACTCTTCTAGCTTCTTTAAAGTGAAGTTTCTACTAAAGCTAGATTTATCATCATCTTCTTTTTGGGCCTGGCTATTTACCTCTATTTCCAGAGCATAAACATCAAACTCTTCAGGTAGTTCTTTAAGTATAGTTTTTAAGTAGGCCTTTCCCCACTCCACCAGAAAATAGTTTTTATCTTCAAGATAGAGTGGCAGTTCCAAATGATAAATTTCATCTGAGTTTTTTAGTCTATAAAAATCAGCATGCAAAACAGTATTGGTTTCAGATAGTACTGCGTAACTGGGGCTAAAAGTTTCGTCGTCACTAATAAAGGTTTTTGCAAAAGTTGTTTTGCCGGCACCCATAGGTCCATCCAATAAGATAAGAGCTTTAGGGTTCACGGCGTCTTTCATCTCGTGAGCGACGTAAGCTAGGTCTGCCGCGAACACTTTTTTCCACTCTCTAATCAATTTTTCTGACAAGATTATTCTCCGTAAATAATTTTATCCATTTGACTTTCAAGCTCTTGAAAGGTTTTAGAGAAACTATCAATGAGTGAAGATGCGGTCATGGCCCTTACACCGTACTTTTCAGCTGCAAAATGCCCGGACATTGTATGTGCCAGTACGCTCATTCCCAACGTTTGGTTAAATACCTTGTATCTCTCACTCAAAGAAATACCTTTATCTTTAAGTTCTGGCTCTTGCCCTAGAAGGCCTGCAAGAATACCGGCCAAGACATCTCCCACTCCCCCTGTGGCCATACCATCATTAGGGTAGTAGTTAAAGAATACGTTACCATCACTCAGACCCATATAAGTACATGGGCCTTTAAGAATTACAGAACAATTTATTTGCTCTACAAGATTTTGAAGATGTTCAACAGGACGTCTTTCAAGGTCGGCGTAGTCAATATTGCAAAAACGAGCAAACTCACCGAAGTGAGGAGTGATAACAGTCGGAGCGTTTCTAACTGTAAATGCCCCCTTATCTTCATTAAGTTTTAAAACATTAATAGCGTCGGCATCAAGAACTACCGGCCCATCAAAGTTATTTAATATTTCCAAAGTTAATCTTCTGGCCCTGGTCGATCTAGCAAGTCCCGGACCGATTACAATTGAGGAGTATTTGTTTATATCTTTTATTAGTCGTGGCCACTTCGAAATATCAAGAGGAAGGTAACCTGTCATAATTTCAGGTATTAATCTATCCATCAGTTCTTTATACTGTGGCTCCCAGGTGGCAGCTGTTACAAGTCCTGCCCCAGTTTTAAGCGCAGCTTGCGAGGCCATTACCAAAGCCCCAGTAAGCCCATGAGAGCCACCTAAACACAATGCATGTCCAAACACCTTCTTGTCTGCAAACTTATCTCTTTTACTCGAAGGATCAACAACGTCCTCTAGATTCAATAGACGCTTATTACCCTCAGTGAGCAAGACTCTTGGAAATCCAACTCTTAAGACTTCAACATCACCCACTAGGCGAACGCCGTCAGCTTCGTAATACCCAAGCTTTGGCAACGCCACGGCCAAGGTGAGATCAGCACTAATGGCCTTGCCTTGAATATACCCAGTATCTCCTTCCACACCGGAAGGGATATCAATTGATATGGTGTAGGAGCTATTACTATTAACAAAATCGACAACCTCGTACAGGAAGTTGGACATTGGAAGTCGAACACCTGTACCAAAGATGGCATCAACAAAAATGATACTTCCTGCAACTTGGGAACAGTAACTGGAAAGCTGCTCGATATCTTCAATCATGTTGATCTTTACACCAAAAGATTTGGCCATTTGAAGTTGAACTTTCAACTCCTCACTTGTGCTATCTTCGCCAAACAACATAAATGCGCGCACTTTTCTGCCAAGACTTGTAAGATGCCTTGCCACAGAAAGTCCGTCGGCACCGTTGTTGCCTCTACCTATTAGAAAAACTAGTTCGCTGGAGTGAAATTTTGAAAGGATTTTACTCTCGATGATGCTGGCGCCTTTGGAGCCGACGTTTTCAATTATTAATCTTTCATCAAAGCCAAACTCTTTTTGCGCTCGAAGCTCAATGTCTTTCATTTCGCTTATATCGACAATCCTCATGCAAACTCCGTTTTATTTATTGTTTTCCAACACTTTAATTAATTTCTTTACAGAACTTTCCAGCCCCGAGAATACGGCGTCGCAGATTATCCAGTGGCCAATATTGTATTCAGCAAACAACTTGGCCTGGGCAAGCGGAGCTAGACTTTCATCAGTTAGTCCATGTCCTGCATGATAACCTATATTTTTAGATTCTATGAACTCTTTTTCACTTTTAAATCGTACCAAATATTCATCAATTGGATTGTCTTGAAGAAACGCCTGAGCATAGTCCCCAGTATGGATTTCGACAGCATCTATATCCAAATCTACACACTTTTCCAAAGTTTCTCGGTGGGCCTCTACAAATAGAGAAATTTTAACACCTGGGATCTGGGACTTGAACCTTTCACAGGCCTCTTTGACTTTAGTAAAATTTTCCTGATCCAAAAGATTAAGTCCACCTTCAGTGGTTCGCTCTTCTCTCTTCTCTGGTACAACACAAATCCAATCAGGTTTGGCGTCAATTGCGATTTCAATAATTCCCGGATCAACACCCAACTCCAGATTTAGTGGTTTCCCATAGCGCTGAGTTACAAGCTTTACAGCATTTACATCGGGATCTTGAATATGCCTTCGATCTTCTCTTAAATGAATCGTTATTTGATCCGCTCCGGCTTCGAGGGACACTCTTGCCGCTTCGGTAATGGACGGATAATGCTCGCCCCTGGCCTGCCTCAAGGTGGCCACATGATCAATATTTACTCCCAATCTAGGCATAATAGAACTCCTACTTGGCAAGATTGCTTTGAACAACACCTACAAGTTCTTCGCAACACTCTCCCACTAATACTTCGTCTTCACCTTCAACCATAACTCTGGCAAGGTTCTCTGTCCCGCTGTATCGCAATAAGACACGCCCCGTTCCATCAAGCTTTTGATTAACAGATTCTACTGCCTTTTCTACTTCGGGTAACTCGTCAAATGGCTTCTTTACCTTGACTGATACATTCTTCATAGTCTGAGGGTAGAGCTCGATCTCATCAACAAGCTCAGACAATGGTCTGTCATAGTGCTTTACACATTCAATAACTTTTAAGGCGGCCAAGATTCCGTCGCCAGTTGTTGTGTGTTTTTTAAAAACCAAATGCCCACTTGGCTCTCCGCCAAAGCACGACCCCGACTTCAACATTCTCTCAACAATATAGCGGTCTCCCACTTTTGTTCTAAATAGTTTTAATCCAACTTTTTCAAAGTATTTTTCAAGTCCAAAATTAGTCATAACGGTACCTACGATCTCATTACAACCGTTAAGAGAGTCGGTATCTGCAAGAAACTTTGCAAGCACTCCCATCAACTTGTCCCCATCTACAACCCTTCCCTTGTCGTCAATAATGGCGATTCTGTCACCATCTCCATCCAGGCAGATTCCAAGGTCGGCCCTGTAGAGTTGCGCCTTTTCAGCGCAAGTTTCAGGATGAAGAGCTCCAACCCCTTTATTTATATTGGTACCATCTGGTGAGTTTCCAATTGAAATAACCTCGGCGCCAAGTTCTTGGAATGCCAAAGGAGCGACTTTATAACCAGCACCGTTGGCACCATCTACAATGAGACGCATCCCTTCAAGGTTATAGTCAGAAGTAAAAGCACTCTTTACCTGGACAATATAGCGCCCCATCGCCTCATCAAGTCTTTTGGCGCGACCGAGCTGGTCATCAAGTTTAGTCGAGATGAGCTCTGGGTTTAGAACCATCTGCTCAAGTTCTAGCTCTACCGAATCAGGTAGCTTGTGTCCTGTTCTATCAAATAGCTTGATTCCATTATCGTAATATGGATTATGCGAAGCTGAGATCATCACACCTGCATCTGCCCTCATAGATTGAGTTACAAACGCCACCCCAGGTGTAGGCATTGGCCCAGTTAAAATGGCGCGTCCACCCTGTGAGCACACACCGGCCGAAAATGCTTGCTCAAGCATATAACAACTTAAACGCGTATCCTTTCCGATTATGATCAGTGGTGTTTTAGATTTAGTTTTATTCTGGAAATAGCTAGTTGCGGCCCTTCCCAATGCGAAAGCAATCTCTCCAGTCATTGGATAGATATTTGCCCTACCCCTTATACCATCCGTACCAAACAGTTTTCTACTCATAATTATTTTCCTTCAACTTCTACAAATATTGAATTTGGCTGAATCTCCAAAAGGTGAAGCCCCTCGGGAAGCTTGGCCTTCAATGCAACTTCGACTCTGCCTTTAGCTTTATCAGGAACTTCAGCAATGACATTGATATCTTCAGTGCCGTACTTAAACTTTTCCTTATTATCCGCTAATACCATAAGATTCACATTTCGCCTATCTACATGCTTGATAAGCTTTGAACTTAAAAACTTAACCGGTATCTTTTTAAGAATCATATTTGCCCGTGTGGGGTGAATTGTGTACTTAAACTCCACAAATTCATCCTCAAGCATAATCCTCTCATCAGGCCGCAGCAATGGCACCTTTAGACTTGAATCACCGGTAAGGCCGTTTAGTTCAATGGGGCCGGTTTCAACAAATTTGATTTTTCGTACCAAAGAGATAGGTCCTTCTACTAAGATTTTTTTGGGCTCAATACTTGATCCGACCATCTTGTGGTCACTTGGTACTTCGCCTATGAGCATTTTCTTTACGGGAATTTCTTTAATCAAAGATTTCTCAAGCTTAACAATCAAACGGCTTGGTTGCACTCTTGTTAACTCAACGCCAAATGGAAATGTCATTCCAAGCTCTGCTACATTAATCTCGTATCTGGTCTTGTTCTTTTTAAAAATTTTCTGAAGATCAACAGTTAACTTCTCATCATCAGACATAATCGAACGAACAAAGACTCGAGGTCCCGAGATGGCATAGGTGATTTCGCCTACAGGTTGATTCTTTACTGAGTACCCAGGTGGTGCCTTATAAACAAGTTTAACTATTTTCTCGCCCTTAGTTTGTGCACTACTTAGAACGTAAAGCCAAAGAAAGAAGGCAAAGAATACTGAAAAACCTTTAAGAATATGCTTTCGCTTTTTCTTGGCATCCAAACTCATGCACTTCTCCTAGCATCGGAGAACTCATCAAGTCCTTCAGACTTCTCAGTAACAAGGAGTTGTCGAAGATGCTTTCTCAAAACTTCTTCATTTTTCATATAAAAGAATTGTCCATTGTGGCAAAGGTTAACTTTGCCAGTCTCCTCGCTTATAACTAAAACCACAGCATCGCTGACCTCGGTAATTCCCAAAGCAGCCCGGTGTCGAGTTCCAAGGTGTGAGTCGATTTCAACATTCTTTGATAGAGGTAAAAAGCAGCCTGCGCTTTGAATTCTATTTTCATAGATTATAACCGCTCCATCATGCAAAGGAGAATTTGATTGAAAGATTGAATAGAGAATATCTGAGTGAACGCGACAATCCAGTCTAGTTCCAGTTAGCGAGTAATTTAGCAATCCATGGTTTTTCTCAAAAACAATCAGGGCTCCGGTTTTTTCTCTACTAAGTGCAGTGGAGGCCGTAACAACCTCTTCAATTTGAACGTTGTAACGAGTTCTTTTTCTTCGACCAATAATTTTTGCCTCGCCAAATGCGACTAGTGCCGATCGGATCTGGTCTTGAAACAAAATTATAAGAATTACAAAAAAGTAATCAAAGAAGTGGTTCAGGATCCAATTGAGAGAGTATAGTTCATAACTTAAACTAAACCAGTAAAGTGTTGCAAGGGCAGCTAGGCCCAACAGCATCTGAACGGCCCTAGTGCCTTGAACTATGAGCAGAAAACGATACAAGATAAACGCAACAATTGCGATATCCAGAAAGTCCGTGGCGGTAAAATTTCCGATGAAACCCAGTAAGTAGTTCAATGTATATCCGTAAACAAATTTATATTCTATCTATCGGATATTAGTGGGGAAATCTAAAATAAAAATGGCCTGAAAAAGGCCATTGATATCTTCAAAATGACTGGTCACCTCATGGAGGCGACCATTAATGATTTAAGCGGCTGAGGATTCGCCAGACTGATTATTTTTAGAGAGTTCCTCATAAACCTTATCTGAAATAAGAAGCTTCTTCCTTAGGGCCTCTCTGGAGATCCCCATGGCCTTGGCGGCCTTGGACTTATTGCCCTTATTTCGTTTAATCTCTGCATAAATCATTTCTCTCTCTACAAGTGCAACTCTATCTTTTAAAGATATCGTGTAGTCCCTTGCGAAAGGTATGGTGTCCAAACCTTTAATTGATGCCTTGGTTAGGTCTACAATTGGTGCAGCTCCATTCTTTAGCTTATTTATTATGTGAGCTTTTGGATTGTAGAGAACGGCCTTCTCTACCGCTTTTTGCAGTTCATGCACGTTTCCTGGCCAATCATAAGACTTTAATTCGTCTTTAACTTCGTCAGAAAATTCTTTTAATAGGAGCCCCTGCTTTCTACATTCCTTCCTTAGGAAATAAGAAAGGAGGTCGTCAACGTCTTGAACTCTTTTTCTTAATGGTGCGACTTCCAATATTGAAGAAAGGGCCAAGTCCAGAAGTTCTTCGTTAAACTCCCCTTCCTCTTTGGCAAGTTTTTCAAGATCGACACTAGAGGTGAAAATAATTCTGGCATCCAGCGCCATCTTGCTTCCAGGAATCCTTCTATCTTTCAGAACTTGTACAAGCTTAGACTGAAGGGCCAGAGGCATATGCCCAACCTCGTGCAGCACTACTGTCCCACCAGCACTTGTCTCCAAGATACTTGCAGACTCACTGGTACCAAGAAGGCTTTTCTCCAGCTCTTCTTGATCAACACCTTTGCAAGACACAACTTCAAAGGACTCAAGTCCTCTTTTGCCTTCATTATGGATAATTCTTGCTAGTAATTTTTTACCAGTTCCAAACTCACCTTTAATTAATAGAGGTGTATCAATGTCCTTTAACTGTACGATTGATTTTCTAATTTCATTAGTTTGCGTAGACCTTCCAATGTAAGCATACTCCCTGTCATAAGGAGTGGAAAATCTTCTTATCAAAGACTTTTCAGAGATTGGATTGTAGTTATGAAATACAGAAGAGAAGATCAAGGCCAAAACCTTCATCATTTTTTCATCTTCCATCGTAAACCGGTCTTCATTTCTTTTATTTAAAACTTCAATGACACCGATCACTTTGTCTTCTCTGTTGGTTAGAGGAGAACATAGAATAGATTTAGTTAGGAAACCAGTTTTGGCATCCACTTCTTCGCTAAATCGAACCTTATCAGTTTCACAGTCTATATTTAGAGGAACACCAGTGGTGAAAACACTCCCTGCAATTCCTTTTCTATAGTCAAACTTTAAGAGGTCCTTATCGATACCCAAGGCCGCGGCGGCCTCAAGTTCATTTGTTTTTGGATTTATCAGAAAGATTGAGGCCCTTTGAGCGTTTAAAATTCTAGAAATTTCTTCCAACATATTGTTTAAGAAACCTTCTTGAGATCCAAAAGCTGTGATGTCTTTAAATAATGAAAGCATAAGTGAAAAAACCTCAAACGACTCTGTGGCTTTTTTATAGCGTTCACTCAATGCCATGTTTGCTAGGCATCCTCTTGCTCTATCTGGAGAAAAACTTGTTACATATTGTTCTATAAAACGCCTCATATTTTTCTGGTCTTCTTGGTCAACCTCAATTCCATAAAGCATTTTATCTTCTTCCAACTCATAACCAAAAGACCTAACAACATGGCCCTCTACGTCTATGCGCAATCTTTTAAACTGAAGAGAAATTCTGATATTAGTTCCTACCGACAGTCTGGAACCTGAAACAAAGCCAATTCCCGTTACCGAAACATCAGCTAAATTGGCGTCTTTTATGTATTCAAACTGTCCCATATCATTTTCGTATTCAATAAGACAACGTACTTCATCGCCCTTCTCTACAGGAATCCTAAAAGACTGAAAGAACTTAAATTCTTCAAAACTTGTAAACATAGATTCTCCTTATTAAGATCTAATTTACAGATCGGAGAAACAAACAAATTTCTTTAGCATTTTGACAATTTTTTGTGGCACCTGAGTGTTTAAAGCTGACTCCAGTGTTTTTTCGCCCCCAGAAGCTCATTTTCACTGTATACAGGAATGAATTTTGATATTTCTCGGGAAACAATCCCCTGGCCCTCAACAATTCTACCCGAGAATGTGCCATCATGAACAAATCCAACACCACAAATTGGACTCCTCTCCTTCATCAAGGCCATGATAATGGAGTTCTCTTAAATAAATTGCTCTATATTTTGAATCAGAGAAAGGAACTGACTTGTAACACGATTGCCATCCACATCAAAAACCTCCCTACCTAATTGCTCCATAGGTTTTCTGGGCACGCTCATCCTGGCCACAACTTCCGGGCAAAACCCCACAACTTCCGGGCAAAACCCCACAATTTCCGCCATCGTATCGAACATTTTGGCCAAGAAGACACGAGCTAACTAACAATTTCACTTAATCTCTCCTTGAACATTTCCACGACTGAGTCCATCTTAAGATCGGAAGAGCGTCGTGTAGGGA
>CATMLK010000077.1:0-13496 GCA_950070535.1 uncultured Bacteriovoracaceae bacterium | reverse complement strand
AAAGTTTCTAATATCATCTTGAAGAGCGTTACAGTCAGATGCATTTAAAGACCCACAATTGACATTGTTGAGGGTGAACTCTAAAGCATTGCCCAAGCAAGGCATCAGTAGTGCTAAATAAATCAAATTTTTCATTATATTCCTTTTCTCATTAAAAGCTTAATAATTGGCGGACATTAAGTTTTTCGGTCATTTCTTCATGTTATTAAAATTTTTTTTAACTTTTTTAGCCATGAAGAAAATTCCGCAATTGGTTTGATTTTAAGGGTTTTTCCTATATAAATACTCAACTAAAAGGACAGCTAGATGAGTGATTTCGAGAAACTAGGCATAGACGAGGACTTTAACCCGTATTATGTGGAACAGGGCGTAAAAAGACCAAACGAGGTTCAGACCAAAGTCATCCCTAAAATAATGGAAGATAAATCCATAATATGTTTGGCGCAGACCGGTTCTGGGAAAACTCTCTCCTATGCTTTACCTATAAGTGAGAAAATAAAGCTTCATGAAGATGAAAATGGCCTGCAAGAAGAAGCTGGGAGGCCATTTGCGGTCGTAGTTGTTCCAACAAAAGAGCTAGCTAATCAAATTAGAGGTGTATTTAAAGGACTGTCCCACCATGTTGGCCTTAGAGTTCGGGCCATGCTTGGAGGCACTAAAGGAAAAAGTGCAAGTCTTAAAGATCAGAGTTATGAAATTCTAATCGCCACCCCCAATAGGCTGGCAAAGGCCTTAAAAAATAAAGAAGTTACTTTTGATAATCTAAAGTGGCTTGTGTTTGATGAAGCTGACCAACTATTCGATATGGGCTTTAAAAAAGATATTGAAGGCATGACTAGGTTTGTAGAGTACGATGACACTGCAATCTCTTTTTTCAGTGCCACACTCCCTGTGGAAGTAGAAGAGTTTATCAAGGGACAATTTAAAAAGAAAAACCTTGAACTTGTTAGCTTCAAAGAAGGACACAAAGTTCAACAAAAGGTTGAGACTTATAATGTGTTCTTGTCTCCAAAAGAGAAGCCAAACATGCTTAAAGAGTTCCTCTCCAAAACAGCTGCAGGAAGAGGAATTGTTTTTGCCAACCAGAAGAACCAAGTTGAAGATATTCAGAAGTATATTGAGCAAGAGCTACCAAAATTAAAGTACAGAGTTCTTCACGGAGACTTGCCTCAGCAAGAAAGGGCCGCAAGTCACAAGGCCTTTGTCGATGGCAAAGCACAAGTTTTAATTGCAACAGACATTGCCGCAAGAGGGATTGATATCAAAGACCTTGCATGGGTCCTAAATTTTGGCCTGCCAAAAACTGCAGTGTACTATCTCCACAGGTGTGGACGTGTTGGTAGGGGTGGAAAAAGAGGAGTTGTTTACAACTTTGTAACAAACTTTGACGCAAAACTCATTGGACACATTAATGACGCAATAAAAAACCAAAGTCAGCTTGATTTAGAGTTTATTGCCAAAGACATTAAGAGCCAAAGAAGCAGGCCCAAGCCTAAGGCAAATGCCAAACAAAAACAAAAAAAGAAGAAAATTACCAAGCGAACCAAGCGATACGGTTGAAAGCCCAAGTAAAAGAATTTATAGTGTTGTTCTAAATTCTTTGGGAGATGAGACGTATGAATGTTTTAGTTAGCGGTGCAAGTGGATTTGTCGGAAGACATGTGGTGGATCTTTTGCTTGAAAAGGGTCACACTGTTTTTGCTCTTTCCAGAAGTGCAGAACTAAACCAACAGCGTTGGCCAAAAGTTAGTTGGATCCAGTGGAATAATGCACATCATGTGGCAGATCTAAAAGAGATCAATAAGCTCGATGCTGTTATTAACCTGGTGGGTGAGGGGCTTGACTCCAAACGATGGTCTAACACTCAAAAAAAAGAAATCTTCAACTCTAGGGTTGATGGAACAAAAACTATCTTTGAAATGCTTAAGCAGCACTCTCTAAGACCCGAGGTATTTGTCTCTACTTCCGCCGTGGGAATTTATGGACACCATGACTCCGGCGAAATCTTGGAGAATACACCAATTGCCAAAGACTTTTTGGCCAATCTTTGTAAAGACTGGGAAGCAGTTGTTTCTGAAAATAGCTCTCAATATAACCGGTATGCAATAATAAGAGTAGGTCTTGTCCTTGGAAAAGGGGGAGGCATGATGAGCAAGCTTGTGCCTTTATTCAAGTTGGGTCTTGGTGGAAAACTTGGCAATGGGAATTTCTTCATGAGCTGGATACATGTCAAAGATCTCGCTAGGGCATATGTTGCTGCCGTGGAAGATTCTTCAAAAACTGGTGTTTATAATGCCACAGCTCCATTTCCAGTGAAGAATGCAGAGTTTACAAAGGTTTTGGCAAATACTGTTGATAGGCCAGCACCTTTTAATGTTCCTCGTTTTGCTCTTCGCATTGCGGTCGGAGAGATGGCCGATTACATGCTTAAAGGGGCTAAAGTCGTTCCAAACAAGCTGAAAGAAGAAGACTTTCACTTTCTATACCCGACTATTGAGCGTGCTATCAAAGATGTTGTCTCCAAGGCCTAATGCGCTAAGATAAATATATGAAGTTCTTTATCTATCTTTCATTTCTTTTTGTTATTGGCTGTTCTTGCTCTGAGGAAAAGCCTAACTTCAACAAGGTGGAAGTTCTCAATATGCTACTGGAGGCCGACCCTGGACTTGAAATCATGGTTCCTGCAAGTATGACAGAGCCGCTGGTTGTTTGTGCTGATTACCTGCCACCTTGCAAGGTGGGTTATAAAGTAAAAGTTAAGGGTATGGAAGTTGTAGGCCTATACTATGAAAGCCAGAAGAATGCATATAAATCTGCAAAGTCCATGAGAGGCTATCACTTAAGAAATTGGGCCTTTGATCATGTGAAAGGTGAGCCTATTTTAGAGAGGTTCTTTGAGAAGCACCTTAACGCTCGAGCTGTTGAATAAGTCTCTGGTAGAGTTTATCTTCAAAGAACTTCACTTTCTCCATCCATAAAACACTTTGTTCTTTATTAATTAAACCTCTTTCAATTGAACGATCCAGGGTTTGCTTGAACAGAATTGTCCAACGACCTAATTCCCCTTTTTTTATTTTTAGGGGAAAGTGAACTTCTATTAGCTTAAATGGCAGGTGTTCTCTGTTAGAAATATTGCCGTTAAGTTGGAGCTCCCAAAAAGAAGCAATTCGAGGAAGGTGAGAGTCAAAGTCGTCAATTTTTCTAAACTGATATCCAATCAAGAAGTCAATTGTGGCCTTTGAGTAGAAGTCTGTGACAACCTCCAATATAGTGTCAAATTTGATCATTTTTTACTCTGAGCTTTACAAGTTTTTTATGGGTGAAGCCAAGCTCTTGCAGCTCTTTTGAAAGCTCATGCGGCTCCAGAAAGCGTAGCTTATCGCTGGATTCTTCTTCATAAAAGCGCATGATTGCGGCCTGAATCAGGATCTGTTCTTTAACTTCAGAAAGCGGATGAGTTTTGAAAAAGAGCTGACCTTGTTTTCCATGAAACATAAAAACAAATGCAAAAATTTCATCAGCTCCTTCAAAAGTTAAAAAGAAATCAGCAACTTTAATGCAGTCACTTATAACTGGATCTTTTTTTAATTCTTTATATTGTTTATGCCCATTCTTTTTATATTCAAAACACTCTTTAAAGCTTGGGTATTCTCCAATTCGATAGTCTGTGTTTTTATAAACTTCTTTCCATAGTTGTTGAACTTTTCTGGCGGAGCTCTCAGACAAAGAATCCATGTATTCTTCATAGCTTCTTCGATTCTTTACCAGGGTGTCGACCAGAAAGGAAGTTGAGATCTCTTCATAATCTGAAAGAGCGGGGCATAACTCTTCTGACAAAAGGATATCCTGACCAACCACCTCTTCCCTTTCTGAATATTCGGCCAGTATCGACTTTGCCTTTATTGCACCTTCCTTTATGTAAATCGGACTAAAGACTAGTCCTTCCCCTGTGGAGCTTGGGCCTTTCCAGTGAATTTCTTTTTCTTTTTGAGACTTTTTAAAAAGGCCAAAAAATGAACTCTCGCTTTCTCTGTTAATTATTGAAAGTTGACCAAAGCCGATAGGAGAGTTGCATGCCTCTCCAAAAAATAAAAAGTATGAGAAGTGAGTATTATCGGGAGCCGATTTCTCCTTCAGCTTGATCCACTCAAAACTTGGCACTTGCTCTCTTAACAATAGCTCCAGAGACTCGATAAACTCCGGGTCTATTTCCGCACTGCTATGGTATTTTTGAGAAATGATCATAGGCCTATTTTAAGAGGCCAAGATATTGAAGTCAAAGTCTAGTTTTTTATGCCGCTTCCGCAGAAGGGGCATAGGTTCCAAAATTGCCTGTCTAGCTGTTTTTTACAGCTTGAGCACTCTACCAAATCTTCTAAATCCAACATTTGCTCATCAAGGGCAAAGATATCTTTCTTCATGGCCTTAAAGGTCTGTTCACTGCAGATATAACCACCTTCAATCTTTGGATCTGGCTTGAAAAGAGAATGGGCAACGCTATTGTCCACACGGATATTAACCTTGTACTCCTGTGACTGTTGAGTGTTGTAATGGGGGAGGCCGGCGGCATTTTCAATATTTTGAATATTCTTAAGAGTTTTCTCCAACAATTCAGCGTCTTTTCTTGAAATCATAAGGCCACACCTACGCATCTCACTGGAAGATTGTCAGTAGCACTTCTTTTTAAAAGCTCTCCCGTGCTAAGTCTTATCGCCCACGCTTGGGAAGTCTGAGCGATATAATTTGCAGTCCAGTATGTTGATGAGTCTCCGAGTGGATCAGTTGATAATACAAACCTTGCTCCGTTTATATCGGCCTGAAGAAAGTCATTTCTTGTTGGAAGTCTCCAAGAAACCTCGCCAGCTCCGATACCAAGAAATCTGTTATCTTCAGGGCCCACAACACTGGCGTTGCAAACTTGTTCAGTTGCTGTCGTGTTTCCACTTGCCGCATCCCAATTCGTTTCAGAAATAGGGGGGCTCCATAGGAGATTGGTCGTTAAATCCATCCAGACACTTTTGTTGCTTTTATGCGATACCAATACCCAGTCACCTTCGCCAGCGATGCCATTTTGTCTGCCAAACCAAATATAAGCATCTGCCTGGTTTTTGTTTCTGCAATCTGTAATTCTCTCGCTTATAGTATTTCCGCTGCCACACTCTGATGGTGTAGAAGCTCGAGTAACTGCCTCTTCTAAGTCCACAGTTTTTCTAGGAACTGGATGAACTGTTTTTATGGCCTGCCCTCCAGCGATGGAGTTTGCAACCTCATTGTAGGTATATACTTGAGTGCCTTTGTCTCTAAATATTTGAGACTTAATGACGTTTGCTGGTTCATCGGCCGTAGATGGCGGAGTATTGGGTCCTCCATCTCTTTGTGGGCCATTATCTTCACGGTCATCATTGCTGGTGGCATCAAATGCCACACAACCGGAGGTTATGCCTAAAATTAAAAGAGTTGCAAGTAGTTGTTTATACATGGCCATTTACCTTTTTAAACGTCTTCCTATCCACCATTTTAGAACTCAGAGCTGCTAATTGTAAAACTTTCACCTGATATTTAAAACTTCGCTTCTAACTTAGTGCGTAATGTGCTACAAGTTGTCGACTATGAGTTCAAAACTAGCTATTAACTCCATTTATATGGCCACAGAAGGCGAGGGAATCCACATTGGGACACCTCAGATATTTGTGCGGTTTCAGGGCTGCAATATTGGTTGTATTAACTGTGACTCCAAAGATACTTGGGAGTTTACCGATCCTGAAATGAGTTTTGATTCAGCCATATCAAAAGTTGAAGAGCTTGCTGGAGAGTATCCAATGCGAGTAAAGAGAGTCTCCATCACAGGAGGTGATCCTCTTCATCCAAAACATGTTCCAGCTGTAACTGCAATTGCTAGAGAGCTTAAGAAAAGAGGCTATTTTATTAACTTGGAAGCTGCAGGGACAAGAATTGTTCATGAGATTTTTGATGTTATAGACTTCATAAGCTTTGACTTTAAAACCCCATCTACAGGAGTTAGAACCAATACTAAACTTTTGGTTAAGCTTTGGGAGCAATATAAAAACAAAGCACAGATTAAAGCAGTTGTGGCGTCTAGGCACGATTATGAAGCGGCCCTAGATGCTTATAAGACTGTAAGCGAGCAGACTGAACATCAGTTTGATATTCCTTGGGTAATAACTCCTTGCTATGAACCTGGAGATGAGCTTCCAAAAACTCTGGCACAGTCAATTGTGGAATTAAACCACAGCTACGGTGCTCCTTTTAGAGTTATTCTTCAACAACACAAAGTGATCTATACCGCCGACTTTGGAGATTTCTAGTTTCTCCTCTTAGGGCAGAAGCTTTCCACCTTCACACATGATCTTGAATATACAAGAACTGTCCACCAGTTGTATGTCACTGTGGCATCCAAAAGGTAGTCTGAACCCGGACATGACTGTCTCACTAATGCTGGCAAGCTATTAGTTGTAATGGCATGTGCATTCTTATTAAAAAGTATTTGTGACTCGCAAAACTCCTCTGTTTCAGCTCTACCTTTTAGTAGGTTCTTTGGGGCCTCATGAGGAGTGTTGTCTACCACCTTATTTCCGTCTAATTCAAAATCTTTTTTTGAGATATGAGGGTAGTCTTGATACTTGGTGGCACATCCGGCCAGCAATATAGCAATCGCCAGTATTTTCATTTTAAGTCCTTTATAAATGTCCTGATCGCTAGCAGCCAACCAATCATAAATGCTACGCCACCAAGTGGAATGATCATTGCGATTGCCTTGATACTAGTAAGAACATAAAGATAGCAGTTAAAAGAGAATAAGGCCGTGCCCAGCAAAAATAGGTTATAAGTCATGGATAGTCTCAATGACTTAAATTGGTTGTTCACAGCGGCAAGGCCAAGCAATGCCAGTGCATGATAGATTTGATATGAAACGCCCGTCTTCCATGTGTTAAGAGCTTTGGCCGCAACCTTTCCTTCGAGTCCATGTGCCCCAAAAGCTCCAAGCCCCACGGCCGTAAGCATAAGCACTGAGGACAGTACAAGTGCGAATTTAATATCTTTTTTCATAGGTCTCTCATTCCTTTATTTAAATACTTTACTTGAATATATAGTGCAGACCTCAATATTAAAACTCTTAATCTATAAGGCCTTTCGTAAAATCTCTTCCACCCTTGCTTGGTCAATATCTTGGTTCTCGCCAAGATTGACAGGAATATGTTTTCTAAGGGACTCAATAATTTTTCCGAAATCTTTTTCTTCCACTTTATAGACTCTTAACTTGGTAGGCAGGCCCATAGAGTTGAAGAAGTCTTCAGTCATAAGAATAGCTTCTTCAATACTTCTATCAACATCTGGTGTTTGAATATTCCAGACTCTTCTAGCGTATTGTAGAAGCTTTTCTTTCTTTTGCTCTTTTTGGACTCTCAAGACTGAAGGTAAAATTGTTGCAAGCGTCCTTGCGTGGTCAATGCCAAAAAGCCCTGTTAGTTCATGACCAATCATATGAGTTGACCAATCGTGAACTGCTCCTGCGCCGATGAGTCCGTTTAAGGCCATGGTCGCGCACCACATAACGTTTGCCCGAGATTCATAATGGTCTTTTACGTGTAATACCTTTGGGCCTTCTTCAATTAAGGTTAAAAGAATCCCTTCTGCAAAGCGGTCTTGAAGGGGAGTGTGGGCAGGCCTTGTTAAGTACTGCTCAATTGTGTGAACAAAAGCATCTACTACCCCGTTTCCTAGTTGTCTTTCGCTAAGAGAAAATGTGACCTGTGGATCAAGGATTGAAAACTTGGAAAAAAGTCTAGGGTCGCCCCCAAATCCTAGCTTCTCTTCACCTTTTGAAATAACGCTAAAGCTATTCATTTCTGAACCTGTCGCAGGCAAGGTAAGCACTACTCCAAATGGGATTACTTTGGAAGGCCTTTGTCTTTCAGAGAGAATTTTCCAAGGATCTTGATCAAAATGAATCGCAGCTGCAACAAATTTGGTTGCATCAATTACTGAACCTCCACCCACGGCCAGCAAAAAATCTATACCCTCTGATCTAGCAATCTCTACTGCTTCCATTAATTTTTCATATTGAGGATTTGCCCCAATTCCTGAAAACTCTATAACTTCTCTGTCTCCCAGAGCGCTTCTTACTTGGTCATAGACACCATTTGATTTTATGCTGCCACCACCGAAGAGCATCATTATTTTTTTTCTTTGAGGAACCAATGTTTCAAGTTGTTTGATTTGGTCTTTGCCAAAAACGATATTTACAGGGTTGTAAAATTCAAAGTTTTGCATTTGTTACTCCAATAAAAAGGTCTTTGCTTTTGATTTTATACTTTGATTAATATTAAGTGATTTTCCGGCCTTTTTTCCTAGATTAAAAGAGGCCGCATCTCTTTGTGATGATGAAGTGGAGGAGCTTAGTCTATTGTAAATCTTCTGAACTTGAAGGTCTAAATTTTTAGAAATTACCATTAAGGCCTTGCTCTCTTCGCCACTAAAAGACTTATTAACGGTGTTCATCTTTTCGCTATAGCCTTTTGCAAGTCCATAATAAAAAGAATTCTTAGCCTTTAATCCTTTAAGTTTGTGTTGCTTTTTATGTTCACTCCATAGCTTGTCCAACTCTCTATCGAGAAAGGTTGAAACATACTGTGCCAGCTCAAGATTGGTTTTCGTTCCAGTGACCTCTATGCTGACCTCTTGTTTTCCATAGCTTAAAATTGGTCTCACCATAAAGTGTTGAAGAATCTCGTAGATAGCTCCAAGTCGAGCATCTTTTCTCTTTTGAGTAAGAACCTTTTCAACATAATAAGTTTCATCTCTCTCAATGTTTGAATACTCGAGGTTATGTTTAAGGAGAAGTTTATTTGCCTTTATTGTCGCAAGCTCCGCTTCATGAGGATTGTCGCTTTCAGCAAGTTTTAAAAGATTTTTTACTTTGCTTAGTATTTTCTCGCTTGCAATGTCTCCTTCGACCTCATTGGCAGTCTCAAGGTTCATGCTCGCTCTGCTTATTTCTGAGGGCCAGTTAAACAATGAACAAACGTGTTTAAATTCATTTCCATGAGGTGCTATGTCTGCTCCGTAAAAAATGAAAGCAATGTAATGGGCAAGCTCATGTCTTAAAATATTTTTAACGACACTATCCTTGGCCTTATAAATAAGATCTCTATTGATTCCAATTTGGTAATGTGCTGGATCGAATTGACCTAGATTTTGACCTTCAAAAACTACTACATCAATAGGGTAGAGAAAACCCTTATACTCAAACCTCTTTCTTCTTACGGAAAAGTCCGTCTCGTTTCTAAGGATGTCCTTAAGCATTTTTTCGCACTTTTCGATGTAGCTGAATATGGTCTCAGAATAGACTCTCATTTAATTCTCCAAGGCCATGATCATAGCGCGACAGGGAGGATTCGAATATTGATCTAGTCCTTTTTTGAGCGAATTTTAAGCAATAAAATCACTCCAAAACTTACAAAACCGATACTTAGAAGCTGTCCCATATTTATAGGCAAGTTGGCGGATATAGTAGATTGATTATCTTTAACAAACTCAATGAAGAATCTAAAGGTAAAGCTCATTATAATAGCTGTTGCCAACACAGAACCGGCCTTTAGCTTTTCTTCTTTAAACCTAAACATCCACGCAAGAATCATTGCGATGGTAAAGTAGCCAATTGACTCGTAAAGCTGAGCTGGATGTCTTGGCAGTGGGTCAACTCTCTCAAAAACAATCGCCCATGGCACATCGCTTACTTTCCCAACAATCTCAGAGTTAAAGAAGTTTCCTATTCTTATGAGGGAGCCTACAAATAGACAAGGCCCTGCAATGGCGTCCATCAACCAAAAGAAATTAATTCCTTTGTGCTTTCTTAAAAAAAGCACAACAGAAATAATAACACCGGCATAACCACCGTGGCTTGCAAGTCCACCTTCCCAAACTTTAATAATACTGAATGGATTGGAGAAATAGTAAACCGGATCATAAAACAGAACGTGTGCCAGACGGGCCCCAATAAATGTCCCTGCTATAATATATACAGTTAAGGTTGAAACTAGGTTTGGATCCTTTCCCGCTCTTTGAAAAATACCTTTAACGTACTTCTCCATAGAAATAAAGCCTATGACAAACATTAGGCTGTAGTAACGAATGGCCAATGGGCCAAGACTCAACAATACGGGGTCAACATTCCATTTCATTCCAAAAGTATAGGCAAATAGAAAGGTAATGTCTAAATAGATTAGGCCTTCTTTGGCCTAAACTTTTTTTCTACATCTTGCAGTGCAGAAATTTAGACACCATCTGTGATATTCCAATTTTTCACTGTATCGAGGTTACTTCTCGCTGTACACCCAGCCCCACTACAAGTAGCACTACCCCCATGAAAGTTAAGGTTATCCGGAGCAGTGGCCTCCATTCTTATTAAGAGATTATTGTAATTTGTTGTGGATAGAGTTGTTACACCCTCAAGCATACCACTTACATTTGTGACAGATGAGAAGTCCCAAGTAGACATATTTGGGTTTGCAAAGTCGGCGTTGTAGAACATAGACTCCATTGTTGTGACATTAGAGGTATCCCAAAGGCTTACATCTGGGTTGGCAGCATCAGCACTATAGAAAACGGCACGCATATTCGTTACATTTGAAGTGTTCCAAGAGCTTACATCAGGGTCTGCCACGGCCGTATTTGAAAATAAACTATCCATGTTTGTAACGCTCGAGGTGTCCCATTTACTTACATCAGGATTTGCAGCTGAGGTGCTATAAAACATTCCACTTATATTAGTAACATTAGACATGTCCCAATTGCTAACGTCTGGATTCGCAATGGCGGTGTACTCAAACATACCGTTCATATCTGTAACATTTGAAGTATTCCAAAGGCCTACATCTGGATTTGCGGCATCAGCGTCGTAAAACATTTCTGCCATATTGGTAACGCTAGATGTGTCCCACTTGCTCACGTCTGGATTTGCGGCGTAAGCTCTAACAAACAGCCACCGCATGTTTTGAACGCTTGATGTATCCCAGTCGCTCACATCTGGATTGGCACTTGTGGCATTAAAAAACATTGCTTCCATATCAGTAACGTTTGAAACATCCCAGTTGCTTACGTCGGGATTGGCTGCACTTGCCCCGTAAAAAAGGCCAACCATAGTTTTCACATTAGAAGTTTTCCAAGTTCTTGTATCCGGAACGACTGATGCAGCTCTATCAAACATCCACGCCATGTCAGTAACATTTGAAGTGTCTCCGCCTGAAACTGTGGTTAAATTATCACAGCCCCAAAAGGCATCTTGAAAGGATCTCCACCCAACTCTTCCTAGTTCTTCAATAGATAAAATTTTGTCTTTGTCACCTGTATTGGCGAAGTGCCATGCCTCTACAAGACCAGTGATTGTTATCTGATAGTCACCTGAATTATTATATAGATGGTCTAGGTCAGGATCATTGTATGAGGTAATTTCATCTGTCTCTCCGTCACCCCAGTCAACGGTAAAGTTATAATTAAAACCGCTTCTTAAAGGAAGGCTAACACTTAAGTCACCATCACCATATGAAGGGGTTCCGACACGCCAAGTGGACTTGAATGGAATGACTTCCTTTACACTGGCATTTATAGACTTTGAGTGTGAGTTGGATCCACCATCGCTAACTGAGTATTGTAAAGAAATTTCACCTAACCCAATTGGGATTATCTGTACGGTGCATACCCCAGCTGTGCATGAACAAGGTGTTGCGATGGTCGCGCCTTCAAGAGAAGTTATTGAGCAAGATGTAGCTGTAAAGTTTTGATTATAATTTAAACTTATGGTCTGTTCGTGATCCTCAATGAGAGTTATGGCCTCATCAGCTGAGAGCTCATTAAGCTCTTGCATGAGTAAGTCAATATTGACTTTCCCACAGGACACACTAAAAAAAACTGTTAATGCTAAAACAATTAATCTATTCATAATTACACTTTAATTCCTTGTAGAATGCTTTCGACATTTTTGGCGTAAATGTGAACTAAAGCAAAACTAAATATATTTGAATTCAGTTATTTACGAGAGGGGCTCTAAAACTGTTGGAAAAGTTAGCTAAACTTAAGCTTAAGTATTTTGACAATGTTTTTGGGCGGAGGTTCAACTTTTCTATACGTATCAAAACGGCTAACATTCTTAAATGGACTTACTTAAATACAATAGAGAGGCATGGGACCGTCAGGTGTCTGAGAAGGGCGAGTGGACAATCCCAGTAACTAGTGAGCAAATTCAAAAGGCAAAGGAAGGCAAATGGGAAGTTGTGCTTACACCCTTAAGGCCAGTGCCAAGGGAGTGGTTTCCTGACATGAAAGGTAAAAAGGTTTTAGGCCTTGCCTCTGCCGGTGGACAACAGGGCCCTATCTTAGCAGCTGCGGGAGCAGAGGTTACAATCTTTGATAATTCCACTGGCCAGCTGGGACAGGACAAACTTGTCGCTGAAAGAGATGGACTTGACATGAAGCTAGTACAGGGTGACATGAAAGATCTTTCCTGTTTTGAGGATGAATCTTTTGATTTAATATTCCATCCATGTTCGAATTGCTTTGTTCCAGATATTAATCCTGTATGGAAAGAAGCGTATCGCGTTTTGAGAAAAGGCGGCTCTCTTCTATCTGGTTTCTGCAATCCTATATCATTTATCATGGATCCCGAAAAAGAGGATGAAGGTATACTTCAAGTTAAATACAAAGTTCCTTACTCTGATCTAACAAGCCCTACTGACGAAGAAAGAAAAAGATATACTGACAAAGGGGAACCGTTGGCATTTGGACATTCTCTGCATGATCAAATTGGTGGTCAAATTAGAGCAGGGTTTGCCATCACTGGTTTCTATGAGGACTCTTGGACGGAAGAAAACGGGCTTCTAAATAATTACATCGACTGCTTCATTGCCACCAAGGCCATTAAGCTCTAATTCATATTTGAAAAGCTTCTTGTCCCTCTAATCAATTAAAAAGAAATTTCACCTGCAGGACTGTAAAAGTTCTGCAGGTTTCCATAACTCCCCAATGAAGGGGAGCCTCTAACAAAGGTTTTTGTTATGGAAGACATAATCAGGGTTTTGACTTTGATTAAAAGCTAGTTTTGGATATTATTAATTCAATTCTAGACTTAATCAAACGATGATTTAGGTGGGGTGTATCCAGCACCCCACCACCTGATCATGTTCTAAAATACTAGCAAAGCTAAGAGGTTGATTCAACTTTCTATGCTTTCAAAATCTCATTCATCAATATTAACAAGATCTTAGCTTTTATATCCCACCACCATCAGAGATGGTCCACCCTTTGCCAATTAAGCTTGCTCTCGCTGAGCCGCCAGCTCCAGATGAGGTGTAAGTTGAGCCTCCGCCATTAGCTGTCAGTCCGTTAGGTGCAGTAGCGTCTAAGCGTATTAGGTAAGTGTCGTAATTGTAGGTAGAAATGGTAACGCCATAAAACATATCCTTAACACTTGTGACGTTTGA
>CATMLK010000076.1:0-13551 GCA_950070535.1 uncultured Bacteriovoracaceae bacterium | reverse complement strand
CTTGTGACAATTACATGTCTTCCACTGTATTTATTGGCATCATGGCCACCGACCGTTTTTTCAAAAATTTTTGGCGTGTAGTGGATATTGAGATCCGTAAAGTATCTCCCATTATCAAGTTTGTCTTTTACTCGAAGTGAGTAACCAAATGTAGGCTCTCTGACTCCCTGAGAGGTAAAGTCCTCATCTGAGTTCTCTCCATACTTTAAAGAGCTCTCCTCACTATAAATGTATGGAAGCTCAATCAAAGCGTATGAGTTTTCAGTAAGCTTTCTTCCATAAGTAATCTTTGCTATGAGGTTTTTGTCATTTTTTGCATAAGAAGCGAAGTTAAGTGTGTCGGCCTCAATCTCAGCATCTTCATAACCTAGACTAAACTTTGCAAAGTTCGTCTTGTCAGGGAAAGCGTTCAGTAGGTGCAGCTGTCCAAAAGCTGGGAATGTCATAAGAAGAACTATTAGGGTCAGTATCATCAGGCAACTATAGAATAATTGGATCTTTTTGAGAATAAACTTTGGTTAGATTTAGTTTTCTAGATAAATAAGGCCATGAGGGGAGAAGTCGCAAAACCTGAATCCAGATCTTTGATCACATTCAAAATCTAGTGGTATTTGCTTACTCTTAACTACTTTTCCACCTTTAAGCGTTTTAAGTATAGGGGCCCCTGAAACATCTAGCTTAACTCCTGATGTTTGTTCCAGCTCGGATGTAAAGTGAATGGCCTCAAATACCTGTTTTGTCTTATTAAATAGGGGATGCTTAGAACCTATGAGATATTGATCAATTTTATAAATAGTCTCATGCTCACTGTTTTGAGACTTGTTTCCATAGTCAGGAAACTTAGCTTTAGCTGTTTCAATAATCTCTTTTATTTTTTCAAGCTCTTTTGTTGCTTTTTCCAGGGCTTTTGGATTTTTAACGCTAAAGACTCCAACGCTTGTGTCTTTTCGATCAAAATAGTTGGTGTTCTTAACAAAAGACCATCCACTTTTTGTTTTAGTGTAAGCATTTTGAAGTGTACCATCGGAGATGGATTTCTCCATACTGATAGTTGTCGCACCAAGACAGTTTCCTATCAATAGCGAAGATATGATTATTCGTCTGATAATAGCCATTGAGATGTATCCTCACAGTAGTCTGGTCTTCCTGCACAAGCATCAGGTTCAGTAGATAGATTTCCTGCAAACCTTGAACAGGCTGTGTATTTCTTAACTTTTGAATTGCAAGAGGTATATTTTATTTTTGCAAAGTGTGCAGGGTGCAGTAAAGAGCCACCTGGATTCTTTGCTGCTGATGACATTTTGAAAGTGTTAAAATTAATTGCCTTCACGCCATTTTTTCCTGCTTTCTCAATTGGCAAATGACTTTGTTCAACCAAGGATGATCCCTCTGGGCAATATCTTTTTCTGTTAGGTGATTTATTCTGTAGTTTTCTTTTGAAGTTTTCAAGCTCTTCACATTCTTTTGGGTTTTGACATGCTCTGCATTTAAACTGATAGACAGTGCCAAAGAAGCTTTCATTTCTTCCTTTAAAAATGTTCGTATGCTTGATGACCATGCCATTTTCGTCGTCAGATTCAATATCGTAGAAGGGGAGGCTTTTCATTCTACTAGTGGTTAGAAAGTGTGTTTTCACTCTTTCATATTCACAAAGATTGCTTCTTTGATCAAGTAGTTGCCAGAAGTCTTGGGTATAGATATCTATAAGCTTTTGATCATCCGAGTTTATAATTCTTCTACAGAAATCGTCCTCACAGCTGCATTCATTTTCAATTCCCGTTACATCGTCAAACTTTTTCCAGTGACTGGCCATCAAACTGTCTACTTCAGCGACGGCCCTACATTGATATTTAGCTCTTTCCTTGCCACCCTCTTTGATTGTTTCATGATATTCATCAACCAGTCCAAGTAAGTGCATAATTTCATGAATAATAGTCTCGCAGTCAATATCACTCTCGTACCCCAATGAATGAGATCTTGCGTCAGCGTTATTTACAGCAATTGATCTAGTGAGGGGTCTCTCACTTGGGGCACGTTTATTATTTTCTTCCTCGTCAATTATGTTGATTTTTAACTCCTCTCCATTTGGAGATTTAAAATAGGAGTTAACATTATTGATACATGACTTGGTTCTGTTGAATAATGTGTTTGCAAGTTCTGGGGTGTAAGCATTACCCTTTTCAAACTTCAATGCAATTGTCGCTTCTAGTTTCTTGTCGTCGATTCGTTTTAGAGCGAAATGAGCTCCGTTGGCATAGCCTTTTGCTCTTACAAGTTTTGTTGAGCCTGGTTTTAGGTCTGAGCACGCAGTTGCTTGTTCTATATTATCAAGTAAATCAGTGAGCTTTTGCTTTACACCATCCTCGGGAATTAGGCCTTCGGCCAAACATGCCTGAAGGTTGAATTCATCTTCTCCAAAAATGGCATCTGTTAAGGCCTTAACATTTTGATCAAATAAAGGGTTGTTCTTATGATCTCCGGCCTTGATTTTTTCTGTGATGTACTCTTCCAAAAAGGTTCTGGCACATCCTTGGGTTGCATCCTCTTGAAAAAATGGTAATACGGAGCTTACGGCATTGTCGTAGTTAAATAGGTCTGAAACTCCATTATTATATAGAGACCTCCAAATGTAACACCCCTGTTGATTTGGAAAGTGCTTAATTGATGAAACTGCCTTGCCTGCTTTTGCAATGTAATCACTTGAGGCATGATTTCTCTTCGAGTGTTTTGGCTCTTTTGTATCAATCCTTTTCACCTGACCGTCTTTTAAGTCGGAATATTGATTTTCAAAGGTCTGTGTGTCTTGGGCAATTCGTCTACAAATCTTGTCATCTTCGCATTCTCCTGTAAATTTGTGTTCTTGGAGATAACTTTCAAAGTCGCTGACACAATTTGGGTCCAAGTTGGTAAGTGGGTTTGCGATAAGGTTTTTGACATATTGGATAAAACCTTGGGAAGTGTAGACTACCGGATTAGTTTTAAAACCATCACAAAAGTTTTTTAGTGAGATTTTATAAGTTTCTTCGCTATCTGATGAAAAAGTATGACCAGTGTAGAAACGAGGTAGGGAAGGAAGTTTACCCTTTTCTTGAATGAGATGTTTTTTGTTTAGATCTCTTTCAAAGGATTTCTGAGTAGTGTTCTTGCAGTCGTCTGTTTTACAGAGTCCACTTTTACGCAGCTCATATGAAAAATTTGATTTAAACCTATCCACACATGCAGAGATCTCGGGACTAAACTTTTTAGACTTAGTGAACATAGATCTAAAAAAAGACTTTTCCTCTTTTTTAAAGATATCTGGGTTAAATCTAAAGCTGTCTTCATCCCAAGAAACTTTAATTTCTTTGTATTGAGGGACTAATTGGGCCGGAGAGCTACCCCCATGTATTGTGGGGCAAAACCATCGAACACTTAACTCTTCGGCTAGTGAAATATTCATTAAAGTAAAAGACAACATTATTAGGTATTTCATTACATTCCTTGTCGGAATAAAAGTTTTAGAACTTTACTTATCTTCCATTAGCCATTTTTCAGGATTATTGCAGTAATTTGGCCTATCTGGGCAATCTTGCGGATTGATGTCCTTATAGGCATATTTGGCACATGTAGAGTATTTTTGGACTCTTGAAGAGCAGGCACCATGCTTGATCCTTGCAAAATGGGAAGGATGAAGGAGAGATTTGCTCGGGTTCATTGGTTGAGAAGTAAAACTAAAGGTATTTGAATCTATGACCTCCACCTTTTGGGATGCTTCACTTCTAGGTAAGTACTTAGTTTCTAAGGGGGTACTTCCTGTCGGACATGTATTGAGTTTTGGTCCAATTTGTTTAGTCACTCTTGAGCGAAGTTTTTCAAGGTCGTTGCACTCTTCTTTTGATCTACACTCCTTACATGTGTATTCATAGATATTTGCAAAGAGATCTGTTTCTAGTCTAATGAAGTCGGTATGTTGAAAGACCAGCTCTTTATCGTTATCTCTGATTACCTTAAACTTTGGGCTGTCTTCCAATCTATTAAATTCGTAGTCTTCGTAGGTGCGCAGAAGTGTATAATCACAAATACTTTTTCGTTTATTCAGAGAGCTCCACAGGCCTTCGGTATATAGTTCTAAGGGCCTTTTGCCATCTTTTAATATCTGCTTACATTGTGGCCCATTACATCTACAGGTGTGTTTCCTGCCTACGGTTTCATCAAACATCTCCCAATGACGGGACATTATACTTGGTCGATCTGCTATGGCCCTACATTGGTAACGCAAATGCTCCTTGGCTAGACCTCTATTTTTAAGGTCTTGTAAGTTATGGTTTGAATTAATAGCTTTGCCTGTTTTTGTGTTGATATATATAATTTTCGAATTTTCTTTATACTCATCATGAAGGCCTAGGATGTGGAGAACTTCATGAGTAATCGTTTCACAATTAATATCTTTTGCATAAGCAGCAGATTTGGATCGATAATCAGAGGGTTCGATTTTTATAGTTTGTAGATCAGGTCGCTTCTCTACAGGTAGTTGCAGACTTTCATACTTATCAATGATTTTGACACTTAATTGCTCTCCACTTGGAGATTTTAAGTATGGGCCGACCTGTTCAAGGCAGGATTTTGTTTTATCAAATAAGTCCAAAGATAGGGCCGGGTTGTAGGCATTGCCACCTGAGAAATCCACAGCGATGGTTGCTTCTAGCTTGTTCTTACCAATTTTCTTTAAAGCGTAGTTACCACCAATATCATCTTTATTTGGTGAGACAACCTTTACCTCTCCCATTTTTAGTGGAGCACAGGCATAAGCACTTTCAATATCTTTCAGAAGGCCTTCTAGTTTTGCTTTGGCATTGTCTTTGTTTGCACCTATTTTTTGGATGCATGCTTTTAAATTAAAGGGCCGATCATAAAATATCCTCAGAAGATCTTGAGTGTTTTCTTCGAAAAGATGTTGTGCTTGTCGGGCCTCCCTACATTGCCTGCTTAAGCATAAGGGATTTGGGGGAGAGTTGGTGTATTTGTTTGTAAGATAGGTCTCTAAAAATCTTTTTACACATTTTTTCCCAAAGGTGTCTTTTATAAAAGGCATGGCATCTGAAATAATGTTGTCGTAAAAGAACAGAGACTCGAGCTTGTACTTTTTTTGGGCCTTTTTAAGGAAGCAGTCACCATTATTGAGGTGTTCAATATCTTTAAAAAAATGGCCTGCCAGTGCACTTGTATCACTCTTTGCGATTATATATGCTCCAGAATCAATTTCTGGTATTTCAAGGATCTCTTTGTTTTTTAAATCGGATAACTCACTTCTAAAGTAGTGGGTATCAGCTTTAATTTGGGAGCAAATATCTCCCTTAGAGCAGCTACCTTTGAATTCATATTTTTTTGTAAGCTCTTCCAGCTTGTTAATGCAGCTTGCGGAAATGTTAACTAGAGGATTAGTAAATGTGTTCTTAGCATATTGCAAAAAACTTCTTGAAGTTAGAGTTGTGGCAGAAAAAGTTTTCCCATCACAAAAGTTTTTTAATAGTTTTTTGTAATTTGTCTCACTGTCATTAGAAAAGGTATGCCCGGAATATATCGAAGGAAGCCTGGTGGTGTCTTTGCCTAGTTTAACTAACTCTTTTTGATCCAGGTAATTAGAAAATCTTTGAGCAAGTACTCCTTTGCAACGATCTGAAGGGCAGATTTTTGAACGTGCTATTTTTTCGACAAAGCTCTTTTTAAAGTTCTTTAGGCAGTTCGCTATGTTTGGAACATACTTTGTGCCTCCAAAGAGAGTATTGAATGAGCTAAAACTAAACTTCTTTGACTCGAAAATATCCGGCTCAAGCTTAAAGCTGTCTTGATCTAAACGAACTGAGATAAATTGTCTTTCAGGGATATATTGAACTGAGGACTCATTATGAAAGATGTTGGGACAATGCCAATCCACGCTCATTACTTGTGCCAAAAGTTGAGTGGAGAATGCTAAAATTAGTAATAAAATCCTCATCTTAACGCTCATCGGAGTTTATCTGAGCGTTCTTGAGAGGTATTTGTTAACTACTTGGAATAATTAGCTTTGAAGTATCTTAAGAAGCTTTCTCATATTCTTCTGATAATCGAATTTTTCATCAACAGTGTTATATGCGTTTTGAGCAATATTGGGATCACTATGGGTTTTGATTTTATAGGCCATATCATTCACATCTTTGAAGGGACTCAAATGGCCATTCGTGTAGTTAATAACCTCAGGCATAGAGCTTACATCATACGCAAAGCAAATCTTTTTGTAGGCCATGGCCTCAATTAATGTGTTGGGACATCCCTCGAAGTGAGAAGGAAAGACAAAGTAGTCAATACTATTGAAAAACTTTGGCATATCTTTAACGTGTCCTAAAAATGTTACTTCGTCTTCAAGTTCATATTTTGCACATAGCTCTTTGAGCTCATTTTCAAGCTCGCCGTATCCTGCAATTAAAAGATGAAACTTAAAGCCATCTTGTTTAAGAATTTTAGCAACTTGAAGGAGCTCTTTTTGTCCCTTTTGAGAGACTAATCGTCCTGCGTTTCCTAAAACGATTTCTCCCTCTTTTTTTCTGTAGTAAGTTTGGTGGGAGTGATTTAGCTTTTCAAGCTCTATGCCATTGTAGATGGTTACGATTTTCTCTTGTGGAAACCAGTCTTCGGTATGCATTATAAGACTTTGGGCCACTTCTTTGGAATTTGCGATAACGTGGGAAATTTTGTTGAAAAGCTTCTTATTTATTCCCTTGTCTTTAATTGGATGGGGCATTCCTCTTCTATAAATTATTCTTTTAACACCAGCTGACTCGGCCGCCAAGGTTCCAACCTTGAAGTCCTGAGGCAGGTTCATTATTACTGCGTGAGCTCCACGCATGAGATATGAGAGCTCTTTTTGCTTCAGCGGATTTATGAAGCTTAGCTTTCCAACATTGATTTCGTGAGTTTTATACCGGGACTGCCTCGCTTCATGAGAGAGCTTTGAGTGGGGGTTGCATATAAATTCAACTTCGAATTCATTCTTTTTAAGATAGTATGCCGCTTCAAGATGCCACTTCTCTCCGCCGCCCCATTCCATATTTGTATTTAATAAAATTACTCTTTTCACAGCTCTTGTATTAGCCTCTCAGATTTAATTTTTCCATTCTCGAATTCAAGTTTCACTCTGCCTGCGAAACCGTCGATATCGTTACCTAGGATTGTATAATCTTTTAAATGGTTTGAGTAATCTGTTTTACTTTTAAATCCCAGTAATTCGGCCAACATCAAAGAGATGTTGAAGTGAGTCGAAGGTTGGTGTAATTCACGCACTTCTTGCACCTCGTGTTGGTATATTAAAACAGGTACTTCATATGATGTTCGGACAAGCTTGCCATGGCCCCAGTTACCTTCTTCCCCAAGGCCCTCACCATGGTCTGAAACATAAATCACTACTGCTGGCCTTTTTCTCATTTTGATCTTCTGTATTAGTCGGTCCATAAAAATATCAAACTGAATCACGCTATTGTCATAATGGTTTACTCGATTCTGTGTGTGATCATTTCCAATTGGAAAAACTGCCTGGTCACTTGGATATCTTAAATTATAAGGACTATGAGATCCTCTCTGGTGTAAAATAACAAAGTTTTTATCACTATCCACCAGATCTAGACCCTCTAAAAGAACCAAGTCGTCAGCGGCATTGGAGTCTTCAATCTCTGGATCCAAATCATCAAGACTTCGGTATGTATCTATGAATTTTGGACATATGGAGTTCGCAATATATCTTAACTGCTGTTGAGACTGTGAAGAGAGAAAGTAGGTTTTAAAACCATTTAGCTTTGCAAGTTTATTAAGGCACTGCTTGCCTCCATATACGACATTTCCAGCTCCCGGCCCATAAGTGATATTCATAAGAAAAGCTAGAGCAATGTCAGTTGATACCCCTGAAGATAAAGCTTTGGTGAAATAGAAATTTGGATCTGTTTTGAGTTTCTCCAATAGGGGGGTGGTTTGTCTTTTATAACCATACAAAGACATATGGTTTGGAGTCAGACTTTCACCCAGAACCAAATAAATGTCCCCATCCAGGGCCTTGATTTTTTCAAATTGAATTGTTGGAGCTGAATGCTCCTTGGCCCCAGATAACTTGGCCGGAAGAATTCTACCCAGAAAGTAGGAGGAAGAAAGATAGATGTTCATTCCACCCAGTTCTTCACTTGATGGCTGACGTCCCCAGGTGTTTCCTGTCACATATGTTCTAACTGGATTGTATACTAGGTAAAAAATAAAGAACGCAGAGACAAAGCGAACTTTTGCAATCTTTGGGGATAGATTCTTGTTTGCAAACCAATAAACACCTAAAGGCAAGATTGTTAGCAAGATTGGTAGAATCATCAAAGGAAGCTCTTCTTTAAGGGAGCCGTAAACTTCACCAACCTCAGCGAACAGAAGGTAGACTTCACTTGCCTGGACTGGTGTACCATAATAACCAATATGCACCATCTGGATAAGGTTTAAAAAGGTAATAAATGATAGTGAGGCATATCGCATGAAATCATTCTTAATAAGTGAAAAAATTAAGAATATAAAAAATGTAATTATGTATTTCTCGCCTTTTACAAAAGAAAAGGTGCCTGACTCTATTAGGTAATAAAGCTCTTGATTGAGTACCGTTCCGGCCAGAAAAATCGCCGCCAGTAAAATATTGAATTTAAACTTTTTCATAGGTCTAGATAATAATGTTTTGGCAAAGGAAACAAAAGGGGATTATTGAAAACCGAGTTACTCGGATTGGGCGCACTTTGCCAGTTGTGGATAGATGCCATCATGACCTAATATAGTCGCTATGCGAAAAATAGTTTTGATTGATGACGATACCCTTATTCACCAACTATGGCGCTTTGCCGCAGCGGACTCAAGGCTTGAAATAGACTGCTTCGAGAGCATTCCTGAGTTTTTAAAAAAATCAAAGAAAATATCTAAAGACTGCGAGATTTATATTGATTCTCACCTGCGAGGCGATGTTAGGGGAGAGGAAGAGGCCTGGAGAATAAAAGAGGCCGGATTTAGCAAGATATATATCACTACTGGCTATGACGCAGATGAATTAGATGTTCCTGATTTTATTATAAAGGTCGTTGGGAAAAGGCCGCAATTCTAAATTGTTAATCCCAGAGCTTGATGCTAAATTTATTGCATGAAAATTCTTCTTACAGGTGTCGCTGGATTTATTGCTTCTAAAACTGCAGAGCTTTTGCTCAAGGAAGGCCATGAGGTGGTCGGCCTTGATAACATGAATGACTATTATGACGTCACTTTAAAAGAGCACCGAATCGAGTTTTTCAAAGATAAGAAAAACTTTGAGTTTCACCAAGTTGATATCGAAAACTTTGAAGAGTTAGAACAAATATTTTCACAGTATAAGTTTGACGCAGTCCTAAACCTTGCTGCAAGGGCGGGAGTAAGATACTCAATTGAAAATCCTCACGTTTACATGAGCACTAATGCTCAGGGGTCTTTAAATATTTTAGAACTAATGAAAAAGCATAAGATTAAAAAGTATGTGCTTGCTTCAACAAGTTCATTATACGCAGGCCTTCCTATGCCTTTTAAAGAAGATCTTCCTGTAAATACTCCAATCTCTCCATATGCCGCTACTAAAAAGGCTGCAGAGTCAATGGCGTATACTTATCATCACTTATTTGGCATTGATGTATCAATTGTTAGATACTTTACAGTCTATGGGCCGGCATCAAGACCTGACATGGCACAATTTCGATTCATGAGATGGATTGACGAAGAAAAGCCAATTCAGCTATACGGTGATGGAACTCAAGCAAGAGACTTTACCTATGTTGATGACATCGCTAGGGGAACCATCCTTGCCATGAAACCTCTTGGATATGAGATCATAAATCTAGGTGGTGGCAAAAATCCTATCACTGTTAATGAGATGATCTCCATTTTGGAAGGCGAGCTAGGTAAGAAAGCAAAAGTAGAAAACCTTCCTTTTAATAAAGCTGACATGAAAGAAACATGGGCAGATATCTCAAAGGCCAAAACTCTATTGGGCTGGGAGCCTACAATCAATCTCAATGAAGGACTACGTCTTTGTGTTGAGAGCTATCAGAATAATTTCGATGTTCAGGCTAACGTAATCCTTTAAAATCAAAGTACTTTTTTTTTAATTAGCATCAAATTTTTATACGTGCTATTTTTTGACGCATGGAGCCTGTTTTATGAATACATTCGTCAAAAGAACGAAGGACTTGGAATCTTATAGATCAATGGTTAGTCCGACCATTTACAATTATAATTTAAAATACAATCCATATGATGTCGCAGACGGCTGGTTCACGTTTAGCTCCTTTATGCCCAACCTCTTAATCGAGGTATCAATGAAATTGAAATCCAACATCAAGAAGAAACGGATCCTTAAAATTGCCCTCGAAGAGTTGGGGGAGGGAGAGAAGTTCTCACATGACGTCCTTTTTCTAAATTCGTGTAAAAAAATTCATTATACTCCAAAAATTATTGACCTTAGATCCTTAAGCAAATTGAAAAGGTCAGCCTCTATGATGATTGATGACAGAGAGCTACTTGGACTTTCTTTTGGTATGGAGTTTACTGCAATTGAAAACATAGAGTTTCTATTCCAAAAACTTTCATATGGAGAGGAAGAAGATCTTAGAAATACAAGATTTTTTCAAATCCACTTTGCAAACGAGGAAGAGCACATCGCAGAGAATTACAAAAATCTTGAAAACTATATCCAAAGCAACGATGACTTTTCAGTCTTCTATCGTGGAGTGAAAGTTGGCATGGCGTTTTGGAAGGAGTTTTGGAACGAATTAAAATATTAATAGTGAAACAGTCCGAACAAGAAAAATAACATAGGAATTTAAGATGAAATTATTTTTGATTACAGGTGCTGGTCAGGGGCTAGGACGTCAATTAGCAAGAGACTTTGACCAGGAGGAGGTGCATCTTTTACTCTTTGGGAGAACCTTTGAAAAGCTTGCTAAAACTAGAAGTGAAATTAGCCATGCTATGGTGGATATAATTGATGTGGACCTGGTTCAATATGAAGAGGTCTTGCAAAAATTGGATAGATTTGACTTCTCAATCTATGAAGAAGTTGTCCTAATAAATAATGCTGCAACATGGACTGGTGGTGTATCGATAAAAGAAATAACACCTCAAACTATGAGGGAGGCTTTCGATTTGAACTTCATGTCCGCATTCAATATAACAAAAGCCACTTTAGAACTATCGAGCCCTAATACAAAAATAAAAATTTTAAACATAGGAGCAACAGCCTCCAAAAGAGGTGGTGCAAATATGGCAGCTTTCGCTATTCCAAAAGCCTCCTTGCGAATCTTCACTGAATGTCTCGCTAGGGAATTAGGAAGAGAAAAAGTCCATGCATGTCACGTGATCGTTGATGGTTTACTTAATAACGAAAGAACTAGAAGTATAAGTTCGAACCTCATGGATCATGAGTTTATTCAACAAGAATCACTCTCATCAACTTTAAGACATTTAATAAATCAGAATGAAAGTTGCTGGACATTAGAGCTAGATGTAAGGCCTTATTGTGAAAAATTTTAAAGTAGTTACATTGGCAATATTTTTTGCGTTCCTAGGGACAATGAAAGTTTCTACAGCAATTGAAGTTACTAAAAAAGAGGTTAAAGTGGGGGTGATATTTCGCCTTAATGATAAATACAATACTTTTCCTCAGAAAATGCTTAAGGCAATGGAGTTTGCCCTTGATTTCCATCAGGAGTCCTCTATAAGGCTCTACCCTGTAAATCACGATGGTTCAGCGTTATCCCTTAAGAAAGCAGTTGATAAAGTGTTGAGTTACGGAGTTAAGTTGATCGTGGGTGGGGAAACAAGTAGCGATGCCATATTAATTTCACGGATGATACCAAAAGAGAATGTTATTTTTATTACTCCAACAGCTTCGAGCCATTTGGTTCATAGAAGTAATTCAAATAGTTTTAGGATGATGCTAGATGGAAGTAAGATGAAGCACCTTGTAAGAGAAGTCCTTCATAACGAGAAGTGTAGTGAATTAGGTGTGTTGCATAATGTAAGTAAACCAAACGCTGATTATATCTCAAAAGAAATTATAAAAGATGCTAGCTCTGCAGGAACTAAAGTTTTGGCCGTAACTGTTCTGGCAGATGAAAAAGACTTTAGTCGTAAGGTGAAAGTGCTTGCGGATAGAAGAATACCTTGCATCTCGATTTTCTCCTTTGAAAGTGACTTTAGACAATTTATAGCATTTATGAAGGATAGTTCATACTTTCCTATTCTTATAGGAGGCGATGGTTGGGGAAATAATAGGAGCGTCCTAAATAAGTACTTTTTTGATAAAAAAAAGATTAAAGCTTACAGAGCTTTGTACTGGAACAACAATAATAGGGATGCTTATTCCTCAAAAGTACGGAGAAGTTACCATGAAAAGTACAAGGTAAAAATGAATGCTTTTACAGCAATAGGTTATGATACGGCTAAGCTAATAATCGATTTAGTGAATTCAAGTGCTACGTTAAGTCCAGAAATCTTAATGAAAACATTACGTTCAAAAAAATTTAAGAACTTCCTAACAACAGACTATATAATTTTCGGAGAGGAGGGAAGTCCCTCCAAGTTACTACACTCCTATATTCTAGAGGGTGAGAAAGCTGTTTATTGGAAAGGCATATCTGTTCCATAATGACCGTATTAGACTTTAAATCTTTTATTCAAAAAATATTCTATACGATGATTTTCTTCTTCGTCGTCGCCATCTTTATTCTTCTTTTCGTATATACAGATAGCCTTCTTAAATTTGATGAAGTGAAAGTTAGACAAACCAAAAATATGGCTGAGCATCTCCTAAAAATTGAGGATCGTTTCATCGTCGAGGAGTTTATGAGTCTTAGCTATACAGCAATACAGATCAGAGTTGATAGAGCTCTTGAACTCATTGGAATTCAAGATAGTGAAATAGCGATATTTGATTCAGATGAATGTGTATTCGCTAAATCTAAATGTAATTTAAAAGATGTTTCGAGCCTTTTTATCTTTAGATATCCCATTGTAGTTCTAAATGAAAAATTTGGAGAAATATTGGTTGGAGTGCCAAAGGAAGTTTTCACTAGAGGGCTAAGTTATAATAATGGGATCAAAATGTTTGCAGTCCCGTTTTTGATTTTACTTCTCCTTTTTGTCACTTGGTTTAAATATGTGAATAAAAAGGTGATTGGGCCTTACCTACTGCAGCTTTTAGACTTAGAAAAGAAATTAGCAATTCAAAGAGTATCAAGACAGGTTGCTCATGATATTAGATCACCTCTTAGTATTTTAGAAACCTTTGAACTCAGTGGGTTTAAAGACCAAGAAAAGCAAAAACTATTAAGAAGTGTAACATTGAGAATTAGAGAAATAGCTTCTGATTTGTTAGAGGGTCCGAAGAGGCAAGGAGAGAAACAAAAAGCAAACTTGTATCTATTGATAAAAAGCTGTCTAAAGCTAAAAGAGCTAGAATACTCCGCTAAAAAAATTGAATTTAGTTTAAGTGCAAAGACGACT
>CATMLK010000075.1:0-13805 GCA_950070535.1 uncultured Bacteriovoracaceae bacterium | reverse complement strand
ATGACATAGAAGTTGAAAGCATTAATCCTAATAATATTTTTTTCATAAGGTTTCTCCGTTCACAGAAGTAATGGTTTATATCCAAACCGTGTTTATTGTTTCTTGGCCTTTAAATATATTTGCATCAATCCTTGACTTCAAAGACGATCTTTCTTGATCGAAGTGAATTTGTGTTAAGTCTCCGCCTTATTAAACAGAGACTTCTTCGCTATCTAGTGGCTTTTGACTAATCAAAACCTCCACCATCGAAAACACAATCAACATTATTAAGTTTAGATGCATACCTTTTAAATTCTTTCGCTTCCTCTTCTAACACTAGTGAGCTTGTCGCTTTAACCATATCAAGGTAGGATAAAGCTCTTGTTTGGGCTATAACTCGTGCCTCTTCAGCATTATTTGCGTAAATTTTGTTGTACGTCTTTGATAGATCCTCTTTACTTCCATATGAATCAAACTTCGCCCAACAAATGAATAAAGAAAGATCTTCATATTCGCTGCTTCTTTCTGGCGAAGGGATATTTCCATAGGCAGGTAGTGAAAGTAATACCAAAACCTGACAGATCAAAAAGTTCTTCAAAATATCCTCCAATACAGAAATCTAATGGTCTATATCAAAACCGTGTTAATTATTTCTTTGCCTTTATAAAAATGTGCATCAAACCTTGATTCTAAAGACGATCTTTCGTGATCGAAGTAAAGTTTGTCTTTCCTATATAGTTAACGGGGCTCAGTCCAGGAAACTATGCAGTGTTTCCTCAATCTGTTCTAATATTTTTGAATGCTGGTCACAAGAAGTTAGACCTTCTTGAGTTTCAAATTGACTTGCTGAAAGTGCCAGCAAGACAGTCATTGCCTCTCTCCTTTTAATTTGATACGCTCTTTCTAATTGAATAGTTTTTTCTTGGAGTTGCTTATTGATAGCAACTTCTTCATGGCACTCAAGTTGATTATCTGCATCCCTCTCCATTTGAGCTTTTTCTTTAAGATTATTAAGCATTTCTGCATGAGTATCAGCATATGAAGAAATCGCACCCGATATAAGAAACAGCCCTATTATTAATTTTTTCATTTTCTACTCCAACTATTTAAGTAATGGTTTATATCCAAACCGTGTTCAATATTTCTTTGTCTTTTAATAAATGTGCATCAGATCTTGATTAGATTCTCCCAGCTTTAGTGACTCGGCGAAAGGCACTTTGTAATTGTTAGTATGGGTGTCAAAAAATTCTACAGTGAATTTTGTTTCATAAATACCGGTCTTTCTTGTTGGACTTAATCTACTCTAGTTTCCTAAAAGCACTATAACTCGTTGAAATATAGAAAAAACACAGTTGAACCTCACCCTGCACGACTTTGCTTGTGTGATGACTCTATATAGGTTAAAAGTTTACCCTTGATATTTACGGAAAAGTTACGGATAATGGTTTTTGTGAAAAGAATTGTAGATTTTTTAAATATATCCTCATTCATGGTGGAGGTTGAGCGGGTAAAAGATCCCTCCCTAAAGTCACGTCCGGCCATAATAGCAGCGACAAACTCCGATCGCTCAAAGGTCTGGGACGTCTCAAGTGAGGCCAAGGAGATTGGCATCGTCAAAGGAATGGATCTGGCCGTCGCAAAAAGAATGGAGAAAGGTCTAAGAGTGGTTGAGCCAAGACCAGATCTATACAACTCAATCCATAAAAAGCTTCTCTATATGGCCTCAAGGCTAACACCAGTATACGAGTCCTGTGCTCCGGGAAAGATATATTTGGATTTTTCTGGTTTCGACAAACTCTATGGCAGACCACAAAACTTTGCCAGAAAGATACAAAGCAATATTCAGGAGGGTTTCCAACTACGTCCCCGATTGGGGATTTCTGAAAACAAGCTTGTCGCGAAAGCGGCAACGAATCCCTACCAAATTAGCGAAGAAGTTTTTCTAGTGAATGGATCCGACAAAGAGAGGTTTCTGGATCCTTTTCCCAACCAAGTTCTGCCTGTCATTAAACAACTAAAGAAGTCTTCCTCTTATATGGAAATATTTGACGATTTAAATCTTCAAACAGTTGGCGATTTAAAGTGCTTGGATCCAATAACTCTAGAAGCAATATTTCCAGAAAAGTCACGCCTAATCTTTCAAATGGCAAGAGGCATAGACAACAGTCCAGTGACTCCCCCGAAGAATGAACCCACAGTGATTGTCGAGGCCCACCTTGAAGAGGAAACAAATAGTCTCGAACGAATACGTGAAGTGATGTTTGCACTTTCAGAGCAGGCCTTTGCCAAACTTAGATCAAAGGGCTTCTTTACAAGAAAGTTTAAACTTGCTTTGCGCTACTCCGACTATAAGTATCTAGAGAAGACATCCAAGCTTGAGTCTTCTATTGAATACTCCCATGATCTTCAGGCCCAGCTTCTGCGCTCTTTAGGCTTTCTATATACTCGAAGAACTTCCATCCGCTACATCATGATTGAGTTAATGGACCTTGGAAAACAGCAAGTACAGCTGAGTCTTTTGGAAGATCCAAAGAAACCTCTAATCAGTGCTATGGACCAAATAAATAAGAAGTTCCCAAGAAAAATAAAACTTGGAAGAGAGATCATATGAACTACTTGAACACCCACTCTCGCTTTTCATTAATGGGCGGTTTAAACTCCCCAGCACAACTTTTAGAGTTTGCACAAAGACAAAGTGCACAATGCATGGCCCTGACAGATACCAATGGTTTTTACGGTGTTCCCGAGTTTTTAGAAACGGCCAGGGAATACTCGGTCAAACCCATCATTGGTGTTGAGATAAGAGGCCTTAACTTGGCTTTTACCGCTCTGGCAAGGTCAAGGAAGGGCTACGAAGGGCTGAGTTTATTTTTAACAAGGTTTCATGCGGATGAAACAAAAACTACAGTAAAAGATACATCCAAATTTTTAAGGCCCTACCTTAATGAACTTGTGTTGTTTTCCAGAGAGCGAGGGTTCTTGCTTGAAATGAAAAAGTGTAATGCTTGTATTTTTTTTGAGATGTCGCGGGGCTTCTTCACCCATAAAGATACTCTCTGGGCAAAGAGTAATAATATAGAATTGCTTGCCAACAACAAAGTTCACTATATTGATCGCCAAGAAGCTCCATTCTATCAAGCTCTAAGAGCAATCGATGAAAATACAACCCTTGATCAAGTCGATATGAGCTTGTATCACAATAGCTTCTGTCACATGTGGGAACAAGAACAGTTTAATGCATACTTTGCCCCCTACCCAACATCCTTGGAAAACAACAAAAAGATAGGCAAACTCGCAGTAGCAGATTGGTTTTTTAACGACCCAATAATGCCAGGCTTCAATGCCATGAGTGAACAAGACTCTGACAAACTTTTGCGTAAAAAGTGTGAAAAGCTAATTGCCAAGCGCTATGACTTGGCAGATCACTCTCTAATTGAAAAGGTTCAAGCGAGATTAGATTATGAACTAGAGATCATATCCCATAAAAACTTTTCCTCGTATTTTTTAAATGTCGAAGAGATGGCAAGTTTTTGCGAGTACACCTGCGGCCGTGGCTCAAGTGCAGCTAGCATTGTAAATTATCTTTTACATATAACCCATGTTGACCCTATTGGTGAAAACCTTCTCTTTGATCGCTTTATGAACGTTGATCGACAAGACCCCCCAGATATTGATGTAGATTTCCCATGGGACCAACGAGATGATGTCCTGGACGCGATCTTTGAAAAGCACAAAGGAAGAGCGGCGATGGTTGCAAACCACAACTATCTGCGCGATCGTTCAGCACTGCGTGAGATGGCAAAGGTTTTTGGCGTGAAGGACGATGAAATTTCTTACACCTTAGACAGGTTGGGCAAGATAGAGCTAAATGGCCTTTGGCAAAAGATTTTATTTTACGCTTCAAAAGTAGAGGGGGTTTTAAGACACTTGAGCGTTCATTGTGGTGGCGTTGTGATCACACCTGAAAGAATTGACAAATATGTTCCCGTAGAAATGTCAAAGAAAGGCTATCCAGTAATTCAATGGGAAAAGGATCAGACAGAGGCTGCCGGACTCGTTAAGACTGATATACTTGGAAACAGAGGTCTTGCGGTTATACGCGATGTAATCAACTCCTTGCGCTTTGAAGGCAAAGAAAACATCTGCTATCAGTCATTGAATCCTCAGCACGACCCAAAGACAAAGCAAATATTCATAGAAGGCCAGACAGTGGGAGTTACTCACTTTGAATCTCCAAGGTGCAGAACTCTTTTAAAGACAATGAAAGATGCAAAGCTTTCAACTCTATCCATTATTTGTTCTATCATCCGCCCGGCGGCAATGGTGCAAGTTAACGAACTCATAAGACGATTCCATGGCGGCAGGTTCCGCTACCTTCACCCAAAGCTTGAAAAGATCCTTGGACAAACATTTGGAGTTATGGTCTATCAAGAAGATGTAATGCGTGTAAGTAAAAGTCTTGCTGGATTTACAAGCCAGGAAGGAAACGAATTAAGAAAAGTTCTTGCAAAAAAGTCCAAAAACAAAAGACTCCAATATTACAAAAATAAGTTTTTTAGTGGGTGCCAAGCTGAAGGGCTTCCAAAAGCACACGTCGAAAAACTTTGGTACGACATCGAGAGCTTTGCAGGTTACTCTTTTTGCAAGCCCCACAGCGTCAGCTACTCCTTAGTCTCGTTTAAATCCGCCTATCTTAAGGCCCACTACCCTGCCCAATTCATGGCCGCAACGATATCTAACCAAGGCGGTTTTTATGTCTCAAATGTAGAAAATTACTTAAATGAAGCAAGACGCATGGGAGTTGTAATACTTCCTCCGGACATAAATTTAAGCGACTATGAGTATAAAGGGAGTCAGATGGAGATAAGAACTGGCCTAAAACAGTTAAAAGGAGTGACACAAAAAACAATTAAAAAGATTATTTCCCAAAGAGAGCTTGGTGACTATACGAGTTTGGAAGACTTCCTTAATCGAGTTGGTCCAGCTTTTCATGAAGCAAAAATACTTGTAAAGGCCCGATGTTTTTCAAGTATCCGCTCGCTTAACAAAGACAAATTAAACAACTCCCAACTTATGTGGATGGTATATGAATATTATGCCAAAAAGAGGGGGACCTTGGATCCCAGCAAAACGTTGCCAGTGCTCGGACAAAAGATTCAGGAGTTTCCCAAAGAAAAACTTATTTACTGGGAACAAAAATGTCTAGATGGCTTTATAACGTTTCCATCATGGTTTCTATACAGAGACCTTTTAAAACAACGTCAAATTATTCCTTCAACCCTTATAAAAAACCACCTTCAAAAAGAGGTTATTGTCTACGGCCAGACAGTAAGTGTAAAAGGTGTAAGGACAAAGCACGAGCAACGAATGGCCTTCATTACCTTCTCTGACGATGATGGTATGTACAACACAACGCTCTTCCCACATGAGTATGAGCAGTTTAGGGACATCCTCCAACTTGGAGGCTCTTTTCTTATAAAAGGAAAAGTTGAGAAAGACTTTAATGACTGCCAAATAATTGTCTCAGATATAAAAAGAGTTGGAGAGATTTAAGGGTACGCCACTTGCACTCAATTAGCTAGTGAGGTGAACATGAATTTCTTCAAAGTATTTACCGGATTAGGTTTGGCAATCTTAGCCAAAAACTTTGCAACGAATACATTCAAAAGAGGCTACTTCAAATCAAAGGTTGTTTTAATCACTGGAGCCTCAAAAGGGTTAGGCCTTGTACTTGCCCGTGAACTGTTAAAGGAAGGTGCAAGTGTTGCTATTTGTGCGAGAAAAGAGGACGAATTGGAGCGCGCAAAAAGGGAGCTTTCTCGCTATGGAAAGGATGTTCACACAATTGTTTGTGACGTAACAAATGAAAATCAAGTACAACAGATGATCTTAGATATTTTAGATTATTATGGAGGCCTTGATATATTAGTTAACAACGCAGGTATTATTCAGGTCGCTCCAATGCATGCATTCAAAAAGCAAGACTATGAAAAGGCAATGAATGTAATGTACTGGGGAATGGCCAATACAACTCTAGAAGTGATTCCATATTTTAGAGAGCAAGGTGCAGGACAGATCGTAAACATAACTTCAGTGGGTGGAAAGGTAAGCATGCCTCACCTACTCCCCTATGATGCCTCTAAGTTTGCAGCAGTTGGTTTTTCTGAAGGAAGTGCAGCAGAACTAAGAAAAGATGGAATCTATGTCACGACCATTATTCCAGGCCTGATGAGAACCGGATCTTTTGTTAACGCTGACTTTCAAAAGGGAAATAAGAAGGAATTTAATTTATTTCGCATACTTGCCAACCTTCCACTTGCAACAATAAGTGCGGAAAAGGCAGCACACAGGATTCTCAATGCCGTAAGAGATAAGCGAGCAGTAAAGGTAATTGGGATCCAGGCAAGAATGCTTATAGAGTTACACCACTTTTTCCCAAATCTAACGGTTAAACTCTTCTCCCTAGTAAATAAGCAAATACCTTCATCCCAAGAAAGAGAAATAGTGAAAGGCTCTGAAATGGAAACCCAACAGGGTGGACACTTTAGATCAATGGGTCAAAAGGAAAAAGAGAATTACCAGAGTTTTTAATCAAAGGAATGCAATTTGTTAAAGCTTTTATAGAAGGCCCATATCCCTTCCCTTCTTCATAAGCTCTTCTCGTTCCTCATCAGACATATTCATTATTGTTTCTTGTACCTTTTGTAGTTCGGCAGGATCCATATTTGCCATCATCTCCTGGGCCTTTTGAAACATATCTTCGTTGAACTGTTGATCAACTTGTTTTGAGAAAACTATTTTTTCGGACTCTACACTTGAATCTATATTATACTCATTTCTCATGACTTCCATGACTTTATTGAAGCTCAGCCCCCTGTTGTCAGCGGCTTCATACATCTTTTCAGTAGGAAGAGAAACCTTCTTTCCAGGAAAACCATTTGTTTCAAGTGTCGTAATAATCTTGCCAATAAACTCTTTCATATCTTAAAACCTTTTCTTTTAAGTACCAATAATCATACAGTATGAAAATCAGAAGCGGGCCCCAAACTGTAATTTTAACAAGGTCAGCCTTGGAAAGCTGCGCACAAAACTTATAACGTCTCTTACGGCCTCCCTGTCATCTTCTCCTTGGGCGTATTCGAAATAGTCTGACTCTTGTTTAAGCTTTATCCACGGCTGCGACCAGGCAATCCAGTCAATGCCTAGCAGTATGGAATCACCAAACTCCCACCTATTGCCTAGCGAAAGATAGGTCCCCAGAGACTGGGTCTCTACAACATCTGCCGAGGGAGAGCTCCCCCCGCTTAAAGTATCTAAAAATTTATCACCGATGAATATATTAAAGTCAAAATAACTTAAACCATAGCCAATATTAAAGCTATCAAACCAAATATTCTTTCTTTTAATTAGTGAAATTCTTGTATCAGACATCGACCCAATGTCGTCCATGATTAGCGGAAGACCTAATGTGGATTTTAAATACTCAATCTCCCAATCTCCATAATGATCGAATTCCTTTCCAATAGTAATTCCCCACTTACCTGGAATTATCAAATCGAGATAAGAATAGTTTAAAAGTACTCGAGTGTTGTCGTGCCATGATGCACTTGTCGAATTGATGCTAAGAAGGAAAAGAAATAACAGAACACGCATAAACACAACTTATTTATTAATTGAAACTTTCCAGCCCGAGGGACGTTCTAAAACTTCAACAGTCGACTCAGAGGTGGAGATCCTCTTAATTATAAAAGAAAAAGGGCCTTCTTCAACTACTATGTTTGATACTTTTAGGTAATTCAAAAATTCTGGAAGGGTTGGCTCGTTAAATACAACTCTCTTTTCAAAAGAGTTAATACTGAGCCCAAGCATTGAATGTACCAGAAGATATACGACACCTGCGGCCCATGCCTGCGGCGAGCAAGATACGGGATACAAAGTTGGTGCTTCATTATCATTTTTTCCAAATCCACAAAATAGCTCCGGGAGCCTAGCAAGCTCCACTTCCTGGGCAAGCTCAAATAATGAACGGGCCAGTGTATTAAATTTCTCCACCTCACCGTAGCGCTTAAGTCCATAAGCGATCATTGAATTGTCATGAGGCCAGATAGAGCCATTATGATAAGACATCGGATTAAATCGCCGTTCATTAGCGGACAATGTTCTAATCCCCCAACCGGTAAATAAATCAGGTGATAAAAGTTTTTCGCAAACTCTCTTGGCCAGAGCTGGTTTTACAATTCCTGTTGCCAGAATATGTCCACCATTGGACGAAATTACTCTACATGCCCTTTTATCTTTATCAAGGGCAAGGCTGAAAAATCCCTCTTCTTCCATCCAAAACTTTTCATGAAATAATTGTTGCAACTCTTTGGCCTTTTTCTCATATACCTTTGCCCTTTTTTGCTCACCTTTTATATCTAGAAGATATGATGCTGTAAGATATGCTTTGTAAGCATATGCCTGAACTTCAACTACCGCAATAGGAGGAGATGCAAGACTTCCATCTTTATGCGAGATACTATCAAAGCTGTCTTTCCAACATTGATTATCAAGACCATTGGGATTTTCCTTCATATATTCGAATAGGCCATCACCATCGGGATCGGCGTAATTTTCAATCCACGATAGACAATTCTCAAAGGCATTCCAATTCTCATCTAAGAACTTAAGATCCCCTGTGCGTTTACAGTAGAGCCCTAGAAGCCATATAAATAGAAATGTCGAATCTGCTGCCCCGTAGTACTTTTTAAAAGGAAGAGCTCCAATGTTTGCCAACTCTCCTTTTCGCATTTCATGAAGAATTTTTCCAGGGGTGGCGTCACTATGCTTATCATCTTCTTGTGCCTGATTTCTTGCAAGATACGTTAAAACGTTTTTCGAGATAAACGGTGCGAAAGAGAGAGTCTGAAAGGCAGTTATTAGTCCATCTCTTCCAAATGGAGTGTTATACCATGGCACTCCGGCCATTGGATAAATGACATCTTCGTAACGGGCCATTAACGCCATAAGATCAACACCAGAGCGTTTTATCCAGTGGTCAAAGTGAGTGTTGCTAGTTTCAATTTCAGGTAGTTTTGCCTTCAATGCTTCAATGTGTGCTCCACCTGAAGACTCATGTGTGAGCTGTACGCCACTTTCTCCTTCAGCGATCTCTTGTGCAAAGACGACATCGTAATTAATGTTTGTGGATTCACCGCCATTCAAACTAAAGCTGAATATTATATCTTCAACACCAAATTCAGCTCTTTTGTCTGAACACTGCACTTTAGTGAGTCTTTGAATTTTATCTCTACCACAACTTGAAAATTGAATTTCATTTCCAGAGTGAGACTTAATAATCTCATTCTCTAATAAATCACACTCGAAGCCCCTCAATTTGAATACATCATAGAAATCGGCTCCAAACTTTATCCTACACTTAATGTCGACAGGGAAAGTATTAAAGTTTTGAAACTTCAAGCTTACATGTAGTCCCTTATCCTGAATATTTTTAGTTTTTCTAAGATGTATAGTCCCATAGGGAATCACCTGATCTTCATTAATAATTTCTTCATTTGTTAAATCAATAATTAGCAGATCATTTTCTTCTGAAACGGTAGAGCTTAGAAGCAGAGGCCTAGAACCGTTTAGTTGAAACTCAAGCATTGAGATATGCCTTGCTCCTTCAAAGAAGAGTCCTTGAAGATTTTGACCAAGGTTATTAATATCTCCTTGACGATCAAACACACCAAAGGTTTCACCATGATTAAGTGTCATGGTAAAAGGATCCATATATCGATGGCCGTCGTTCTCACCTAGTCTGCTGCAAGCTTCATGTATTTCATCTTTCATATAATAGGACTATCCAGAATGGTTTTGGGAGTAACATTTAACAATTGATCATAGACTTTCTCATAGTTTTGAACCATGACTGATTGATCAAACCTTTCCTCAAACCTCCTTCTCACTAACCTTCGATCTAAAGTATCAATTGCTCTTATCTTTTTTAGTGCATCTTCGAATCTATCAACCACAATGCCTGTGATCCCTTCATCTATTACCTCAGGCACACTTCCGTTATTATAAGCAAGTACAGGCGTTCCACATGCCATCGACTCTATAAGTACCATCCCGAATGGCTCTGGCCATTGGATTGGAAAAATCAAAGCGATAGAATCTCTTAAAAGCTCAACTTTTTTAATTTCTCCAACTTCTCCAACAAATTCAACCAAAGGGTGCTTTAGAAATGGCATTATTCTTTCTTGGTAATATGTTTGATCTTCAGGATCTATTTTGGCCGCAATTTTAATTGGTAATTCGGATTCAATCGCAATTTTGATCGCATCTTCAGGGTTTTTATCAGGGCTCATACGGCCTAGAAAGGTAAGATGACGACCTTGTTCAAACTTAGGTACGTAAATTTTTTTATCGATACCATGATAAACATTTTGAACCCAATTATTACTGGCTAGAGGTTGGGCCTGAGAATGGCTTATAGAGACCAGACTTACATCCTTGAATCTTTCATACATTGCAATAAGTTCTGGCCGGTCGAGTCTAGAATGGATGGTAGTTAAGCTTGGAGTTTTCAATTTAGAAACCAAAGGCAAATGGAGGTAGTCCGTATGAAAATGGATAAGATCAAAATGACTTTCAATTTCACATAGCATCTTCAGCATTGTTATGTGAGGTACAACTTTATCAACTACATTCTTATCAAGTCTTAGGCCGTATGGGCAGGGACTTATTAATCTAGTGGTTGTTGTAGAGTCACCTGTGGCAAAAAGTGTAACTTCATGGCCATTTGAAGCAAGCCCATCTACTAAAGTTTTAACAACTCTCTCTGTGCCACCATATCTCTGTGGAGGAACTGATTCATATAGAGGCGCCACTTGAGCAATTTTTAACTTACCCTTCATTACTTAAACTCCTGCCTACCAAAATCATTACAACATTAAATATTCAGGAATGCACTTTCCTAATATTAGACTTTGGCCAATCATAACTTTGGCATGAATCTTGAACCCTTAAGGATTTTTTAAGGAGGTACTAATGAATAACTATGAAGACAAGTTAAATGAAATCGTAAGAGGTGAAAGATCAGCTGTAGAGACTTATAATCAAATATTAGAAAAGTTTAGCGGAGAGAGCGAAGCAAGTTCAATAACCTCGATGAAAAATGATCATCACCAGGCCGTGACAAATCTGGAGACAAAGCTAAGAGCAACAGGAACAACTCCTGATAAGGACTCTGGAGCGTGGGGAGGAGTTGCAAAAACAGTAATGGGCACAGCAAAGTTATTTGGTGACAAATCTGCCCTAAAGGCATTAAAGGAGGGCGAAGAGCATGGTAAAAAGCTATATAATGAGTTACTAGAGTGCGATGGACTTCCAAGAGATGTTGAGGATTTAGTCAAAGGCCAATTATTACCAAAGCAAAATCAACATATCACACAAATTGATAATTTAATGAATCGAAATGCTTAATGTAAAGGGGCGTCGAAAGACGCTCCTCTATCTTTTTCGTTGCGTGTTCGTTTTGATTTAATGTCCAGGGCCTTTATTGAGTCATATAGGACCGATGGATCTATTGGCTTTGTAATGCAGCGATCAAATCCGGCCTTTTTCATTTTATCGTTTTCAAATTTCATTGCATTAGCGGTTAGGGCAATAACTGGGGATGTAATCCCTAGAGACTTAAGTTTCAGATTTACCTCAAAGCCACTCATTTTTGGCATCCTAATATCTAGTAAAATAACATCGTAGACATTCTCACTCACAAGCCAAAGGGCCTCCTCACCACTACTTGCAAGGTGAACCATAGCTTTTGTTGGCCTAAGATACTCATCCACAAGAATAAGGTTGTCCTTTATATCATCAACGACAAGTATCTTTAGTCCATGAAAATTTACCTTCTCCTCCACTTTTACATCGTCTGGCTTTTCGGTGTTTTTACAAAGGGGAGCAAACACCGTTGCTTCAAAGCATGAGCCACTTCCAGGAGAGCTTTTTACTAAGCGAAACTTGCCACTTAGGGCCTCACAAATTTGTTTTGTTAATGAAAGACCAAGCCCTGTTCCGCCATACTTATTATGAATATTTGAGTCGGCCTGTGTAAAGGGCTCAAAAATGTATTCTTGTTTTTCCTTCGCAATCCCTATACCAGAGTCATCCACTTGAATAATTAACTGGGGAGCTGAATAATTCAACCTTAACCTGACATGACCTTTTTCTGTGAACTTAATAGCGTTTCCGACCATATTAAGAATGATTTGTTTTAAACGTCCATTATCTGAATATACAAAACTTGGAACATTCGCACTTATTTCTGTCTTAAAATTGATATTCTTTTTCCCAGCTGATCTTTTAAATAAATCACAAACCTCTTTTAAAAGATTTGAGGTATCTACCCGCTCTTTTTTGATACTCATCTTCCCTGCTTGAATTTTGGAAAGATCCAGAACATCTTCCATAATTCTTAAAAGATGTTCACCATTTCTTTTAATAACACATAGAAACTCCTTTCGTGTTTCATCATCTGTTTCTTCTCTTAACATCAACTCCACAAATCCCATAATTGCACTTAACGGAGTTCTCATTTCATGGCTCATACTTGCTAAAAACTTTGACTTGGCCTCGTTTGCTTTTTCAGCGATTAGTTTTGCATTTCTTAGCCTTGATACAGCGTGATACTCAGCTGTCACATCCGTCATTGCTCCTATCATTCTCAGTGGGGCGCCACTTTCGTCAAAAAGAATTCGGCCTCTTTCAAGGATATTGGCATAGTTCCCATCACCTTTTTTGAACCTGTAAGACATAGTCCATTCACTTTGTTTATTTTCAATTGCACTTAAAAGATTTTCAGACACGCTATCTCGTTCAAATGGATGAATCTTATCTTGCCACCATTTAATACGGGTTCTTGGAGGGTACTTTTTATGCAGCAACTTTGTCCTTAGGGCATCATTCCATACAATAATATTTGACTTGAGATCCCAGTCATAAATTATATCCTGAGTGGCCCTAACTGCACATTTATATCTAGTATCACTTTTCTTTAGTTGCTCCTCAGTTTCTTTGAGATGAGTTATATCAATATTCGTTCCTATCCAACAACGAACCCTATCACTTCCATTTGAGAACGGGGTCGCGTTAACCATGAAACAATGCCACTTTTTATCTCTACCTTTCAGATAAAAAGTTTCTCTCCAGCTCTTTCTAGTTTTCAGGCAATTTTTGTAGTTTTCCAAAAGCTCAAATTGTTTACTTTTAGATGTTATTTTTTTCCACCCTCCAGAGTTGATATCAGTTGAACACATCCCCAGGAAGTCTGAAAAACTCTTACTAAGCCAAAGAATTTTGCCGTCAGGACTTGCTATCCAAAAAAATTCGGGTAGGTTTTCCGCAACCTCCATAAAGGCTTTTTCTTTTTGATCAAAATCCTGCACTTGCCTCTCCATATTAAAATAATCCTAATAATATTAGAGTGAGCTCTCTTGCCCCGCAAATATTTGGCCTAGACTCAAAGTGAGAATAGGCCAAAAAAATCATGAAATTTAATTAAGGTGAATTAGAAACTAAAGACTTCCGAGTTCTTTAGTCATTTCTTCGGATCTTTTAAAGGCGGCATCAAGTGCCTTAGAGGTCATTTCAGCTATTCCTTCGGCCCTATAAACCTTTACAGCTTCGATAGTAACTCCACCTTTTGAAGTGACTTGATCAATCAACTCTTCTAAGGAGATATCGCGATTTAACTCCATTAGTTTGGTTGAGCCTTTAAATAGTTGTGTGACTATTTCACGAGCTTGATTGGATTCAACTCCCCATGTCTCAAGTTTGTCGACCAT
>CATMLK010000074.1:0-14249 GCA_950070535.1 uncultured Bacteriovoracaceae bacterium | reverse complement strand
GCCAAATAATTTAAATGACATGGGGCCGTAGGAAAGATCTCAAAATCATCAATGAACAGGATTTAGAGCAATTACCCTTTTTTGATATGTATTCTTCTAATTCTTTTAGATTTCGCTTTATTCATTTTTTCTCCTTTTGCCTTAAGCATGTGCTTCATTAGGGTTGGTTTGTTGGATGTGTTTTAAATGATTTTTTGATGCGGTGAAAGGTTAGTTTAATTAAAAATTATACTTAAATTTAAGTATTTTGTTAGAAAAGACGAAAAGTCAGATACTTATGGTGTTTGAATATGATGACTATAAAAATTACCTGAAAGACTGTTTAGGTACCACTGGGCAACAGAGAGGGATTCGCTCCCGCCTGGCCAAGCATTTAAACTGTCAAACCAGCTTTGTTACTCAGGCCTTGAGAGAGCGTGGGGATTTTAGTATAGAGCACGCCATTCAGATCAGCGAGTTTCTAAACCACACCGAAGATGAGAAACATTACTTTATGCTACTTCATCAAAGAGACAGGGCCGGAAGTATTCAACTAAAAGAATATTATAGTAGGCAGATAGAGGAAATCAAAGAAAAGAGAAGTGAAGTGAAAGAGAGGATCAAAGTTGATGGTGGACTCAATGAGAAAGACCATCAAGTTTATTACTCTCAGTGGTACTATAGTGCTGTCCACATTGCAGTCGCAATACAGGAATATCAATCTTTTGAATCCTTGCTTAAAAGGTTGTCTCTGGATAAAAGAATCCTCACTGAGACTCTTACGTTCTTATCTTCAAAAGGACTTGTGGAGGAGAAGGGTGGGCACTACAAAATAGGCAAGGCCAGAATCCATTTGGATAAAAACTCACCGATGATCTTTAAGCATCATACAAACTGGCGACTTGAAGGAATTAAGGCACTTGAATCCCAGAATAATGACAATCTTCATTACTCTTCTATTCTTGCGATTGCGCGTGAAGATGCACAAAAGATTAAGCAAATGCTTCTGAAAGCTCTTGAAGATATAGAGCCAGTGGTTGCCCCATCTCCTGAAGAAGAGTTGTACTCACTTTGCATGGATCTGTTTAAACTCTAAGGCCTTTTGGGCTTTATATTTGCTCTTATTTATCCGACAATACCTTAAATCAATTACAAAGTTTTGGAGCATCGTATGAAAAAAGTAGGCATTGTTGGTTGGAGAGGAATGGTTGGCTCGGTTCTTATGGAGAGGATGGAGCAGGAGAAGGATCTTGATCTTATTGACGCCACACTATTTTCGACCTCTTTGAAAGGCCAAAAAAACACTTGGCACTCAAAATGTTCTGACACTGTATTGGATTCAAACTCGATTGATGAGCTTTCAGAGATGGATGTTATCATCACCTGTCAGGGTGGAGATTACACCAAAGAAATATATCCAAAACTTCGTCAAACAGGTTGGGATGGTTATTGGATTGATGCTGCAAGTGCAATGAGAATGGATGATAATGCAACAATCGTTTTAGACCCTGTGAATAAAAAACAGATCATTCAGGCCATTGATAGCGGCAAAAAAGATTTTGTTGGAGGCAACTGTACAGTTTCCTTAATGCTTTTGGCGTTGGGCGGCCTTTTTAAAGAAGACTTGGTGGAGTGGGTTTCAGGGCATACTTATCAGGCCGCAAGTGGAGCAGGTGCAAGAAACATGATTGAACTGCTTGAGCAGAGTCACTTTCTTACTTCTAAATATATTGATTCCAAGTCACCAGGAAAAGCGGCCTTGGAGTATGAAAAACTAGTTACGGAAGCGGCAAAGTCTAGTGATATGCCGGTTAATAATTTTGGACAGCCACTAGCACTTTCTCTACTTCCTTGGATTGATGTCAAAATGGAGAACGGACAGTCTAAAGAGGAGTGGAAGGCACAGTCAGAGGCCAATAAAATTCTTGAAACTAAAACCATTATACCAATAGATGGAACATGCGTGCGTGTTGCAAGCCTTAGATGTCACTCCCAAGCATTTACAATAAAGTTAAAAAAAGATGCAAGTCTTGAAACACTAGAAGGACTTATCTCTCAACACAACGAATGGGTAGAGCTTGTACCAAACGAAAAAGAGGCAACGGTTGAGCACCTTACACCCAAGAATGTGACTGGTACTTTGAAAATACCAGTAGGAAGAGTTAGGAAGATGAATCTTGGAGAAAACTTTTTAAACGCTTTCACTGTTGGAGATCAACTACTGTGGGGAGCTGCAGAACCTCTAAGAAGAACCTTGAGGCTTATCTTAAAAGATTAAACATAAGTGCTAAAGGCCTTGGGGTCCAAAACCAATTCACCCGAGGCCTCTTTCTTTTTGAGGTGCTTTATAATTTCGGTTTGTGCTTTGCTTATGGCCGTTGGAGGCTTCTCTCTTTCAAGCCTTTCCAAAAATTCAACTCTAATATTTTCACTTAACTCTATGAACAGATCATAAATTAGCTCTTTGCTTGAAAGGCGAAGTGCTGTGGCCAAAAGGTCATGGCTAAGATCCTGCAAGAGCTCGACTTTCATTTGAGTCGTCATGTATCTCAGGCGGTCAAGATACTCGATTGAGTCTCTGAGGTTATTTGCCAAAACTTTGTTCTTCACTTCAATATTATTTATGATTCTGTATTGATCTTCAGGGTCAAGGCCACAGTATCTTTCCGGGTCAAGACCTTTGACTCTTGTTGCCTTTTTCTCAATTACGGAGTTTATAGACTTGTAACTAACTGTATCGAGTTCTGAAGAAAACTTTAAACCAACCTTAAAAAGTATATCGTCTGGAGCCCCCTTATATCTTTCCATATAAATAATTTGGGTCTTTAAGGGCTTTGCTAATATTTGATCCGTCAGGTTCATGAGGTTTAAATCCATCCCTTCTGAAAGTCTATGCTTGGATGCCATATTGATGACCATACTTGCGCCAGAGATCGAAATATCTACAAGTACACAGCTAAGGGTAAATTCAGGTTCACCATTTTCTTTCTTGGTAGTGGACTCAAATGTTATATTTTTATGGTCTTGATATTTATAGTAAAAGCGCTGGTGCTTCCTCTTCTCATAAACTTGCAACTCGTTAGGTTGAGTTGAGTCAAAAATATTTCCATAAAAATTGTATTTTTCTTTTTTAAAAATAATGTCTATCGATTTAACGTGAAAATAAACAGGCTTATCGACCATTAGGTCGCCAAATTTTTTAAGTGAGGAGTTCTTGATAAAAAACTGCATTCTAGATGGATCAAGTTCCCGAAGTTCTATGTCGTAAATCTTCCTTGAGCTTCCATACTGCTGCCACAAAATGAAATCACATTGGCTTTCTTTTGCTGTGGTTAGCAACTCATGAATCAGAGGTTTTTGATATGTTTTCCAGTAACGCATAATAGTATGATAGCAAAAATTAAAGAATCTCCATAGCGGATAATTTTAGGCAATAAAAAAGGAGACAATTTTGTCTCCTTTTTAAGAGTAAGAAAAGGACGAATTATTTCTTTGCTTCGTCGATTTTTCTTTGAATCTTTGCCTTTTTCTTGGCCTGATTTCTTTTTCTTCTCATTTTTAGTTCTGTTTTCTTTCTACCTGCACCCATTGTGTACCTCCAAAGCATTAATTTTTAAGACATATTTCTTTATATGTAAAGTATTTGCGCTGTGTGTCTGAAGGGTATTATATGCAAAAACCCTCGAAATTGCGAGTTAATTGTGTTTCAAGCTCCGTTAGTTTCATATTCAACAATTGGGCTGCCTGTTGATAAATATCACGAATAGTTTTGTCGGGCTGGTCATCCGTCTCAAGAAATATCCTATCCAGACTAAATGAGTTAATACTTTTGACGGCCGTTGATTCTGAATTGAATAACCTGTGTCCAAATGAGAAGTAACAATCCGCTACACCTATGAGTTGTTTGTATGTCTGCTCGTTTCCATTGAAGTCGTGGAAAAGAAACTTTGTACCTATTGGAGCGTTTTTAAGATAAGGAAGAATATCCGAATAGGCCTTTACGCTATGTAAGACAATCCTTTTAATCCTGAAGCGGTTGGCAAATTCTAGTTGTTTCTCAAAAACCTCTAATTGTTTGTCCCAACTTTCTTTTTTACTTCGATCAAGACCTATTTCACCTAAAGCAAAAAAACCAGGCATCTGTATAAAGGACTTAAGACGATCTAAAAAGTCTCCATATTCCACCTCATTCACGTACCAGGGGTGTAGGCCATAACAAAACCTTTTACTACTTGGAAATGAAAGGCCTGCAGGCAGTGATGAATCGACCACCTGAACTTCAACAAGTTCTGGGTCGTGGCTAAGTGTATGAGTATGTATATCAATCATCATTTTTTACTCCCAATGCTAGATCGTTTATAACCCTTGCTGCGGCCATGAAACCGAAAGTTCCTGTAATGAAAACTGAAGAGCCAAAACCATTTTCACAGTTAATATTTGTTGGGGAGCTTCCAAGCTCACAAGACTGTTCAGGCAGTATTTGGTCCTCTGGGGAAAAAATACACGGAATTTTGTATTTGCGTTTTTTATTGCGGCTAAAACCGTGCTCGAGCTTAAGTCTTTTTCTTACTTGGGCCAAAAGTCTACAGTTGTAACTGCGATTTAGGTCAGACTCTTGGATTAAGGATGGATTGATTTTTCCACCAGCCCCACCTGTTACAACTAAGGGGATCGATCTTTTATTGCACTCAGAAATTAAGAGACACTTACTCTTTACGCTGTCTATGGCGTCAATGACATAGTCACACCTTATGGAGAGTATTTCTTCCATGGAGCTTTGGCTGAAGAAATCTTCCACACAATCGACTACAGCATTGGGGTTGATTGCTTGAATTCTTTTTTGCATCTGGTGGACTTTCATTTTTCCAACACTCTCGCTTGTTGCATGAATTTGTCTATTTATATTGCTCACGCAGATGTCGTCTAAATCAACTAGTGTTATCTTTCCCACACCGGTTCTGGCCAGGGCCTCAGCGGCCCATGAACCAACACCACCAATTCCAACAATCATTACGTGGGAGTCCTTGAGTCCTTTAAAGCCTTCTTGAGTGTATAGGCGCTCTACGCCCTCAAATGGTGATTTTGTTTCCATGTATGTTAATTATCTTAATCTTCAGACGGTGTAAATTCTCTTTGTCGCATCTTAGTAAGAGAATTTTGTAGATCAGCTGGAAGGGGACAATCAATGATTGTTTTGCCCCCGGTGAAAGGGTGGGTAAAGCTTAGTTGAGTGGCGTGTAAGAATATTCTGTCGATACCATAGTTATCTTTGTAGTGATCATTTATGGCCTTTTTTCCATACTTCCTATCACCAATGACATGTGCAATTCTTCTGGATAGGTGTCTTCGAATTTGATGTCTTCGGCCAGTTTTGATTTCAACTTCAAGTAGACTGGAGCGCTCAAATAGCTCTAGTGTTCTTGTTAAAGTGAGAGCTTCTTGCTCAAGCTTTTGCTCATTTCTAAGAGCAAAGGAATACTCCTGGTCTGTCTCGTGGCGCCCTCTTGCCAGTGCTGTGTATATTTTCTTAGTGCTCTCGTCGTGCCAAACACTTTGAAGAGATCGAACAGCGTCCTGGTGTAGACCAAAGATCACAATCCCTGAGACTGGCCTATCAAGGCGATGGATGGGGTAGAGGTATTTGCCAATTTGGTCTCTGAGATCTTTAAGAAGACACTCTCGCTCATTAGTCTCCTTCCAGTAAGGGTGAACTAAAAGGCCTGATGGTTTATTTGTGGCGATAAAATGTTCATCCTGAAATAAGATATCTAAGCTCATATACGTCCAAATATTGCTTCAAATTTAATCGTGGCTATCGGGGTTCTTCTAAAATCTGCTTCTCTTGGAAAGTTTAAGGCCGGGGAAATTTCCCAAAAAAACCACTTGTCGTAGAGGAGTTGTCTAAACCCAATTCCAACTTGATAGTTTTGTGAACTAAGAGAGGGGTTTTGCTCCAGGTAGGCACGAGCATTATAAGACAAGCCCATCCTATCATTAATTTTTTGGAAAAAGCTTGGGCCGTGTTGAAAGCGCAGTTTGTAATCAATGTCATTCCACTCAACGTTGTTCACAAAGCGAAATAGCCAGAATGAGTTTAATCTTCTATCAAAGTTTAAGTCAGTGTCTGAAAACCATCCTTCACGGTCCACCCAAGTGATCTCCTCAACTGGTCGAAAAACCCATTTCCCAAAATCAATATTCTTTCTAAATCTCATTCGACCAAAGATTTGTGGTGGCCAATTAATTCTAACTCCTAGCTCTGAGGAAAAATTAATGTTGGCCACATCTAAAAGGTACCTAAGCCCCGCAGTTGTTTTTTCTGCAAGTCCCTGTTGTGCCGCTCCAGGTTCATTGCCTGAAGGTCTAAGCTCATCCTCTTTCTCTTCCTTGTCCCTCTGAACCACAAGTTGTAACCTTTTTTCAGTTCTTGGAAGTCTTAGTTGGATGCGAAAGTTTCCCTCGGTGCTGGCCTTCTGGGCCTCTCTAAATGTGGTGATTGTAAATAATCTAACTCTAGTATTGTTCGCTTCGTCATCGATTCGTTCGTCACCAAAAAATGAGTCAATTCTGTTTGAAAGGTTTATGATTTTCTTTGAAATATCTTCGTGGGTTACATCCAGAAATACTGGTTGGGCCTTTTTTTGATCCTTTGCATGGCCTGTAACAGGGCAAAACAGTGCAAGCAGCTTGATTAACATTAATACATTCTTACATATAGCTTTAATGGCACGTGTCTCCATGGATGTTAGCATTGGCCTGAATTAGAATTGTGACAATAACGTTCTAGGAGGATTTTATGAAAATGCCAATGCTTTTGCCACTTCTTTTCTTTTTTTCGAGTGCTTACGCTTCATTTAACGAATTTGAATGCAAATTTAGAGTAAACATGGACATGGCCAAAATTGAGATCGAAAGAGCAAGTTCTGAAGAAAGTATGAGGACTGCCACTTTATATATCGACTCAACAAAGATTAAAGATTTTCAAGTTACAAGCAAGTACAATCGAATAACCAGGAAGATTGACTTTTGGGGCAATGATTTTGATTTGGAGATACAAATTTGGCCACACCCAGATCCACGTCTGGGGAGGGTATACAGGGCCGACTTTAGAACAAATTCTCTGGCAGAAGGTCCTTACTTTAAAAATGTTACTTGTAGATATTACGGATATTAAAAGGACGCCACCTAGATGGCATCCCATAATTTATTTAAACGTGTAGAGCTCTATTTTCTGTGGCAGCAAGACATGCTTCTTTGAAAGCTTCTGTGTAAGTCGGGTGGGCGTGGGATATTCTTGCAATATCTTCCGCACTCGCCTTATATTCCATTGCTACAACGGCCTCACCTATTAAGTCTGCACACCTAGGGCCAATCATATGAACCCCTAGGATTTCATCAGTCTCCTTGTGGGCCAAGACTTTAATTAATCCATCAGACTCATTGGATGCTCTCGCCCTTCCTAGTGCCTTGAATGGGAATGATCCCTTCTTGTAAGGTATTTTTTCAGATTTTAACTGCTCTTCAGTATAACCAACGCTTGCAACCTCTGGCCATGTATAGACAACTCCAGGAATTAACAAGTAATTGATGTGAGGCTTTTGTCCCGTCATGTGTTCAGCAACATAGACGCCTTCTTCCTCTGCCTTGTGGGCAAGCATCGCACCAACAACAACATCGCCGATGGCGTAAACATTGTCGACTTTTGTCTTAAGGTGAGACTCAACAGGAATTCTTCCTCTCTCATCGAGTTCAATGCCAATATTTTCAAGTCCAAGGTTGTCTGTGTATGGACGTCTTCCAACTGCAACTAAGCAATAGTCGCCTTTAAGCTCGACTTCGTTTTCTTTCTTGCGATTCTTGGCCTTGACTACAACTTCTTTGCCTTTGTTTTCAACACTGGTAACTTGATGGCCAGTGTAGAACTCAATGCCGTCCTTTTTAAGAACTCTCTGAAGTTGTTTGCCCATATCAGAGTCCATGGCACCAATGATTGAGTCTGCATACTCGACAACACTTACTTTTGCTCCAAGTCTTCGGTATGCTGATCCAAGCTCAAGGCCTATTACGCCTCCACCAATAACAATCATATGCTTTGGAACTTCTTTTAGCTTTAATGCTTCAGTTGAAGAGATGACTCTCTTTTTGTCGATTTCCATTCCTGGGAGAGTTGAAGGCTTTGAACCCGTTGCGATAACGACTTTGTCTGTTTTGATTTCCGTCTGCTCTTTATCGCCCTTAACGATGATTGTGTTCTTTTCTTTAAATGAGCCGTGGCCTTGAAAGACTTGAATCTTATTCTTATCCATAAGGTACTTCACACCGCCACAGGTCTGATCAACTACCGATTGGACTCTGTTCATCATTTTTGGGAAGTCTAGCTTAACGTTGGATACTTCTATCCCATGCTCTGAGTGAGACTCCACTGTTTCGTGGTATCTCTCACTTGAGTCAAGTAATGCCTTAGATGGGATACAGCCTACGTTTAAACAGGTACCGCCAAGAGTAGGGTATCTTTCCACAATGGCCGTTTTCATTCCAAGTTGTGCACATCTAATTGCGCATACATAGCCACCAGGGCCAGAACCAATAACAACTACATCAAATTTATCACTCATATATAAACCTTTTTAAATCTCAATTAGCATTCTGGCAGGATCTTCCAGGTATTCTTTAACTGTTTTCAAAAATGTTACCGACTCCTTACCATCAATAATTCTATGGTCATAAGATAGGGCCAAGTACATGATAGGTCTTACTTTTATCTCACCGTCAACAACCCATGGACGTTGAACAATATTGTGCATTCCAAGTATCGCAGATTGAGGTGAGTTTAAGATAGGGGTGGAAAGCATTGATCCAAAAATCCCACCGTTTGTGATTGTAAATGTACCGCCACTCATTTCGTCTATTGTGATCTTTCCATCGCGTGCCTTCGTTGCAAGTCTAATGATCTCAGCTTCGATTTGAGCAAGACTCATGTGCTCTGCATTTCTAAGCACTGGAACAACTAGACCTCTGTCGCTCGAAACTGCAATCCCAACATCAGCGTAATCATGATAAACGATTTCTTCGCCATCAATTTGAGCATTAACTCCTGGAACTTTTGCAAGTGCCATCGTGCATGCCTTTGTAAAGAATGACATCATGCCTAGCTTGTAACCATGCTTTTTCACAAACATGTCTTGATATTTTTTCCTTAGGTCCATAATTGGCTGCATATCAACTTCGTTGAAAGTTGTAAGCATTGCTGTTTCGTTCTTAGCAGCTGTAAGCTTCTTGGCAATTGTCTTTCTAAGCCTAGACATTTTCTCTCTTCTAACTTCTCTGGATACTCCGCCAGAAAGTTGAACTGGAGCTGCTTCTTGTGCCTTCTCTTTTTTCGCTTCTTTTTTCGGAGCTGCTTCTGCGGCCAAGGCGTCTGCCTTAGTTACTCTACCGTCTTTGCCGGTTCCTTTTATATCTTCTGCTGACATACCTTTTTCAGCAAGAATCTTATTTGCTGCTGGAGAAGCGTGTTGAACTGTTTTTGAAGAGTCTTGAGATGCTGCTGGGCTTGGAGTCGAAGAACTTTCTTCTTTTGGCTCTTCCTTTTTCTTTGGCGCTCCTTCACCTTCTTCAAGTGATGCAATCACTTCACCAATCTTTAGATCGGAACCTTCTTCAGCAATTAGCTTGATGGTTCCGCTTGATTCAGCGGGAAGCTCAACCGTTGCTTTGTCAGACTCTATGTCGGCAAGGATATCTCCTTCCTCTACAAAGTCGCCGTCTTCCACATGCCAACCTGCAAGGGTTACCTCAGTAATTGATTCTCCAATAGCTGGAATTTTAATTTCAATGGCCATATTCGTTTCCTTATTTTTACTTATCTACTATTCAAAACTCTTTTTAATAATATCTTGTTGCTCTTTGGCGTGTCTTTTTGCCATCCCCGTGGCCGGAGTTGCACTTAAAGGTCTAGAAATTAGCCCAAATTCTGCGAAAATATCTGGGTGTCTAGAAAGCAAGTAGCTCCAATAACCCATGTTCTCAGGCTCTTCTTGTACCCAGTAAAACTCTTGTGCTCCACTGTATGCCTTCATCATGGCCTTTATCTGGTTGACTGGAAGAGGGTACAGCTGCTCCAATCTAACAATGGCAACATCGTCGCGCTTATTGTCCTGCTGGTGCTGCATTAGATCGTAGTACACCTTACCTGTACACATAAGAACTCTCTTAACAGCTTTCTTGTTTGTGATTGGATCATCAATCAACTCTCTAAATGATCCTTTTTCAAGGTCTTCGATTGTTGATCTACACCTTGGATCTCTAAGAAGTGATTTAGGAGTAAATGAAATAAGAGGCTTTCTAAACTCCCACTTTTGTTGTCTTCTTAGAGCATGGAACTGGTTCCCAGGAAGTGAGCAATTAACAACTACCATATTATAGTTGGCACACATTTGAAGAAATCTCTCTGGCCTAGCACTTGAGTGCTCTGGGCCTTGACCTTCATAACCATGCGGTAGCAGCATTACAAGCCCACTCATTCTGTCCCACTTTTCCTCTGCGGCAGAGATGAACTGGTCTACAATTACTTGGGCTGTGTTTGAAAAGTCACCAAATTGAGCTTCCCAAATATTTAATGATTTAGGAGATGCCAATGAGTAACCGTACTCAAAACCTAATACTCCATATTCGGATAGGTGGGAGTTATAGATTTCGAACTGCCCTTGATCATTTGATAAGTTGCCAAGACCGCAGTAGCCCTCATTTGTTTTTTCATCATAAAGCTTCGCATGTCTGTGAGAAAAGGTTCCTCTTACAACATCTTGTCCGGAGAAGCGAATATTGTTTTTCTCCATTAAAAGGGAGCCATAGGCCAAAAGCTCAGCAAGACCCCAGTCAATTTGATCCTCTTCGTAGGCCTTCTTTCTGTCCGCTAAAATCTTTTTCGCTTTCTTTAGAACATTGAAGTCACTTGGTGCTGAGGTGATTTTCTCAACAATGTGATCCAAAGATTTCTTCTCAACACCAGTGTTAGGAGATTTTTCAAAGTCTTCTGGTTTAGACCATCTTAAATCCAGCCACTCTGTGTGATAGCCTTTATTTTTCTCAGGCATCTTGTTCTCTTTAACATTGTTAAAGCGATCGGATAGCATGTCTTTAAATTCTTTTTGCATATCCTTTGCAATGTTTTTAAAGTGCTCGCCTCTAGAGCTTAAAAAATCAATATAAAGCTCTCTAGGGTTCTTAGACTTTGCAATTAGATTGTATAAGTGTGGTTGTGTGTATTTTGGTTCATCACCTTCGTTGTGACCATGTTTTCTATAACAAACCATATCAATGAAAACGTCAGTTCTGAATTTTTGTCTAAACTCCATGGCCAGTTCCATACAATAGACAACGCACTCAGGATCATCTCCATTTACGTGGAAGATTGGTGCTTCAAGTGTTCTTGCAAGTGAAGTGGAGTAGTGAGAAGATCTTGCGTCTTCCCAATCAGTTGTGAACCCAATTTGATTGTTAATTACAAAGTGAATCGCTCCGCCACACTCGTAAGCATCAAGCTCGGCCATCTGAAGTGTTTCATATACAACACCTTGACCGGCAACCGCTGCGTCTCCGTGAATGATAACTGGAAGAATCTTTGATTCATCTCTGTTGTTTCGAATATCTGCTTGGGCCCTAGAGTAGCCAAGCGCCACAGGTGCAACAGCTTCCAAGTGGCTAGGGTTGTGCATGATCTTTAAATAAACTTCTTTTCCACTTGGTGTTTTTTGTACAGAGGAGTAACCTTGGTGGTACTTAACATCTCCGCCACCCGTGTGTTGTTCATGAGAACTTCCGCCTTCAAACTCGTGGAAAATAAACTCGTAAGATTTTCCGATCGTATTTGCTAGGACGTTCAAGCGTCCCCTGTGTGCCATTCCAAAAACGAATTCGTGAACACCAAGTTCTGCACCCTTGTTTATTAATGCGTCCAGTGCTGGAATTGTTGTCTCTCCACCCTCTAGGGAGAATCTTTTTTGGCCAATAAATTTAGTTTGTAAAAACTGCTCGAAAACCTGGGCCTGGTTAAGCTTATGAAGAATTTGTTTTTTTTGCTCGTCGGGCAGGTCAATAGTATGGGCTTCTTTTTCGAACTTTTGACGAATCCACCTTCTCATCTCTGTATTGTTTGAATGGTAGTATTCGATACCAATTTTATAACAATAAACTCTTCTTAGGTGTGTGATGATATCTTTAAGTTTTGCTCTTCCTAGTCCAACGTACTCACCTGCATCAAATTCTAGTTCTAGGTCAGCGTCTTCAAGATTGTAATGGTGGATATCAAGCATTGCGGCCCTGTCTTTTCTGGCCCTTATAGGGTTGGTGTCAGACAGGAGGTGCCCACGTGCTCTATATGAGTTTATTAATCTAAAAACGTTTATTTCTTTTTTAAATGACTCTGCATCGATTGCAGCTCCGGCCTGATCAAACTTATACTCAAAGCCTTTAAAGAACATTTGCCACGACTCATCCAGCTCTTGCGGATTTTTTAAATAAGTATCATACATTGAGTCAATAAATGCCGAGTCGGATCCTGTTAGGTGTGTATAATCATTTTTGGGGTTCATTTTGGGGACCTTTTAATTAATAAAACAAAAATAAGTTGACTTAAAGTATTTAAATTATAGATTTTTTTAATGGGATAATCAATTTATAAAAATATTCCCCAATAGAAAATGGCGTATCGCGTAAGGGGTTTGATCCTGATCAAACTTTGAAAGGAGAGCTTTGATAAATCTTATTGCTGTCGATGATGAGTCCGATGTAAAAATTCTCTTTGATCACTTTTTCAGAAATGAAATTGAGAGTGGTAGAATTGGTTTAGAGTTTGTCCAATCTGCTGAAGCGTGCCTCAAAATTTTGGAAGAGAATGATTATGAAGAGTCTTCAACACTAGTTTTAACAGACATAAACATGCCTCACATGAGTGGTGTTCAGTTAACTGAGAAAATAAACGAGTCTTATCCTTTGGTTAAGGTATTTCTGATTTCAGCTTATGATGCTCGTAGTCAGATTGACAATGTGAAGCACCTTAATATCGCTGAGTATGTGTCTAAACCGGTCAACTTTGGTGAACTCAAAGATAAAATCTTTCAACTGTTTCCAGGGGATGAAGAATGACAAGTTCTTATGTTGTGCTTTTTGGTATTCTAGGCCTTATTGTTTTAGCTCTATCAGTTTATCTAGGAGTTCTTTACGGTAAGCTTAGAGTTCAAAAACAGGCAAAGCTGGCACAAGATAAAAAAGTAGAGCAACTCTTAAAAGAGCGTGAAGAGACTATCATTGAAAGCTTAGACACAATCGCTCTTGCTCTTTCCCAAGGACAATGTGAGCCAACTGAGGGATGTATTAGAATAAAAAGACTTGTTGATGAAATAGAAGTTCTTCGTGATGAAGATGGGATTGCAGCTTTTCACGAAATGTATGAAGAGGTAAAAGACTTTGCCACGCTTCAAGATTATAAAGATCTCTCAAAGCAAGAACGCTTCAAGCAGGACAACCAAAGATACGCCATCGAAGAAAAGTATAATCAAAGAATCTTAACTGCCTCTAAAAACCTTAGAAATCTTATATCAAAAAAACGAGCTTAAATTGTTCTAAGAAACAATGTTCAAGTAATGGCCAGTTACTTAAATTCCCCCATTATCGCTTATGGTCCAGCTTTTTGTAAGTAGGTTTGACCGTGCAGTTTCCCCGGCACCACCATTTGTATATTGGGATGAACCTGCATTTAGGTTTAGTCCAGAGCCTGCAGTGGCATCTAATCTAATTAACAGATTGTCATAGTTTGTTGTTGATAGAGAGGTGCCTGAAAACATATTGTTTAGGGTAGTTACACTTGAAAAGTCCCATCCTGACATATCTGGATCTGCTACAGAGGAAAGCTGAAACATGCTACTCATGTTTGTGACTTTTGAGGTCTGCCAGCCACTCGTGTCCGGTTCCGCCTTGTTTGAGTTGTAAAACATAAAGGTCATATTTGTGACATTAGAAGTGTCCCATTTACTTGTGTCAGGGTTGGCCTCCCAGGTTCCAATAAACATTCCTGACATGTCAGTCACATTGCTTGTATTCCAAGTGCTGGTGTCAGGGGTAGCAACGCGGGCATTGTTAAACATACTGACCATGCTTATAACGTTGGATGTATTCCAAGAAGATGTTTCAGGTCTCACACTCAGAGTGTCCATAAACATTTCATCCATAATTCTTACATTAGATGTGTCACCACCTGAAACCGAAATTAA
>CATMLK010000073.1:0-14408 GCA_950070535.1 uncultured Bacteriovoracaceae bacterium | reverse complement strand
TGCACGCCTTGCAAATGAAACTTTAAGTATGGAAGGGTCGAAGGCGAACACTAAGGATGTTTTGTTAAAATCACAAGCAAAGGCCTATGCGGCATATTGGAATTGGGTGGCAAAAGGACAAATCTTTAAAATCTATGAAAAGCTACTTGAAATAGCGAAAGAAAGGGCGATAGGCCTGAAGAAAAGAATTCAAAAGGGAGACCTGGCTAAAATTTATGGACTTGAAAATCAACAATATATTGCTCGTAGGCAGAGTAAGGCAATAAAGGCAGAAAGAGACTTTATTCAGGCAGGACTGAAGCTTGCTCTTTTTCTTCGCGACAAGGAAGGAAGGCCAGTTTTTGTAAAGCCTGATCGACTTCCTAATATCAATGAGCTTGAGGTAAAAGAGGCATACTTACAAGAAAATGTCGATAAAGTCGAAAGGGCCCTTCAATTAAACCCTAAGCTTAAACAACTGGGATTAAAGACTAAAGTTCTTGAGAACGAATTTGAATTTGAAAGAAACAAGTTAAATCCAAAACTGGATCTTCGAATTGAGGTATCCAAGGACTACGGACAGGGGAGTAGAACCTTAAGAGCTGAGGAGCAACGACTTGCACTTATGCTTGAGATCCCAATAGAGAGAAACCTAGCTAAAGGCAAATCAGAGTCAACTGCTGCGAAGAGAAGGGCCGTTGAGCATCAAATAAAATATTTAAAGGAACAACTGGCGACCAATGCTCGCGCAATTTCTGTGAAACTAAAGTCTTTAAATATGGAGCTAAAAAATATAAAACAGGAAGCGGAGTTGGCACAAAAGCTACAAGCAGCCGAAAGGTTAAAGTTTAAGGAAGGAGGCAGTGACTTTTTTGTCGTAAACCTTCGCGAGCAAGACGCAGCAGATGCCAAGGCTAAATTCTTTCAAAGACTAAGTAAATACCAAGAGACCCTGGCAGTTTATAAACAACTCATAATGGACTTTTAAATGAGAAGGCCCAGGGCCCTCCCACCGATCTCAGGACTAAGGAATTAGAACTGCATTGATTACGTGAATGATTCCATTACTTGCTTTGATATCTGATATAATTACCTTCGAATCATTGATGTATAGTCCATCTTTTCTTTCTTCAATTGTTACATCTTCATCCAAGACAGTTTCAAGTCTTGTTAGGCGGGACAATGTTCTTGAATTCTTTTTTCCTGAAGCAACGTGATAAAGAAGAACATCTCTTAGAGCACTTGGATTTGCCAACAAATCATCCAACACGCCATCTGGTAGATTTGCAAATGCAGTATTGGTTGGAGCGAATACTGTAAATGGTCCTGGTGATTGTAGTGTATCGACTAGATTCGCTACTTGGACAGCGGTGACCAATGTACTTAGCTCTGGAGTATCTACTGCAATCTCAACGATATCGCGCTTGTAATTGTCAGCAGCGTGTACTCCAAGGTTCAATACTACTAATAAACTAAAGAATAATGATTTCATGACTCTCTCCTCATTTAAGTTAAAACAAAATACTAATGAGATTTATAAAGAGGGGAAAATAGACAAGATTTGAATTAATTGAAATACAGGCCTATTAAAACAATAAGAATATTTGGCCTAAAAAAATTGTAAGAAGAAGTGAGAATGGATAAGCGATAGAGTAACTTGTAGCTGGAACTGTGGAGTTTTTAATATCTTCAGGGTCGGGAAGGGCCGCAGAACAAGTTAAAGCACCTGCCATAGCACCTAGGAATTGAAGTTTATTCATCTTGAAAAACTTAAGGCAGACTAAAGCACTGAGGAGAATTGAAACTAATATAATTATGAAAGAGCTTCCCAGGGCAACTGGGCCATTGCTTTCAAAGGCACTAGCAATACTTTTTCCTGCATTGGTTCCGATGCCACAGAGAAATAGCATCATTCCAAGTTGTCTAAGAAACTGGTTTGTCGGTCCGGCAATACTCCATAAAAGAGAGCCTTTTTTTCCTATTTGTCCTAAAAGTAGGGTGGCAAATAAAATACCACCAGTGATCCCTGGACCTATTTGACCATCCCCAATCTGAATGGTGATTTGACCAATGGCAACACCTAAGGAAATGCTTGCTGCAATTGGAAGAAAGTCTATTCTGGTAGACTCTTTACCACCAAGCATCTTTGTAATACCATCCACACTACTTTCTTTAAGTGTGATTTGAAGTTTGTCTCCGTAGCGAAGTCTTGTTCTCCCATTGGGTGCTAGGTTTATACCAGCTCTTCTTATCTTTGTAACTTCAGCGTTCCATACTTCGTTCAGGTTTAATTGTGCCAAGGATTTACCCACTGCCACTGGGGAGGTCACAAGAATATTGATGACCGTCTCTTTAGCTGCCAATGGCATCTTATTGAGGATTGGTCTTCCAATGACAAGTTCGGCTTTTGATAAAGAGTCTTCATCACCTATGATCTTTAACTTGTCCCCAAGCTTTAGAATGGTGTCACTTGCTGGAACCATTGACTCGTTTTCGCTTGCCTGAATTCTTGATGGAAAAGCACCAGTCATTTGTGGCAGATTAATTTCACTTAATTGTCGACTAACAAGGTTTGGATTTTCAACTAGAAAGCTTTTCGCCTTAACCACTGGAAAATGCTTTTTATTCTTTTTCCTATACTCTTTTTCCTCTTTTTCTACGTCGATTTTTAAAAATGCAGGTAAGGCCCTAAATATAACGATAGAAAATATTAGGGATAGGGGGTAGGCAATTGTATAAGATAATAGGGCCGTGGAGTTGGCTCCATTGTCAATGGCAGCTGCCAGGGTCGGTGTTGAAGTGTTAACACCTGCAAAAAGGCCAACGGCCCAAGAGGAATTAAGACCAAAGAGCTTTGAGGCTGCCAAAGATAGAGAGAATGTCGATAGAAGAGTCACAAAAATTGGCAGGAAATACTGTTTTACTTCACCGGTTTTGAAGCTTTGAAAGAAGCCTGGACCTGCCTCGATCCCAACGGAGAAAATAAAAAGGATTAGTCCTATTTTTTCTATGGACTGAGGCGTCTGGATTCCAAAGTGTCCAAAAATTATTGCCACAATAACGATTGCTGATGACCCAAGACCAATCTTTTTATAGGAGAGCTTTGATAGGGCAACTCCAAACATCATGATAACAAATAAAGCAATATAGGGTTCAGCGAATATACTCAACATCTTAAATCTCTTCTATTACCTATTGACCTCTAGTGCAATAGTAGACACCATCTTAACATAAACTTAATTTTTGTCGGAAAAAACGATAGATTCTTTCAGGATTCTCTAAAAAAAACTAAAATAGCATATGGATCTACAGTTACGTAAAATCGAGTAGATAGACGCACAGGTTGAAGTATTGTGGGCATTGGATGAAGTGATCTAGGGCTTATTATATTTGGCATAAATCAGTCTCGGTCTAAGATGGAGGGGCTGGATAAGTGTTCGACAAACTTCTACATTTTAATGCCTGTATATTAGTATTCCCACTTTCACGTTAATGACGGATTGAAATTGTTTAGAAAAAAGTACATTGAATTAATTGGTGACTCATTAATATGCTGTTGGGTTGTTCACGATCATAATGGTGAGCTTGTTTATCTAAACGATAATGCAGAAACCTTTTTCTCTATTTCTAGGGAAGAATTATTTGCAGTCAGAAAAGAAATTGAAAAGTGGCAACTTTTTGATCATCATGGGCAAGAGCTGGAGATTGACTCCTTTCCTGTCTCCATCGCCCTAAAGCATGGCAGCTATTCCAAACGCTTGATAGGGTTTAAACCTCCAAGCCAAAATGAAATGAAGTGGTGCTCTGTACAAGCCGAAAAAGTGATGGACCCTGAGACTTCCTCCTCATTTGTTATTGTCTCCTTTGTGGATGAAACTGAGCTTGTAGGCAAAAACAAGATGTTGAGAAGTTTTGTGGGAGAGCTAGAGATCAGGGAGAAGAGACTTGAGGAGCTTAATGAGCAGCTAAAGTCCACCCTGTGGCAAAGAGAGAATCTCTATTCGGTGCTGGCCCATGATCTACGCTCTCCATTCACGACAATTGTTGGCTTTTCGGAGATCCTTGAAAGCTCAACCGCTTCAATTGAACCCAAGAAGGCCTCTGAATACGCAAGCAAAATAAAAAAAAGTGCGATGGATGTTTTGAAAATGACAGACTCTATATTGGAGTGGGTTACTGAATTAAAGAACTTAAGTGAGATCTCGGTAACCGAGCATGATCTACTTAGCACTGTAAAAAGAGCTTGTTCTGTTCTTGAACCTTATGCAAAAAGTAAGGGAGTTGAACTACAGTTTAATATAGAAGAGAGCCTTTTTTTAAGTACAGATCATAGAATGTTGGGCACGATTATAAGAAACCTAGTTAATAACGCCATAAAGTTTTCCTATGAAGGCAGGCCTGTGGCAATTGAAATTTCTAAAAGTGAGCAATTTCATAAAATATCCATAGTAGATCGTGGCATGGGAATGGATGAAGAATCTGTCCAAAGAATCTTGTCAAAAAGGGGAGAGTTCTCTTCGCCTGGAACTTGTGGAGAGAAGGGTAGTGGTCTTGGATTAATGTTGGTTATGGAGTTTATTCAAAAGATTAAAGGAAAATTTGAAATTGAATCTCAGTTGGGAGAAGGTTCTCGATTTATAATTTATTTACCCTCTCTTAAAACTTAATAAGAAGATTCTTAAATTTAATCCTCTCCATTAGCACATAGCTTGGAACTTGGTGCTTTTTTAAATCGCGGTCATATCCACCGGTTTTAAGATACTCTAACATGTGCTTTTTAAATGCTTTTTTTATCACACTTGCACCTTTATTTTTATGAATCAAAAAAACAACTTTTCTTGGGTCTAGGAAAATAGATCTTGAATATACAAGGCCTTTAATAGCATTTTGTTTTACATATTCACGAGTTAAAAAGTTAAAACCAATAAAGTAGTCCACTCTTTTTGCTTTCAACATTTTTAATGCATTCTCAAGTGAATGAGCAAAGTAGACGCTATGCTTTTCTTTAAAATTCTGGGGAATAAACCACTTATGTAAACTTACAAAGTTTTGAGGCTTTTTTAAGTCAAGCCTCTCTAAAGCTTCAGCACTGTGTGAAAGCACTGTATGATAATCATGAAGACCTATTGGCAATTCTATTGTCTCTTCTGCTGTATATTTAGTAATAAACCCCTCACTTGCAGAAACCAATACATCACATTCTTGCTTTGCAAAAGAATGAAATGCCCTAACCGGAGGAAAGAGCTCCACCTTTAATGGGCGATGTTTTCCTAAAGTATTGTTTAATAGGTCGATTAAAAAGCCTCTTCTATCTGCAGTTACCATATTTCCAGCCAGTTCTAGTGTACAAACAGATAGGGCCTTAGGAGAGGAAGAGAGCCCAGCTGGAGAGGTTAGGGCCAAAAGAATGAAGATGTTTATTTTAAAATTCATATAAATGTATAAAAGTTAATTTTAGATTAGTTTACTTTCATAAGAGCTATTATGGAAATAGATCCCGAGTGATAAAATATTGCCTGAATAGCTTATAATTTCTTAAGGTTCTTAAGGTCGAGCGGGTGAATATCGATTAGTTTAGTAGAGGTGTTTAATTAAAGGGTGATAATCGATATTATGAGGTTGGTTTTATTTTCTACTCTTTTCTTTCTGTCTAAAGCCTCCTATAGCTCTTGCGAACCAATGAGGTTGGATCAAAAGAATGGAGCAATGGAGCGAATACCGGTTTATGATCAGGGTAATCTTAATGTTTGCTATGGCTATGCAGTGTCCCAAATCATAGATGCCTATAGGTTCTCCCATGGTGAGGAGGACTTTGATCATTTAACCTCACCTGTTGCTGTCTCTGTATTTTATTCGGTGGGAAAAGATAAGGGCAGTGTTGAGTTTGGAAACACTAGAGATGCAATCCCTACAGTTCTAAAAAACGGTTCCTGTAAATATGGTAGCGTTTTTAAAAAAATTGGAAATATAGACTACGAAGATTACTTTGAAGAGCTTGAAGACTCCTATGATGATTTTAAGGCACTCGGAAAAAGATCACTTTTTAGATTGTTTAGTCCTAAAACCTCAGAGGAAGTTGTTAACAATATTCTGGAACTTGTACATGATAAAAGGGCATCTGAGTCTGTGCTTGGAGCACATGAGATTTTAAGTGCTCTAGATAGTCCTACTTACCTTGTATTTTTAAAGAGACTATTTGGTGTTCTGTGCAACGATAGTCAAAAGGACCTGAAACTAAGTGTTATTCAACACTCTAAATTTGCTCGAGACTTCAATTCTCAAAGCCGTACAGAGAATTTGATTGAGTCCATTAATATGGCATGGGATACAAAGCATCCACAACCTGTGGGGATTAGTTACTGTGAGGACTTCCTGTATAACAAAGATCATGTTGGAATTGATGATGAGGGGAAAGTTAGCTCTCGATGTCGAACACATCATGCATCTGTAGTAATTGGGAGAAGGCCATCAAAGGATGGAAAAAACTGTCAGTTTTTAATTCGAAACTCTAAAGGTGATAGCTGTTCTAACTATGAGTGGGATTGCGAGAACGGACAAATTTGGGTTGATCAAAAGGCCTTAGGTCGAAATATTTATTACACAACTTGGTTGGAATAAGCATTTAGGGAGCATCAGTAAGTGCCCCCATAACTATAACCATCGTGATTAAAAAGTTGAAAGAACCTTTGAAGATTGCTTATTTTTTCCATATCCAAAAATAACTTTTGGCCCCTGGTTGGAATTAAAGGTAATTGTCAATCTTGTACCTGTTTCAGCTTCTTTGTAAATAAGGTATAGAAAACCTGAGTCGGTTGAACGGTCTGCTAAAACTTCTACACAGTTTCCTTCTTTTACAGTTCCATAAGACTCAGCCAGATTATATGTGATTCTACCAGCAGTGATGGTTGCATCAGGATTAGCATGGGCAAATTGTGAGCAATCCTCTAAATTAATGTTTTTGATTTCATTAAATTCAAGAGTCGTTTTTTGGCTCACAGATTCCATTACAATTAACTCTCTAGGCTGTCCTTTAAAGGAGTGTGCCTGAGAACTGAATAATATAAACATGAAAACTAAAAACTTCTTCATAAAAACTCCCAAAGTAATATTGATATTTTGAAATACCAATTACCTGTGGTGATGTAAAGTTCTGATGCCGAAATTTAGGTCTATCTAGCTTGGATGGGGCTGATTGCGGCCCTATTAATTTAGGGCCGTAACTCAATATTGATTATAAATTTGCTTTTCTTAGAAGATAAGAAATAATTTCCGAAGCGCTGTAGCCTTTTTCGTTTTCATTGACTGGACCGACTTCAGTTTCATCATACATAAACTTCGTTTCAATGTATGGCATGATTTCCACATAGGCATTAGCTCCAATGCCAAATTTAGTTATTTCTTTCATGTCCGCAAAAGGGCTATCAGCAATGGCCTGTTCTAATTCTTCTCTGTTTGCTGCTTGGGCACCAATTGGGATTAATGTATCAATAAATTCATCCCTTTTCACTGTGAAGCTTGCATTGGATAATGGAATTTCATGTCCATAACCAGGTTCTGTAAAAACTCTATCAAAGTTTAAATCAATTTCTAGATTTCTTGCTTTAACTAACTTTTCTCCATGGTTTTTGGAAAAATTTGATAGATCAGCACTCACCTTAGCATTCTTAATCTTTATTCCTACAAGTTTGCCTCTTTTATTATATTGCATGTGATCTTTTGTGAGTTTAGTTTTTGTAGCTGGTTCAGTTGTAGATTCTGCTTCATAGTACCATGATACTTTTTTTGATTTACAGTTTATGTAAGCATTAATAGTAGCACTTGCATAAAGCGGGAAAGCTTCAACAAGGGGGTCTTTTTTAGTAAATTCGCTGTCTAAATATATACTAAGTACAATGGCCTCGCCTTTAAAATTTCCGTATATTGAAGATGCCTTACAGATTTTTTTTAGGGATTCAGTATTAATTTTTATAGATGCAAAGGAAGGGATAGAGGCCAGCATAAGTGCTGCCAATAGAATAGATCTTTTCATAATTATCTCCGTGCATATTAGTGATTTCGTGGCTCTTGTCGCTAAGCTTTATCATTATATCTTTGAGAATAAATAAAATTGGGGGAAAAGCTGTAAAAAAGAAATGGTTTCGAAGTCATATACTGCTTAAGAGTAAAGTTATGATCCGTAAATTTTACGGATTATTTTTGTGACTGTGGATTTAATCAAAAGTGAGGCTTCTTTCTTCGGCCTCGCAGGGCTTTAGGTATTTAAATAAGTACTGCATTAAGTCTGATCTTTTTGGTCGGAATCCCTATTTTTTTATTTTGTATTCTCGTAGAATACGAAATTCATGGCTATCTCTTTGGAATTTATGCGATTTTTTTAAAATATAGACGATATTCGTTGTATCGATAGAATACAGTCGTTTATACTAAAGGAGAGATGGATGAGAAGAGTTTTACTTTCTATGGGGGCAATCGTATTAACAATCGCATGCAACTGGGACAAGGAAGATCGCTTGTGTAAAGACGGCGACCAACCGGTTAACATTATAATGGAGAGAAGCAAAACTCTTTATTCTGAGGCACTCACCGGGATGAGCTGTGAGGAGTTTAACTCTAGGCAAACCTTTGAGGCACCAGACTGGGGGAGTTGTATTACTACTTTTAGCCCCGGGGAATTGGCAAGTACCCAAACTATTTATACCAATGACCCAATAGATGGAATTTTATCTGGTGATACTATTGCTGTGGACCAAAGTTACATTTACTCTTTGGTATCCCGTAGTGTGGAGATTACAGAGCTAGAAAGCTTGGAAGTCAAAGTTCATTTGCCTCTTCCAATATCTCCCCAAAAAATTTTCCTTTATAAAGACAAAATAGTTGTCTATGGCGAGCGAACTCTCTATATCACAAATCTCTTAGGAGAACTTTTGTTTAAAGAGGAAATGGATGGGGATCAAGAGATCAGTCTTAAGGGAGAGTATTTATTTCTCCGTTCTACTAAATACATTGATGAACTCAGTGATGAAGAATTTTGTGAAAAAATTATATATGCGAACGACGCTCGTTATTCAGCGTTAACTAGCGTTAGAGAGTTTAGCCTTGAAGAACTTATCTACTTATCTGAGGAACACTATTATGGGGCACGCTTTTATCATTTGGATAAAAAAAGACAATATCTTGGCTTTGAAGTGCCTTCAGAAAAAGGCGAGCGTCAAACTGCGCTGATGAAAAAAGGATCCTTAGAGTTAAGCTTGATAGAAGGCGTGGGGGTAGAATCTTTAACCATGCGCGAATATGGAGAGTATCTTCATTTATTTAGCTGGGATTGGAAAGGTGGCAGCAGCTACTATGTTTTAAACAGCGATTTACAAGTTTCTTCTAGGATCGAAGGAATCGCTCCGGGAGAGTTCATTGGAGCCGCGAGATTTACTCCCGACTTTTCCTATATTATGACCTACCTAAACGTTGATCCGCTTTTTGTATTTGATTTAAAGGACCACTCAGGCCCTGAGTTGATTGGAGAATTGAAGTTCCCAGGTACTCCAAGATTTTTGCATGAAGTAGACACAGACACTTTAATCTCCTTGGGGGTGGGAGAAAATAACCAGTTAACACTTTCAGTTTTCAGTGTAGAAAACCCTGCAGTACCTCTTAGAACAGACGTCCTGACCCTCGATGAGAACGGAATAAGGTTTGACTACGATTATAAAAACTTTATTTTTCATAACGAAAATATTTTGATCAAGGGAGAGTATGAATATTACCTTGTTTGGATAAAGGATCATAAAATCGAAAAGCTGCAAAGGATCCCGATTTACGGAAACCCAAGGACCTTTTTTGTGGATGACGAACTTCTCTTGAAGGATGGAAGAGAATGGGAGAGTATAAAACTAAATGATTGATATCTTTAAATATACCAACTATCGCGAATACCTGAAAGCGTGCTATGGGTTCTTAAAAGAGAACAATAGCGCGTTTTCCTATCGTTATTTTTCAATGAAGTGTGGTTACAAGTCTCCTAACTTCTTGAAACTCGTTATCGACGGAAAGAGAAATATCTCTTCTCAAAGTATTGAGAAATTTACAATCTTTCTAAAGCTAAATAAAAACGAGGCTAAATATTTTTCGCTCTTAGTGGAATTTAATCAGGCCAAAAGTTCGGCCCAAAAATCGCAATTCGCCCAGGAAATTTTGAAGCACTCCACATTTAAGCGACTGCACCCACTAGGGCAGGATTATTTTGAGTATTACTCTAAATGGTATTTCGTTGCAGTTAGAGAGATTCTCGCCACCAAGCAAAAGCTCGATCCTAAAACGATTTCCGCTCAGCTCACTCCTAAAGTTAGCGAAGCGGAAGTTGAAAGCGCAATAGAGACTCTCTTGAGATTGGGCCTTATAAAGAAACAGGATAATCGCTACGTGCAAGCGCATCAGTTGGTAACGACTGGCGACGAGGTTAGCTCCAGCGCGGTCGCCCAATACCATAAAAATATGCTGGATTTAGCGGCGAAGTCCATTGATAATATCCCTAGAGAGCTTAGAGATATTTCAAGCGTTACCGTATCTTTGGGGGGAGAGAATATTCCCCGCTTAAAAGAGCTTATTCAAAAATTTCGAAAAGATGTTTTGGAGCTATCCGCTCAAGACCAGAAAAAGTTAAATGTATATCAATTGGGAATTCAAATGTTTCCTTTAAGTCAATGCAAGGACGAATCATGAAAGCATTAGCGTTAATAACTCTTATACTATTTATTGGGTGCGGCACCGAGACTGGAAATCCAAATAATCAGGACTCGGGTGCTTCATTGGGAGCTAGCGAGTTGGGAACCTATGCTTATAATTTATTAGGGCTATCTTGCGATAAACTTGTGGAGTGCTACTCCATTGATAAAGACAATTGTAAAAACGGCATCCTTATCCAGGATAATTTTGATGCTTCCTTCGGACTGAATTCTTCAGACTACTCCACATTTAGAGACATTATTGACGCAGAGGTTGAAGGAGGAATTAGCGTTACGGACGCGGGAGCCTTTACTCAATGTCAAACGGATATCAATGCTTTGGCCTGTTCTGATTCGGAAGTCTTGAATGCATATGATGCATCGGACTCTGGCAATTATTCAAATGCATATAACCTAATACCGGTCGGGTCGGGAAGCTGTCAGGATTTTTATTAGGAAGTGTAGGTGAAATTTTTATGGTGCCCGGAAAGGGACTTGGACCCCCACGCCATTGCTGGCGGCGGATTTTGAATCTTCTTCAGCTACCTTTTTAGTCAAAATAATTCCATGAAGTTTAATAAAATCAATAGCTTGTTCAATAAGATCTAATAGTGATTTAACTGATGAGATTTCTCTTGTTAAGTCTCTACCAATAGCGCTTGGAGGAAATTGCTTACTTGGGGCATTCTGAAAAAATGTATTATGAGCGTTGATGTAGTCAGAAGTAACTTTTGCACAATCATGGGTGAATTGGTGTCTAATATCAAAATTAAACTTTATAACCTTGTAATCGCTAAAGTTTTTAATATTACAGTTCATTGTTTTTAAATATAGTTCCTCTACAAAGTGTAGCCTTTGGAATGAAAAATGACTTTTAACAATATTTTTATTAATTGTTGGAAATTTTGAGTAAAGATTATTTAGCTCATGTGGGGTTTTAAATAAATCTTTGGCTTCTAAGAAGTTTTTATTTGTTAATTTTTCTAAAAATAATTCTTCTAAGTAAACTTCTAGAACACTTATTGTACTTATTTGTAATGGGACCATGAGAGGTTTCCACAAATCATCAGAGAATATTGGATTTGATTCAAATAAGTCACTGCAAGTTTCTTTAAGAGACTTCTTGAGAATTGATCTGATACCTGTTTGTGGGTCAGCTATATTGATAAAGTTTTTAACAAACTTATCTCGTCTTCTTTCGTAATTTGTTTTTGATTGGCTTGCAGTCATATATGTAAATAATTATCGACTTCGTTGTTTGTTAACCTTAATTTAAAGAAAACTTAAGACGCCTTTTGTAATCAGGGTAATACCTTTGAATGTAGTCCTTTAGAAAGAACAGGTCTCTTTCAGGTGTTAGATTATTCCTAATACTACTGGCCAGTTTAAGACGTTTACTAGCAAGCTCTGGATTTGAATTTTTATTTCGATTAGCACTAATTTTCATTAGGCCACAAATATAGCTCTTAGATTCATCAGATGTATGTCCTAATCATTCATTACAGAAAGTGAGTAAAAGCGTTCTTGGTTAGTTCTAGAGCCTCTTCACACTTAATACTTTAAAACTAAAAAAGCCTAGTTAAAATAACTAGGCTTTTTTAAATGGTGCCCGCCAAGAGTAATGGTCGAACCAAATACTATTTCAGAGGAATATGGAATTGTTTGGAGATGACCTAAGATTGACCTCTATGAATTGGTACTTTTGCGAAAAGAGAAAGCTTTTAGCCATAAAGAACTTGCTTCTCACTTTGAACACTATTGACTGGTATTTGAGACGTTTAAGGGCTGAGAATAAGGTTTAGGAGAGTTTTATGGCTATTAATTAGTGATTTATTCAAAGGGATTGTTACTCTCTCTGTATTGGCTCTAGTTGATCATGGATTCACTCTTAAAGACATGGCCAGTAAAGCTCCTGATTCTCACAAAAAAGGTCTTACCAAATATGGTGAATACTCAAGAGTGCTAACTGGAAATAAAAATTCTTTTGCAAAATAACAAAACCCGTCGTAGGAGACTGGCCTCAGTTTAATTTCTTATCTTTGTTGACCTGCTATTGGTCATATTCCTAGTGGTATATGAGTTTTATAGGTCCAATTCGCTCTAAGAAATTGTTCTTTATCTTCTCCAAGAGTATCTACGCCATTTGGTGCTTTTGGTAACGGTTGTCCCCTATAAAGCTTAAAGGCTTCATTTTCCCAAGATAGGCTGCCCCACTCATTAATTAATTTGATGTAATATGCGCCATGTGGTTTTCTCAAGTGCTTTAAAAACTCTGGAGCTTCAGAGTCACCTTCTGGCTTTAGCCTAATAACCCCCCCGTAAGAATCTTCATAGAAAATTTGAACAAGAGGCGATCGAATGGATTTAGTTCTATAGCTAGTTTCTGTAATTTTAATTGTTTTTCTCCATTGGCCGTCTGTAGATTCATATGTTTTTTTAAAGCCGTCCTTTGTTATAGAAACAAATTCATTTGTAAAATAGTTATTAATTCCATCAGCTATAATGTTTTCTATTTCCTTTAAATTTTTTGAATTAATATCCACTTCCAATATGGAGTCAACATCAGCGTCAATAATAAAATTATTTTTAAACACAATATATTCTTTTAGTCGACTAAGCTCACTACTAGACAATTCCCTACACTTGAATAGTTCTGGGCAATATCCTTCGTCACTATTACCTGCAAAAGCAGCTAGAGGTCCTATCACTAAAAAGTATAGAATAAGTTCTTTCATTACTTTACCTCGCTCAAAAATCTAAAGGTTTTCTAATTCAATATACTCATATATTGCCATCAATAATGACTATTTTGTGACTCGAAGAAAACTCTATAATGGGTGTTAGCTCCCTAACACCAATCAATTTTTTCAGTGCTTTACAAGGATTTTGAGAAAAAATATCGCATGACTCGTTCTTGCGCTGGTTTTCTAGCTCCAATATGAACTAAACACCCTAAATTATTTAAAACGAGATTTGGCACATCCATTGCCTTATATTTCCCTGCAAAATTAGCAATCCAGCACCGGACACACTATTATTAACCATCACTATCTTTGCGGTATTTGCAATTATCAAAGAGAAAACTATTTGTTCTTAGAGAAAGTCGCAAACCTCGATGAATATTCGAGAATGCTAGCTGGATGTCAAAAATCCGTATTAAAATAATAAAGCCCGTCGTAAAAGACGGGCCTTAATTAATTTCTTATCTTTGATTACCAGCGATTGGTCGAGTTACTAGTTATATTCGATCTTTAGCTTTGTTTACTTTAATCTTCTCTCTTAAACCAACTAATCCAGACATACAACTTATGGCACATGGTTCTCCTGATTCAATTTCTAAATCAACCCTTCTTCCTTGCTCGCAGTTATAAACTGCTTTTAGAAGGTTGCTAGAGAGTTCCATGTCAGTCAAGGAGACAGCACAGTAATGTCTTGCATGCATAGATAACATTTCTTTTCTCATTTCAATAGTATCATCAATTGAAGATGCTATTGATGGTAATGATGTCATCAAAATTAACGTAGTAAATAATATCTTCATCTTTAAATCCATGTGTTCATTTGAGTAATGGTTTTTTAATTCAATATACTCATATATTGCCATCAATAGTGACTAATTTGGTGCTCGAAGAAAACTTTATATAGGGTGTTAGTTTTCTAACACCAACCTAGTAAGCGCCCCAAATGTTGTGCAGATTCTTAAGACTTAGG
>CATMLK010000072.1:0-14476 GCA_950070535.1 uncultured Bacteriovoracaceae bacterium | reverse complement strand
AGCCAAAATAAAAACGATCTCTCTCGCTTAATTAGAATTTATTCAAGACTGGAACATCATCAGTTTTTTGATAATTTTTTCCAAAAAATCTTCCTTAATATTGATAGGATTAAATTCGATGAAATAGACGGTTCTCCAGTGAGAGATATTATCAGAAATTATTACTCTAGGAATTTTAAGCGCTATGGAAATAGTGTTGGTGAAATAATAGAGTTCGATTTAACCAAAAGAAAGAGAAGTGAAAACCTTATTAATGAACTGGCAAACCTTGAACTCACCGAACCACTTATTAAGAAGGTTGTTACTCTTATAATGACCCACAGAAAAAGAATCCAAAACTTCCATAATAATAAGGCCGTAGTTGACATGGCTATTAAAAGGAATCTAATCAAAGAGTTCTCTGAGGTTAGCTTTAATAAAAGAAGAACAACTATTCAGGTCAGAGGGAGCGACTTCAATTTTAACCTTAGTCCTAACTCGTATCTGGGAAAAATTTTGGTAGACAAAGTTATAAATAACAACGCAATGAAGTTAAACTTCACGGAGTGGGAATGAAGCGTTCTGAATTAGAATATTTGAATGAAGAAGGTTCTGTTGTCCTAACAGAGTGGGTTTTGAGGGGAGTACAATCTCCAGAAGTAAAAATCTACCACGATCCAAAAACAGGTATTGGATACCAAGTCTACGAAGATGGGAATTTGTACAGAAGAACTGAAACAGTCTCCAAGGGAGAAGATGCTTTCGAATACGAAAAAACCTGGAGAAAGCTTGATTAAACAAAAAACTGCCACAATCTAGCCACGCAAACAACAAAAGGACTCCAAAAGTCTTTTAATTACGGGATGTTACAAATCGGTGGTGGAGGTGGTGGGAATCGAACCCACGTCCAAAGGTACTTCTGAGAGAGAGCACTACGTGTGTAGTCGCATTGGAGCAAGCGACGGCTTTGAAAGTTTCGTGCCACTTACAAACCTCGGTGAAAGTTTCAACTGCGGTCCCGACTAGCAGCGAGGGCTTAGTTTTCCGACCTCCCCTCAAGAGGTCTTTACCTGCTTTTTGTTATCGGTGCAGGCCCCTCAGCAAGCGCAATAATTAATTAAATTATGCAGCCATTGCGAATTCTTGTTCGTTGCCGAATAAGATGTAATCGGATTTTTAACGAGGCCGTCCGATCAACCCCGACACGCGCTCAATTCGTCTGCAACCCCTGTCGAAACCAGTGCACCCCCGAATTGTAAGCTTATCTATAATATGGTGCTTTTATGCATAATGACAAGGTCTGGAGTGTTAATTCTGTCCAATATAGTTGGTTAATGTTGGCAACTGGCCTGCAACTGTATTTTGTACGGAAATAGCTAAACCAAAGGAGAACAATATGAAAAAAAGAAATCTATTGGCAGCAGCACTACTAATTACCTCTCTTGGAGTAACTTCTTGCGCAAGCGATGAAGAAAAAAGAGAAAAAGAACAAAGAATGGAAGAAACAGTAGAAGCTGAACAAGAAAGAATGGAAGAGTTTGGCGACGAAATGGAAGAAGAAGTTGCCCAAGCTGAAGAAAGCATTGAAGACAGTGCACAACAAATGCAAGACGATATGTCCGATAAACCATGGGCAGATCAAAGAATTAGTCTTGATAGAGCAAAAGAAGTGCAAGAAGCTCTTAAAAACAACGGCTACCAAATTGGCTCTGTTGACGGACTTATTGGACCAAAGACAATGGAAGGACTTAAAAGCTTTCAAGAACAGCATGAAAACCTAACAGCATCTGGAGAGCTAGACCAAGAAACTATCGATGCCCTAGGCCTTGATTTTAATCTTGTGCAAGCTCAACAAGAACCAAGCTCTGAAATGGCCGAATAAGCATTTTAGAAGTTAGTTCTTTAATAAGCGCCTCTTCGGGGGCGCTTTTTTTTTGCCCCGCATACTAAAATTCTTAAGATTAATTTATTTATACAAGCGTTAAAGATTAAAGAGTTCGATCCAAAAGACTTGGGGTTATTCATGGCAAGGCCTTTGCACAATTAATAGGTCACAAAAAAACTAAATAATCACCAGGAGGTTGAATTATGAAACATAAAAAGACAGCTATAGCAATCGCCGTGGCGGGACTTATGGGACTATCCCCATATGCCATTGCAGGCGAAGGATGGGGCGATAAAGCAAAACAAAAAATGGAGTCCGCTGGCGACAGTGTTGAAAGAGGCGCTGAAACCACTACAGAAAAAGTAAAAGGTTTTTTTGGCTCCGATAAAAAACAAGAACAAGCGGCCATCTCTCCAGACAGCTTAAGTAAAGACCAAATCACTGAAGTTCAAAAAGCTCTTAACGAAAAAGGTTTTCACGCAGCTAATGTTGACGGGGAAATGGGAGAAGAAACTTCAAAGGCCTTAAAAAATTTCCAAGAAAATGAAGGCATCACCGCCTCGGGAGAACTTAACAAAGAAACTCTAGACGCACTAGGTGTGGATATTGATGTTAAGCAAGCACAAGAAGAGTCTGAAGTGGCACCAGTTGAGGAGCAACAAGATGCCTCAATGGAAAAACAAGAACAAACCGATCACTCTGAACATCCAGAGAAGCAGGAATCTGAGTCTGTTGTGCCTCAAGAGCAGCAAGAAAGTGAAATGCAGCAACCTCAGGAGCAACAAGAGTCAGCATCAGTAAGCTCCCCTTCTCCTCTTAACTCTGATCAAGTAACTGAACTCCAACAAGCTCTAAATGAGAAAGGTTATGATGCCGGCAATGTAGACGGAATCATAGGCCCTGAAACCAGAGGAGCAATTGAGAGCTTTCAACAAGAGAAAGGGATCACCGCTTCCGGCGAGCTAAACCAAGAAACTATCGACGCCTTAGGATTAGACGTTGATTTAAAGCAAGCTCAGGAAGAGTCTGGATCTCAAATGTTCTCAGAATAATTTGACACGCCGGCCGCCGCTATATGTGGCGGCCCTTTTTAAAAGACACTTTATGGACGATATAAAAAAATACCCAGAATACAAACACAACATGCCACTTAGGGCCACAGGACTTGCGGCAGCTCTAATAGCCATTATCTTGTTCTTGCTTGCTCTCTAGGAGTAAAGAGACCTTTTCTTCTATTAAGATACCAAAATAGCTCAAGGCCTTGGCAGTAACACAAATTAATACTTAAATAATAAAGCACTCTCTCTATGGGAAGGCCAAAGAGTGAGATCCCGCTTGATAAGAATGGATTTACACCCCAATAAGCTTTATGAATAGCAAAGGTATCAATTAGACAGAAATAGCCTGTAGAGAATAAACATGCGCTTATAAACATGCTCTTTGTTCTCCATACAAGACTTCCCCCAAAAAACCACTGTGATCCCATTACAATGCTAAACCATAATAGAACTACTCCCATGTGATTAAGAGAGGGCTCTCTAAGCATAATCACACAAGTAATTGCAAGTGGAACAAGCAGTGCCACTCCCCCAAGTTTTATCCACCTAGAAGGAATTCTTACAGGGTGAATCCTAGGTCTCAGAAAGTATAGAATTAAACCAGAGAACAAGCACATGCCAGCAATGAGTCCATAGATTTCAAAAGGCACAAGGCCAATCATAAACAAAGACTCGGAGCTATTAAATTCAAGAATGCCCTGTGAAGCAAGTATCTGATTAAGTGGCGCACTAATGATTATTGTTATCGCTCCCACAGCTAAAACACCTGAGAGCACAGTTTTTATGGGATCGTTTCTTTTAAAGAGCAATAGAAGCTCTAACACAACCCAAGGAGCGACAAAAGCGGTTATCAACTCTATATAGCTCACTCTGCCATGGCCTCTTTTAAATGAAGTCCTGGCCTCATAAATTCAATGAGAGACTTCATTGTGACTTTTGTTCTCTCAAGATGAGTTAGTTTTATATCTTCATTGAGCACTTCGTAGTTTTTTCTCTCAATCTTTTTTCCAAGCTCTCTGTAAGTGTTCATTGTAATAAGAACACCTATTCTTGCTCGTGGCTGAATGAATCTAAGTCCTTCATATGCATGGCCATAGTAAGTATCCGCCAAGGCCAGGTACTTTTTGATGATTCTTTTTAATCCATTGGGTGTTGGGCCTTGCTTTAGCTCTTTGACGCCGTTTCTTGTGAGTTCATCTTCTGGAAAGAGGATTCTACCCTCATTTATATCTCTTAGTGCCCTAGAGCATACAGTGGTTAAGTTAATACTTAGACCTAAGTCCATAGCGCATGCAAGGGCCCTTGGGTCTTTTGCACCCAAGGTGGTGGCGACCATCATGATGAAGGCCGCATTATTTTTATAGCAATAAACCATTAATTGATTGTGATTAAGTGGCCTTTTCTTTTGAAGCTCGTATTTTGTGGCCTCCACTATTTCTTTGGCGCAAGAGGTCCCCATCTCAAGCCTTTTAAGAGTCTCAAGAAAGCGCACCATAAAAGTGTTGCTTGGGTTATCTAGTTCTTTTTCAAGGGTTTCAAGATCCTTTAAGGCCTGATCCTTGTCCTTTTGTCCCGCCAGTTTTTTAGTAAAACTGTAAAAGGCATAAACCATGTTTAGGTCTTGGTCATCATGTTCTTTTAGAAACTGAACGGTTCGATGAAAAATAGCACCGTAGTTCTTTCTGATCTCAATCGGGTCCGGCTCCAAATAATTCATGACAGAATCCTTATTAAAAAAGTGGTTGCTTTATAGTTGCGCGCCATACCTTTGGCCAATAATCTGCTTAGACAGACCTTGATTTAGTTGCAAAACCGTTTCGGCCATACCATCAAGTGGTTTCAACAACTCTTCGATAAATATGCTAATTACACTCTCCACTGTTGGATTTTTTTGAAGATACTCGTGTTGTAATAGTGCGTATGACCTATCCATAAGCTCGCTTAAGGCCCTCGCCAAAGTTCCATCCCTTATAAATTGTTCTTTAATAATTAGAATCTCACCCCGTAAAATATTTTCACGCTTTCTTGATAAGAGCTTCTTAATAACTTCAAAGTTGCTTTGATTAGATTCAAGATGCTTCACAATCAAAAAGGATACCTTTCCCTCTTTAAGATCATTTCCTTGCATGTCTCTTTGTTTGTCTCCGTACAGATCTACGATATCGTCTTGCATTTGCATTAAAAGCCCTAGTTTATAGAAGATATCTTCTAGATCCACTTGGGTTTCTTCTTTGGCATTTGCAATGATTCCCACACCTTTTGCCAGGTTCGCATAAAGAGAGGCCGTTTTCATCCCTGCACATTCTAGATAACGATTTGAGATTCCCTTGCAGGATTCTAGCTCGCTTAATTTGAACTCTCTGCACTGGCCGTCCATGACTTCAGAGGCAAGCCTGTTAAATAGAGTTATGAGCATGTGTTTTTTCTCAAGATCAAGATCTGAATTAAGAATACACTCCGATGCATTGACCATAAGAAAGTCCCCTCCGGTGATGGCAAGATTTTTAGAGAACTTTCTCCAAACACTTGGCCTTGATCTTCTTAGGATGTCTCCATCTTGAATGTCATCATGGATAAGAGTTCCATTGTGAAACATCTCAAGCCCTGCGGCCCAACCAATGGTTGCCAAAGCATTGGCATTCAATGCTTGAGCGAGAAGCCCAACTGCTTTAGGCCTGTTTAACTTGCCCCAAGATTCAAAGTGATAATCAATCATTTTTTTCAACTCGCCGTGGGCGTTTTTTTCTACAACCGCTTTAATCAGACGTTTAGTCTCTTCTACATACAACTCCATTACTTCTCCGCTTTAAAATTTGTTCAAAGTTTGCCAATCAGTGATGATTAAAGCAACGCAGTCCCTTTGCGCAAGAATTATACCCTGGCCTGATGTTGTCTAACTCAAGTTTTTAGCGGATGAAATCGCTAAGATGCCCTTCATTATTAACTGGCACAACCGTTGCAACCATTACGCTTAGATATTGGATGGAAAAACAGAGGATTTTGCCATGACTATGCTTATAAAATTGATCATCGTGCTTGGTTTACTCAGTGCTTCCACAGCATGGGGCAATGGGCCATCGGTTGGACTTGATGAGAAGCTAAATAAAATTGGGCCTCAAAGACAAGTGGAAGACGGTCCTTATATAGCACCTGACACCATCTATGAAATAGCAAAAGTTCCAGACAAAACCACGGTGCTTCAGATCCAACAAAAGCTTGAAGGCATGGGCATATATAAAGGTCCTCTTGATGGCAAATGGACCAAGAGAACCCAAAGGGCCTTAAGAAAATATCAAATGAGAGAAGGAATAGCCGCGACAGGAAAGCTGAGTGATGAAACTTTGGCATCTCTGAACATGAAAGTTCAGGATGAGAGAAACAAGATCCAAGCGCAACAAGATTCGGATAGCGATTCACAAAACCTAACTGATACCTCTTCGCGCTCCGAAAACCTTGATGCCTACAACAAAGAACTCGTTAAAGAGGTCCAATCCAAGCTCAGTCAACTTGGTTGGGAACTTGATCAAGACGGTGTTCTAGGACTGAAAACGCAAGGAGTGCTCAAAGAATTTCAGGAAAAATCAGCTTTAAAAGTCACAGGAAACATCAATTCAGAAACTTTGAAGGCCTTGAATATCGAGGAAGAAAAGTTTGCTGAATAGTGTTTGGCAGGGGTGAAGCAGGGAGGCCGACTTGTTCGGCCTCTCTCTTTATTCCGTATAAAGGGTTGGCCCTTCCAATGTGTTGGTTGGGGCCTGAATCTCAGGTGTAAGCTGTGCCAGTCTATTGTCATACACATCCACGACCACGTTCATAAGGGACTTCCACCAATTCATATGTCCCTCAAACTTGGCCATTTCTCTTTTAGGATTCTCCCCTTCATAGGTAAATGAAAGAGCTCCATACTTCTTGTACCAGTATGCCTTCAATGTCCCATGTGTTGCATGGCCAAAGATGTCTTTAGTTACTCCGGAGACATACTCAGGATCAATGTGAGTCTGCATAAGTCCCACAATTTTATCAAAGTGATCTTTATAAAAGTTTGATTTTTTCGATTTAATCTCAGGATAAATTAATGATTTTGCACAACAGTGATAGTCCACTGCAAGAATCAATCTTGCGTGAAACTGATCAAGATCTTTTTCAATGAAGTTTATAAACTGGGAGGACTCTTCCTGAGAAGGTGCTCTTCCAATTTTAAAGTCTCTATTTAAATCAATACCGTGATTGTTGAATCTATTCTTCGAAACCACTCCATCAGGATTTAGCTCCGGAAATAAGTATACAACTCCCCCGCTTGTGAAGAACTCTTTAAATCCAGGAAGGCTTTGGTCAAACTGTTTTCCCATCTTTTTAACAAGCCCCATGTACTCGTTGCCATGCACTCCTCCAGTAATTAAGACTGCTGGCCGAATAGGGAGTTTGTGTTCATCTTTATGGATTCTAATAACATACAAATCTTTTCCGCTCTTAGTTTTTCCGTAGACGATTTTTTGCTTTTTAACTTTTAGTTTACTTGCAATGGCCGTCTTTGGAGTAAGCAGTAGGCCTAGTGCCATTCCCATAAAGCTTATGGTGCGAATTGCTGAGTAAATAGATGGGAATAGTTTCATAATGCGGCCCTTTATTTGTAAATAAATTATAAAAAAATTTACACATCGAATCAAGGGCGTAAAAAGCTTCCTAGAAAGACTATTGACCGATTAGGTTCGTTTTAAACTCTAACTAAATTGCTCCCTTATCCTTAGGCCAAGTCAAAACATCCACGATGCCAAAATCGTTGAGATAAGTAATTCCGTGATCTTTTAAAATTGATTCTGCTTAGGGCTGCTCGGCCATAACTAAAATCTCCACAAAGACTTAATTCTCTATGCTTACTATGAGTGTATACCGTTTAAAATGGGAAAAGAGCTGCCCTCCAAAGGAGGGCGTGGGAGTTATTTAATTTTGAAAAGCTCAAAAGAATCGACTGGCATATCAGAGTTGTTCTGATAAGAATGTCCACCCAATACACCAAGGGAGTTATTATACCTTACCACCTGTGAGAAGCCTTTCTCCTCTTTAAGGTATCTTCCAGTATGCATCCACTTTTGAGTGTTAAAGTCATATTCATAAATATGAGAAATATACTCATAGTTCCAATCACCCAGTTTAAACATTCCTCCAAAGATGAAGGCCTTATTATTAAGTGCTCCAGCAGCAGGAGCAAATGTTGCAAATGGAAGTGCAGGCATTTCTTTAAAAGTTTTTGTTACAGGATCAAATCTTGTGAAATGATCTAGAAGATTAAAGTGACTCGCTCCCTCGCTGATTCCACCAGCAAGATAGATGAGTCCATCTTTTTCAAAAGCTGAGAAAGCTCTTCTTTTAACAGGAAGTTTTTCAGAAAGAGTTGAAAATTTTTGAGTTACAAAATCAAAAACATCAATTTCTGAATGGAAGGTTCCATCATAGTCATTGTCAAACTTTGGAGTTGCATCCCATCCACCAATTAAATAGGCCTTACTATTAACTGTGACCACAACGTTTGAAGAACGATTTCTTGGCATATGCCCTACGATCTCCCACTTTTGAGTGCGGATGTTAAATCTCTCAACAACACTTATGGATTTCCACTTTGGATTAGTACTCTCTTCATATGCAAATCCACCAAAAGCGTAGATGTAATCACCATATGCGGCCAGTTGAAAGCCGTGAGCTTTATGAAGTCTTGGGGCCGTGTTAAACCACTTCCCTTTTGCAATATCGTAATAAGTCACTCTTGCAGTAAAAGACTCTGGTGGGTAAGTATGCTCTGCTCCTTGGTGTCCACCTACAGCATATATTCTTCCTTTATGCTCTATAGCTCCAAAAGAAGATCTTGTTGTACCCGGCATTACAGGCATATCTTTAATTGAGATTGAACTTTCACCTGAAACTCGTGGCGCGTAAAAGCTTACACCCTCTTTTGAGATTAAAAGCTTCTCCTCTTCTCTAGTGCTGCTCCAAGAAGCATAGCTTTGAGAGTAAATCGAGAAGATTCCATTCTCTAGTCGATCGCTTGTATAGATTAGAGTATTATCAATATCAAAACTTGGAGAGAAGTCTCTCTCCGAATTAGAAGTGACTTTTTTAATTGTCTTCTCTAAAAGATCATAAACATAGATATCCCAGTTATCATTATGCTTTTTTGTATAGGCCACATATCTTTCATCTTTTGATAGAGATGGCGCCATCCCCTCGTCTATAACCTCTTCTTTATTGTCTAGAAGATTAAGGATTACGATTTCTCTAAGTTTGTCTGTGTTTCTTTGATAGATGATTTTTTCTCCGTCCATAAAAGGTGCTGGAAAAAAGCCTACAGATTCAGTTACAAGCTCAGGAGATACATCATAGTGTTTGTTTCCATTCACTAATTTAAAAGACGCTGTCTTTCTAATACTCTCAAGATCATATTTTACGATTTTATTATTGCCATCAATGAGCTTAGAGAAGAACACTAGCTTATTGTTCTTTGCAAATCTTGGTTGTAGTTGAAATGTTTTGTCTCCAAAAATTTCCTTATTTCCATTTGTCTCAACAACAAGTCCCAAATCTCTAGGGCCAGTGCCTTGTACATAAGCAATCGATGAAGCATCAGTTGAAATAGCTGGATATAGATGCCAGTTCTCCCCTTTGGTTTCAAATTTAAAGTTTTTATAGTCCAAACTTGATCCTACATGCCTTCCATCAGGGCCTTCTACAAGAAACACCATCTTTTGAGCGCCAAAAGCACTAAATGTGCTAGTCAAAAGTGTTAAAATCATTAGAGTTTTCAAACTTCCCCCTATTTTCCTATTTATTTTTATCTCAAAGTAACCGACAATGTTTCATAGGTCAAACACGCGTTTGACATCCACAACTATTTCGAGGTGAATAATGGTTGCAAGAGGTAAAAGCCTGCCAAAAATTATCGAGATTGAAAACAAAATGGTCGAGATCAAGGCCCTTTTAAAGCAAAAAAGGCCAGCTCTCTCTGAAGATGAGATCGAAGAGCTAGTAGTATTTCTGTTGAATCAAAACTTTGTTTAGACCTTAAGCTTTCCTTAACTATTACGTAGCAGTAAGGTTTTCCCTAATTTGGTCTCACTGACCAAGATAAAAGTCTTGTCTCATGCAATGATGGGCTTTACTTGGCCAATGAAGGCTTCCACTTAGGAGGAAATATGCTTACAAAAGTAGGAAAACTAAAAACCGCAGAAGAAAACGGTCCAATTATTCTAGAGAACGCTGAAGGAAAGAACTATGAAGTTAATTCTGTAATTGCGTTTGTTTGGGGCAAGCTAGACGGGTCAACAACTGATGACACTATCTCAGAAGAGCTGTCTAATATTGCTCAGATTGAAAATAAAGAGGCACAAAACGTAGTATCTGAGGCCATCAAGGCACTTCAAGACGTTGAGCTAGTTCAGGCCCAGGCCTAATTTCTGCTTCCAGAACTCGGCCCTCTGCTCGTCAAATTCATTGATGGGTGGATGGCCAAAGGTCGCTCCAGGCCAGGCCCTATCATTCTTATATCTTGCTATTACATGAATATGTAGTTGTGGAACTTGATTTCCAAGACTTGCCACGTTTATTTTATCAGGCCTTACTTCATCTTTTAAAACTCTTGAAACAAAGTTTACTTCTTTGACTAGCTGGGCCTGATCCTTGTCGTCCAAATCTATGAGTTCCTCCAGGCCTGCCCTTCTAGGAATAAGCAGAAGCCAATCTAAGTCTCCATCAAAGTTCAGTCTAACTTGGCAAAGATCTAGATCACAAACGAACACAGAACTATCCTCTAATCTAGGGTGCAGCGTAAATTCGGCCATATTGCGTTCCTCGGTAAATTTGTCGGTATATGCTCATTCTACCACTATCCGAGTAAAACAGAAGATTTTTTAGACAAAATTGGGCAAGTTTGATAGACCAAACACCAGTTACACTTACTATACTAAGCACTAAAACAAGGAGTAAAAGTGAAGTTAGCAGTAGTTTTAGGGCTATTGGCCCCTTTGGCGTTGGCACAATTGAGCAACGAAGAATTGGAAAGAAGAATAAACATCCTTTCTGAAGAGATTACTAATTTAAAGGCACATCAAATGGGCACTTCCAAGAATGAGTCCGTTTATGGCCTTGGAAACTCGGCCTCAAAGGTCTATTTCATTCCGGAAGGGATTTCTTTGGGAGCTTATGGAGAGATCACCTACACTCGCCAAGACAGTGAAAATGAAGATGGGGACACAGTACAAAGCGACCCAACTCTAGAAGCTAATAGATTTGTAATCTACTTGGGTTATAAATTTAATGAGAAGTGGGTTTTCAACTCAGAGATTGAAATTGAACACGTTAATGAAATCTACAATGAGTTTATGTACTTGGACTACTTGCACTCTGATGAGTTAAACGCACGTTTTGGTTTAATGCTTTTGCCAGTGGGTTTTTTAAACGAATTGCACGAGCCTACTCTATTTCCATCAGTAAAGAGACCTTTAACTGAAAAATACATCATTCCAACAACTTGGAGAGAGATTGGTGCAGGTGTATTTGGTTCAGTAGGAAACATCGATTATAAGGCCTACCTTTTAAATGGCGCAGACGCTGATGGCCTAAAACCAAGTTCAGGATTTAGAGGTGCGCGTAAAAAAGGCGGAGCTGATAGCAGTGGCAATTCAAAGGATAACGCTTCGACTGCTGCAGTGGTTGGTAGAGTTGATTACAACTTCAATACCCTAACTTCTGTTGGAGCTTCCCTATATACAGGTGAGGCCTCAAGTGCTGGCACTGAAGATGTTGGCACCACTCTTTATGATGTGCACGCTCAATACGGTTATAAAGGTCTAAGACTAAGATTTCTGTACTCTGAAATGAGCTATGACAATGTGGATGAGTTTAACGCAGTGTCTGGCAATGACCCTCTTCAAGAGAAGATTAGAGGTGGATACATTGAAGCTCTATACAATGTATGGGCCGGAAAGAAAGAAGCGTCTCTATCTCCATTTATTAGATACGAAAACGTTGACCTAAACGCTGAATCTAGCGAGGCCTTCTCAGCAGACGGCGCAAATCACTTTTATAGCTACACTGTAGGTCTTGCCTATTCACCTATTGCGCGTTTAGTATTTAAAGCTGATTACGCCATGATTAAGAACCAAGCTGAGACTGGTGTAAACGAGTTTAACCTTGGAATGGGATTTAACTTTTAATGAAGCTAGCAATAGCGCTTTTAATATTTAATATATCCTATGGGACGGCCAATGAAACATTTCAGGCCGTCCTTTCTAAAATGTATCCAGATTGCAAGCTGGAAAAAGAAATTCTATTTCTAACTTCCGAACAGTTAAAAAAGATAAACGGACTTGCCAAGGCATCTGTGAAATCCAAATTGGCCAATCGATTTAAAACTTGCAGCAGCTCCTACGTCTATGTGGACAGCCATATTGTCAGAACTTTAAATCAAACGGTGGTGGCGGAAGTAACAAGCGAGAACAAAGTTAAAATGTTCACCGTGAGCGCTTTTCTAGAGCCTAAGGAATACAAGGCACCAAAGAAATGGCTTATGCAGCTTTTAAATAAGGAGCTGCCAGAGCTTGAGCTAAACACAAAAATTGATGGACTCAGCGGGGCAACCCTTACGGCAAAAGCAAATGTTGGTGCGGCCAAGAAGATTCTTGCTCTTCACAAGGTTTTGGCCGGTGAGTAAAGTCTACAAGTTTACGCATATTGCGGCCTATCTAACCCTTATCCATGGAATCCTATACTTTATCGTAAAATACTATATGCAAGTGGAATCCCCTTACGGATTAAGAGCTCACTGGTCTCAGGGCATCATTCAGGGTGTTCATATTCTTCTTTCTCCCCTATTTATCTTTGCTTTTGGTCTACTGTGGAAAGATCACATTCTTGTTAAGTTAAAAAAATCAAAGCGCAAACGCACAAGCGGAATTGGCCTTGTCGCGATTTGCATTATAATGGTTGTCTCAGGATTGGGTATACAAACCTTTTACAAGGAGGGAATCAAAGAATTTCAAACCTGGGCACACTTGGCAAGTAGTGCTTTGTTTGCTCTTTTCTACGTCATTCATCACATAAGAAAATAATCAAAGCTAAATTAAGCTTCATAATTTAAGCGGCCACAAATTTAATGCTATACATGGCCTTATGGAAAATGTCCTAGGCGAAGCTCCCACACATTTACTAATAGTTTCCTTGAGTGCTCTTTTTGTAATACTAGTCCTTCGCTATGTAATATTACGGGTGATCTATTTTATCTCTAAGTCTAGCGAGGTTAATAAGCTAAGTTTTGAGGCCTTGAGAAAACATTACTTTCCGTCACTCTATGTATTTTTAGGCCTATTTATATATGACATCACGGCATTTGCTTTTGAATTGGAGGTTTATGAAAATCTCTTCAATACAGCGGTGTTAATCTCTTTTACTTGGCTTATGGCAAAGACCGTAAAGTTTATCTCCATGGTCATCTACAGAAAGTATGACTATCAGATTGCCGGCGACAATATCAAAGAGAGAAAGATACATACGCAGGCCTTGTTTCTTGAAAAAATTCTTGTGGTTGTTGTCTGGGTGCTGGGGCTTGCCTTTGCTCTTTTAACAATTGACCAAGTAAAAGGAGTTGGAACAAAGCTGTTGGCGTCTGCGGGTATATTGTCTGTGGTTGTGGGCTTTGCCGCGCAAAAAGGAATAGCAAATCTCATTGCAGGATTTCAAATAGCATTCACTCAACCTATAAGAATTGATGATGTAGTTGTGGTTGAAGGTGAATGGGGAAGAATTGAAGAAATTACTCTAACCTATGTGGTTGTGAAAACTTGGGACTGGAGAAGACTTGTATTACCTGTAACTTATTTCACTCAAAAACCATTTCAGAACTGGACCAGAAGCAGCTCCGACAGATTGGGAAATATAACATTTTGGGCAGACTATAGTCTGGATGTCCCTAAGCTTCGCGCAGCCCTAGATGATATAATTAGGGACTCAGAGTTATTTAATGGTGAGTTCTGGAACCTTCAGGTGGTGGATGCAAATGAGCGAGCTATGCAGCTTCGAATTCTAGTCACATCGGAAACCTCGCAAATTGATTGGGATCTAAGATGCGAGATAAGAGAGAAAGTCCTTCAATACATCAGACAAACTCAACCTGATGCCCTTCCAACGATAAGACTTGAATCCCCTAGAGACGATAACCAAAGTTTAGAAAAAGGTCCGTTTGATCATAGTCCCCAAAACTTGCATAGTTAAACTGTGCTCCAAGGATTATATTCTCGATTGGAAGATCATAGGCAACACCAACATACGGCCCGCCAAAGTTTCTTGAGCTGTCATCTTGTGTGCTGTCGGCAAAATCAACGTCTTGGTTAACTCTATTAAAGGTCGCTCCTCCCCCAACTCTTAGACCTTTTAGTGGCGAGTAGAATGGCCCAACCCTCAAAGACTGATTGGTAATACTTACATCAGTCGCTTCTTTGCCATCAATTTCAATATCATCTGCAGTTGTTGTGGCATTGCCGTATATAAGGTTCCAACCATAGACGTTTGT
>CATMLK010000071.1:0-14911 GCA_950070535.1 uncultured Bacteriovoracaceae bacterium | reverse complement strand
AGGTGCTGAAAGACAATAATCGACTAGTGATGGGGCTCAATGTAGTCTGAGTTTTTAAAGAATTTAACCTCAGGGTATTTCTCTTGGCAGAGTTTGAGATCCCATTCAGACTTTACTCCATAGCACTTTCTGTCTTTTCCATCGAAAAGTATATTGGAAGAATACTGCTTGCTAAAAGCATCTTCTTGTTTCTTGTCGACAAATTTCAACCAGCGAACGCCAATAAATGGGGTTCCCTCGTAATCGGCCCTAACATTGTACTCGTCTTCTAGTCTGAACTTAACAACTTCAAACTGTAGCATTCCCACAGCTCCAAGCATTTTCTCTTGAGTTGCTGGCCGTAAAAATGTTTGAACAGCTCCTTCCTCTGAAAGTTGCTTGAGGCCTTTATCTAGATGCTTGGCCTTTAGTGGGTCTTTCAAAGATACTTTTCTGAAAAGCTCTGGCGCAAAGCTTGGTATACCTGTGTAGCGAAACTTCTTTCCATGGGTGAATGTATCCCCAATTTGGTATTTACCCGTGTCATGCAGGCCGATAATATCCCCTGGATAGGCGTAGTCCACAAGTTCTCTGTCTCTGGCCTGAAAGATTTGTGGAGCAGCTATTTTTACTTCTTTTTCTGTACGCACATGGTAGAGCTTTGTGTTTCTCTCAAACTTTCCAGAACATACCCTCATGAAGGCAATTCTATCTCTGTGTTTCTTGTCCATGTTTGCTTGAATTTTGAAGATAAATCCTGAAAAGTTTTTATCGCTGGGGCTAATGATAACTTCCTCTGAGTCAGAGTCAAATGGAGGAAGTAGGGCCTTTCTAGCTTTAGGTGACGGTGCTCTAGAAGTGATCATGTCCAAAACTTCTTTAACACCGAAGTTGTATAGTGCAGAGCCAAAAAATACTGGTGTTTGGATTCCGGCCAGGTACTCCTCAACATTAAAGTCTGGAATAAGCTCCTCAACCATCATCAAGTCTTCTTCAAGTTTATCTCTAAGAGACTCACCTATGAAGTCCACGACTTCTTGAGACTGAAGGTCAGATGCATCAATAATTTTTGGCTCAAACGGATTTTTTTGTCCTTTAAAAGATCTAATGCTCTTGGTTGCTATGTCGTAAACGCCTTTGAAGTCGACACCCGCTCCGACTGGCCAAGTCATTGGTATGCACTGAATACTCAATTCTTTTTCGACATTGTCTATGAGTTCAAATGGATCTAACGATTCGCGGTCATACTTGTTCATGAAAGTAACAATAGGGGTGTCTCGAAGCCTACAAACTTCCATTAATTTTTGGGTTTGTTCCTCAACACCTTTTGCTGAATCAATCATCATTAAAACGGATTCGACTGCAGTCAATGTTCTATAGGTGTCCTCACTGAAATCTTTGTGGCCTGGTGTATCTAGGAGATGGACGTATCTTTCATTGTATATATAACTCATTACAGATGAAGTTATTGAGATCCCTCTGTCTTGTTCCATTTGCATCCAGTCTGACTTTGCATAATCTCCCGACTTGGACTTTACCATTCCGCTCTGGTCTCGAACTACACCGCCAAACCATAGGAGTTTTTCAGTAACAGTGGTCTTACCTGCATCGGGGTGGGAAATAATTGCAAAAGTGCAACGTTCTAGGTCTTTACTCATGATATATCCGTTAAAAGTTGTTTTTGTGTCGTGTTAATATATGCTTTTAAGCGTTGGTAGTAAAGTTTGCCCAAGCTTTTAAACTAAGTTTTTAGAACTCTTTTGCAACACCAAAGGAAATTAAAGTGCCTCTCAACTTAACCCTGTTGTCAGTGGACGCAAAAGAGAGGAGAGTCATGGAGAAGTCTGCGAAAGCTCGGTATTCACTCCCTATGTCATAGTCTGTCCCACCCCCGAAGTTAAGGTTAAAAAAGTCCCCTGTCTGATCAAACTTTGTTTCGGAACTTGGATTGGTTCCTAAGAAGTACGAGTACTTATTTAGACTTACTTGCCCCCAAGAGTTCCACTTTTGTCTTGTTTTTAAACGGAAATCATTGATTTTAATCTCATTACTGATGCCTTGCCCGTGAAAGTAGTATCTATAATTCATTCCTACTGAGTAGAGGGAGACATTCTCCTCTGTAGGTGAGAAGTGCACATCGGCGTTTGCTCCAATGAGGTGGTTGTCAAAAAAACCGTAATGTAATGATATACTGGGGCTTGCCATGGTTACTGAAGAACCAGACAAATCTGTGGAGTCATATTGAAAAATACCATTTTGAAATGAGAGCCCTGCCAAAATTTGGGCATTCACACCAAACGATAACATTAAACAAAACAACAACTTATACATGTTAAGAGCGTATTGTTTAAATGAAGTATTTGGAAGTAGGGAATAAATACCCGGTATTTTCCACAAACTACTGCGGTGCTATTCTGTATATATGAAATTGATCCTAATCATCGGAATAATTATTTTCTCTAGTTGTTCTCTTTTTGAAGAGAAGCTAAGTCTTGAGGAAAATGTGCAAGTGTTGTCAAATCCATCCGCCTCAGATGTTTATAATGTGCAAGGAGACTTTCTTGGTAGAACGCCACTTACTTTAAAGGGAGAGCTTCTTAAAAAGGCCTCAAAAGAAAATGTGGTTAGTATCGTCTTAAAGCGGGCTAACTATAAACCTGAGAATGTAGTTTTCGTAAATAGAGGAGTTGCCAAGGTAGAAGTTGGACTTGAAGAGATTGATTCAGAATACTTTGAGGAACTACTTAGAGGTAGGCTTAGTAAAGATATTAACAAGGTGGCAAAAAAGCTTGTAAGGATACAAACTGGAATAATGTCTGGAAAAATGGCAGAAGTAAGAGAGAACCTTTCCGATCTCATTGATAGATATCCTGCAATTTCAACCAATTACACATTACAAGGAGTTCTTCTTATAAGGGAGAAGAAGTACAAGGCTGCTGAGGCTTCTCTACAAAAGGCCTTAAGTCTAGATGAGTCTGACGATCTGGCAAAATCATATCTTAACTATATTAAAGAAAAGACAGGGAATTAAACATGGCCTACGCTGAGCATCACAACCACCGAATTAGAACTATTAAAAAAAGAAAAGCAAAAGTGGAATCTGTTGAAGCTAAACTTGAAGAGAGTGCTATTGAAAAAGTGAGTTTGCTATTTCAGGCAAAGAAGGCGATTGCTACAAGTAGAAAACTTGAAAATGAGCTAAGGTTGAAAGAGAGGAAGTACGTTGAAGCATCTGAAAGGGTCGAAAGACTTCAAACAATTTATGATAAAACATCCCTGAATAATAAGGCGAACAGGTTAAAGTTTGAAGAGCTTCAGATAGAACTTAGGAGTCTGCAAAAGTCATATGATTACTTTGAGCAGGAGTGCCAGATCCTAGAGAAAATCAATAAGCAGATTGAGGATAACTATGCCAATCAGTTGGTGCAGAAAAATGAACTAAAGAGACAAAACCAATTATTAGAAAAGGACCTGGTTTCTTTGCAGTCTACAAATGAAACCTTTGAAAGCAAGATTAAGAATATTGTAGAGTCGATTGAGCAGTTAAAGTTTGATAATGAGTCCAAAGCAAAATTAATCGAAGACACCTCCAATACTGTTTCGGAGCTTAGGGGAGTGCATCAAAGCAAAAGTATTCTATTAAAGAAATTAAAAGATAGAAATGAGGATCTAAAAGTACAGCTTGACCAGAGAGAACATGATTTGGAAGATCTAAGGTTGCAAATTGAAGATCAAACCAAGAAAATAGCGAATTGCAATTATGAAAATAACGAGTTTAAAAGAAAGCTTACCTCGTGCTCTCAAGAAAATTCAAAGTTAAGAGAAGAGCTTGAGCAATTAAAAGAAATGCAAATGCTTACTTCTCTAACTCTAGATCATGTGAATAAGGAATATGAAAATCAAAAAAGAGTTGGTCTTAAACTTAAGGCCCATATCGAAAAGAACACTAAGAGGTTGAATCTAGTGTCCCAAGCTTTGGACAATAAAAGAAAAAATTTAAAAAACTTTCAGACACAAGTAAAAAGTAAGGGCAATTTCAATGCTCAGCTTTTGGAATTGATTGAGAGGACTCAATATGTCCTTGATAGAAATAAAGAGTTTCTCGAAAACGAAATCGAAAAACAGGCGACAAGCAAGGTTCCAAACCTGCCGGATATGTAGTTTTAACTTTTATTTGGTACCGGGTTATACCTTGTGGGCGTAAGAATATTATATGGGTCGAGAGCCTTTTTGATTTCAGCACACACTTTCCAGTGAATGTGGTCTGGGTTAAGTTTGTCCATTTGCTGTTGAACACTCATTCGATACGGGACAAAGCCAAGCTTTCTACCCTCTTCAAACAACTCTTCGTTGCATGCAAAAGCATTTTTCACTGAATCTGGATCATCCTTGTCATATAGAATAGGGATTGTTGAATCTGCACAATCGTGGTGAAGTACTGTAAGAGTGATAAAGGGCTCTACCTTGTGTTTTAAACAAGTTTTTCTAACAAATTCTACAAAGGACTTTATAGACTCCTTCTTCATAGGCACTAGTGGGGCATACCACAGGAGACCACATCCGTCCTTTGCAGGATTAAGATTTCTGTCTAAATTTGGTTCAGTTTTTGAGTTTCGCCAGTACGCCAGTGGCAAGGCCATTTGTTTAGGAGTTCCAAGCATTAGCTCGTTTGACTCTTTTAAATTCTCAATATTATGTTTTAAGGTTTTTATTTTCCCGGCAGGAAAAAGCTTTGTGAGCTGGGTGCCTGCTTTAATTAAAATGCTATCAGTGAAAAGGATAAAACCAACTTTTTTAGCAGACTTTTTTAAATGCTTTCTCACAGCTTTCACAACATCTTTATTTCCATAAACTGTACCTACCACCATCCATTCAGCTAATAAGTTGTCCTTAGTAAACCTGCTGATTTGCTCATCGCTAAGAAGCTTTTGCCCCACGGCCCCGTTGGGATTCTCTCCGTTCATGGCAATGAAGCGTCTCTTATCCATAAGATTGATTGCAGGAATGGCCCCTTCAAATTCTCCAAGAGAATTTCTTATAAAGGCTAAAGCGCTATCCAGCTTATGATCTGATTGCACCTTGATTACAAATGAAAGAAAACCTTGCGGCCTTTTTGCTAGTCTTATTGTACCCTCTGTCACAATAGCATTGCTGGATTGGGTAAATACTCCTTCTACATAAGGTCCAAGTCCCCATTTAAAGGTATTATCAACAAAGCCTTCTTCTGAAAGGTCTAGGCTTGCAATTGCTGATTTATAAATAAAATCTTCTTCGTCATCACCCCAAAGCTTAGGGTTAGGTATAATTCCTCTAAGAGAATTAACCGCCATAAAGTGATCGGTATGAGGTGTTAGCCCATACCCACGCTCTATTGCATTTGCCAGGACACTTACCGAAGGGCCAGCACCAGTTGTGGGACACATGTAATGCCATCCATTTTGGTCAAGATAATCGCAAAGTTGTTGCTGTGTCACGCCAGGGCCAAGCTTTATCAACCCAAGCTCTTTGTCTACTTCGGTAATAGAGTTCATTTGAGATAAGTCTAGGACAACAATAGGCCGGCTTTCATTGCGATAAAAACTTCCATAACCCCAATTCTTACCTGACCCAATTGGTTGGATAATAAAGTCCTTCTCGATCGCAAGCTTAATGAGCCGTTTAATATCAGGCTCTTTGTTTAACTTTATGCTTGCAGCAATAGGTGTATCAAGCGAGATAGTGTTTATGTTAAAAATATTATTTGAATCTGCCCGATCAAGAATTGAATCTAATTCAACGCCTGGAAAGTTTTCTTTAAGGACAGAATATAAATTTAAACCAGTCATAACATGTAGCCTTTAAATTGTTGCCTATATTTATCGGTTACTTACTTGAAAACATTTAATGAATAGTAAGGACATTTTAATATATGACTGAAGTATTTAAATTGGTATAATATGATCAAATATTATTCACATTCATATTCAAGGATTGAGCATGGAATTTATTGAAAATACTAGTGAACAAACAATAGCTCTCACCGGCCAAAGAGTAGATGAGAATTTTGATCCAAACATTAGTAGAGACTTTCAAGGAAAAGATATCATAATTGATTTTTCTAAATTAAACCTAATGAATTCTACGGGCATTAGGGAGTGGTTACTTTTTCTTGGAGGGCTTAAAGATCGCAAGATTACATATAAAAACTGTCCCAAAATCTTTGTTTTGGTCATGAACATGGTTAAAGGTGTTGTCGCAGAAAACGTCACTGTTGAGAGCTTTTATGTACCTTTCTATGAGCCAGAAACTGATCAAGAGGTCGATATCCTTATGACACCTGCCGATGTTGGTGAAGGCTTTAAGCTTCCAGAGCAAAAGACTGCAGACGGAAAAGATTTGGAATTTGACGACGTTGCCCAGAAATATTTTCAATTTCTGAGTATGTAGAATGAAGTTAAAAGTAAAGTTTCAGATCCTTATTCTTACGGCCCTTACTTTTTTGGGCGCTATATCCATCTTCAATACGATCAATATTTACGTAGAAGATAAGAAAGCATTTGTAAATGAAGTGGCAATCAACTCAATGTCTTCTTCAAAGAAGCAGATTCTTTTTTATGAGTTGCTTGTCAATGGCATTTTCACAAAGTTCGAATCGCAATTGGCTACTGGCAGCAAGGAAAAACCCTTAAGCTCGAAGCAGGATCTTATAAAGTGTATCTTTAAATTTGAATACGCCAAGTTAAGTGCTAAGAGTTGTCAAGCTGACATCTCGATGCTTGATCATAATAAACTTTCGGGAATCCTCGAACAACTTGCTCCAAAGTTGAAGGATGGTGTTAATTTTATAGAAGAAAAGTTTGTTGTTTATATCAATACCAAAGAAAATACTAAATTCATTTCAGTCTCTTTAATTTCAGAGTTTGTAAACTTTATCTCAGATAACCTTGGAGAGCACATAATAAGCTTTTCCAACGGAGAAATCTTTTATGAAAATGAACAGTTAAGGAAATTTCCAAAACTTGGGGAAGTAGATAATGTTGAACTAAGAGAGACTGAAGAAAATTTTGTTGCAAGCTTTTTCCTTAAAGACCTAGGACTGGGTGTCGGAAAAGTCATTGAGAAGTCTCTAATTCTTAGGTCCCTTTATACTTTTATCGAGTCTGGGGTGCAGATTACACTTGTCACCATTGGAATCTTTATAGTTGTAAGCCTTGTTTGGGTTAATAAAATTGTAAACCCGCTTAAGGTCTTAACTGGATTTACGGAGAAAATATCCAAGGGCGATTTTTCTAATAAAATTCAAATTAAGACAAGAGATGAGTTTAGAACCCTTGGTGATTCATTTAACTACATGCAAGACCAATTGGTCACCTATATTGAAGGCGAAAAGGAAAAGGTTCGCCTTGAAAAAGAAATGCAAGTGACAAAAGTCATTCAGGACTCTTTTTTTCAAAATACCGAATATAGAGGAAGTAAACTTCAAGTAAGTGGGTATTATAAAGCTGCAAGTGAATGTGGTGGAGATTGGTGGGGTGCCACGAATCTATCTGGAAAAGAATTTATCTTAATTGGAGATGCTACTGGACATGGGGCTCCTGCGGCAATGATAACCGCAATGGTTTATAGTTGTGTTAAAACTATAAAAAATACCATTGGAAAGGAGAGGGTTCTCACTCCAGCAGATATCCTAAACCAACTTAACTTGGCGATTCATAATAAGTCCCATAATTATAATATGACTTTTTTTGCTTGTTCCTGGGATAGCAATAATCGAATATTGGAATTTGCAAATGCAAGTCACAACCCTCCATTCCTAATGTCTTTGGATTCTCCAAAAAGTAGGGCGGACATTACTCCGCTCACTGGGAAAATAGGAAAGAGGCTTGGTGAAGCTGAAGACTCCACCTATCAAAATGAAAGGATCCATCTTGATAATAGTCAGCATATCCTTTTTGGCTATACTGATGGTATTACTGAGCTTGAGAATGTTGATGGAAAACAATATGGCGATGGAAGGCTAATTAGAACATTCATCAAACTCTCAAATCAAAACCTTGAAGATTTTGGAACCAATTTGACACAAAGTCTGGAAGAGTTTCAAGGAGATATGGAGCTTTTGGATGATGTAACTTTTTTCAAGGCGATATTAGGTTAAATGATAAAACTTGAAAAAATTGATCTCATTTCCATCGGTATTGCGAGTATATTTCTTGTATCGGGCCTATTATTTAAATTGGACAAGGAAGAGGTGCAGCTAGATAAGAGCCATGCTGTGGCCGAAGTTGCAAAGAAGCAGGGAAGGGTAAGAGTAGGTCACTCAAGAACTCTCGTTTGGACGGATGCAATTGAAGGCTCATTATTAGAGCAAGGTGATAAAGTTTACACTCGAGAGGATTCAAGTGTTGAATTAGAGTTTTCAGACTTTAGCATTAATGTTGCTCCTAACTCACTCGTTCTCGTTGAGCAAAGTAATGATCAAGAACTTGAGTTAAACCTAGTTAAAGGAAAAATTCAAGTCTCCAATACATCAAAAAAAAGCACCAAAAAGAAAAAACTTAATAAAAAAATTAAGAAAGTTTCCAATCAGATCAAGGTTGCTGGCACTAAAGTTGAGCTATCTAGCAAGAAGGAAAGTGTCCTTACGGTGGAGAATATTGAAGAAAAAGTATTTTTCTCTCAGGATAAAGGGGAAAGTACTATTGAAAATAGGATGAAACTTGTACAAGACGAGTCCTTTAGGAAAGACTTAGAAAATAAAGCGCAAGAAATCCTTGAAAAACTAAAGGCTGCTGAACTGGTCAGACAAAAGGAAGCTGCAAGACTGGAACAATTAAGAAGGATCGAAAAAGAAAAAGAGCTCGAACGACTTGCAGAACTCAAGAGGTTGGAGGAGGAAGAGCAGAAGAGGCTTGCAGAGCTAGAAAAGCAAAGAGAACTTGAAATCTTGGCAGAAAAGAGAAGAGAGGCAGAAGAGAGGGCGATCCTTGCAGAGATTGAGAAAAAGAAGGAGCAAGAAAGAATTGCTCAAGAGAAAAAGGAAGAAGAATTAAGGCAACAAAAGCTCCTTGAGCAAGAGAAGCGCAAGGCCTATTTGGCTGAAGTTGAAAGAAAACGCCAAGAGAGAAGAAAATATCTTAAACAATTAGAAAATGAAAGATTGGAGAAAGAAAGGCTCAAAAAAGAAAAGCAAAAGAGAGAAGAGCTAGAGCGCTTGGCCAAGTTAAAAGAGGAGCAAGAGAAACAAGAAAAGGCCTTACGTAAGAAGAAAAGAAAAGAAAGGCTCGTTGAAAGGGCGCAAAAGCAGATTCCAGGTGTATTACGCTTTGAAGGCATCTACGCAAACTATGGTTTGAGGCAGAATGAACTCGTTGAAGAGGATGGAAACTTTTCATTTAATGGATCGGTACTTGAACTTGGAGCTTATGGCTCCTGTAAAAAGTGCTATAAGGGACGAAATTACAGATTCTTTGGTGGCCTAGAGGTTTTTGAAATTATTAGCACTGAGCCCTCAGGTGAGGTTAAGACTCAGAGACCTCTGAATGCAAGCCTCAGCATGTTGATTGAATTCATAGACGGATTTAGCGCTACTGCAGGAATTGAGTCAAATGCGATACTTCAAATTGAAAATAACAGTATCGCATCCCATAGTAGGTTTAGTGCTCCACTTGGAGTAAAGTACGGCTTGAATAGTGATGACTGGTTTGGCTCAATTTCGTATAGTACTGACTTTTTCATAGGCCTAGGCATGAGCAATATACATTTAGACCTTGAATATCGCCTCTCGTGCATCCTATGGAAGGGAGAGTGTGGGGTCTATGGTCGATACGAGCAGTTCGAGTTTAATGATGAAGAAACTGAATATACCGGGAGTAAAGCTGCTGGTGGTTTCAATATCTACTTTTAAGACTTCAAAATTTATCTAAAAAATAAAAACTTATAAATTAAATTCTTTCTTCCGAAAAGCTCTATAAAATACTTTATCTAGGATTACTCATGGAAAAGACTCTTCAAGACTTCTACTTTAAAACCTATGTCTACGATAATGTAACTAACTATGGAACAAGAAATCTTCAAGAAGTAATTCCAGAAAATGTTGAAGAGCTCCAGGAGATCGTTAGCATTGCAATTCGAGATAAATCAAGGGTTTACCCCGTAAGTACCGGATTTAATTGGGGGATGGGCTCAAAAATTCCTGTCGATCGAAAAAGCATTGTGATTAATCTCTCGAAATTAAATAAGATTGTTGAATACGATGAGGTTAATGGTGTGGTGGTTCTTGAGCCAGGTGTCACCCAAGAGCAACTTTCCAATTTTTTAAAACAAAAAAAATCACCATTTTATCTTGATGTTACTGGCTCTTCTAAGGAAACAAGTGTCGTGGGCAATACTCTGGAAAGGGGAATCTCCTATAACTCTCTGAGGGTGGAGAGTGTGATGGGACTCGAAGTACTCACGGGAAAAGGCGATATCATAAAAACAGGAAACTGGAGACTTGAAAATTCTAAAACTAAACACTCCTATAAATATGGTGTAGGTGCTGATCTCACAGGAATCTTTTTCCAGTCTAATTTTGGTATCGTGACTAAAATGGCCTTTAAACTTAAGAGATTTCAGGAAGCATACTATTCAGTTCAACTGAAGTTTAAAAGTGTTGAAGATATTTCAGACAGTTTGGAGGCCTATGCCGAATTATTTGAAGAAGGAACTATAAATTCAATTTTTCACATAGCTAATACTGAAAGAGCACAAGGTGCAGTTGTTCCTTTTATGAGAAAAGTTTTAAAAGAAAACGATTGTGCCCACGATGAAGAAAGGGCGAAAAGGCTATTCATGAAAGTCATTAATTCACCATGGGTTGCTTCAGGTATAATTTGTGGAAATCGCGATGAGGCCAAGTACAAGGTTAAAAGACTCAAGCGCAAGCTAAAGAAATACGCAAAAGTTGAGATAATGGATGTTAAGTTTATCGAAAGAGTCTTTAAGATTTTATCACCATTTAAAAAACTAGGGCTTTATAATGTGCTTCTAGGCACAAAACCATTTAGGTTCTTATACTTTGGCGAGGCAACAAACGCAGCATTAGGCAGTGTACTTAATCACGATACATTTCTAAAGCACGAAAAGCTCGCTGAGATGGTTGATGGAGCTGAGAAAGGCTTCTCTTACTGTCTTCCAATTACAGACTTGTCTAAAGATTCATGTCTAGAAATGGTTGATATTGTTAACAGTACTGCCAAGGAGTTTTCGCTAGACCCCTCTATAACTTTAAACCCTCTACTCCCAAATGTTCTTGAGGCCGTGGTGAGTGTTGAATACCCACGAGATAACTCCCAAAAGGCCAGGGAGTGTATAAGAGTTATGCAGGAGCGACTTAATGCTAAAGGGCATTACAGCTATAGAACCAATATCAAAGATATGGACCTATACTTTCCCGATAAGACTTATACTGACTATCTTAAAGAGGTTAAGAAAGCATTTGATCCTGACTCTCTAATATCACCTGGGCGATACTTACCTGAAGTATGAGCATGATTTGGCCTGAGTGGTGGCAGCTTGTATTAAAACTATAGCTAAAATCAAATTAGGACATAAAGAATCTTAGTTTAATTGAATGTAGCGTTCTTATTTGAATATAAAATCCAAACCTGTCTGCACGCCCAGAAATGTAGGCACCCTGTGCTTCAGCAATTTTGGAAAAAATCTAATTATTAATTAAATCCTAATCAATAAAGACCGATAAAGTTGTTGATTTAATTAGAGAATCAAGAATTTTCATAGCTTGTGCCAAATTTGGAGTAAAGCAAAGGATACAATTAAAAGCATGAAATGGGTCACTAACATAACTCTCATTTTTCTAGCTGCGGGATGTATGGAATCCATTGCCCCTGGTGAAGAAGCCTTGTCAGGTCTGACGGCTGATAAAGGCTATGTGGGCTGTAAGAGTGCGACTGCGCTTAGTGCTTCTGAGATTCAGGTTGAATTTGACTTCCCCAAAGATGCCGTGGAAATCAGTGTGCATAGGGATGGCTTTCCGGTTGGAAGTTTTACATCTCCTGAGGTTACAAACTTCGTTGATGAGAACCTAACGGAGGGGAAAAAATACAAATACTCCTGCGTCGCCAAGTTTGATGATGGCAAAACCAAGAAGGGTAGTGATGTGGAGGAGACAACCATTGCAGTAAACCCACCTGTATTTAATGGAATTACAAGTGCAAGCTCTGTATCTCCGACCTCTGTGGTCGTCACGTGGCCAGCCGCAACTGGAGGAGCGAAGGTGAGTTATTTTCAAGTTTTTGCAACTCGCGGACCAAGTGTAGATTTTTCGACTCCCAAGACAACTGTGGAAACAAATAACTACTCTTTTGTAGTTTCAAACCTTGCAGATGAAATGAATTACACTTTTGCTGTTAGGGCCTGTAATGCTAGCGATATATGCGACTCAAATACTAAGGAAGTTAATCTCACAACTACTGATAAGGGAGCACCGACTTCAAATGGGATATCCTCTCTTTCTTTAATTAATGGGGTTTTAGAAATTTCCGTTCCTTGGTCTGAAGGGGATGGAGCTGTCGCCAAACGAAATGTCTACCGGTCTACAACAAACGATGTGAGCTCTATTTTAAGCAATAGAATTCTTTCTGATTTAGTTGATGACGTTTATGAACCTGAAGAGATAATCATAGACTCAACTCTACTGGAAGGCACCACATACTACTATATAGTAAGGGATGAGGATCCCAGTGGAGCTGAAAACACAAATACCGTGATTCAGACTGTTTCAGTAGGAGACTTAACACCACCAAATTCCTTTTCAGGTCTTAAGTCGGTTGCGACTTCAAATCCTGCTGAAACAGCAGTAACACTCACTTGGGACACTATTGATCACCAACCTGCTGTTGCTTCTGGTGCCAGCTATTACCTGATTTATCAAAGTGAAGCAAGTCATCCTGCAAGTGCTGCCAATGCGTGTGAATCGGGAACTTTAATTCAAACATTAAACGCCAGTGACTTTACTCCAAATACCACAAATGTAACTTATGACGTCATAGGTCTTTCTTCTAGGAGAAAATATAATTTCTGCGTTAAAGCACAAGATGCCGCTTTAAATATTTCAAACACGGCTGTAAACCGGGCGATTACAATGCCAGACTTAACATCTCCAAGCTTTGATGGGGTCCAAGGTCTTGTATATGACGGTGCTCTTGATAAGTTTACAGTGACTTGGAATGCTGCAACGTCCTCTTTAAATGATCAGTATAACTATAGAGTTCAAATTTGGAAGAACACGACAACACCAACCGGTGGCCAGATTACCACTAAAACCTATTTGCATGCTACCAATTCAACCGGAGCTGAGTTTAGTACATCAGATTTCTCTTATGTAGATGGAGACACTGTTTATGTTGTCGTTAATGCATGCGATGATGCTTTCTCTTCGGGAGTTGGATACAACTCAGGTGATAATTGCACCTCTTATGCTCTTACAGAGTATAAGTTTAAAGAACTCTCTGACACAACTGCTCCTAATCCTTGGGGTGGGATCAGTAGTGCCTCAAACTTAGCTCAGGGGTTGATTCAAGTTAACTGGAGTCTTCCTGCGGACAAGTCTGACTTTAGCTCTTTCAAGTTTTATCATGTAGAAGAGACATCAAGCGGAGTCTATAGTAAACAACTATTGGATCAGGCAAGTTGTTTATCTGGTGACTGTGTAAGCAATCCCAAAACAACTCATGTGTTATCGGTTCCTAGACACCGTCATACATATAGAATTCATGTATCGGCCGTTGATGCCAGCAATAATGAAACTGATGTGCTAACTAACAATGACATGCTTTCTACATACTCAATCCAAAGTTTAGATACCACTGCACCAACATTTAATTCTTCACTCTCTTTGAATGTTAATGCGAGCGATGACGCCGTGGAAGTTCAATGGCTCACTGCGATTGATGATCAGTATGGCCAGGACACCTACACATCGGTCAACCGTATTTATTATTCGGTCTATAGGAAGTCTGGAGTTACTACCTATGAGTCAGGTGATTATGTTTCTGGAGTGCCGGATGAGACGAAATCAAATATAGATAAAGTTGCATCCGGCCTTACCGCACTAGAGTTTGACGATACTTTATCTGCTTTAACTCAAGGGCAGACATATCATTATACTGTCTGTGCTCAAGATGAGTCTTCTAATACAACATGCGACCAGATTCAAAGTGTAACAATTTCAGATAATATCGCCCCACTGCTTACGATTTCTATAGATGAGGAAACCAATGTAAGCTCATGGGGGCTTGATATAATTGCAGATGACGGGCCTAAAGATCCAACGACTGTTACTGTTAGAGCGTGGAGAAAGTTCTCAGACGACCCGAGTGACTTCCCAGGAACTAGTGGAGCCCAGTTTGGAAGTGCTAAAAATGGAACTGGTACAATTGGTTCGCCAACTGAATTTCTTTTTTCTACCGACGATGTAACCAACGATAGTGCTGGTACTAATCATTACGCAAACTATACCATTCAGGCAACAGATGCAGCTGGCAATATCGCCACTGAAAATTATAGTTATTTGGTGCGAGCTCCACAATTTAAAACATCAGTAATTCTAGCTCAGGAATGCGATGAGGATGAAGTTAAATGTGAAGCTGTTCTCACCGGAGAAAGTGATTGGAATAAAGAGCTTAAAAATGGTCAAGGTCTGAGCTCTGGAGCTGCAGGTACTACTGTTTACATCTATACCCCGCCTGCACATGGTTCTGTCGGAGATTGTTACGCTCTAGATGGGACATTGTTAAGCGATAGAGACTGTTCTTACACTCAAACAACTACACACTTTAATGGAGCTGATAGCTATGTAATGTGTGCAAAAGACAATGTTATTACCGCTGAACCTGGTAGTTATCCCAATTCATGTAAAACTGTAAATTTAACTATAAATCCTGTAGACGATGAA
>CATMLK010000070.1:0-15196 GCA_950070535.1 uncultured Bacteriovoracaceae bacterium | reverse complement strand
GGTCTTCGTTTTGCGATCCGTGAGGGTGGTAGAACGATTGGCGCAGGAACAGTTACAGAAATTATTGAGTAATTTTTGTTTATATTGGGCTGGTCATCTGACCGGCCCTTTTTTGTGGGTGTATAGCTCCAATTGGTAGAGCGGCTGATTCCAAATCAGTAGGTTGGGGGTTCGAATCCCTCTGCACCCGCCACTTGATAGTGTCACATATGATAGCTTTCTGCTATTTTGTACTTAGCAAAACAAATTTTTTAGAGCCCATATCATTTTTTTATAGACAAAATGCTTAAATTTTCGCATAAATTGTGAACTCTTATTTAAGAAAGGTTATAAAATGGCAGCAATTTCTGACAATGGAAAAAAGTGGATTCAATCTAGTGTCGCAATAGCATGTATGCTTTTGGGGTATGTTTTAATTAGTTTCTTTGAGACTTTGGGTGACTGGTTCGCATTAGAATCCAAGGTGCCTAACTTTATTGCAACCGCACAAATCTTATCAGTGTTAATTGCGTTGGGTGTTTTTATCTATATAATGAAAAATCCCAAAACATCTAGCTTTTTGAAAGAAGTCTATCAAGAAACAGTGAAGGTTGTTTGGCCTGATAAGAGTCAGACTGTGCGTCATACCATTGGAATCATGATAGGGGTTACTATTGTTGGCTTTATCCTTGGCTTCTTTGACTTCACGGCCACATGGTTTTTAAGCCTAATTAACTAAGGAACTGGAATGACTGAAGAAAACGAAAATGTAGAAAATCCTGAATCCGTTTCTGAAGAGGAACAGACTGATGCTTCAAATGAGCAGGATAATGGTCTCTCTAAGGGTGATAGTCCAGACTTTAAGTGGTATGTAGCTCACGTATTGAGCGGTTACGAAAATAGAGTAACTAAGACGCTTAAAGAGCGTATATTAAATCACAATATGGCAGAACAATTTTCAGATATAATTGTGCCTGAAGAAACTGTTGTGTCGAATGTTGGTGGTAAAAAAAGAAATATAAAGAAAAAGTTCTTTCCAGGGTATGTTCTTGTCAAAATGATAATGAATGAAGCCACTTGGCACCTTGTAAAAGATACAGACAAGATTACAGGCTTTGTTGGTGGTGTTAAAGGTAAACCACAACCGATAACTGACGAAGAAGCGTCATTTATGCTTGGGCAAGTACAGGGTGACTTTAAGAAACCACGTTCTGCCACAAGTTATTCCGCTGGGGACTCTGTTAAAGTTATAGAGGGACCATTTGCTTCGTTTGTAGGGACTGTGGAAGCTGTTAATCCCAATGGTAAATTGAAAGTAAATGTTTCCATTTTTGGTCGTCCAACGCCAGTTGAGCTAGATGACACTCAAATAGAGAAAGCTTAATAATATAAACAACCTAAACACGGGAGACTAGAAGTCGTTTGAACCGAGGAGAAAGGTATGGCAAAAAAAGTATCAGGTTTTATTAAACTGCAAATTGAAGCAGGGAAAGCAAACCCAGCACCTCCAATTGGTCCAGCTCTGGGTCAAAAGGGTGTAAACATCATGGAGTTTTGTAAAGCATTTAACGCAAGAACGCAGAAAGAGGCTGGAACAATTCTTCCAACCATCATTACTGTTTATTCTGACCGTTCATTCACTTTCGTAACAAAGACACCTCCAGCAACATTCTTGCTAAAGAAAGAGCTTAAGCTAAAGTCCGGTGCTAACAAGCCAGGACATGAAGTTGTTGCTACTGTTAAAGAATCAGTAGTTGAAAGCGTAGCTAATGCTAAGATGCCAGATCTAACTGCAGCAGACATGGATGCAGCCAAAAGAACAATTGAAGGCTCAATCCGTTCAGCTGGTATGAAGCTGGATTACAAGTAAGGAAATTCGGAAGACTAAAGTCGCTATTACCGATTGGAGGAAAGAATGAAAAAAGTAAATGCAAAAAGAAAAGAAGCATTCGAAAAAGTAGATAAAAACAAGTCGTATACAGTTACTGAAGGCCTGGCCCTAGCTAAAGAAGCTAGTTATGCAAAGTTTGACGAAACATTTGAAGTTGCGTTTAGATTGGGTGTTGACCCAAGGCACGCAGATCAGATGATTAGAGGTGCTATCGTAATGCCAGCCGGTACAGGTAAGAAGGTTAATGTTGTGGTTATCACATCTGGAGAAAATATTGGCAAAGCGGAAGCCGCAGGCGCTGATGTTGTAGGTGGTGATGATATTATCCAGAAAATCCAAGGTGGTTGGATGGATTTCGATAGAGTAATCGCAACTCCAGATATGATGGGGAAAATTGGTAGAATTGCTAGGATTCTTGGGCCAAGAGGCCTAATGCCAAACCCAAAATTGGGTACTGTTACAACTGACGTTGAGAAAGCTGTAAAAGAGCAAAAAGCCGGTAAAGTTGAATACAGAACTGAAAAGAACGGTATCGTTCACGTTCCATTTGGTAAAAAATCATTTACTGAAGATCAACTAATGGAAAACTTCAAAGCAATCGCTGGTGCGATTGTTAGAGCGAAACCAGCTAGTGCTAAGGGTACTTACTTGAAGTCTATTACGATTTCAACTTCTATGGGCCCTGGCATCAAACTTGATGCTGGTGATGTTACTGCTGCTGTTTAATTAATAACTATAGGGGTTGATGAAAGTCGGTACGTGTTTTTACGTGTAAAGCCTGCCCAAATCCCCCTCCAATTACTTATAGGAGGTAATCTATGATGACTAGAGCTGAAAAAGATGCTGTCATTAGTGACCTCAGAGAGAAAATTGAAAGTGCAAATGCACTCTTTCTTACGAACATGATCGGTATTGAGGCTAACCAGGCCGTTGATATTAGAAAAAGAGTTCGTGAGTCTAAGGGTACTGTAGTTGTAACTAGAAATACTCTCTTTGGTAAAGCATCTGAAGGCACTTACGCTGAAGAGCTGCTTAAGAACCTTAAAGGTACTAACGCAGTAGCTTTCGCATTTGAAGATGCGCCTGGTGTTGCGAAAGCAATTTACGAGGCATCTAAAGAACTTGAGCAAGTTACTATCCAAGATGGCTACTTGAAACAAAAGCTTCTTCCCTCAAAAGAGGTTGAGGCATTGGCGAAGTTGCCGGGCAGAGATGAAATGCTTGGGACTTTACTTGCTACATTTAATGCTCCGGTTTCGGCTTTTGCTAGATTGATGAACTCAATCAAAGACGAAGTTGAAACTCAAGGCGTAGAAAAACCAGCAGAATTAAAAGTGGAAGAAACTGCATCTGCTGAGTAATTAACTAATTAAATTTTAAGGGGAATAATCATGGCTATTACAAATGAAGAACTAATTGAACACATCTCTGGCATGTCTGTACTTGACCTTGCTAACCTAGTAAAAGAACTTGAAGAAAAATTTGGTGTTTCTGCTGCTCCTGTAGCTGTAGCTGGTGGAGCTGGTGCAGGTGAAGCTGCTGAAGAGAAAACTGAATTTGACGTTGTACTTGCTGAAGCAGGTGCTAAGAAAATCAACGTTATTAAAGAAGTTAGAGGTATCACTGGTTTAGGTCTTAAAGAAGCCAAAGAGATCGTTGAAGGTGCGCCTAAGACACTAAAAGAAGCAGTTAGCAAAGAAGAAGCTGAAGAAATGAAGAAGAAGCTTGAAGCTGCTGGTGCAAAGGTTGAGCTTAAGTAATTGACAATTACGTTAAATTAAATGTGATTAATTTAGATGGAAGTCCGTTTTGCGGGCTTCCATTTTTGCGTTTACGCGTGTAAATAAGACAAATACTTGTTTTATTATAAAAAGTTTAAATACTAGGAGTCAGTCCAATGGCAAAGGTTTTTAGCCCTAACGAGTGGTTCAGACGTAGTTTCAGTAGAAGTGAACACGTTATGGATCCACCATCCTTAATGAGATTACAAATTAAATCCTATGAAGATTTTTTACAAAGAGATATCCCCCCTGCGAGGAGGGAAGAAAAAGGGCTCCAGGCCGTATTTAAGTCTGTATTTCCTATTTTTGACTTTAATAAAACAGTCTCTTTAGAATTTGTAAGTTACTCCTTGGAGGAGCCAAAATATTCTGTGCAAGAATGTAAGGCCAGAGGACTTTCTTATGAATCTCCGCTAAAGGTTACTGTAAGATTGGTATTTTTTGATGTTGATGAAGAGGACGAAGAAAACAGAACCATTTCTTCGATTAAAGAACAAGAGGTCTACCTGGGTAATATCCCACTAATGACTGATACAGGTTCTTTTGTATATAACGGAACTGAGAGAGTTATTGTTTCTCAGTTGCATAGATCTCCTGGTATTATTTTTGAACATGACAGCGGGAAAAAGCACTCTTCTGGAAAGCTTCTTTATTCTTCCAGAATTATTCCTCATAGGGGAAGCTGGCTAGACTTTGAATTCGACCATAAAAATGTTCTATACGCTCGAATTGATAGAAAAAGAAAGTTGCATGCTACTGTTATTTTAAAGGCTCTAGGCTACTCAGTTCCTGAGTTGCTTGACCTATTCTATGAAAAAGAAACCCTTCACCTTTCTGAGAAGAAATTTGAAAGAGAATTGGACTTCTCTTTAATGCAAGGCTCTCGTGCTGAGGAGGATATTTTAGATCCTAAGAGCGGCAAGCCTATTGTTAAAAAAGGTAAAAAAATCACTAAGCTTCACGTCAAAAAGCTTAATGAATCAAATATTGAAAAACTTCCAGCTACTCTTGAGCAAATTGTAGGAAAGGTTGTAGCTGATGATGTTTATGATGAGGAAACAGGCGAAGTTATAGCTTCAGCAAATGAGGCCCTAACTGAGCAAAAAATTTATGATCTCATTAACGCAGGTGTAACAACTCTGCAGGTTCTTTATATTGATAACGTTAACTTCTCAGACCAGATTAGAAATACCCTTCTTTTAGATAAGACAAACTCTTATGAAGAAGCACTAATTAAAATCTTTGAGAGACTAAGACCTGGTGAGCCACCAACATTAGAAACTTCTGAAGCACTTTTTGATAGCTTATTCTTTGATGACACGCGCTACGACCTATCCAAGGTTGGTAGAATGAAGATCAATTACAAGTTTGGCTTGGATATCCCTGTAGAAAATACGACTTTAACTAAAGACGATATTATTAGAACTGTTCGTTACTTGGTTGACCTTAACAATGGTAAAGGTCAGGTTGATGATATTGACCACTTGGGTAACAGAAGGGTCAGAGCTGTTGGAGAGCTTCTCGAGAACCAATTTAGAGTTGGTTTGGTAAGAATGGAAAGAGCTGTTCGTGAAAGAATGTCTATTCAAGAACTCGAAACGATGATGCCACACGACTTGGTTAACCAAAAACCAGTTGCTGCAGCTGTAAAAGAGTTTTTTGGATCATCTCAATTGTCCCAATTTATGGATCAGACAAATCCTTTGTCTGAGGTAACTCATAAAAGAAGACTTTCCGCTCTTGGGCCAGGTGGTCTAACTAGAGAGAGAGCTGGATTTGAGGTTAGAGACGTTCACGCCACTCACTACGGCAGAATGTGTCCGGTAGAGACTCCAGAAGGACCAAACATTGGTCTTATTACTTCACTGGCGACATTTGCTAAGGTCTCAGAATATGGATTTATTGAAACACCATATAGAACAATAGAAGAGAATGGAAAAGTTTCTGAGAAAGTTTCTTATTTCTCCTCTTTCGAAGAGGAAGGAAAGATTATTGCTCAAACGACGAAGAAGCATATCAAGGATGGAATTCTTTCAGGATCTTTGATTCCAGCTCGTAAGGAAGGTGAACTTGCCTTAGTAGACGCTGAAGAAATTGAATTGATGGACGTTGCACCATCTCAAATGATTTCCATTGCAACTTCTTTGATTCCATTCTTAGAGCACGATGATGCCAACAGAGCTTTGATGGGATCAAATATGATGAGACAGGCCGTGCCTGTTGTAAGAACTGACGCCCCTGTAGTTGGTACTGGAATTGAGTCTATTGTTGCAAGGGACTCAGGTGCTACTTTATTCGCCCTTCACAGCGGCAAAGTAATTTTTGTGGATTCTAACCGAATTGTTATCCAAAGAGATAACGTTAAGGAAGAAGAATCAGGCGTTGATATCTATAAGCTTGTAAAGTATCAGCGGACTAACCAAAATACATCCAACAACCAGAAGGCTCTCGTTAAAGAGGGTGATAAAGTTGAAAAGGGTGATGTGATTGCTGATGGACCTGGAACTCACCTAGGTGATCTTGCTTTAGGTCAAAACGTTCTTGTAGCCTTCATGCCTTGGGGCGGCTACAACTATGAGGATTCAATCCTTATTTCTGAGGACATGTTGGCTAAAGATACATTTACTTCAGTTCACATCGAGTCTTTTGAAGTTGAAGCAAGAGACACAAAACTTGGCAAAGAAGAAATTACTAGAGATATTCCAAACGTCTCTGAAGAGGCTCTTAAGGACCTTGATGAGGCCGGTATCATCAGAACTGGTGCTGTTATCAAGCCAGGAGATATACTTGTTGGAAAGATCACGCCAAAGGGTGAGACTCAACTTTCTCCTGAAGAAAAGCTTTTGAAGGCAATTTTTGGGGATAAAGCAGGAGATGTAAAAGACACTTCTTTAAGAGTTCCTTCACATGTTCGCGGTACAGTAATTAACGCTCACGTTTTTACCCGTGAAGGTGTTGAACTAGATGCAAGATCTAAGGCAATTATTGAAAATGAAACTTCCCTTATAAGAAGAGACGAAGCAATTGAAGTAAAAGCTATCCAAAACTCATCTTTAACAACAATTGCCAAAATGCTTAAAGGCTCAAAAACAACTGACAAACTAGTATCTGAAGATGGTTCAACTGAGCTACTTCCTAAAGGTGCTGAGGTAACAGAAGAAGCTTTAAAAGCTGTTCCATTCGAGTTGATTGGTTACTTACCTCTTGAAGTTGATTTAGAAGAAAAGCTTACTGAGTACTTTGCTGATGTTAGAAACAGAATCAACATTGTAAGAACTCGTGCAAATGAAGAAGTTGCAAAACTTCACAAGGGCGATGAGCTACTTCCAGGTGTAATTAAAAAGGTTATTATCTACGTTGCAATTAAGAGAAAGTTGCAAGCTGGTGATAAAATGGCCGGTCGTCACGGAAACAAGGGTGTTATCTCAAGAGTACTTCCAAAAGAAGACATGCCTTATCTAGCTGATGGAACTCCTGTGGAGATTGTTCTTAACCCTCTTGGTGTACCAAGTCGTATGAACATTGGACAGTTGTTGGAGCTTCACCTTGGATGGGCCGGTAGAGGACTTGGTGACAAGATCAACTATATGCTTGAGAAAAGAATGGAGATTGATAAACTTAAGGATTTGATTTCCAAGATTTATAAAAAGCCAGAAGTTGACGAGTGGCTGAAAAAGGCAAGTGATGCTCGAGTAAAAGAGCTTGCTGAGCAGCTTCAAACAGGTATTAGATTCTCAACTCCAGCCTTTGACGGCGCTAAGGAATCTGATATTGAGGAAATGCTAGAATTGGCTGAGCTGGATAAAAGTGGAAAGACAACTTTGTTTGATGGTATCACCGGTGAAGCTTTTGCAGAGGAAGTTACTGTTGGAACAATGTACATGCTGAAACTTCACCACTTGGTAGATGACAAAATCCACGCGCGTTCAATTGGGCCTTACTCGCTTGTTACACAGCAGCCTCTTGGTGGTAAAGCACAGTTCGGTGGTCAGCGTTTCGGTGAGATGGAAGTGTGGGCGGTGCAAAATTATGATGTAGAAAATACACTTCAAAAAATACTAACTGTTAAGTCTGATGATGTTGTTGGTCGTACAAGAATGTATGAATCGATTGTTAAAGGTGAAAAGGTTCTTGAGCCTGGTCTTCCTGAATCGTTCAACGTTTTGGTAAAAGAGCTGCAGGCACTTGCTTTAGATATGAAGCTTGAAGAGCCTAGTGTTGAGAACTTGGGATAATTAAAAAATATATAAGAGAGGCTATACTCTATGAAAGACTTACTAAACTTTTTTGACAAACCGAAAGACCCGATCAGTATTGAAGCTGTCTCCATAAGGATGGCTTCTCCTGATACCATAAGAGAGTGGTCATTTGGTGAAGTTAAAAAGCCTGAAACAATAAACTATAGAACATTTAAGCCTGAGCGTGATGGGCTTTTCTGTGCGAAAATCTTTGGACCAATCAAAGACTACGAATGTATTTGTGGTAAATACAAGAGAATGAAGCATAGAGGAGTGGTTTGTGAAAAGTGTGGCGTTGAGGTTACACTTTCTAAAGTTCGCCGTGAAAGATGTGGTCATATTGAGCTTGCAAGTCCAGTTGCTCATATCTGGTTTCTTAGATCTCTTCCATCAAGAATTGGTGCTCTTCTAGATCTTACTCTTAAGGATTTAGAGAGAGTTCTATACAACGAAGCCTACATCGTTTTGGAATCTGCAACAGATGGCCAAGAGGGTGGTCTTCAAGTTGGAACAATTCTATCTGAAGGTAAGGCCCATGAGTTAAAAGCTGCTGGTGTAGATTTCAAGGCAGGAATGGGTGGCGAGGTTATTAAAGATCTTCTTTCTAAGGTTGATATTGATACTCTTAACAGAGACCTTAGAAGAAACCTTAAAGAAACCACAACAGAGCTTAACAGAGCGAAAATTATTAAGAGACTTAAAGTTGTAGAATCTTTAATAAAATCTCCAAATAAGCCAGAGTGGTTTATGATGGATGTTATCCCTGTACTTCCACCGGACCTTAGACCTCTAGTGCCACTAGAAGCTGGAAGATTTGCGACTTCTGATCTAAATGATCTTTATAGAAGAGTAATTAACAGAAATAATCGTCTTAAAAGACTAAAAGAGCTTAACGCTCCTGAAATCATCATTAGAAACGAAAAGAGAATGCTTCAAGAAGCTGTTGATGCTTTATTCGACAACGGAAGAAGAGGTAAGGTATTTACTGGAGCTAACAAGCGTCCACTTAGATCTCTTTCTGACATGCTTAAGGGTAAGCAGGGCCGTTTCCGTCAAAACCTTCTTGGTAAGCGTGTTGACTACTCCGGGCGTTCCGTAATCGTTGTAGGACCAAACCTAAGACTTCACCAATGTGGTCTTCCAAAGGCAATGGGCCTAGAGCTATTTAAGCCGTTTATTTATAATAAGCTAATTGAGAAAGGTCACTGTACCACTATTAAAGTGGCCAAGAGAATGGTTGAGCAGCAAAAACAAGAGGTATGGGATATCCTTGATGAAGTTGTAAGAGAGCACCCTGTGCTTCTTAACCGTGCTCCAACACTGCACAGACTTGGTATTCAAGGTTTTGAGCCGGTATTAATTGAGGGTAAAGCTATTCGTCTTCACCCACTTGTATGTACTGCGTTTAACGCTGACTTTGATGGTGACCAGATGGCCGTTCACGTGCCTCTTTCTATTGAAGCACAAATTGAATGTAGAGTTCTAGCAATGTCCACCAACAATATCCTTTCTCCAAAAGATGGGACGCCAATTATTGTTCCATCTCAGGATATCGTATTAGGTATGTATTACATGAGTAGGATTCGTCCATTTGCTCGTGGATATGGTCAAACTTTCTCGTCTAAGGAAGAGGCACAGTTTGCTTACCATACTGGTAAACTACACCTTCAAGCTCCAATCAATGTAAGAATTGATGGCAAAACAATAGAAACAACTGTTGGTCGTACTTTTGTTCACGACATTGTTCCTACTTGTCTATCTTACGAGGACATCAATAAAGTCCTTAACAAAAAAGAGCTTGGAAAGCTTCTTGATCTTGCTCACAGAAAAGGTACAGAAAAAGACACAGTGCTTTTAGCTGACGCTATTATGCAGACTGGTTATAACTACGCGACTAAAGCAGGGATCTCTATCAACGTTAAAGATATGACAATTCCTGATGAGAAACCGTCTATTATTCAAACATCTCAAGACGAAGTAGACCGCATTACACAAGAGTATAATGAAGGTTCAATTACTAATGGCGAGAGATACAATAAGATTGTAGACGTTTGGGCGCAGACAAACGAAAAACTTTCTAAAGTTATGATCGATGGTCTTTCTCTTGAGACATTTAAGTCTGAAAGAGATGGCGAAGAAGATAAAATTGCACCTTCATTCAACTCTGTTTATATGATGGCCGACTCTGGAGCAAGGGGTTCTGCTACTCAAATGAGACAGCTTGCAGGGATGAGGGGTCTAATGGCCAAGCCTTCTGGGGAGATCATTGAAACGCCAATTACTTCCAACTTTAGAGAAGGTCTTTCAGTTCTAGAATACTTCTCATCTTCTCACGGTGCGAGAAAAGGTCTAGCGGATACTGCTCTTAAGACAGCAAACTCTGGTTACCTAACGAGAAGACTTGTAGATGTTGCACAAGACGCAATCATTAGAAGCAAAGACTGTGACGCTGATGATGGTATCGTTCTAATGTCTATTGTTGAAAACGGTGAAATCTCAGAGCACCTTTCTAGAAGGGTTCAAGGTCGTTCCGCTTTGGAAGAAGTTCATGCTAAGGACGGATCTGTACTATTTAAGAGAAATCACATCTTCTCAGAAAAAGATGCTGAAATAATTGAAAACGAAGACATTGACCAAATTGCGGTTAGATCTGTTCTAACTTGTAAGGAAAAGTATGGTTTCTGTGCTCAGTGTTTTGGACGCGACCTTGCTCGTGGTGGAATGGTGAGTGTTGGCGAAGCTGTTGGTGTTATCGCTGCTCAATCAATTGGTGAGCCAGGAACACAGCTTACAATGCGTACTTTCCACGTTGGTGGTACTGCAACTGCAGGTGCTCAGGTTAACAAAACTGAGTCCAAGACAGCAGGTATCATCTCTTACGACAATGTAAAAACTGTAAAAAGAGCAGATGGAAGCATGGTCGTAATGAATAAGATTGGTGAGATCGTAATTAAAACTGATCAAGGCGACGAAAAAGAAAGATATCCAGCGATTTACGGATCGACTATCTTCTTTACTGATGGTCAAGAAGTAAACGTTGGTGACAAAATCCTTGAGTGGGACCCGTTTGCAATGCCACTACTAGGTGAAGTTGCTGGTAAAGTTGTCTTTGAAGACATGGTTGTTGGCTCAACTGTTCGAGAAGAAATGGATGCCGTTACAGGTCTTTCACATAAAGTTGTTGTTGAATCCAAGAGTAAAGAGGATGCAAGTAAGCAACCTAGAATTGTTCTTGTCGATGATAGCGGAAACCCTATCCTTGTTCCTGGAACAAAGAGGCAAGCGGTTTATAGACTAGCAGTTGGATCTCACATTACTGTAAATGAAGGTGACACTGTTGATGCTGGTACTGTTGTTGCCAAGGTTCAAAGAGAGTCTACCAAAACTAAGGATATTACCGGTGGTCTCCCAAGAGTTGCAGAATTATTTGAGGCCAGAAAGCCTGCAAACTCAGCTCAGATCGCAGACACTGCGGGTACAATTGAGTACGGACCAGAGGTTAGAGGATCTAGAAGAATAATTATTAAGCCTGAAGATGGAGGGGAACCTTCAACAGTTGTTATACCAAAGGGACGTTATGTTATCGTAAATGAAGGTGACTATGTCCGTGTTGGTGACCCAATTATGGATGGACCAACTAACCCACACGAAATTCTGCGCGTATTGGGTGAGAAAGAAGTTGCAAGGTACATCGTTGATGAAATTCAAGAGGTTTACCGTCTACAAGGTGTTAAGATTGATGATAAGCACATTGAGGTTATTGTTAGTCAAATGCTTAAGAAGGTTGAAATCACAGGTGCTGGAGACTCGATGTTTGTCGAAGGCGACTCGGTGACTAAATCTACACTTCAGGAAGAAAACGAGAGGCTTGTTGCTGATGGAATGGAACCTGCCGAGTCCAGACCATTGCTTCTTGGTATTACAAAGGCGTCACTGAGTACTGACTCTTTCTTGTCCGCGGCTTCATTCCAGGAGACAACAAAGGTTCTTACTCAAGCTACGCTCGAAGGCAAGAAGGATTACTTACGTGGTCTTAAAGAGAACATTTTGATGGGTAGGCTCATTCCTGCCGGTACGGGTGTGTCTCGATATAAGGATTTTCAATCAGTTGAAAGACCTGATGAGGACCATGTTAGTTTAACAATGTAAACAAAACTCTTGTTTTAGCATGAGCTGTGCGCTATAAGCTCATGCTACATGCAAGTGTATTTAAGGAGTAAAGTAGATGCCAACTATAAATCAACTAGTTAGAAAGGGAAGAAAGGCGAAGTACGAAAAAACTAAGTCGCCGGCTCTTCAAGCTTGTCCACAGAGACGTGGTGTGTGTACTCGTGTTTATACGACTACGCCAAAGAAACCAAACTCAGCAATGAGAAAGGTATGTAAAGTTAAGTTAACTTCAGGCTTTGAAGTTATCTCTTATATCGGCGGTGAAGGTCACAACCTTCAAGAGCACTCCATCGTTCTTATTAGAGGCGGTAGGGTAAAAGATTTACCAGGTGTTCGTTACCACACTGTTAGAGGTGCATTGGATGCCAGTGGTGTTGATAAAAGAAGACAGCGTCGTTCTAAGTACGGTGCTAAGAGACCTAAGCAATAAGGGTATAAATCATGAGTAGAAAGCATAGAGCACAAACAAGACAAGTTCTTCCTGATCCACAATTTGATGATATTGTAGTAACTAAATTCATCAATGGTCTTATGATCGGTGGTAAAAAATCTGTAGCTGAGAAAATCTTTTACGGAGCACTAGATAAGGCTCAGGAAAAAACTGGTGAAGAGGGTATTAAAGTATTTAAGAAAGCAATGAGCAACGTCAAGCCATCTGTTGAGGTTAAATCAAGAAGAATTGGTGGAGCGACTTATCAGGTGCCTATTGAGGTTAGACCTCAAAGAAGACAATCACTTGCTATTAGATGGATCCGTGATAATGCCAGAAATAGAAATGGTAGAAGTATGCTGGATAAGCTAAGCGATGAGCTGGTTGATGCTGCAAACAATAGAGGCGGAGCTATTAAGAAGAAAGAAGATGTCTACAAAATGGCTGAAGCTAACAAGGCATTTGCTCACCTTAAGTGGTAATTATCTTTACAAAATAGTTATAAAAAAAAGGAGCGATTTATCGCTCCTTTTTTGCATTATAGAGAAGAAAACTTATGAAAGATCTCACTAAAATCAGAAATATTGGAATTATGGCCCATATTGATGCGGGCAAGACCACTACTACTGAAAGAATTTTGTACTATACAGGTAAGAATTATAAAATTGGGGAAGTACACGAAGGTACAGCAACCATGGACTGGATGGTTCAAGAGCAGGAGCGTGGGATAACTATAACCTCTGCGGCGACAACTTGCCTTTGGAGTGATCATAAAATCAATATTATTGACACTCCGGGACACGTTGACTTTACAATTGAGGTTGAAAGGTCGCTGAGAGTTCTCGATGGAGCTGTGGGTGTTTTTTGTGCTGTAAGTGGTGTGGAGCCGCAGTCTGAAACTGTCTGGAATCAGGCTGATAAATATAAAGTCCCAAGAATAGCCTTTGTAAATAAGATGGACCGGATTGGTGCAGACTTTCACGCTGTTGTTAGTGAAATAAAAGAAAAGCTAGGTAAAAACGCAAGCCCAGCTCAGTTGCCAATTGGCAGTGAAGACGAGTTCGAAGGTATTATCGATCTAATAAAATTGAAAAAGCTGGTTTGGCTAGAGGAAGACCTTGGTGCTAAATATGAGATAAAAGATCTTGAGGGCGAAGAATTGGATGAAGCAAAGATGTATAGAGAGGAGCTTGTAGCCTCGATTGCAGACTTTGATGATGAGCTAGCGGAAGCATATCTTTCTGGAGAGGAGGTCTCTGAGGATCGCTTAGTTAGTGCTCTAAGAACTGCAGTTGTTAAGCATGAGTTCGTTCCCGTTTTCTGTGGAACTGCATTTAAAAATAAAGGGGTTCAACCTTTATTAGATGCAATCGTTAGTTTCCTTCCAAGTCCTGTCGATATTGGTGAAGTTAAGGGCCATGACACAAAAAATGTGGAGAAAGAGGTCTCGCGAAAGCCTAGTCCAAGTGAAGATTTCTCTGGACTTGCATTTAAGATCGCTACAGACCCATTTGTTGGTCAATTAACATACTTTCGAATTTATTCTGGAGAACTCAAAGCAGGCTCCCAGATATTTAATCCTCTTGAAAATAAAAAGGAGAGGGTTGGTAAAATCTTGCAAATGCATGCCAATAAGAGGGAGGAATTGCAGGTAGCTAAGGCGGGCGATATTGTGGCCTTAACTGGTCTCAAGTTTACGACAACAGGGCAAACTCTTTGTGCGTCCAATAGACCTATCATTTTTGACTTAATGGAGTTCCCTGAAACGGTGATCTCAATTGCAATTGAGCCTAAGACATCAGCAGACGAAGATAAGCTCCACAAAGTTTTAGAACAGTTAAGAATGGAAGATCCATCTTTTAAGTATCTGACAAATAAAGAAACTGGTCAGCTATTAATTTATGGTATGGGCGAGCTACACTTGGAAATTATTGTTGATAGGCTTGAAAGAGAGTTCAAGGTCGGTGTGAACGTTGGTTCGCCGCAAGTGTCTTATAGAGAAAGTATATCAGCTTCTGGCTCAGCAACTAAAGAGTATAAAAAAGAAATTAACGGGAAAATGCAGTATGGTGAAGTTACTTTAGAGGTTGAACCTCAGCAGGAGGAGGCCGTTACATACGAGCAGGAATTCAAATCTCGTGAAATACCTAAAGAATTTTTTATTGCAGCCGAAAAGGGAGTTTCCGATTCGATTCTTGGTGGTGCCATGGCCGGTTATCCATTCATTTCAATCAAGGCAAAACTTGTGGAGATGAAGTTTAACGAATTGGAGTCTAATGAGTTGGCCTACACGATTGCCAGCTCCATGGCCTTTAAAGAGGCCTGTAAAAATGCGGGTCTTATCTTAATGGAGCCTGTGATGGAGTTGGAAATAGTTACACCCACAGAAAGTGCTGGGGATGTGATTTCAGACCTAAATTCCAGAAGAGGGCGTGTTGTCTCTATGAACCCAAAGGCTGACAAAGAGGTTATTAAGGCTGAAGCTCCCCTTGCAGAGATGTTTGGTTACAGCACTGACTTGAGAAGTAAAACCCAGGGACGTGCAAATTTTACAATGACTTTTAAAAAATATGAGAAGTTAGAGCATAATCTATCAAAACAAATTTTAGAAAAAAGAGGAATCTTTATTTAGGAGAAACATTATGGCAAAGGAAAAATTTGACCGTAGTAAGCCGCACGTAAACATCGGTACTATTGGTCACGTAGA
>CATMLK010000069.1:0-15284 GCA_950070535.1 uncultured Bacteriovoracaceae bacterium | reverse complement strand
CGGGTTGTACGGTCAACTACTGCACCAAGGTAAAGCTCGTTAGCGATATCTGTGCAAGATTCAACTAAGATTTTGCTTACAGGCTGACCATTTTCGTCAGTCTGAAACGTCACCAAATTTTTGCCGAGCCAGTTTTCAGCGAAAGCTTTAATCGCGTCTTTATCTTTAACTAGCTTTACACCGGGATAGCAGTTCACATCAATTGGATAGAATTTATCTTCAAACTCAAGAAAGTCCACCGCCCCAAAACACAGATTTAATTTATCGGCAATGGTATCTGCCATTACCTCACACGCTTTACTTGGAGCTTTAACCTCCTGAGCACTGGCACCCATATAAAGGTTTCCCCCCTCTTTGCGAAACCAGAACCTACGTTTTCCTAAAAAGACACAACGGTACTCGTTTTGATAATCAAGTGCCTTTTGAATAATGTAACTTCCGTCATATATATTGGAGAGAGCTTCATTTAGATCATTAAGGCTGTCACATCTTTTCACGCCTCGTCCCTGCATGCCTCTAATTGTTTTTAACATCCATGCCCCATCTCTACTTGGAATATCTGGGTACCTAAAAGTTTCAAGCACTTCAACTCCAGCCTTTAATAGCCAGTTTTGTTGAAGCCACTTGTCCCGACATATCCTCTGAGCACCCACAGGGTTTAAACAGGGGGATCCAAGCTGATCAAGGAAATCAAGGTCTGAGTCGTCATAGTTCATGCCGTACAATCTATGTATGAAAAAATCGGCTTTTTCTACTTCAGTACTTACTTTCGCTCTCATGCCGGCCTTTTGTGAGGCGGCGCAAAGAAATTTCACACTATCAAGCTCGGGATTAGTTGTAATGATTAGGGCAGTTTTCATCGCTATTTATACTTTAAGGTTTAAATTAAATCTAATACAATAAACCGAACTGTATAGGAAATCGCATGCTTAAAACAACTATTATATTGGGTACGCTTGTATTGTCGGGCTGCTCAAACATTTCTCCGCTCATAAATTCAACAACTGAGCCCGACGCCAAAGCCAACTCCACTGCCGTGGAAATTGAGACTGAGTCTAAAGAGGTGGCAGTGCCAGCTACTTATACAGTTAAAACTAAAGAAAACACTAAAAAGGTCAAAGATTACTGCGATAAAACTGATAATTTCTTCAAAAAGTACAAATGGGGAAAAAGCGGTTGCCACGATTACACTTGGCATCATGTTAGAAACTCCTTTTGGGGTAACCCCATTGTTTGGTTTGTATTTGGAGACGAGGAAAAAAGAAAGAAAGTAGACATGAATGTCACGATGGTGATGTGTGGTGTTCACGGTGATGAAATAACTCCTGTAAAATTCTGCTATGATTTGATGGAAGATCTTAGAAAAAATCCGAAAGTTATTGGAGACAATTTAATAGTTATTGCTCCTTTGGTTGCTCCCGACTCTTTCTTTAAATCTAGGCCTACTAGAACCAACGCTCGCGGTGTTGATGTTAATAGAAATTTCCCGACAAAGGACTGGGCGAAGAATGCCAAAAAGCTTTGGAAGAAAAGATACAGCTCAGATCCAAGAAGATTTCCTGGAAAATATGCCCTAAGTGAGCAGGAGACAATTTTTCAAGTAAACTTGATAAACTTGTACAAACCAAACAAGATTATAAGCGTCCACGCTCCTCTAACTCTGCTTGACTACGATGGACCATCTTTTACTCAAGAAAAAGGCATTGTTGCCAAAAAGCTACTCGAGGAGATGAGCAATAAGGCCGGGAAGTATAAAATTAGCGACTATCCATTTTTTACAGGAAGCCTGGGAAATTGGGCAGGGAATGAGAAAAGAATCCCAACTTACACCTTAGAGCTTCCAAATTCAGACTGGCATAAGACAGATCGTTATTACAATATGTTTAGAAGTGCCCTTCACCACGCCATACAACATGACATGCTAGCTCCGGGCCTTGAGACCGAAAATAGCGAGAGAAAATATAGCGGTAACCATTCTCATAACTAGATGCTTAGGCCGTTTGTTTTTTCAAGCCTCTACATCGCAATAGGTGCAGTATCACTTTCTCTTTTTTACCAGTTCACTGCCAATTCGATTCATGCACCAAGGACGCTTATAATTGGCCTGGCGACCTTCATGGCCTATAATATTGTTCAGATAATGCCTCTATTTAAAAGGTCTCCCATCTCAGAAAGAGGCCAATGGATTTTTAGGCATCGCAAACCTCTGTGGACGTGTATAGGTATTTGTCTGCTTTTAATTACTGTGCTGTCGCAGTTTCTAATCTTAGAAGACATCGTCAATTTTGCCCACCTACTTTTACTTTCTTTACTTTATGAGGGAACAGTTACTAAGAAGGGACTGAGATCCATTCCCTTTCTCAAGCCTTTTTTAATTTCCTATGTCTGGGCAATGAGTTGTGCTTTTCCAGTATTCGGCTTCTACGCTAATTTAGCAACTTTAGAATGCTTCTTTTTTATTTTTTCCCTATGCTTGCTTTTTGACTTGCGTGATATTCAGGATGATTTAAGGCAAGGAATAAAAACCTTTGCTACAAGCTATGGAACAGGAGTGACAAAAGTATTTTCCACTTCTTCTTTCTTGATTGCCTTACTTTTAGTTTTAAGCTTTTCAAGCGTGTCCTATATTTTGTTAGGAGTATTTTCATCAGCTGGAATTTTGGCCATCTATAAGTCAGCAAAAAACACCTCAGATTTGTACTATCTATACGTCGTTGATGGCCTTATCCTCACTAAACTTTTTCTACTTTTGGAAGTTTTCTAAGAATAATAATTGGCAGTAATATCAGCACTGCTCCAACAATATAGGGAGCTCCCGATCCCAATTTCCAGTACATTACACTCGCAAGTGCCGGGCCAAAAACTCGTCCAAGAGATCCAAGCGATCTAAACACCCCCAATGCTTCGCCTTGTGAATCAACTGGAGTATATAGTGAAACTAGACTTGTTAGTGTGGGGATGGCCATAGCACTTCCCAGTGCAAGAAAGAAAAGTCCCAAATAAAGAACTAATGAATTAGAGGCAAAACTCACTGCCAAAAGGCCGGGAATAACCAATGCAAGGCCTCTAATGGCCATAGATTTCTCACCTACAGTTGAGGCCTTCCTCCTAACATACCCCCCCTGAGTCAGTGCTATAACAACACCGATAAATATAAACATGTAGGCATTTTGAATAGGTGTATATGCCAAACGCTCAACAGCGAGGAATGTTAGTGTGAACTCCATTCCACTGAAAAGAGTTATAAATAAAAAATATCCTATGTTGGCCCGATTAACTCCGGGGTATGGTAGAGGTCTAAAAAGCTTTAAAGGATTGGAGGTTCTTTTCGTGGCATTTTTCTCTTTTAGTGTTTCTTTGTATTTTGAAAGAATTAGAAGGAAATTTATAAGCCCAAGGATTGCAGCAAATGAAGCGGGCACTGAGAATGGATTGATGCCATATGCGACCAGATCAGGATAGATCTGTGTGAGATCTATCATGCTGAGAAGTCCACCAATCGCGGGGCCAAAAATAAATCCTAAAGCAAATGCAATACCGACAAAGGCCATTCCCTTCGATCTATTCTCGCTTGAAGTAACATCTGCAACGATGGCCGTAGCGACAGAGAGGTTTCCGGCCATTAAACCGCCGAGAACTCTTGCCACCAAAAGAAGGGTAAATGAGCCTGAGAATATCCATAGCAGATAACTTAGAAATAATCCAAAGATTGAAAATAGCATCACAGGCCTTCTGCCAATTCTATCTGAGAGGCGTCCCCAAAATGGCGAAGCAAAAAACTGTAAAAGACTATACAAGGCTCCCAGTGCTCCACCAAACAGCGCAACTGAACTCATACTCGTTTGTCCTAAAGAGCCAAATGCCTCCAACTGCCCGAAAAATCCCTGCAACAAAATATTTTCAGAATCATTTTCTAAATAAAACTTTGCCAGGGCCGGAAACATCGGGAATATAATAGAAAAACCAACTAAGTCTAAAAACAGAGTGAGAAAAACAAGCTTGATATTTTTTTTAGCTTCAGGCTCCATTGGAGGGCTCTTCTGCTTCTGTGCAGGCAGCTGCTCTCTAAGCTGCTTTTCATCGGTTTGATAAAATAAGTCATCCAATTCTTTCTGAGATCCATTGCACAGTATGTTTATAAAATGAGCGTAGTCTTTTGCCCAGTCCGCATCATCATTTAAACACTCTATAAATACAAGCTCTCCACCGGCCTCTTCAACTTCCTCTCTGAGTTCATTGCCAATTTCATCAGTAGTTTCAAGACAATCGACAACAAAGCTTGGACAATAGCAAGCAATCTTACTCGATCCAGACTTTACCAAATCTATAGCATACTCATCAGTAGCCGGGCCTAGCCATTGTTCAGAACCAAAGCGGCTTTGAAAAACCATATGAATTTTTTCACCTGGAAAGTTAAGTTTTTCTCTTATAAGAGTAAAGGTTTCCCAGCAATGAAAGTAATATTCATCCTTTTTTTGAATAACTCTTCTTAATGGTATCCCATGAAACGATATGAGAAGCTCATCAGGACTCTCTCTATCGATGTAGCCCTGAATCTTTTTTGCACTTAAATCAATAAATGCTTTTAGCTTATGATAAGAGCTTATAACGCTTACGGATGGAATGTTGACCCTAGTCCCAAGATCTTTTCCTACCTGGTCGTAGACACTGGCAACAGTTGACTCTGAATATTGAGGAAACTGAGGAAGAACAACAACCCTGTCTGCACGTGTACTATAGTCTTCCATCTCCCACTCATTTATAACGTCGCTCACTCTTGGACTGCTGAGCAAAAATGCATGGTTAACTTCCAGGTTTTCATCTAAATGCTTCGCTACAGCAGAGCTAAAGTCCTTAGTATTTTCAATTAGTGGGAACTTTCCATTTTCATATATCCTAGAGTAGGCCTCAGCACTTCTCTTAGGTCTAAAAGGTAGTACAAAGAGGTTTAAAATGATCTTCCACAGTAGTGGATTAATATCCACAACTCTAGGGTCTCCAAGAAACTCTTTCAGATATGATCTAACATCTTTTGTATCTACAGATTTAGGTGAGCCTAGCTGACCAATGATTACTTTTGTCTTTCTAAACATTACTAGCCTTTTTTAATAGGAATTAGGCTCTATTTTTCCTAAATTTAACTATAAAGGCAAATTCAAAAGGAAATAGATTTCAATAACTTGAGCAATAACCTAATCCAGATCAATACTTTTGTGGCTTATTGCGTAAATGGTTTATTTTTTATGAAAAATAATATAGAAGGTAAGCTAAACTTAGACATTAAATCAACGGGATTACGATGCCAGCCAAGAAGATAGCAAAGAAGGCCAAAAGTGCCAGCAAACAAAGAACCGAGAAAGAGTTAAAAGGTGTAACTCTTCTTGGAAGTCAAAAAACAGAGTATAGCCAAGACTACTCACCAGAAGTACTTGAGTCATTTCCAAACAAGAATCCAAAGTTTGACGCATGGACGACTTTTGTTTGCACTGAGTTTACTTCCCTATGCCCAAAGACTGGCCAGCCAGATTTTGCAAAGATCTTTATCAACTACATTGCAGATAAGACAATGGTTGAATCAAAATCTCTTAAGCTATACTTATTTAGCTTTAGAAACCATGGGGACTTTCATGAGGACTGCATTCAAAAGATATGCAATGATCTTTATGACCTAATGAAGCCAAAATACATAGAAGTTATAGGCGAGTTTACACCGAGAGGCGGAATTGCAATCTTTCCTTTCTCTTCTAGGTCAAACTCACAAGCAAAATATAAAAAAGTCAAAGAAGAAAGATTCTTGTCCTACTCTCCTGGAAAGTATTCAACTGATCTTTCGAAAGTATACTAAAAGAGGTTTAAGATGTTCGGTTTGGGAACTACAGAATTAGTTATTATCGCGTTTGTTGTTGTACTTTTGTTTGGCGGAAAGAGACTGCCTCAACTAGGTAGATCAATGGGTAGTGCGATCACAAATTTCAAAAAGGGTCTTAATTCCCCTGATGATTCAAAAGACGAAAACAAAAAAGAAGAGGCCTAAGTCTCAATTGTGCCCTCTTAAAAAAAAGAGGGTCACACTTTCCTATTTGTTTAGGAATAGATCCAAGCTTTCTAAAACAACAGACTTCTCACCCTTTTGATTACCCGACCTTTCAATAATATCAGTGGCGACAGTTAAATAATCCAACTCAACATTTTGCCTTGAGGCGATTTCAAGTACGTACCGCGTGGCCCTATCAACAAGCTTATAATTGCTTGGTCGCACATAAGTCATCATGTTTCCATAGACCCTATCCATTCGGCACATGACAAGAGTGGAGTGTATATTCATTAGCATTTTTAAAGCGATCTGATTAATAACAAATTCATCTGAAGGCAGTCTCAAATTAAAGGCGGCATTCCTAAATTCAAAGCTAAAGCTACACTCATCGCCCAGAACTTTAAAAACTTCACCTGGCCTTCTATCCAAAACCTTGTTAGAGAAATCAAATTGGTATATCTCATCTAAATCAAGCTTTCTTGGGAGATCCTGCCAATTAAGTCCCCGTGGCGTGCGATTAAGAATCGAGTTCCATGCAGACTCAGAAGCTGGTTCCCCCGCAATCGTTAAAAAGCTAAGAGATCTTGGTCCCAAAGATGATTGCTCAAAAGGAATTAAGTTAAAGGTTGGCGATCGCTCAGTAGTATCTGTTAGAATAGTAATCGCATTTGCAGCGTTACTAAGGTAGTTAACATGACCTTTGCCCTTATAAACCTGTTCCTCGAGCTCAATAAAGGTTGAAAGGAACTGGGCGTCCAGCTTCTTTAAATTATTAATCTCTTCAAATGCTTTTTGTTTAAATTTTTTTATCTCTTTTTCTGGGAAAAATAAAGCGAAGCTCAAGGCCAACATCTGTACGGTGCTCGCTTGCATCCTAGTTGACCCAGAAATTGCCATAGGCCCAACGCTTAAATTTAGCTTATTTACACTTTTATTTTCGAGAACCCCTCGACTACGTGAAATCCCACTTAATTCAGAGTCTGGATTACAGTACAGAAACCAAGTATCACCTGACTTACTTGCCTCAATCGTTGCACCGATAACAAAAGATGTTTCACCACCCTCTGTGACCCCAATAAAAAGATCTCCTTGCTGGTGCCCCAACTCTTTTAACTGTCTTGCCCCAAAAGATGAATTGTCCTCAAAGCTTTCGACAGACCTCACTAAAGCATAGTCGCCGCCGGCCATAAATGAGACAACTTGATCATTGCCTGGATTCATCCTTCTCCAAAATGTTTCCAAGGCAATCGATAACCTTCCAGTTGCCCCACACCCGCAAAGGAATACTTTTTTACCAGCTCTTAATACAGAGTGGATAGTTTCCGACAACTCAAAAATCTCTTCTAGCTTGGGAATCAAGTGCTCTAGTGCTTGGTCATCAACGTTTGACAGTTTTTTTATAGCTTGTGGTAAGTTTTCCTGTGCCACAAAGGACAGGTTTTTAGTGTCATCGTGAAAGGACTCGGTAGTCAGCTTTCCAAGATTAAAATCTTTATACAACTCTAGGAACTCTTTCATAGGTTTATGATAGTTCATTTTTCTAAAATTTTGGAAAAAAGATCTTTTAAATTTATTGAATAGGATTTGTAGTACCTGATTTGTGTTCAACACCTAAAACATTAAAGGCCTGAAATGCTCTGTGCATTTTATGCAGTTCACTTTGAACACTCACAGTATCACGACATGAACTGTAAAGGACCCTAGCACAGTGCTCAATCGCCTTGCGTTGTCCTGAGGACTTGGCCGCCAAATGCATTCTGTTTAATGAAGACATCCAGTGCATAGAGGTTGAGTAACTGGTCGCAACATACTGGGACAACCCTTTGTTCAAATGCTCAAAGATTTCCTCAGTACATAAAGGCCTTATTGAAACACGAGCAACAGAATTCTCATCCCTTATAACTGAGTACTTCGTATCCTTATCAATCATCTTCATAAGTGCTGCCTCCATCCAATCAATACAACTCATGGCCGTAATTGGATCATTTATCCCGGGAGACAATGCCCTTACTGCAACTTCAATTAGTTGGCTAAAAAGATACATTAAATTTTGTGGTAGAGTCCTCCCTTCCCCATAGGCATAAAAATCATTCAGTTCTTGTCTTTGTTTATTACTGAGCTCAACAGATGTTATGGCAAGCACTACTCGACCATTACTAAAATCACCTGGTCTCAGGTTTAAACACAACTGAATATCCTCATCTTTGGCCCATGAAGTAATTCCTTCTAAATCAATTGCTTGAACGTAGCCAACATTATTTGAGTAGGTTTCAAAGGATAAATTTGACTCCAGCTCCTTATATTCTTCAACCTTTTTAGGAGAATCCAATACATCCATATTCTTTAGCTTTTCCTCCTCTGGAAATTTTTTATCGATCATATCAATAGTCTGCGTTGCAATTTTATAAACGATACTTTCAATTCGAAGGGAGTTTGGAATGTGGTGGATATAATAAATTAAAAAACCAATACAAGACAAGGCCAAAAGATAAGACACAAAAATAGATAAATATGGAACAAACGCTAGTTCTGGGTCTTCATATAAACAAATGAGAATGGTGGAAGCATATACAAAAGTAGACGTGTAAACACCTAATGTGACTTGATTCCCTCTATCCCTCATAAAATTGTTAAGAATCCTTGGGCCAAACTGACTGGATGCGGTTGAGACTGTTAAAATAGTTAAAGAAAATACGACCCCCACAACGGTTATAACTGCCCCAACCAAAGTACCTAAATAAGTTCTGACAGTACTTAGGGAAAGTTCTTTTAGAAAGAAGACATTCTTTAGAAAATTTCCAATTTCCTTTTTATGATTGAAATCCAAATTAAGGGTAATTAAAGCACCAACTAGGGCCATAAAAAACAAAGTAGAGGGAAAGAACCAATAACTGGATGTGAGTCGGTCTTTGAATTTAATAAAGAATTTGCGCATTAAATATACCTATAATTCTAAAGTTCATCGCTAATTATCGATAAATTTAATCTTCTTTGACAAGGCCACTTCCTTGTCTAAACTTTGGACGGCCCAATAATGTGTCCAGTGTGAACCCAAGTGATATTCACTTCTACAAACCAATCTTAATAACACATATGCCATTTAATTGTAATTCTAATGCCTTAAGTAAGAGAATCGGCCAGAACATTATAGTGGAAAATAATTGTCTAATTCTTATACAGGACAGAATTTTTTTCATCTTAAGTATTGCAGGCCGCAAGTTTGTTTTATTCTAAACAAAATTAAAAAAAGGATTATAAATGAAAAATTTGCTTATTACTGGACTTATTCTTTTTAATTCATTTGCTGCTTATTCTAGCTCGAGTGCTATGTACAATCTTGTAGCAACCGGTGATGAAAAAAATCATTTTTTTCTCAGTGCCTGCGTAGACGTTGAACCAGCAAATTGCGTTAACATAGGACCAGAAGAAGGGATTTATATCCCTGCACTAAAAAACAAATTACACCAAATGAGTGAAGAATCAGCTGATTTATCATCAAGTATCATTTTGAGCAATGGGGCAACCGCAGTCACTACATTGGTCACAGTTGCTTCTTTTTTTGTTCCACCAGCTTATTTATTTTGGATGCCGGCCATGGGCGTTCTTGGTATTGATAATTACAACAAGAGAATGGAAAAAGATATATTAGACACTGCAAGCTTAAAGCTTACTGCTACTATTAATGATAGAGCAAGTTTTGGAGATCCAATATCAGCAGAGGACTTAAAAGCGCTGTCTCAATTACTGTCCAATTTAAAAGAAGAGAATTCTGAAATCTATGCCAACTTAGAGGAATATAATAGTGAACTTGTAAAGTTTAGATACATGGATTCACCGATGAGCTTTGTTAGCTTTGGAAAACGTTACTGTGGAGCGGATTTATCTGAAGAGCTATTGCTATCTTACTATAAAAAGATTTCTGAAATTGAGGCCGAAAACAACTTTCAGATTCCAAGAAGTACCATTAAAGAATTCGTCGAAACAGTACTTTTGTATAATTGCGTAAATGTTTATGATGCTTAAAACTTCAACATTCACGCTAATTTTCCTAACTACGGCCATTGGAGCTGAAGCAGACAAAGCAATTAAGAACTTGTGGGGAGAAACAACCGAGTCTAGCTTTGAGTCAGTCTTGCAATATGCTCCAAGGCTTATGGGGTACACTTTTGAGGATATTATTACATCAAGACTTAGTCAAAGGGCTGCAAAAACAATAATAGGAACAGCAAGGCTCCCGTTTGATCCAACCAAAAGTGCTTATGAACTCTCAGATGGACTGTCCAACATTCCAGGAGTTATTCACGACGCGGTATCCGACACTGTCGGGTTAATTAAAAATGTAAATTACGCCTCATACCCCAAAACTAGTAGAATAAGGCTGTGCAGCTCAAATCTTGTGAGTAATCTTACCAGCGAAGTAACACCCATGCACCTAGTGAACCCAATGCTTCACCTAGGAGTAGTGATTGATGAAAAATTATATGAAACTACCGACTCTTTAGCTGGAAGATATGAACTAAGAGACCAAGTAGAAAAAGGCGGACTTGTTTGTCACAATATTCCCATAAAAAGTTATGAACCAGTAAACTTGGCAATTGAAAGATTAATGTGCATAGACCGTGGTTTTGAGCAATCCTATGATTTTTTAGGCTACAATTGTGGTGGTTATACTAGAGATGTTCTTTTAATGGCAGGACTTGGCTATCCTCAAGCAATTAACTGGGGTGTTGGCTCAGAGTTTACAATTCCCAGACACGAAGAAGACTACAAGAGCAACAGAGCACAAATTCGTAAAAAATGTGACGATCACATTAAAAATATCAGATCAATGATAACTAAACTAAACAAAGGAATTAGGCCTAGTAAGGAATTGCGAAGTATTCTTTCCACAAATACTGAGATTGGAATGGGTCTATTTTTTCAACTATTAATATTGAAAAATAAGGTTAATAACTTTGATCTATCCCCCGTTTTGAAAAGGTTTAAAGAACTAGACGAGCTAACGGAGCTAATACTAAACTCAAAGGGAGAGATCAGGCAAAGATATCGATACCTTTTCCAAAATCTTATCAAAACGATTCCCAAAAGTGGGCAAATCTATGATTCCAGATATGATCAAGCATACAAAATTCTAGACTTGGCTAAAGATACATTAACAAAAAATCCTTAGCAAGAAAGGCCTCCACATCGAGGCCGTCGAAAGCTAACTGAATTCCTTCTCTATTTTTTCACCCAATTCAGTATCAACCTTCTTCCAGTACTCGAAGGCCCGTTTCAGAACCTTATCTGAAACCCCATCTTTAAGATGCCCTACAATATTATTTTTGAGCCTTTCTCGTGCTTGTTCATCCATAACTTTACGAACTAAGGTGTTTGCCTGGCTCCAATCATCGTCATCTTCTCTCAATGTGTATGCTTGCCTAACCATATCACCGTCTGAGTACCAAAGCCCAGCGGAGTCTGTCTGACTCGGATCGGCCTTAGGTCCTCCATATGAGTTTGGAGCGTATACAGGATCTTCAACGTTTTCCACTCTCATGGCCCCGTCCTTGCTATACGTGTGATAAGGGCATTTAGGTTTGTTCACGGGAATTTGTTTATAGTTAACGCCAAGTCTGGCCCTGTGGGCGTCTGCATAAGCAAAACCTCTTGCAAGCAACATTTTATCTGGGCTTAGCCCTATCCCAGGAATTAGGTTGTTGGGTTCAAAGGCGGCCTGCTCGATTTCGGTGTGAAAGTCGGTAGGGTTTCTATCCAACGTTAGCTTCCCTACTTCCATGAGTGGGTAGTCTTTGTGCGGCCATACCTTTGTAAGGTCGAACGGATTAATCCTATAAGTTTTTGCCTCCTCAAAAGGCATAATTTGGACTTTAAGAGTCCAGCTGGGAAATTCCTTATTTTTAATAGAGTTAAATAAATCCCTACGATGGTAGTCCCCATCCTGTCCAGCAATGCGATCAGCTTCCTCTTGTGTGAGAAAGTCAATTCCTTGATCGGTTTTAAAATGATACTTCACCCAAAATTTTTCTTCTCTTTCATTCACCCACATGTAGGTGTGACTTGAATAACCATTCATGTGTCTCCACGATTTTGGAATACCTCGGTCACCCATCAACCAGGTAACTTGGTGTGCTGACTCAGGTGAAAGTGTCCAAAAATCCCATTGCATGTCATGATCCCTAAGACCATTGTCTGCCCTTCTTTTTTGAGACCTGATAAAATGCTGAAACTTAAGGGGATCTCTAATAAAGAAAACTGGTGTGTTGTTCCCCACCATATCGTAGTTCCCTTTCTCGCTATAAAACTTTATAGAAACCCCCCTAGGATCTCTCCAGGTGTCAGCACTTCCTCTCTCTCCAGCAACTGTTGAGAATCTAATAAGTATGTCAGTTTTCTTGTTGGGTTGGAATACACACGCCTTTGTATATTTACTTACGTCGTGGGTTACTTGAAAGTTGCCGAAAGCTCCACTGCCTTTGGCATGAGGCTGCCTCTCTGGAATACGTTCTCTATTAAAATTGGCCATTTGCTCAATAAGGTAGTGATCTTGCAATAATATAGGCCCATCTCTTCCTACTGTCAGTGAATGTTCATCACTAGCAACAGGGCAACCGGCATCAGTAGTAGTTGGCTTCTTTTTATCGCTCATGAAGGCTCCTTTTGCAGAGATACTACATTAGAGCTGGAAAATATACACATCACACCTATAGACAAACGTTAGGGCCTTCCCCATCAACTTAATTATAATGAAAGGGTCCTTCTTGACCAATACCTATTAAACGGCCTTAACACAGCATTCCTTATTTCACCCAGCTTTGATATTGGGAAGGAAAGTAGCACCTTTTCACGTGTTAAAACCAATAATACTGAAGGCCTAGAAGTGAGTTTAAACTAACTTCAAACGGAAAAAATGAATTTAGCCGTCAGATCTTCCCAGCGCTGTGCCTTCAGACAAACCCACTTGCCCAAAAGTATATACCGGTATATACTAAAATCATGAAACTAAGTGAGATTGTAACAGAATTAAAAGCTGCAAAGATAAACTACATGATTGTTGGAGGCTACGCCGTTAACTTTCATGGCTATTCTAGAAACACTGTCGACATCGACTTAATCATCAAGTTAACCCTAGCCAACCTCAAAAAAGTAGAAAAAATTTTGAATGGTCTTGGTATGGTTTCCAAGCTTCCAATTGATGCTATTTCAGTATTCAATTTCAGAGAAGAGTATATTCAAAATAGAAACATGATCGCCTGGGATTTTTATAGCGAAGAAGACCCAACAGACCAAGTTGATATTCTTATTACCCATGATGTAAGTGACTTTAAGGCTGAGAAGTTCAAAGTTGGGGATATGATCTTTAAAGTTATTTCAAAAGATGACCTCATAGCCATGAAAAAAGAATCTGGCCGTGAGAAAGACCTTTTGGACATTAAGGAGCTTTCAAAATGAAAGACGCCACCAAAAGAATACAATGGCTGGAATCTATGAGAGAGTTGAATAAGGCCAAAAAGGTAAAAAAGCCAAAGCTTATTACAATGAAGATAGACCCTGACCTCTTAGAGGCATTCAAATTAAAATGTGAACTTGAAAAACGTCCATACACAACAAGAATTAAAGAGCTGATGCAGGAGTACCTAGAAAAAAGTCAATAAACCTGTCTAAAGCTCACTAATGCGACGTTACTAAATATAATTAAATCCCCAGTTAGTTTACTAGCACTCCCATGTAAGTTTCTACAAGACTCTACTATGTCATCAAGAAAATTGAGAGAATTAAAAAAAGAATTTACTATTTACTCTTCACTTTTCGAACATAAGGATAAACGATGAGAACGCTAATTACTGGATTCATTCTCCTTTGCTCGTTGGCCATATCAGCTAGTGAACAGACTGAGCTAAAATCACAAAAGGAATAAAGAGATTTTGTATTCACCGTTGCCCCTTCTGTTATAACGTGGCCATAGCTATAAATGCTTAAACTTGGCCTAATATACCTAATTTTCACAGCCTCTTGCATTAGGTAATTTTAATCCATATGAGGATTCAATCTTTACCTCCAAATTTCCGATAAAGTTGTATGTTAAGGTTTTGCGTTTTTATGGCCCTATTAACATTTGCAGCACATGGACAAGAGCCTGTTACTTGCGAAGTATCAGAATCTCCCCGTGTATACTCTCGCACAAACTTAAAAGCAAATTGTGGAGGGCCAAGTTTTTTCATGTCACCTCAAAGCCTTATGAAAGAATCGGTTTTTGAGTTGGAGGTCTACGCTGTCCCAATTGGGTCTAGTGAAGATTCACACCTGAGGCTTGATCCAATAGAAGTTCAATTGGATGATAGTGTATGCAAAAGCTACGAGTGCTTTAAATCACAAGATATTCTTTCATTGTTATCCGAATCCTACCCTAGGGAATACAAAAAAATAGAAGATGCTCTATTAAAATCAAAAGTTGCAGTTGAATTGAAGTTAGAAAATACGACTTTGAAAAGTGCAGTCCTAGATCCGCGTACTCCTGCGTTTGGCACCCCTCCTGGGGAAGCGTTCTACTCTGAAGATGATATATATTTTTCTAACAAATTTTTGGGAATCCTCGACGCAAATATGGATACGGTAGCATTGGACTTCTTCCCTTCACCCCGAGACCAATACGAAGCGAAAAGAAACATGTCAGAGATAATCTTAAAAGAGCCTCTTTTGAGCACCCCAAATTCTTGTGGATTTGAATTAGTACTTTTTTCATCAGACTACATGCTGGATGTTTATTACGACAACGCGGATGAACTTGCAGTTATTATTCTCGAAAATCATAAAAATTACCAAGACATAGCAGCTGGCCTAGAGCTAAATGTGGTTGAACTTAGTTATTGCCTCAGCAAGAAGGTTCATAATATATCAAAACATCTACCAAAAGAGCTCGAAGAAGAGCTAGAAGACACTTACGGGAGCATTGACTGTTCCGAATTTAAAATAGAATAAGTACAACCTTGATTACCTTTAACTTCTCGGGCCAAGTGCTGGGAGACAAGAGGGTTAAAAAAAGATTCCCGCTTGTTACGTCGAGACTAAAAACTAAACCAAGTGGAACTAGAAATGATAGAAAGTATCAACAATAAAACACAGGTAAACAAGGCCCTTTAGCAACCCAACAATCATAATAATTTCGTCTACTTACGTATTGATTCAAAAGTAATCGACACCAAGATATAACCTCTAGATAATTAAGCGGCTAAACGATTATTATAATTTT
>CATMLK010000068.1:0-15641 GCA_950070535.1 uncultured Bacteriovoracaceae bacterium | reverse complement strand
CCTCCGAGTGAATTTCGAAGGCATTTAAAAGTAGGGCCTCTTTAATAATCGGTACCATTTTTGGGGTACAGATCAAAAAGGGAGCTTTTTTTTATAAAGAAATTTATTTGGAAATGAATTATTTTCCTCTTGAGTATTTCTTCTTGAACTTATCAACACGTCCTTCAGTATCAAGAACTCTTTGAGTTCCAGTGTAGAATGGGTGTGATGCAGAAGAAATATCAACTTTAATGTACGGAAGAGTCTGCCCTTCGTGCTCGATAGTGTCTTTTGTTTCCATAGTTGAACGAGTTACAACTTTAAAGTCAGCAGAGATATCGTGAAAAAGTACGTCTCTATAATTTGGGTGAATGTCTTTTTTCATAGTGTTTTCCTATTTTTACAGTTTCCTGATGTTGTAATAAAATGCTTAAGCAATCTAGTATTTAACCGTCCAGAAGTCAATGGGTTTGTATTATTTCTTCTGGGCTTCCTTAACAATTTTAATAACTTGCTCTTCGGTCAAATTCTTTACTTTTTCCTCTTCCTTCATATCGTCTGGAAGAGAAATGTTTTTGGTGCCGGCCTTGATATAAAGCCCGTACTTTCCATCATTAATGGATACCTTCTTTTTAAGCTTCTCAATTCTACCAAAATCCTTAATGACCTTCGCTCCGCGTCGCGATTTCTTCTCTTCGGCCAGGATCTCAAGAGCTCTCTTCAAATCAATCTTGTAGAGATCATCTTCTTTTTTCAGAGATCTAAAGTCACCATCATGAACAACATAAGGCCCAAACCTACCAGCGTTTGCCTTAATAATCTTACCTGTCTCAGGGTGCTCCCCAAGCTCTCTAGGAAGCTCTAACAACTTAAGAGCAGTCTCGATATCGGCACTCTTAGGAGTCATTCCCTTAGGCATAGAAGCTCTCTTTGGCTTCGGATTCTCCTCAGTTTTCTCTCCAAGCTGGAAATATGGCCCATAACGCCCAACTAAGCAGTAAACATTTTCACCGGTCTTAGGGTCTTTCCCTATCGGCTCAGGGCCTCTTTTGCTTAGTTCAATAAGCTCGTCTACATCCTCTGACTTTAAATCAGCTGGAGCGATCTCTTCAGGGATCGAGGCGTGAACTTCTTCAGTTCCCTTTCCGTGTGAGATAACATAAGGTCCATAACGTCCAACCTTGATCTCGACTTCTCCGTTTTGACCCTCAAGATGTATTGTCCTAGACTCGTCAGGCTTAATCTTTTTATCTTGTTTCTCAACGTTCTCTTTAAGACCTGCTTTACCTAAGTAGAACTTCTTCATGTAATCAAGAAACTCAACATCACCGACAGCAATGCCATCGAGTTTTTGCTCCATATCTGAAGTAAATCCGTAGTCAACAAATCGTGGAAAATAGTTCTCTAGGAGTTGAACTACCGCCATACCAGTAAATGAAGGAACTAAAGCACTACCCTCTTTTCTAACATAGCCTCTATCCTGAATGGTTCCAATAATAGAAGCATAAGTGGAAGGTCTTCCCACACCCTCTTTTTCTAGACGCTGAACCAAACTTGCTTCCGTGTACCTTGCTGGTGGCTTAGTCTCATGTCCTAATGCATCTACTTTCGAAGGCTTTAATACATCACCTTTTTCAAGCTTTGGAAGAACAACCTCTTTATCATCAAGGGCCTTGTCAGGGTCATCAGATCCCTCAACATAAACTCTTAAAAAACCAGGGAATGTAATTCTTGAACCGTTTGCCGTGAATTCACATCCATCAGCTTCAATCTTAACAGTCATATTCTGTTTCGTTGCTTCTTTCATTTGAGAAGCAAGTGTTCTTTTCCAAATTAGCTCATACAGAGCTTTTTCTTTTCCATCAAAATTAATGTCATCTGGGTGAACAAACTCACTTCCAGCAGGCCTGATCGCTTCGTGGGCCTCTTGAGCACCCTTGGATTTGGCAGCATATTGTCTTGCCGTATCGCTTAAATACTCTTTTCCATAAAGCTTTTCTACACTTGCCCTAGCACCTGCGACAGCTTCTTTGGAAAGGTTTGGTGAGTCAGTTCTCATGTATGTAATAAGACCTTCTTCATATAACCTTTGAGCAATTCTCATGGTATTTTTTGCAGATAGACCTAACTTTCTAACACCCTCCATCTGGAGACTTGAAGTAATAAATGGCTGTGTTGGCCTTGTCGTGGATTGTCTCTCTTCTACTGAGATTACTTTCCACTCTGCCTTAGAAAGCCTTTCAGCTAACTCTTTGGCCTCTTTCTCTTGAATGTGCTTCACACCCTCTTTGGAAAGTTTTCCTGTATCAGCATCAAAATCTTTTCCTGAAGCAATTCTACTCCCAGATACGCTTGATAGTTTGGCGTCAAAAGTTTTAGATGACTTTTCAACCTCTGCTTTTAGATCCCAATAAGTAGACTTTACAAACTTTCTTCTCTCTCTCTCTCTTTCAATGATAAATCTTAGCCCTGTGGACTGAACCCTTCCGGCACTAAGCCCATAAGCTATCTTTTTCCAAATAAGAGGAGATAGTGTGTAGCCGTATAGTCTATCTAAAATTCTTCTAGCTTCTTGAGCACGAACCAGCTTCTCATCAACTTCTCTAGTATCCTCTAGAGCTTTTTGAATGGCAGTCTTTGTAATTTCGTGGAACACCATTCGCTTGACTGGTATCTTTGGTTTCAAAAGCTCTAAAAGGTGCCATGAAATACTTTCCCCCTCGCGGTCCTCGTCGGTCGCAAGATAGATAGCGTCGCACTCTTTCATTTTCTTTTTTATTTCACGAACAATTTTCGATTTGCCTTTTGGAATGACATATAAAGGAGCAAAGTCTTCTTCAACATTAACCCCTAGCTTGGCCCACTCTTCTTTCTTGAGAGCCTTAGGAATATCCGTAGCTGATTGAGGCAAATCCCTAATATGTCCCATACTTGCTTCTACAATGTAGTTTTTTGGTAAAAACTTGCGAATAGTCTTAGCTTTTGTGGGAGATTCCACGATAACCAAATATTTTTCCATATACGTCCTAAAGTTTATTGCTTTTTTAATCTGTAGGCCGTTACCACGCATCCGTCAAGTGACTTAAGTAATTTGACTCATTGCCAAAATAAAAATGAAATTGATGATTTACTCAGGATTTCGTGTAGAATTGGTAAAAATGAAAACGTTAAGACAATGGCTTATTGCTGTAATAAGCACACTTCCCTTTGCCCGATTCATCCTTAAGAGTCTTTACTCGCTGGCCATTAACCGAGCGAAAAGCTTGCCTGCGGTTCATCCTGAAATCGTAGACATTTATTTACTCTCCAATTTATCAGATAAAAACTTTGTCTACGGCCAAAGTGATTTGAACATTGTCTTAATAATTGAAGATGACGCAAAACCAAAAGTTCTTTTGGCCAGGGCCAGAAAAACACTGCGTCAAATTTGGCCAGCAAACGTCTTAATTGATCTCAATAAATTACCAGTATTAAAAGAAAGTGAGTTCAAAACCCCGCTTATTAGAAGTCACCTAATTACAGGCTCGAGTAGAACTGTAACAAAGTGGGAATCCTTGGTGCACGGAAAAGAGCTTGATTTCAAGGTTTTGGATCAGGGTTACTTTGCCAAACACTACTTTCATATCCTAATGCTTGAAATGTTTTTATTAAAAGAAGTTACTCCCCGAACATATAGCAAGCACTGGATTCGTTCATATGGAAAGAATGTATCACTTGCACTAGAAGGTCTTTCAAGGGATGGACTGATTAATCCAATCAAGGATTCAAAGTGGAAAAGGTATGCGGCAAAACTGTTTGGATTTAGTCCCTTTGCTAGAATCTATTTTCCATCGCACCGGGAGAGAACATGGAAAATACTGGATCAAGACAGGCCACTCTTTGAAGATGCTGTTGACCAAGATACAGGTTATCCTGAGCATTTACTGAGCTTTCTAGACGAGCTTCTTAAAAACCCAATTGTTGAGGATGCACTGATTATCCCAAGTCTTTTGCAAAATACCGACAAAATTAAAGGCAAGGCCTTTATAGACATTATTTTAAGTTCTAATAGAAAAGATATTAATAAGAAAGACTTTAGAAAACTACAAAGACAGGTGGATCAATTCATAGATCAAGAGTCAAAGGTTGAGGATGCTGAGCTAAAGTTTGACTTCAACTTCACCACAATAACGACGCTAAAACTTAGACAAGAAAGGGCGTTATTCACCTACCCTCTCGAAGGATGGTATAGAAGTCAAAAAGCTTATTCCGCCAAAGGTAGACAGTATACTTTTCAAATAAAAAAACAATGTGTTGAACAGGCCATAATTCATTTCCTGCTTCTACAGTTTATGCGCTTTAGAACTCAAAAGCTTGCTACATCACTAATAGGCTCCAAGTTTATGAAGTCTCTAAATCTTATGAATAGATATACTTTGATTTTGGACTACCTTTCAGGAAAGGAAATGGAAATACCTGAAAAATACAGCGATATGATGTCAAACATAACTCCACAACTTGCAACCTACAGATCAAAAGATCCAGTTCAAGAAGAAGATTGGCCATTAATCAAATCACAATTGGTCTACAGCCTTAAAAAAATTAGAGATGAGTTGGCCAAAAAACACCCTACACTCAAAAACTTACAATTCTAAAAAAACAGGAGGTCAGAGACCTCCTAATTCACTTAGCTTATAAAGATTGACTCTACCTTTTCCTTATCAATAACTTTAATTTCTTTAAGGACCTTTGGTCTGTTCTCCACTCGAACATCAAGATTGTATAATTTGCCAAGTCTTGCGACAACAAACTCATAGGTTTGCCCCGGCGACACCATTTCTTCAATCTTTGAGAAATCGTCTTTCAGGAATCGAATTCGATTGATGGCAATCAACTCATCACCAGCATTAAGCCCTGCTTTGTGAGCTGGGGAGTCAAGAGTGACACTATCAATTACAGCTCGATCTCCTTCATAGTTAAGGTTTGCTCCAATATAAGGAAGAGGTGTTTCATCCCAAACAAATTCACAGCCAACCTCTTTATAGAAAGTTTCGAAGTCGATATCTTCAGTTGTGGAAACTCTCGCTTCAAAGTTCTCGCGAACTTCTTTCCCGCCGATTTCCTCAATCATTTCCATCACCTCTTCTGACACGACTCCAACCTCTGGATTGTCTAGGTATCTCTTCCATAGTGAATCTAAAAGGTCATTAATACTTTTACCCTTTCTCTTTAATTCAAAATGAAGCGTGGAGAACACAAGACCGCCTTTAAGGTAGTAACTGATTGAAGAGTTGTTAGAGTTTTCATCTGGACGGTAAAGCTTAATCCAAGCATTAAAAGAAGACTCTTCTAACGAGTGAAACTTCTTTCCAGGAATTGAAATATATCTATTTATGAAGCCTTTTACGATATCAAGGTACTCCTCAACTGTGCTTAGGCCAGCTCTATAAACTAAAAGATCATCCATAAAACTTGTAAGGCCCTCTGTTAGCCAGTGCATCCTAGTGTAGGCCTCATTGGTGTAGTCAAAAGGTCCAAGCTCCTTGGGGCGTATTCTTTTAACATTCCAAGTATGAAAATACTCATGTGCCACAAGGGCCAACCAGTTTAAATAATCTCTTCTATTTTTGAGTCGTCTTCCATCAAACTGCAAGGCCGTGGAGTTCAGGTGCTCAAGTCCGCCATACTTATCTTTACAGAAATGGGTCATAAATAAGTACTTGTCGTAAGGTAACTCTCCTTTAAAGTGAGAGCTGACAGCTTCGACAATCACTTGCATATCTTTTTTAAGATCATTTTGATGAGGAAATTGATCTCCATAAAAGATTACATGGTGCTCTTTTCCTTCATGCATAAAACCATCTGATTCGTGACACCCAATCTCAACAGGAGCATCAATAAGCACATCGTAGTTCTCAGCTGAATATAAGAAGCGATCTCTCTTATCAGAAATGTCTCTAAGGCCTGTATGAAGTTTTGACCAGAGTCCAGGAAACTTAAATTCAATCTCAGGATCCTTCATCTCTTGATCGAGCACTCCCATTAAATAACTAGGCCCATGCAAAAAAGCATGAGAGTGATCTATATGAGATGTTCTAACTGTTAACTCATGGCAGTAGACATCATATTGGATCAAGAACTCATCACTGGCATTTTTTATATCAGAGTTCTTGAAGTCCAATCTCCAAATACCCTTTGCCTTCTGCTCAAGCATTAAGAACTCACCACCCTTATTAAAGGCCCTAACAGTTCTAACGTTCTTTGAATACTCCCTCATCAAATAAGACCCTGGAGACCAACTTGGAAGGAAGAAATCCAAATGGTCGACGCTTTCAGGTCTTTTTGCCTGAATTTTAACCTTCACTATATGTGTATGAGGATCTGTAATTTCTACAAGGTAGTTCAATTTCATTTATCCGCCTTTTAAAAGAAGTTTAAATTTGGTAAAAATCATAACGGATTATAAACTTATTGCACAGGCTTTACATGACTCCAACTAATAGAAATGACTTTAACATACAGATTTCCAGGGCAGCTTTGGAACAAATAAAGTTGATTAAAGAGAACGACTACACTCTAGATAAGGAAAAGTTCAGATTAAAGATTGGAGGAAAAGGCTGTGATGGTTTCACATATGAGACAGGCTTTTCAACTCCTCTTGATGACGATATTCAGCTGGAGTTTGAAGACGTCATAGTAATCCTTGATCCCTTTACAGCACACTATTGCAAAGAAGGAAGTTTAGATTTTTTACTAAATCCAAAAAGCAATGAAGACGGATTTGTCTTTATCAATTTCAATGAAGAGAAATACCACGGTAAATTTTTTAAGGATGAATCAATGGCCCCTCCTCTTCCTGAGTCAAAGGCATAAAGCATGAACAGCGGAATTGATTATCGATACTTAAAGGCCTTTTACCTTACCGCGGAGTATTTAAATTTCTCCAAGGCAGCCCAAGAGTTAAATATCGCTCAGTCCGCAGTTAGCAGACAGATCAAGCTATTGGAAGAGTCAATCGGTGAACAACTAATTGTCAGATCATCAAAGAAGGTTCTTCTTACAGACAAAGGAAAGAGTCTACACCTTTCAATTTCAAGGTTTGAGGAAATGACCACTGAGCTTTCAAAAAGTTCTGGGCCACAAATTATAAAGATCGGTATTCTTCACGGCCTTCTAGAGAATTGGTTTACTCAAGTGGTGAAGGAGTTCACAAAAAAGTCCAAACACTCGCTTAGAGTTGAGGCCGATACCCCGGCAAACTTAAAAGAATCCTTGTTGGCGGGAAAGGTCGATGTAATCTTTACCACAGAGAACATCCAGTCTGACTTGGTAACTTCCCTCAATCTCTTTAAAGAAGAACTTGCTTTAATCTCAAAAAAAGATGTGGACCCAAAAAAAATAGATAGCTACCCTTGGCTTGTTTATTCAGACAATGATTTCTTTTTCGATCTATACAAAAAGAAGTCAAATAAAATCATCACTATAAAATCAGTTACCTCTATCATAAAGCTTGTCAAAGAAGGTGTTGGAATTGCGATCGTCCCAAAGCACACCATAAAAAAAGAAGGAAAGTTGAAAGTTCAACAAGTCAAAGGTCTAAAGCGCCCTCAAATCCATATGAGTACACTTAGCTATCAGAAACTTCCAGGGCACCTGCAAGAGCTTTCCAGCATTGTTCAGGAAGGATTAAAATCTGGGGCACTTTCTTCTTCCGACTAAGAATTTTCCAGACTCGCACAGCGTGACGTTTATCGTTCGCTTAAAGTCCAAACTACCTAGATCGTAATGCTTTAGATTTTCTAATTTATTCAAGTTTATTGATTCAGCGTGAGGCCACATCACCTCTACCGATAGAGGGGTCTCACCACTTTTAATTCCATAGTGAACTCCCACTTCGTTTTGAGGTACAAGACCACCGTAAGAGTAATTTACATGCTGGGTTCTCTTATCAACCTTACCATCTCCTTTGACTTTCAAAGAGATTGTTGCATTCAGTCCCAGCTTATTGGATTTTTTCCCCTCTAGGTAAAAACGAATGGAGCGATTTTCATTTTTTGAATTATTTTCAAAAAGGTAAAGTCGCCTCTTGATCCTTGCATCTCTTAGTTCACTTTGAGCAGTAAGGATGTCCATTTTGCCATCCTTATTAATATCCAAACTTATCGTTGAAAGAGGGTTTACGATATCGATCCCTACTTCCTTGCCCTTGTTCTCAAAAGAATGATCAGGAAGCTGCTTAAACAGAAGCATTCTGGTGTGCGGTGGGTAGCCGGAGTTGTCGACTAAAAGATCAACAAGTCCATTATTATCGTAGTCTAGCCACACCCCTCTTCTATCTGCCTGATTCCACTTAATATCATGTGCGTCCAATTGATACTCTGTTCTTATGAAGGTCGGTGGGAATTTGGCACTCGAACCTGTTAGGATGCTTGATTTATCTACAACATCGCTGTCGTAATTGTGACTTAACTCTCCAAGAAAAACATCCATGATTCCATCTTGGTTATAGTCTGCGCAGGCTACGCCAAACGTGCGTCCTCCTCCCCTTGAACTAAGATTCCCTTCGGGGTCTCCTGCAAAAAGACTACCAATGCCATAGTTTCGAAAAACTCTTGCACTTTGTTTGGATGAATATCTGTTTAACCAAAGCTTATTTAAATAACTATGAGTTCCCACTGCCAAGATGTCTGGGAAGCCATTTAGATCCATATCGCAAACTTGTGAAGAAAATGTGGGAATGGCATTCATACGCATTGTTTGATCGGGATTAAATTCGTCTTCACCCTCCAACAAATGACTTACATCTGAAAACTTTCCACTTTTATTTTCCAAAAGAAAATCTTTAGAAGGTATTGTCCCTCTTTGAACATGCTCTAGCCAGTTTCCAACAAACAAATCCAAATCACCATCCAAATCAAAATCAACGACACCTAATGTTGCCGTCGGGTGAGCTTCAAGAGAAAAGGCTCCCACCTCTTCTTTAAACCTCAGCTCTCTCTTTTTGAAAAACCCCTTAAAGAGGCGAAGTGGTCTTTTTGATATTTCAGTTTTCTGATTTAAAACACCAATCACAACATCTAATACATTATCTCCAGTAAAATCATAGAAAAGTGCATAACTGGCCTTGGGCACTTCCTCAAAAAATGTTGGTGATTTTTCAAACTTCTTATGTGTTGGATTGAAGATATAAAATTCAGGTTGGCTAAAATACTCTTTTATTAAAACCAAGTCGGTAAAGTTATCCTCATTCAAATCGACTGCTGCCATGTAAGTTGCACTAATATTTTCCAGACCATATTGCTCAGTCTTATCTATAAATTCTGTTGCCGACAAATCTGTTGGTCCATAATTTACTGTGCGCTGCTTTTCCATAACTTTAAGCGCAGAGCTCAAAACGTCTTGTTCATCGTTATGCTCTTTAGTACTTGAGCAAGAGACTAGGAAAATAAAAATTAAGTAAGAATAGCTTTTGAACATGCCGAAATTATAAAATAAGCGTCATATAAAAGCTAGTGACCTCAACCCGACAAAAAGAGTCGGACGATATTCTTAAGTCTTGGCTTGCACATTGTTAAAAATCATATGAAAATACTAAAATGATGAATAAAATTCGCAACTTAATCCAAAAAATGAAGAAACCTAAGGCCTCTGAGGTCAATGAATTGGAACAGGCCAATTCTGAGGAATTTTTGGATGAAACTAATGAAGTAGAAGATCAAACAACTTCGCCTCAAAATTCTGTTGTAGAGAAAGAGCCAGCACCAGAGCAAGACCTATCCAATCCTCCAGAATTTGAGAATTCTGACCAGGATATAACAGGGTCTCTTGATCAAATTGATTTGGACAACGGTAAGTTAGGGTTCAAAGACAAGTTACAGATAAAAACGACTGCGATGAAGGATAAGCTTAACAGAATAGACTTTAGAAAATTCAAGTCGCCAAAGTTTAAAACCTCAGAGAAAGATTCTAAAACTAAGAAAGATATTCTTTTATCTACTAAACAAAAGTTTAAAAAGATTGATGGACATAAGATCAAAGGGCTTCATCAACAAATTTTCGATCCTAAGTATAGAAACGCGATTCACAAGTCATTTCAGGCAACAATGATTTTTGGCTCAATTTTTATGATCGGGAAAAATAGTGCCCTATTCTTAAGAGAGCCTATAGAAACTGGGGCCACCAAGCCGGAAGTTTCACTGGATGATAAAAAACTTCTTACAAGTCAAGAAATTGAGGATATTAGGAAGTCGGGGATCTTTAAGACTGATGCAGGAAAACCTGTAGATACAGTTAAAAAGCCTGTAATTGCTCAGGATATAAAATGTGAGGAAGCAAGAAGAAAGTCTAATCTTCCTATAAAACTGATCAACACAATTGTACTACAAGACTCCTTAAAGTCCCTGGCCAGTGTTCAAGTTCGTTCAGGAAGAGAGCTTACCGAGGTTCGCGAAGGTGATAAAATTGGAACAATGGCGAAAATCGACGTAATAGACAGACAGAAGATCATAGTTAAGAACCTTCAAGACGGTCGCTGTGAGATGATTGAAAACCAAGACCTCAAAGATCGTCCATCCCCTATAGCATTAATGTCACCATCTCAAAGCAAGGCCTTCAAAAAGAACCAAAAGAAGATTGAAGGTGTTGAGAATGAAGGAAATAAATACACTATTGAAAAAGGCTTCATCCAAGACAAAATGAAGAATATAAGCGATGTCCTCACCCAGGCCCGTGGTATCCAACTTACCAATCCAGACGGATCTCTGTCTTTTAAGATTGTTGATGTTGAACCAGGAGGAATATTTTCATACTTGGGCATCCAAAACAACGACATCATCACCCATATAAATGGGAAGAAGATATCTAACCTCAATGAGGTTATGTCCCTATTTGGAAAAGTATCAAATATGGACAAGATGGATTTAACCATCTCTAGAGGCGGCGAAGAAGTGCCTCTGCAATACAACATTAGATAAAAAACCACGTAAGGATTTGGTATGAAGACAAGAAGTCACTCAAAATCGCGCCTATTGGCGGTAGCTTTGGTTGGAGCAACTCTCTCCACTCCTCCGCACGCTCTGGCACAGTTTAACAAATTTAAATCGCCGTCCAGATTTAAGCAGGAAACTTCAAGTCCTACCAATGGTTCATTTGGTGAATCAGAATCCAACCAACAAACTTTTGGCCAAAGAGGAGCACAAAAACCTCCAAAAGGCGAAAAAGAATCTAAGTATGTTCAACTAAATCCAGAGACTGCATTTGGTCCTGAGATTATTACAAGTTTTGACTTTCCTGATACTGATATTTTAGAACTAACCAAGCATATGCAAAAGCTTACGGGCATCAACTTAATCCTAGACAAAGACGTTAAAGGTAAAGTTTCTATTATGGCACCTTCAGCGATCACTGTAGGTGATGCATGGAAGGCATACTTGGCAGCTCTAAACATGGCCGGATACACACTCGTTAAATCTGGCGAATTCTATAAAGTAATTAACGCAAGAGATGTTAGATACACCCCTACCAGCATCTACACCGGTGCTTACACTCCGGACACTGAAGCACACGTTATGAAAATTCTTGCTCTAAAAAATGTTGATGCTTCAGAGATTTCAAGAAACTTTAGACCGTTTATGTCTCGTTATGGACGAATTATTGATATTAAGCAAACAAACACAATTATTATCAGCGATACAGGTGCCAACATTAACCGCCTGGAAAGACTTATCAAGTTTTTAGATGTTCCTGGCTTTGAGGAGTCTCTTCAGATTATTCCTGTTAAGAACTCATCCGCTCAGGAAATCGCAAAACTTCTTGATGAAATTTTAAAAGAAAGCTCTGGTCCTTCCACTAGATCAAGAAGAAGCAGCCGTTCTAGCTCTGCCCCAAGTATTAGCGGAGGCCAAAAAGGCTCTAATATTTCAAAGATTATTGCTGAGCCAAGAACAAACTCAATCATTGCCATGGCCAATGCTGAGGGAGCAAGGCAACTTAGAGATTTAATTAACAAACTCGACGTTAAACTTGTTTCTCAAAGTGCGGGAAGAATTCACGTACACTATTTAAATTATGGTAATGCAGAAGAGCTTGCAAAGACACTTAACCAACTTGTCTCCGGTTCAACCGCCTCAAGATCAGGGTCTGCTGCATCTAGATCAAGACTCATTAGAGGAAGATCAAATGATGATGACTCATTATTTTCTGACGAAGTAAAAGTTACGGCCGACAAAAACAACAATGCTCTTGTTGTGACAGCATCCCCTACAGACTGGTTAACACTAAAGAATGTTATTTCAAAACTAGATATACCAAGAGACCAAGTTTATGTTGAAGGCATATTCATGGAAACAAGCCTTACAAAGGTTCGCGCTTTTGGTGTTGAATACCTTGGAGCATACGGAAGCGGGAATGCTCAAAGAGGTGGTTTTCTTGCAAATGGCGGACTTGTTGACCTTATTACTGGCAACCCAACCAATCTAAGTGGCTTCTTTGTTGGTGGAGGAAGCGGTGGAACTGTTGAGATTCCAAACCCTACTGGTGGAGACCCAATTACAGTTAATTCAGTAAATGGTCTAATTAAGGCAATTGCCACGAATACATCAACTAACGTTCTAGCAACACCACAGATTCTTGCGATGGATAATACTGACGCTGAATTTGAAGTTGGAGAAACAAGACCAGTAAGACAAACGGTTACTTCAGACAACGTGACAACAACTTCGACGGAATTTCAAGAGGCCAAGCTAAGCCTTAAGATCACTCCTCAAATCAACAAGGTCACAAGATTTGTAAAACTAAAAATCAATCAAACTCAAAACGACTTCATTGGTGAAACAGATACCTCTGGAAATGGTCAGGCCACAGTTACGAGATCAGCTGTAACGGAAGTTATGGTTAAGGACCGCGACACCATTGCAATGGGTGGTCTACTAAGAGATAGAGAAGAGGTTTCATTTAGTAAGGTACCTCTTTTAGGTGATATACCCGTTTTAGGTTGGTTGTTTAAGAACAAAACTAGAAATGTAAGTAAAGTTAATCTATTAATGTTTCTAACTCCAAGAATTCTCTCACCTTACGAAAAAGAGGCAAGTGCTCAGACTTTGGCCACCATTGAAAAGTCGAACGCAGCAATCAAGAAAACAATCATTGATGGCGATGAACCTTTCGAGGGAGAAATGACAGCCTTAACAGAAAAGATTAAAATGCAGGCTAAGCAAGTTGGCAATGGCATGGACAATGTATATCAGCAGACTAATGAGTCTGAAGGTATCGCTCCTCCAAAGGAAGAAATTGAAATGCCAAATTACCAAGAGATCATGAACGAGATCGAGGATTAAATGAAGATAGCGGATCACCTGCTAAAAAGAGTTGAGACAAACAAAAAGAAAATTGGAGAATTACTTCTTCAATACACCTCTTTGACAGAGAAACAACTTGAAGAAGCACTGGCCATTCAAAAAGAAGAAGATGGGCTTCTTGGCGAAATTCTATTGTCAAAAAACTTCATTCATCCTCATGATATAACAAAAGTAATTTGTCACCAGATAGACATCCCCTATCTGCCAGAACTTAAGGTCGACGAGATTGACCCGACCATAGTTAGCGACATTTCAATTAATTATGCAAAACACCACGAAGTGTTGCCTCTCCTTGAGAGTGAACACTCGGTAACAGTTGCATTAAGTGATCCCTTCAACTTCAATGTTGTGAACGACCTAACAGGAATCTTTAAAAAAGAAATCAATATAGTGGTAACCACCCCACTTAAAATTCAAGACGCAATTAACCGCGTTTATGAAAAAGCTAATAGAAACCTAGTTGATTCCATTGAAGATGAGTTTGAGGAAAACCTTGACCTTGATGGACCAATCGATATTCTCGACGCTTCTGCGGACGAGGCTCCGGTAATTAGGTTTGTAAACTCAATCATTTTTAGAGCAGTTAAAGAGCGTGCCTCCGATATTCATATTGAACCATATGAGAAGGAAGTGGTTTACCGTTTTAGAATAAATAGGGTTATGACTGAGATTTTGAGACAGCCAAAGAAAACTCATGCTGCTGTTTCATCAAGAATTAAAGTTATGGCAAAACTTGATATTGCTGAAAAGCGTCTTCCTCAAGATGGAAGAATCAAGATTAAAATTGCTGGAAAGGATATTGATATCCGTCTTTCAACCGTCCCTGTCCAAAATGGTGAAAGAATTGTTATGAGGGTTCTTGAAAAGACCAACACAGTTCTTGAACTTGAAAGCCTAGGCTTTCAAGGTAAAGTCCTTCAGCATCTAAAAGAGCTATCTACAAAAAAGCATGGGGTTCTCTACGTTACAGGCCCTACGGGACATGGTAAGACAACTACCCTATTTGCAGTTCTTGATAGAATGAACACTCCTGACAGAATGATTATTACTGTCGAAGATCCGGTGGAATACGAGCTAAACGGTATAAGCCAAATCCAAGTTAATCAAAAGATTAATTTAAGCTTTGCTGTAGCACTGAGATCAATACTTAGGCAAAACCCAGACGTTGTAATGGTCGGGGAAACAAGGGACCAGGAAACGGCAGAAATGGCGATTAACGCATCTCTCACCGGTCACTTTGTACTATCAACACTGCACACTAACGATGCTTCAAGTGCGCCCACTCGTTTGATTGATATGGGAGTGCAACCATTTTTAATTTCATCCTCTCTAGTTGGGGTGTTGGCCCAAAGACTAGTTAGAGTTCTTTGCAATAACTGTAAAGAAGAGACCGAACTCACAAAGCATGAAATAACCATGCTTGATATTGACCATATTCCTGAAGATGCAAGGGTTTGCAAGCCTGTTGGCTGTGACAAGTGTAACCATACAGGTTATGCAGGCATGACTGTAGTGGCAGAGCTACTTCTAGTTACTGATACGATCAGGCAGCTAATTCTACAGAAGGCCGACGCTTCTACAATTAAAAAGGCCGGCGTAAAAGAAGGAATGGTAACTTTAAATATGGACTCGTTAGATAAAATTTTTCAAGGGATAACTTCTGTTGAAGAAATCCTAAGAGCTATTATTTCTGAAGCTGAAGAAGAGTAAAGACTTAAAGAGAGCATATGCCAATTTATTCGTATAAAGGATTAGATAGAAGCGGAAAAGAGATAAAAAACTCTATAAACGCCGAATCAATTATCCAAGCAAAATCCAAGGTAAAAAACCAAGGGATTATGCTAATTGACATCAAAGAGAAGAAAGCAAAATCTGGCGTTGAGAGCTCAAGTCTCTCGATGGGATCCAAAGTTAAGATCAGCGACTTGGCACTAATGACACGTCAGCTTGCAACTCTAGTGAAAGCAAAGATTCAAATTGTTGAGGCCCTATCGGCCCTACAAGACCAGATAGACAATGATTACCTCAAGGTCGTCATTTCAGAAGTGAAGCAGGATGTTAACGAGGGCTCCTCCCTTGCTAAGGCAATGAGTAAGCACTCTAAAGTCTTTGACAACGTTTACGTTAATATGGTCGAGGCAGGAGAAGCATCTGGAACCCTCGAAGTCGTACTACTCAGACTTGCCGACTTTACAGAGGCTCAACTAAAACTAAAAAATAAAATTCAAAGTGCAATGCTCTACCCCATTATTATGGCGGTTGTAGGAACACTCCCAAAACGTACTAGGTAGTCCTGCTCCTCGGGGGTGCTTGCAAACTTTTCGGACA
>CATMLK010000067.1:0-15699 GCA_950070535.1 uncultured Bacteriovoracaceae bacterium | reverse complement strand
GGCGTTTTAAAAAGATTTTGGTGGGAAAAGGACAATGGCTTCAATCTAGATCTTGGTGCTTCTTTTTCTCCTGACTTGTTTGATGCTGAAGATGGCAACACCGATAAAGATGGAACTGTTGCCTCTGGAAGCTCTGACTTATCTTTTTTTGCAAGCTTTGGACGAAAGCAAGCTGAGTTTCAGTGGGCACTTGAGGCCATGGTAGACTTTGTGGGAGAAGCGAAAGAAGAGGATCTTGATAATGGAAAAGAATCCACAACAGATGCAAAGCAAGACCTTTACATCCAAGCATCAGTTCAAAGGGATGTAGCTACAAATTTCAGTATTTTTGGTGGAGTAGAGTTAGGTTTCATTGGAGAGCTTGAGGTCAAGAACACAGACGACTCTAAAACAACCGTTGATACCTATACGACTCAGAGTTTATTTGCTGGAGCAAAATTTGTAGCTCAAAAGAACTTGTTTTTTGAGTTTCAGTACGCATTAACTTTACCGGCCGATTATGAAGCTAAGAATGGTTCTGATGTATCCAAGTACGAAGACCTAAGTGCTTCTGGATTTAACCTAGCAGTTAATTACCTTTTTTAATTTTAATATGCGCCTCGATTGAACCGGGGCGCTGCATCCATAAAATCATTTCAAATTGAATTTTCCTTGTGGTAGAAATGTTTGGCATGTCAAACAAAATGAATTCGTTTTATAGGGAAGAGTTATGAAATTCACACTTGTGATTATGGCCTTAGTTTGCCTAACACCTCAGCAGGCCATCTCTGATGAGTTGGACAGAGAGCTTCAACGTTACGTGCAAATGTTTAAGTATGAAGCAATTGAAAGGCCTGAAGGCGTAGATCAAAATAAGTATGTATTAGGTAAAAACCTATTTTTTGATACAAGATTATCCGGCAACAAAAACGTGAGCTGTGCCACTTGCCATGACCCAAGTAAGGGGACAGGGGATGGATTGCCTTTACCAGTTGGTGTTACCAAGGAAACCATAATTCCTAGAAATTCTCCTGCATTATTTAATTTAGACCACTATGAACTAGGATCCCTTTTTTGGGATGGAAGGGTATCGTACGATGATATGGCAGAGGTTTATGACACTCCTTCAGAGGTCCTCAATGGCTACTATCCAAAAAGACTGGACATTACTGAAGCTCTAGGGAGTGCGTTGGCTGCTCAGGCAATCTTTCCAATTATCTCCCATGAAGAGATGCGTGGGAAGAAGGGTACAAATCCGATTGCCGATGCCAAAACAGATGAGCAAGCATGGTCTCAAATCATGAAGCGACTTTTAGCCATTGAAGAGATTAAGAATCTTTTTAAGAAGGCATACCCTGGTCAAAATATTAATATCGGCCATCTTGGAAATGCTTTGGCCGAGTTTCAAAGAGTTGAGTTTAACTCTAGAAATACTCCATGGGATCGCTATCTTCGCGGAGAGTTGAATGCCTTAACTCCTGGCGAAAAAAGAGGTGCCATTGTTTTTAGCACTGTTGGAAGATGCACTAAGTGTCATGATGGTGCTTTGCTTGGCGGGAGAGTATTTGCAAATATTGCTTCCCCCCAAATTGGTCCAGGAAAAGACATCGTTAATAACGACGAAGGACGCTTTTATGTCACTAAAAGAGGTATCAACAAGTATCAGTTTAGAACACCACCTTTAAGAAACGTGGCATTGACTGCTCCTTATTTTCACTCAGGTGCTTATGAAACGCTTGAAGATGTAATAGAACACTATACTAAGGGTGTTGGTGCAATCGACGAATTTGACTCAGGTTGGTTATCAAAATTTGAAAGTACCATTTATGGACAGAGACTCTTTGTAGAAACAAATCCCTATAAGCTCTTTAAAAAGAAAGAAAACGCACATCCTTTAATGAGGAATAAAATGATCAGGTTGAGTTCTCAAGAAAAAAGAGACCTCATTAAATTTTTGAAATTTTCTCTAACAGATACAAAGTTTAAAAGATAATACCTACTTGTGGGTTTTCATGGTGAATTTTATCCTGAAAACACCATCAGCGGGGAAGGTTTTTCTAACAGTCGTGGGCCTAAACTGCTTAGATAATTTATAATGCTTTCATTTCGTCTCATTCACTTGTTTCTTTATGGTTTGCGCTGTTGATGGTGTTAGTTGTGTTCGGTTCTTATAGAGAATAAATATACCCATAACAATTAGAAATATTGCAAATGCCTTTTTAAGCCTCTCTTGAGTGATGTGTTTTACAAGTTTTGAACCTATGATGATCCCAACCCCTGAGAAAAATATAAATTTTCCTAAAAATGCCCAAGGAATTTCAATTATTGTGGCATAGCCTGTAAAACCGCTAAAAGATTTTAGAGAAATTATTAGTAGGGAAGTGCCCACTGCCTTTTTCATCTCAAGGCCTCCAAGAAGAGTAAGTGCCGGAACAATAAGAAATCCTCCTCCAACACCAACAAGGCCTGTGACTATCCCGACAACCACTCCTTCGACTGCAATTAAAGGAATATTCATTGGTCTGGATTTAGCCTCTTCTGAACTAGATTTTTGCGTACGAAGCATAAAAAAACTTGCTAGAAGCATAATAATGGCAAAGAGGATTAATTGAACTTGTCCAGACATGTATGAGGATAGCTTTGCTCCAAGATAAGTGCCAAGCATCGCCACGGGAGCAAAGATACTTGCAATCTTTAACTCAACGTTTCCGTTTTTATAGTGTCCATACACTCCTATTAGGCTGGTTACTGCAACAATTGCTAAGCTTAAGGCGATTGAGAGTTTGGGGTCCATGTTCATAGCATAGACAAGAATGGGAACTGTGAGAATTGATCCACCACCGCCTAGAAGTCCAAGAGATAAACCGATTAGTGTGGCAAAGAAATATCCTAACATAATTGCTCCTTTGAATAGATTTTAATTTAAAACTTCAAAGGCAACCTTGATGGCCATCAAGCAAAATTATAGTGTTTTTGAATAGCTCAACAACTTATCAAAATCATAGACATCGAAGTCTCGACCCTTTTTTTCAATAAGCTCTAATTCTTGTAGAGTTGTCATAACACGTACTACACTTTCAAGTGTGGAACCTGCAAAATCGGCAATCTCTTTTCGGGTCCAAGTGTACTTTGGGTGCTTTAACTTTAAGAACACCAAACTTTCAACTATCCTTCTGTTTGCGGATTTGTCCTGAAGTCCTGAAAGCCTCAACTCCGAAGAACGAAGCTCTTTTGCAAGGATTTTTGATATCTCAAATAGAATCTCAGGATTTCGATTGTATAAATCCTTAAATTTAGCTGCCGAGATGTAATAGATTTTAGAAGGAGTCAGGCATATGCTGGATGCGTGGTAGTTTTCTTGGGCAATAACAGAGCGGTGTCCAAATATATAGTTCTTTGAGAACACTCTTAAAAGCGTCTCATGGCCGGACTCTGAAACATGAAAAAGTCCAATGATTCCCGATTCTATAAAGTAAATTCCACCGGGAGCATCTCCCTCGTTATAAATTATCTGATTTCGCTTATATTGACGAGCTGTGAAGTGAGGTAGCTCTTCTTTTAAAATATCTAGCAGCATTAACTTACCTTTATCTAATATCAAGTGTTTACATCCGCTTAAACCTTGAAGAAGATCAAGGTTTTTGTATACTAAGTGCTTTATGCTTTATTTATAAACGAAAACAGGAGTCTTGGATGAAACCCGCAGTAAAAGCATTTTTTGATGAATCAACATCAACACTTACTTATTTAGTATACGATTCAGTTTCAAAAGACGCAATTTTGATAGACCCTGTACTGAACTTCAATCCTAACTCAGGAAAAGTTAGCTTTGAGTCATTGGATAAAGTTGAGAGCTATATAAAAAAAGAAGGTCTCAGGCTCAGGTATTCATTAGAGACTCATGCCCATGCAGATCACTTAAGTGGAGCGTTATTCCTGAAAAAGCGCTTTCCAGGTATTAAAGTTGGTGTTGGTAAAAATATAACTCTTGTTCAAAAACACTTTAAAGAAGTTTTTAATTTAAAAGAGCTCAAAACCGATGGCAGTCAATTTGATCTTCTTCTTGAGGATGGCCAAGTAATTGAAGCAGGAAGTTTATCTCTTAAGGTAATCTTTACACCTGGTCATACTCCAGCATGCTCTTCCTACCTAGTAGGTGATGCTCTTTTTACAGGTGATACTCTCTTTATGCCTGACTTTGGAACAGCACGTGTCGACTTCCCTGATGGAAGTGCACACAAGCTTTATGATTCAATCCAAAATAAAATTTATGTCTTGCCCGATGATACTCGAGTCTTTGTTGGGCATGACTATATGCCAGGTGGAAGGGAGCTTAAATATGAGACGACAATTGGTGAACAGAAAGAGGCCAATGTTCAAATCTCAAAAAATGTTTCGGAGCAGGAGTATACAAAGTTTCGATCTGAACGCGATTCAAAGTTGGATGCTCCTAGGCTGCTACTTCCAAGTATTCAAGTAAATATTGATGCTGGAAGACTTCCTAGTTCAGAAGACAATGGTACCAAGTACCTGAAGTTACCTTTAAAGTTAGAAGAGTAAGGAGATATAAAATGCATGAATATTTGCTGTCGCTATTAGGTGGGGTTTTAATTGGCCTGTCTGCCAGTGTAATGCTTGGAGGAATTGGAAAGATCGCAGGGGTTAGTGGCATCTTTATGGGAATGTTCACAAATCCTGATAACTCGGGCAATTGGAGATATGGCTTTGTGGGGGGACTTCTGACAGGAGGACTTGCCTTTTTAGTCTTTAGACCTCAGGCCTTAATCTATAACTTAGACCACTTTGGATTTGGACATGCCATTGTTGCAGGTTTACTCGTGGGGTTTGGAACTCGGCTTGGTAGCGGGTGTACATCTGGCCATGGAGTATGCGGTTTATCAAGACTCTCAAAGAGAAGCTTCGTTGCCACTATTACGTTTATAATTGCCGGTGTTGTCACTGTGGCCATTAGGGGGATGTTATGAAATTTGCAGTTAGTTTTGTTGCAGGAATTTTGTTTTCAATTGGCCTAGTGATATCGGGAATGACAAATCCAAATATAGTTATAGGATTTCTAGATATTTTTGGTGAGTGGGATATGCGGCTAATCTTTGTTATGGGAGGTGCTGTCGGAGTAAACCTTGTACTTTTTAGATTAATTTTAAAGAGAAAAAGACCTCTAATGAGTGAGAGCTTTAGTCTACCTACGGCAAAGGATATCGATTTTAAACTCATACTGGGTTCAGTTTTGTTTGGTGTAGGTTGGGGGATTATGGGAATCTGCCCAGGGCCTGGCATCGTAAATATGGTCACAGCACAGCCTCTCTTTATTGTGTTTATAGGCTGTATGCTTGTGGGGATGGGCATTCATAAATATTTCTTCGATACAAAGTAAGGCCAATTTATGGGCAATATGCCCACGATGTAAAAGTTTTGTATAGGCCAAACTTGATGGAAGCAGTTTCAAATGTGTTAAAAGTTAATAAAGCATAAAAAAGGAGCTGCTATGTTGAAGTCTTTTATCTGTTGCGCGTTAGCGTTTACGTTCTTTTTGGATCCAAAAATAAGTCTTGCTTCCTCTGCAAGTCAGGAAAATTTAATTAGCACTTTTGATGCCATGAATATGGAAGACAGGGCCTCAAAAGAAGAGGCCATGAAAGACTTTATCTCAAAGGATAAGATTAAAAAGATGCTTGAGAAGCAGGGACTTGATCCTGCAACTGTAAGTGAGAGAATTGCCGGACTAAGTGATGCTGAGCTAAATCACCTTGCAAGCAGTGTTAATCAACAGCAAGCAGGCGCGTTGTTGGTTGAAATTGTTTTAATTCTTCTAATTATTTATCTCGCACAAAGAATATGAGGTTTTCTCTTCTACTATGTTTTTTACTTGTAGGGTGTGCCGGACGCACCCTGCAGTCAGAAAAATTGAATATTCGCTCGTTAAAGCTCCAAGAGCAGGCGAGAGTTGAAGGTGTTTCATTCGTTTCTCAGAAAAAAGATCATTGTGGCCCAGCAACCCTAACTATGGCCTTCAATTGGGCAGGTGTTGATATCACACAGGAGCAGGCTGCAAATGAGGTATTTACCCCTGGTGCTGAAGGGAGCTATCGTATGGACATCGTAGCTGCAACACGAAGAAATGGATTAGTTTCAATTGAAGTTAATTCAATGAAAGAACTTCTTAGGGAGATCTCACAAGGCACCCCTGTTATAGTTTTTCAAAATCTGGGTTTCGACTGGTATGAGCTATGGCATTACTCCATCGTTACAGGGTACGACTTAGATAAAAAAGTACTATTTTTAAACTCTGGAAAAGAGCAAAACAAAACACTGAGTTTTAAACAGTTTGAACGGGGATGGAAAAGAGGAGGCTATTGGGGCATAGTCACACTTCCACCCAACAAGCTGTCAGCAACTGGCACAGAGAGAGAACACATCAAATCCGCTGGAGCTCTAGAGAAACTTGGGCATTTGGATGCTGCAAAGATCTCTTTAATGAAAGTGATTGAAAAATGGCCAGAAAGTCATTGGGCGTGGTTTTCGATAGCAAATCTACAATTAAAACAAAATGAATTGGATATCGCACGAGAGAGCTATGAAAGGGCCTTAAAAATTGAGCCTAATTTTTCTTATGGTTGGCACAATTACGCAATCCTTTTAAAAAAACTAAAAGAGTTCCACAGTGCAAAGCTTGCTGCCAACAAGGCTGTAAGCCTATCTAGTGAGAGCAATAAGAATAGTTTTAAAGAGTCATTGAAAAATATTAGAGAGATGGCATCAGAATGATTTAATTGGGGGGAGAGACTCCCCCAATGCGGTTTATATTTTTAGTTATCTAATTGAAGATTCGTACAATTTATAGTCTCTACACCACCAAACATTGGATACGTGTTAAGAGTGTATGATTCAACCATGCCGTTTTGACCGAAAAAAAGCTCTAAATCAGGATCACCTTCAGAGCCAACAGAAACCAATCTTCCATCATGCTCGAATTGAACCATTGCAAAGCTCTTGAAGTACTTTGATGTTCCAAAGCCGAGGAATTGAGGAATTGCCTTACCACCAATTTTTGCTCTAAATAGGACATTGTCATAGTCAGAGTCAAGAGCAGGTCCAATACTCAGTGTACAGCTATCTCCGGTTAGGCCTGTGCCTGTGTACTCTTCAGTTTGAGCTGAAAATGCATTTAATGAAGCAAGTAGTGTAAGTCCTATTAGAATTGTTTTCATTGTAATCTCCTAAGTAATTCTTATTTTCTTAAATTTTGCCAGAAATCGAAGAGTAGGGGATTAAAATTGTAGCTATCATGTAAACATTACCTTTACTGTCCAATTTTTGAACTTCGATAAAACCGTTAACCTAATCTTAATAAATACAATAGCTTCCGCTGCCTGGATTGGCCTTGACAATAATCTGGATGTCGTTAAAATATAGCCAGGTTAATATATAACTGGGTTATGTAAATGAAAAAAGAAGATCTAGCAAAAAAAATGTTGGAAGTAGTTCCCCCCCTTCTAAATCTGATAAGAACAGAGGTGCGTGAGTGTGCCAAACCGTCACTTTCCGTTCCTCAGTTTAGAGTTCTTGCAAACATTAATAGAGGGCTTAATCGTACTGGGGATATCGCAGGCCACCACGGAGTAAGTCAGCCTTCAATGACAAAGCTAGTTAATAATTTGGTTGAGAATGAGTTGGTGTACCGAGAGCATGATGAGAAAGATAGAAGGTCTATCCACCTTCACCTGACCACCAAAGGCAGAACGACCTTCAACAATATTAAAAAACAGGCCTATAAAAAACTTGCCGTAAAATTTGACTGTCTAGAGGAGAGTGAATTGGATGAGCTTCTCCAACTCATGGATGCAGCAGAGAAATTTTTGCATAAACTATTAGGAGAACGAAAGTGAAATGCCTAGTTCGATATTTTATAGATAGACCGATCATCGTTAATGCTTTGATGATTGGTCTTTTTCTAATGTCTTTTGTTGTCTGGAAGAAGATAGGCAAGGAGGAGATGCCAGAGTTTGCGTTTGAGTCAATTAGAGTTTCGTTTAGGTATCCAGGAGCTTCTGCAGCAGACGTAGAATCATTCATCGTTAAACCTGTTGAGGAAAAACTAAAAGGCCTAACAGCTTTAGAAGAAATTACATCGAGCTCTTCTTATGGAAGTGCCACGTTTAATGTTCAGTTCGAAGCGGGAGTTAAGAATTTACCTGAAAAGGTTCAGGAGGTAAAAGACTCTGTTGACTCCGTAACATTGCCCTCCGAAGTCGATGATCCTATTTACAGGCAGTTTAAAAGCTCTGAGAAGGCCATTATTGATATAGGGATGTACTTAAAGGACGTGGAAATTCTTGAAGTAAAAGATAGACAAAAATTACAGGAGTATGCTTTAGGCTTTAGAGATAAACTTCTCACCCTCCCTGAGGTTAGCGGCGTAGATCTATCTGGCTACTTAAGACCAGAACTCCAAATAAAAGTCGATTCCGAAAAACTGAAGCTTTATGAAGTCTCAATGAACCAACTTCGAGGCCAGATCGAGAGCCAGCATGTTAGAAGCCCTATTGGAAGCTTAAAAGATAAGCGTGAAACAGAAATTAGTATTACTTCCGAGCTAAACAGCGTGGAGAGTTTAAAGGAAGTCACCGTTATCTCTGGATATCAGGGGCAAAAACTCACATTAGACCAGATTGCTGAAGTTGAACCTGGTTTTGAAACATCCACAAGTATTAGTAAAATTCAGGGGAGGGAAGGAATCATATTTAATGTCCAAAAAAGTTCCTCCACTGACATCTTGACAGCACAAAAGGCGATTGTTGATTTCGTAAAAAAATTTGAGAAAGGAAGTAAAAATTCATCTGTAGGCTTTGTTTTGATCGATGATGAATCATATGATGTCAGAAACAGGCTCGATTTAATAGGAGTCAACGGCCTTGTTGGGTTTGTGCTAATCGTAATCATATTGGTTCTATTTTTAGATTTTAGATCAAGTATTTGGGTTGGGATGGGGATTCCGTTTTCCTTGGCATTTACCTTGTTGGGGTCTGTGTTACTAGGTTATACCGTAAATAACATGACACTTGCTGCAATTATTATCGTTTTGGGGATTGTGGTGGATGACGCAATCATAATCGCCGAAAATATATCTAGAAACTTCAAAGAAAGAAACAAAAATAAAGTAGTGGATGCGGTGGTTGAAGTGGGGATCCCGGTTATCGCAAGTATCTTAACTACGTGTGCCGCCTTTATTCCTCTTTACTTCTTTAGTGGAAGATTTGGCCTTTTTGTAAAATACATTCCTGCCGTTATTTTTCTTATGTTGGCAGCAAGTTTAATTGAATCTTTTTTCTTTTTACCATCACACATGATGCATGAGACTAAAATTGAAAAGATCTACAAAAAGTTTTTCAAAAGAAACAAATTTGCCACTAAAAGGTCTGAATTTATCAGTAGAGTAGAGCAAAAATACACATCGATTTTAGTGAAGGTTTTAGAGAAAAGATTCTATGTCCTTGGATGTTTTGTTCTACTGGCCTGCATCTCCGGATACTTATTTAAAAATCACCTAAGCTATGTGATGTTTCCAAGAGAGGAATCGAGAAACTTTCGAGTAAAAGTCGTTGGCCCTGAAAAATCTACAAGGCATGAAACAGCACTGCTTGTAAGACAAGTTGAGGATGTTTTCTTGAATGATGAAAGAGAAGTTGTTACCTCTGTCAGAACTAGTATTGGCCAAAATCGAAGAGGAGGAGAAGTTAAAGAGAATGAGGCCTCAATTCGAGTAGAGATAGTGGCACCTTCGGAAAGGGAGGTATCTTTATCAGATCTAATTAAATCTTGGCAACCAAAGCTAGATGAGTTGACCGATTTTCAAAAGGTTCAGTTTCAAAAGAGCAGATTTGGCTCTGATAGTGGAAGCCCAATTGCTATCGAAGTTCAGGAAAACAACGACGCTTACAGAGAAGAAATTGTAAGTAAGTTAATTAATGAGTTAAATGCACTAGGCACTCTTGTAAATGTAGAAGAGGAAAGGCCAAGAGAGAAGGTGGAATATCGGCTTGAAATTAATAAAGAGCAGGCGAATAGACTTGGTATTAAATATAGCCAATTGGCCAGCTCGTTAAGAGCGTATGTTGAGGGGGATGTTTTATATACTTTAAATGATGGGGATGAAGAGGTCGATGTGCGCTTTACTAGCAAGGATTCAAGTAAGTCTGATATCAATAATCTCCTTGATCTAACGGTTGAAAACTCAGAAGGATATCTCGTACCAATTAGTTCGATCGTTAAACTCACGCTTAATACAAAGGACTCAAGCATACAGCGAGTTAACTTTAAAAGGGCCACTATGGTTTATGCGGATCTTGCTCCCAACACCGATAAAACACCTCTTGAAATCGCTGAATTGATTGAAGAAGAAACATTTCCAATAGTTCTCCAAGGTAGGCCAACTTCAAATGTTAGGTTCCGGGGAGAAGTGGAAGATTCAAGAGACTCACAGGCCGACTTTGCATTATCAATCTCAATTGCTCTAGGTCTAATTTATCTGTTGTTGATATTTTTATTCAATTCCTTTCTTACTCCATTATTGGTAGGTGCAATAATACCTTTTGGAGTAATAGGCACTATCATCGCATTTTGGTCCCATGGAATGGAGCAATATGGATTTTTCGCAGTCGTAGGCACTCTTGGTATGATTGGAGTTGTTGTGAATGACTCCATTGTTCTGATCGATAGACTAAAAAGTAGACTTGATCCAAACTCCTCGAACCTTTTAGAAGATATTGCCAAAGTGACCTCCACTCGTTTAAGAGCTGTTGTGATCACGACCCTCACGACTGTAGCAGGTTTGTTTCCCACAGCATACGGACTAGGTGGGTACGACTCTATGCTGGCAGAAATGATGCTGGCCATGGGGTGGGGACTTCTACTTGGAATGTTTATTACCCTAATCTTTGTGCCATGTATTTTTTCTTTGTACGCACAATTTAGCTTAAAGAAAGATAAGTTGGAGACCAGACCATGAAGCTTATAACTCTATCTCTTTTTATTTTTAGTACCCTTGGATTTGCAAACCGGCTAGACTTGGAAAAGTATATTAAGCTTTCTATTAAAAATAATCCCGCTTTTGCTGAAGTCGATGTAGATAAAGAGGCGTTGGATTACATCGTTGATCAGGGGCTACCATCAAGAGAGTTTACCTTAAGCTTAAGGTCTGAAAACGGGTATAACGCCGACTCTGACGATAATACAACCTCAACATCAGCTGCTCTTTCAAAGAGTGTTATTGAGAGTGGAACAGACTTTACAATTTCACACTCTAGGGTGACAAGGCCTGACACTCGAGAAAACGTAACAGAGATAAGACTAGAGCAGTCTCTTTATAAGAATGCTTTTGGCCAAAATGTAAGGCTTAAAAAAAGCTCGCTTTTAACACAAAAAGATTTTAAAGAACTTGAGAGTGAGGAAGCAAGGGAGAAGCTGTTCTCGCAGATCTTAAAAACTTATCTTGAGCTTAGTAAGGCATATAGAGACTTTAAGCTGGCAAAAGCATTAGAGAATGAAGCTATTAAACTTGAAAAAAATGTTGCTTCCAAAGCAAAGCAAAGAGTAGCAACTTCCACTGATTTAAAAAGGGCCAAGTTACTAGTGCTTTTAAGAAAGGAAGAGGTATTGGAAAAAGAGACCACTTACAAAACCCTTAAAAACCAAATTGAAGAAAATCTTTCATATGACTTCACAAGTTTTGTTGAGAGCGATTCAGAAAAATTAATTAAACAATTAACTACACTCTACCGGGCTCAGGAACAGCCTTCATGGGCGAGTACGAGATCTTTTAAGATTGCTCAACTGAGGGATAAGTTTAACGCAAATGAGGCGACACTCTTAGCTAGAGAAGACAGTCCGGATGTAAGTTTTATCATTGGTTATAACAAAGACGATTCTTCCAGGTTTTCAACGAGTATTGAACGAAGTGAGACTGTGGTGGGATTAAAACTTGAAGTGCCCATTGGAGATACTCAGGCAAGGGCAAATTACCAGGCCGCAAAGCTTAACCATCTAAAGTCCAATATTCAAAGTAGAAAGGATGCTTTGGAATTTAGTCGTCAAAAAACAGTTTTACTAAACAATTTAAAACAGGCACAGGGGCAACTTTCGGTAAATCAAAGCAAGGTGAAGCTAACTGCAGATATCGTGATGGAAGAAGAGAGGCGCTTTTCTATAGGTAGATTGGACCTAGACACTCTTATTGAATTGAAAAGTGACTACGCTTCGTACAGGGCTGCCCTTGAGCAGTCTAAATTAATCTATGGAATGATACTCATTGATTGGCTTGAGCTAGCCGATAATCTAAGTGTTGAGGGACTTCTTTAAGAGTCGTTGAGACGTAATCTTTTTACTCTAATAAAAAAAGAACCATATCATCGCTTGTTGTGACCCCTTCACTTTGTCCCGTTACCGCAAGCTTTCCTGAATCGGTTAGAGCCAAACCATTGCCCATGTCGAATCCGCTTTTTCCGGCCAGGCCATCAAAAGTTACAAAGCCATCACCATTTCCAAATGATGTCACCAAAGACCCTGTTGGTGAGATCTTCCAGAGTGCTAAATCGGTATTTGCACCTACACTAGTCCCAATCGCTAGAATGTTTCCGTCGCTGTCTATTGTTAGGGCATTTCCGATATCATTCCCATTTCCTGAAGCTGCGTTGTGGTGGGTTATATAGCCTTGTCCTGAACCAAAAGTAGTGTCCAAAACTCCGGTAGGTGTTAACCGCATGACTAACATATCTCTGTCAGCTCCGCTGTCTAAGTATCCGGTAATAACAACATTTCCGTTTGCATCAATTATTATATCATTAGCACTTCCACCACCAGATGGATTGTTGTACACAAAAACACCATCACCACTAAAGCTTAAGTCCAGGTTTCCATTTGAGTCATACTTCACCACATTTATGCCAGTGCCAACGCCAGCGGTATAGATGTTGTCATTTTCATCAACTGTCACACCGTATGCAGCACCCAAAAGAGGGCTCTGTGTTATTCCATCACCCCCACCAAAGCTTGTATCGAGAATGCCTGTAGGACTGAACTTCCAAACTGTCGATCCAACAGTAGTTGTTCTACCGACCACAATAATATTATCGTTTGAATCAATCGCAACTGAATAACCTTCTTCGTGATTGGTCTGTCCGGATGCCATTCTGTGAGTTATGTAGCCATTTCCACCGCCAAAGCTGGTGTCTAAAGTGCCTGACGGGGTAACCTTCCAAACTGCTAAGTCATTCCCTTGAAGCGACACTAAAGTTCTACCGACCAAAATAATATTTCCTAACGAATCAAAGGCCATGTCCTCGACGTAGTCTGAGCCATTAATTGAATGAGTGAGAAAACCATCACCACCTCCAAAAGAAGTGTCTATTGTACCATCTGGCCGATATCTCCAGACCGCCATGTCGTTTGAGGAAATAAATGAATCACCACCTACTACTATATTGCCGTTGGAGTCGAAAGCTACAGCAACTCCTTTGTCAGGGCCACTAAAAGAACCAGCGTCATAGGATACAATCCCAGTTCCAGCTCCAAAATCTGCTGAAAGTTCACCCTTAAGAAAGTTTGGCTCAGTGGTGGTGTTGTTTATTAACTCCTTTGCACTTTCAACGGATGCCTTTCCACATGAGAATAGAGTTGAGAGACTAGTAAATAAGAGAAGGTATTTTATTATTCTTTTCATACCTTACTAGTCGGCTTAATAAAGTTAAAATTAAAAAGGAAATTAATGGATTCTCATGTAATCAATGGATTAGGGGTGCTTTACCTCTGAGAAATAGTTGGCTCATTAACGAATATGCAGATTTGTCACTATGCCAGAACTCTATAACCTAAACTTTTGAAGTTTATATTTGTATTGAATTCTTATTCTAATAAAAGGAGAACCATATCATCGCTTGTTGATGCCCCTTCACTCATTCCAGTTGCTGCAAGCTTTCCTGAATCGGTTAGTGCCAAACCATAACCTCTGTCAAATCCGTTTCCACCTGCAAGGTCACCTAAGATTAGAAAGCCATCACCATTTCCAAATGATGTTACTAAAGACCCTGTTGGTGAGATTTTCCAAATCGCTAAATCGTAATTTACTCCTTCACTATCACCAATCACTAAGATGTTTCCGTCGCTGTCTATTGTAAGGGCATCTCCGCCATCATTCCCATTTCCTGAAGCTGCGTTGTGGTGAGTTATATAGCCTTGCCCTGATCCAAAAGTCGTGTCCAGAACTCCGTTAGGTGTTATCCGCATGACTAGCATGTCACTGTCAACTCCGTTATATTGGGATCCAGTAATGACAATATTTCCATTTGAATCAAGCACTATATCACTTGCACCTTCACTTCCTGATGGGTTGTCGTATTCAAAACTACCGTCGCCGCTAAAGCTTGAATCTAGGTTTCCATTTGAGGCATATTTCACCACTTTGATGCCTCCACCATTTCCTGCGGTATAGATGTTGTCATTTTCATCAACTGTAACACCGTTTGCATATATAAAAGTAGCATTTAACACGTATCCATTTCCGCCACCAAAACTTGTATCCAGAGCACCAGTAGGAGTAAATTTCCAAATAGCCGCTCCGGTGCTTACTGTGGTGCCGCTTATAATAATATTGTCGTTTGAATCAATTGCAACTGAATAACCTTCTTCGTAAACACTACCAGAGGCAGTTCTGTGAGTTACGTAGCCATTACCACCACCAAAGGTTGTATCTAAAACACCAGAGGGAGTAATCTTCCATACTGCTAAGTCATCAGCTTGACCGGAAATAAAAGTTTTACCCACCAAAATAATGTTACCTAAAGAGTCGATTGCCATATCATTTACTCGGTCACTTGAGTTAATCTTATGGGTAAATAGTCCGTCACCTCCTCCAAAAGAGGTGTCTAAAGCTCCGGTCGAGTCAAATTTCCAAAGAGCTGCGTTAGCTAGAGGCCCACCGCTCCCTGCTACAAATATACTTCCCGTTTCATCTATAAGAACTTGATTGCCAACTTCATTACCACTGGTACTAAACTCCACGATATCTTGAAGCACAATTCCTCCCGTACCAAAATTAGGTGAAAGATTGCCCTTGAGAGAATTTGACTCATTAGTTGTGTTGTTTAATAGCTGCTTTGCACTTTCAATGGAAGCCTTTCCACATGCAAAAACAGTAAAAAGACTAGTTAAAAGTAGGAGCCTCGTTATATTTCTCATACTTTATTGTTCGGCTTATTTAGGGGATTTATTCAGTGAAAAATTAAGAATAAATTAATTCTTGCATAAATTACAGTTAGTTGGGAGGAATTTATATTTGATTAGGACATTCTTTATTTTACTCTAATTTTATTAAAATCATGTCATCGTCAGTGCCACCGGCAAAACTTTTACCTGTCGAAAATAGTGCTCCCTCACTTGAAATTGCCCCACCTAAAAACTCATCACTACTACCTGAGCCACCTGAGATATTATTAAATTTCGTGTAAGCATTACCACTTGCAAATGTGGAGTCGGGTTGACCCGTTGAGGTATACTTCCAAATTATTGCGTCATCGTCAGATCCATTGTCATGCTTGCCAAGGACAATAATGTCACCATTAGCGTCTAATAGTACCTGGGAAGGAGTTCCTGATTCCGTTCCAGAAGAACTTACGTAACCTAATCCTCCCGCAAAACTTGTATCCAGTG
>CATMLK010000066.1:0-16154 GCA_950070535.1 uncultured Bacteriovoracaceae bacterium | reverse complement strand
CTACGATATGATCTTTACAAAATAAGAACAGTCTAGAGGCCAAACCAGATCCACGCACTTCGGGACAAATAACGATTTTCAAAAGATGTGCCTGAAGTGACCAGTTGTTAAGCTCAAAGAGTGAAAAACCAGCTAGTCCTCCCTCCTGCAGTGCAGCACATAGTAAAAATCTTGAATCCTGATTAATAAACACATCGTGCCAAAGCTCTTTCTTCCATGGGTAGGCCAAGTGCTTGGAGTCGATACTTAAAATATCCTCTTCAAAAGTTTTATTGTGCTCTCTTCTAGAGAGGTCCTTAATTGTCAAAGAGTTCATGGTCCACCTGGCTTCTTACCGACTCTGCCAGCGAAGAAATATTCTTAAGAACCGACTTCGCTTGATCAGAAGTTAGTTTCTGTCCCGTTTTAGGCATAAATCTGGAACGAAGAAACACCTCCAATAGGACAATGTCTGCCAATTCTTTTTTAAACCCCTTCGCACTGAATCCATTTAGCGAGCATTTGTTTTTCTTGGCGGAAAGCTTCATTGCATTTGGGAGACTTGAGCTTACACTCACCCCTTGCAAGGATGCATACTTATTCAATTTCAGAACAGTAATAAATTTTTGAGTCACTAGCTGATGGTGAGAGTTGTGGGTTTCAGTTTTAAAGTGAGAAATATCAAAATAGTCTTTTTCAATATTCAGTAATTCAGAAAACGCAGCTACTACAATAGATTCAGGATAGAAGCATTTGAAGTCTTTCAAAAAAGAGTGGTAAGTTTGGAGGGTGTCCAAAGAGTAGACGGAATTATCCATGCGAAATACAAACAAGTCCGAAAATACAACCTTGTTAGCAATGGCCCCACTGCCAAACAAGACTAAAGCAGCCATTGAGGCACAAAGCTTTCTCATTAGGAAATTGTATTAAACTGGAGAGCTTATTTCAATATTTCCAATAACCTTTTTGGTCTTCGGATCATCCTCTTTATGAAATCTGGCCTTGACTCTTGGGTTAAAGGTGTAGCCGTCTTTTCCTCTCAAGATGTATTTTCTGTTTGAGCCCTTCGGTTCAATCAGCTTTCTTAATCTTGAAATGCTGGTATAGATTAACTTGTCATGAATTAACGGATTATATTCATCTTTCCAAATGGACTGTGCAAGATCTTCTTTATTAAAATGGGATCCAGGGTTCTTAGCTAAAAGGAATAGGATTTCAAGAAGCACAAATCTATGCTTGAAATCGATAGAACCAAGGTTCTTTTCATGAATGACTCTATTATGTCGATCTAGATATAGATCAACACTAGAATCATTAACATCTTCAACTTGAGTTGCAACAAGGTCACGAAGTCTCTTATATTGTGAGTTGATCGTATTTAGGGCCAACTTAAAGTACATTAGCGACTGATTGTACTCACCCATTTTTTTATAAGTAATACCTTTACCTAAAAGGATGTAACCATACAGGTTCCAGCAGTTCTTTTGCTGAAGATAGGCTATTGCAAGATCAAAGTTCTTTAGGGACTCAGAAAAGTTGCCCATGTCCTTATAAAGGTTTCCATATAGAAGATGCATACTTCCCTTCAAGTATCCTTTTCTAAGAATATTTAAAAGTTCACTCAATTGAGATAGATAACTGAGAGTCTCTTTATGAAGTTTTAGGTGATAAGAAGCTGTGGCCGTGGAATATAGAGACTTTGCTATTAGCTCTGGTTCATTTTCAGTTTGTGCTTTTTTGTAAGCAAGCTTAAAGTTCTCAAGAGCTTTCTCAAACTCTCCCTTATATGTGTAAACCATTCCAACGTTATAAAAGTACTCTGCTCCGAGAGTTCCAAGCTCACTTCCAAGCTTTTCAACAAGGTCGTAGGCAAGGTCTATAAACCTGTCGGCATCTTTCTCTCTTTCGTTTTCAGAATAAATTCTGATTAGAAAACCATAGCACTTAAACATGGCAAATGCGTCTTTAGGATAGATAGTCTTGTCCAATGCTCTCAAGAAGTAATCTTCGGCAGTATTTAGATCTGCTTTGTCGTAATAAACTTTTCCAAGCCTATAAAAGCCCTGACCTAATGCTCTTTCTTGGTCACCTTCAAGTTCAGCGAACTTCTCATCCACTTCTTTAAGTAAAGATGATTTGGCCATGTACCTTTCTTGAAGTTCGTTTCTTAAGGCCGTTTCTTCTTGAGTTTGTGTTTCCATATTCTTCCTACCGTCCAACAATATAGATTTGCTGCGGGAAACTTACATCAACAAATCCTAGTTGTAAAATCAGTTATTCCTGTAATTTAGGTCTCTTAGGCCTTTTTCAATTTTTTTTCTTACAAATATCAAGGCCATATGACGGATGGTTTCTTAAAAATTACAGGGGCTTAGGTGTAAGACTTTGTAATATAATGAATATTTCCATACAAATATTTTCAATGGTTTCTGGTCTGTAAATTTTTCTCACAATCTTAGCACTCAAACCTAAAACTGGTGCTTATCACCACTAGTCAACTTATAACGAGTTTGCTAAATTACCTGAATCATTATTGGCACCTATAAAAAGTCGAGAATAAAATGGCAAAATTCGATTTAGAAGTAATCAGACACTCAACCGCTCACCTCATGGCACAGGCCATTCAGGAACTATATCCAGATGAAAATGTGAAACTAGGAATTGGACCAACAATTGAACACGGTTTCTACTACGACATTGATATGGATAAAAAGATCCATGATGAGGATCTTAAAACGATTGAAGCCAAGATGAAAGAGATCATTAAAAGATCTGACGAGATAACTAGATATGAAGTTTCCAGAGAGAAAGCTCTTGAGATTTTTGAAGAGGCCGGACAAGAGTATAAGGTTGAATTAATTAAAGACCTGCCTGATGGTGAGACTATTTCATACTACACCCAAGGCGAAACGTTCATTGACCTTTGTCGTGGTCCCCATGTTGAGACGACTAGACAGCTACCGATGTTTTTTAAACTACTTCACACTGCTGGGGCCTATTGGAGAGGTGATGAAACTCGGCCAATGCTTCAGAGGGTATATGCTGCATGTTTCGACGATAAAAAGAAGCTCAAGGAGCATCTAAACTTCTTGGAAGAAGCGAAAAAGAGAGATCACAGGAAACTAGGAAAGGAGCTTGGCCTATTCCTTTTTGATCAAGCTGCTCCAGGCTCGCCCTTCTTTGAGCCAAAGGGCACTATTGTTTATAATGAACTAATTGCTTTCATTAGAAGAATTTATCAAATCTATGATTATAAAGAAGTTATCACACCTCAGGTGCTCGACGTTGAGCTGTGGAAGACTTCTGGACACTGGGACAACTATAAAGACGATATGTTCTTCACAAAAGATGATCATAGAGAAATGGCTGTTAAGCCGATGAATTGTCCGTGTCACATGCTTATGTTTAAGCATAAGAAGTACAGCTATAGAGATCTTCCACTTAGGTTTGCTGACTTTGGCAGACTTCACAGAAACGAAAGATCTGGGGCATTGGCGGGTGTAACGAGAGTAAGAACCTTCTGCCAAGATGATGCTCACGTTTTCCTTTCTAAAGAAGACATCCAAAAGGAAGTAACTAGTCTATTGGACATGTTCAATGTCTGTTATGACCACTTTGGCTTTGAAAATATCAAAATTGGATTATCAACCAGACCTGAAAAGAAGGTTGGAGATGATGAGACTTGGGATACTGCAGAGGCTGCTTTAAAAGCGGCTCTTGACGCGTCCAAGTACGACTATTTTATTAATGAAGGCGATGGTGCTTTTTACGGTCCAAAAATAGACATTCAGATTTCCGACGCAATCGGAAGATACCATCAACTTGGAACTGTACAGCTAGACTTCCAACTTCCGGAAAGATTTGACCTTAAGTTTACAAACTCAAATGGAGAAGACGAAAGGCCAGTAGTTATTCACAGAGCTCTACTTGGGTCGCTTGAAAGATTTTTTGGAGTTTACCTTGAGCACGTTGCTGGGGCATTCCCATTCTGGTTAGCACCAGAACAAGTTGTGTTTGTTCCGGTGAACAACGAAATTCATGGTGAATACTGCCAAGAACTTGCAGCTCAACTCAGACATCAAGGACTAAGAGCAAGAGTCGACGATTCCAACGAAACCATGGGTAAGAAAACCAGAACTCTTCAAAAAGCCAAAGTTCCTTTCATGGCGGTAATTGGAGATAAAGAAATCGAACAAAAATCACTGGCACTTAGAGCGTATGGCTCTAAAGAGACAAATGTTTATTCACTAGAAGAGGCCATGGATAAGTTTAGAGAGCTAAGCAATCAACGCTTTCCTAAGCAACTAAGAGAACTCTAATGAAAAACCTTTTGTTACTTAAAGGTGGCGGCGGCCAAGAGCACGATGTCTCTCTGGTTACGGCAAATTATCTGGGAAGTGTGATAGACAACACCAGGTTTCGCATCTTTGAGGTCGAGGTTGATCAAGAATTCACCTGGAGTGTGGATGGCGAAAAAGTTGAACTAAACTTCCATAAAGAACTACTTTTTAGTAACTCAGGGAAGAAAGAAAAAATAGACGTGTGTGTTCCCTGCTTTCACGGCTACCCAGGAGAGACGGGACACATTCAAGCTTTTTTTGAGATGATAAAGCTTCCTTATCTAGGTTGTGGCTATGAGGCCAGTGCGATTTGTTTCAACAAAGTTTTGACGAAACTGTGGCTTGAGAAGGCATCAATACCTGTTACTCCATTTATCATTGCAAATGACAGTTCCGAGGAAACTCTTGAAAAGGTTTCTTCATTTTTTGATGAGCAGGGTTCAATCTTCATAAAGGCATCCAATCAAGGCTCTTCCGTTGGCTGTTACCCAGTAGATAAAAAGTCAGAGATAAAAAAGTTTTTAAAAGAAGCCTTCAATTTCTCAAACTTTGTAATCGTCGAAAAAAAGATTGTTCCACGAGAACTAGAAATATCAGTTTTTGAACATAAAGGTGAAGTGATAGCAACTTCTCCCAGCGAAATAATTTGTCCTGATAAGTTTTACAGTTACGAGGAAAAGTACTCTCAAAAGTCTAAGACTCAAACCAATTTAAATCCAGACTTGGATCCACAAATTACAAAAACTATTCAAGAGTTTGCAAGGATGGCCTTCATAAACCTCAAGTTGGCCCAATTCTGCAGAATGGACTTTTTTGTAGTTGGAGAGCAGGTCTATCTTAACGAAATCAATACCTTTCCAGGAATGACACCAATTTCTCTTTTCCCAAAGATGATTGAGAACTATGGGCTGTCTTACCCACAGGTCTTAAATGACCAGCTTGAGTCACTTTCAAAATAAAACTATGGTATAATTGTACCTATGAGAGTGAACTACTTGGAAAGACATCGACTCCCTTTGAAGCTAAAACCCATCTTTGTGGGACAGCTTTCAATAATTGATGGTCTAGGCCACAGCGCTTACGCTTTTAAAAATGGAGTTTTTGAAGAAGTCCTCAAGGCCCACGAAGGAATAACTCCTGACTTCATCAAGCAGTATGCAGGAGAAGAAAGTTCAGAGATCTATATTCACGAAGAGGATTATGAATATCTCCACGATAACTTGAGTCAAAAGCTTGTTAAGTTAACTCGATCACTTTCTATTGGTGATCCCCTAAAAAATGCAACTAGGCACACCCACCTGCTGAGCCTTCAAATGGCAAATCTTTACGAAGATCCCTTCAATGATGAGCTTTTAAACAGCCAATTCCAAAGTGGTCAGAACTTAAGTAATTTGCTAATCAAAAATAAGCATACTCATAAACATTTATATCGTAACATTTCTAAGCAAGGCCATCACTACACTGTCACTCAACCGTTGTTGTCATCTATTCTTCTTCTTTCTTTTCTCCAAAGCACAGGTCTTTTTTCAGAAAAAGAAACACAGACGTTATTTATGACATCTTACTTCAAGGACATCGGTATGAGTTTTATACCAAGAGAGAAGTTTGATCTCGCACACTTGAATGATTTTGATAAAAAGATTTTTTCAGATCATGCTGACAACTCGATGAAAATATTAAACGGCAGAGTTCCTTTGGGTGCCAATCAGTTAGAGCTTATAAAAAACCACCACTACCTAAATTACAAAATTCAGGCCCTTGCGAATAATGAAAAATACCATCCACAGGGACTTATTACTGGAGTCGAGTCGGCACTATTAAGTGCATTAGATATTTTGGTCGCGATGACCTCCGACAGGCCTTATAGACAAGGTGCCAGTGTTTTTAAATCACTTGAACTATTAAAAAGAGTCTTGGCCGACGAGCACCCTCAGGAATTTAAAAGTTTAGTTCATTTTTTAAAGCATTTCTTTGGTAAATGATTTTTTCCTTTTCAAGTTATAAAAATTATTGAAAAATTATATTCACAAAGCGAAGGAACGCTTTCTAATGAATTTCATTAACCAGCTACTTATTCTAAGGAGGGAATAAATGGCAGCAGCTATAAAAGAATCTAGTCCTTTAACTGGCATCATCGCTGAAGAGTCTGTAGTAATCGACTTTGGAGAGCACGAAGGTAAGAGTGTGCTTGAGGTCTCTGACACTCATCCCACTTACTATCATTATCTTGTTGAACAAAGAGAAAAAGGAAACTTTGCAATCAAAAGATCCAAAGACAAGATCTTTAGGTTGTACTGTCATAGTTCTCGCTATCACTAAAAAGTGAAAAGTTATTTTTTAATATCAATTGCTGGTGTCTTGGGGATTCTCTCAAGACACTTTCTAGAATTAAATTTTGGAAAACACGGCAATTGGATTCCCTTAGGTACATTTGGTGCCAATATGCTCGGCTGCTTTATTGCCGGAGCTATTTTTCAAGCTTTCCAATCTAAACTTATCGACCAAAGCTTCAATACTATTCTCCTTGTTGGATTCTGTGGCGGACTTACAACATTTTCAGGATATGCTCTTGGAGCAATGAACGATCTCTCAAATGGTCTTGAATTGAAGGCCATAATCTACTTGGTCACCTCACCTATCATCGGTGTTTGCTTTGCATTTGCAGGCCTTAAAATAATTAAACTAATAGCTTAAATTCATACAACAGTGCGCAATGACAGAATGCCTTTAGATAGTGGTAAAATATCTTTTTCACCATTAAGGAGATAATAACATGAAGTTGTTGCTGCCACTATTACTTGCGCCCCAAATTCTATGGGCCGACTCTTACAAGGTCCGCCCACTCGCTAAAGGCGAAACTATCTCCGATATTTTATACAATGATAATTACAAACCACTTTATGGTGAGAATGAGTGGGTTGAGAAAGTTTTAAAGCTCAACCGTCTAACTGAGACACAGGCCAAAAACCTTGATCCAGAAACTCTTCTGATTGTTCCAACCAGAAATGTGGACTCTATTAAAATAAAGCAGTCTTCAGTTCTGAAGAGTGGAATTCTTACCAACAAAATACCTGAAAACCATGTATTTAAAATTGGATTCGCCATCCACCATGCCCAATCATCCGTTGACACCCAAAAGGTTATTTCGAATGAAAACTTTGGAATAACACTCTCGTACACAGACAATCAATCCCATTCTTGGAATGGAGCAAATTTCACTCCAACATACGCATTTACCTTTCAAGGACATGGCGCAAATCAATCGGACAGAGAAACAATTGCAACCTATGAGAACACTTATCGTTTTAACTCTAGGCTTGGTTTTAAATCAGAAAAAGGTCTAGACTATGGCCCAACGATTAGCCTTGAGCAGGCATCCAGGTCAACTCAGAGTGATAATGAGCTTACAATAAGAAGAGATACCACAACCTTCATTGGAGCCTTTGCAAGTTATCGTTTTAATCCTGTTGAAGAGATTGAGCTCAATATGGATACAACTTTACAGAGAACAGTAGTTGAAACGAACTCCGAAAACCTTAATTCCTTGAACGCTATTAGAGCCGATCTCAAGCTTAGCACTCTAATTACAACTCACACCGAAGCACATATATTTTCTCAGTATGAGGTGTATGAAAATGCAAACCTTGACACTAGGTTGAGCACAGGTGCAGGGTTCACGTATTTAATTAAATGAGGATTAAATGAAAGTAATATCTAAAACATTTCTGATGAGCAGTCTCATCGCTTTTACTGCTTGTAAAGATCAAGTGGTAAAAGAGAACTCTTCAAAAAGTGTTACAACTCCATCAATCTGTGCAAAAAATCCATACCCAAGCCCACCATCAGTCCAATTTAGTGGAGTAAGTGAGGTGATAACAGTCGAACAAACCAGGCTGGAGATATCTTGGGAGGCCAATGATCTTGCAAAAGCATACTTAGTATTTTTGGCACCTGATGGCCAAAGGATGAAACTATTTAAAACAACATCGTCAGATAAGACTTCGACCTGGCTTGAAGGCCTAACTCCAAATACTACATATAACATAATGGTAAAGGTTCTTGATGAAAGAGGACTGTATGATCTGAATGAAAAACAAATAAGTGTATCAACTAAAAGCTCCCCGACCTACATTAATGAAAAATCCCTTCTTTTCAATGGAATGGCCAGAGTTGGCCTAAAAGGGGCAAGTGAATTAATTAAAGATCAAAACTTCACAATATCAATGTGGTTTAAAACAGCAACTAAGGCATCAATGGATTCAAGGCTGATCACCTTACACAAGGGCTCCTACGCTGGAACGGCATTGGCAATAGGGCTCAAAAAAGACCATATTTTTCTCCAAGTTGAAGACAGCTTAGGCAACACAAGCAAAGTAGAATATCAAATGAGCTATGATGACAGCACTTGGCATCACACCAGTGTAACTTACAATGGAAAGTATCTTGCTTTTTATGTTGATTCAACAAGAGTGAATTTAAATGAAATCAAAATTTCTAAATTTGGATCTCACCCAATTTCTGTTGGCAGCTATACAGGAAATAAAAAAGGCTATAAAGGGCTTATAGATGAGGTGTCCATTTGGTCCACTGCGATGAGTTCCTTAAGTGTGAATCGGGTCTATAACGACAGAGTTTCAAACAATTTAATGACACACCCAAGGCATAACTCATTGCTAGTTTGGCATCGCTTTGGCGATGATATCAAAGACTCTGAGGATGGCCTAAATGATCAGCTTGGTAACTCCCATGGTGCCCCACTAAATATAAGATCAAATGACTTTGTAGAGGATTCTCCATAATTTCGACAACTTAAGACCACTTGACTGTCCGAACGATCGTGCTATTATATATGCATGAGTAAAGGTTTTAATACAAAAGAAAACATTCTCAAGTGCGCATTTGAACTCACCAGCAAGTTTGGACTTGAATCACTATCCATAGGTGAGCTGGCAAAAAATGTTGGAATGAGCAAGTCCGGACTGTTCAGTCATTTTAAATCAAAAGAGAAACTACAAATAATGGTAATGGATTACGCCTCTTCTAACTTTGTTGGTCAGGTCGTAAAACCAGCTGTTGAAAAGGAAAGAGGAATCCCTAGAATTAGGGCCTTGATGGACAATTGGAAAAAATGGTCTAGCTCTTACCTGCCGGGCGGATGTCCTTTTCTATCAGCAATTGTAGAGTTTGATGACAGGCCAGGGAAAGTTAGAGATCACATTTTAAAACTCCAGAGCACAATGATTGGAACATTTGAAAGAGCAGTAGCCATTGCCCAAGAAGAGAACCAACTGAACCCAGAGGTAAACACTGAACAAATCGCATATGAGATCTACTCAAATATGATTGGATTTCATATTTACAACCGATTATTAAAAAATAAGGCGTCTCAAGATATGTTTGAAAATAATTTTCAAGCGATTTTAGAGCGCTCAAGTATATAGTTCTTATTTATAAGGAGGACAACATGACACTTACAATGAGAGTGGTAAATTTAGTGGACAAATTAAGACTTCAAAAGTTTTTCGTTGAAAAGGACAACAAGGCCCACCTAAAATTTGTTGAGTTCAGTCCTGCTAGAATTGAAGAAGCTTTAGATAAAATTATTAGAACTAAAGGTAAGGCCTATAGGCCAAATCAATTTGAAAAAGAAGTGCTTAAAGACTTGGACTTTTAACATCATAGGGTCGTATAAAGCGACCCTACTCCCAAGCACCTACAATACTTAAAAACCATCTCTGTGATGGTTTTTAAGTATTGATCCATGATCTAAATTTAGTTTCCTACATAAAGAATCCGCCCCTCAGTTTTCGTTTCACTACCTGGGGGCGACATATGAAAGACTAAGAAGGTAAAAGTGCTTATTCTAATGACCTCACAAGGCGGAAGCCGATATCACGGGTACCGAAGCCGCCCCAGTTCAAGCTACGGTTGGCTGAGCGCAGGTCATTAGCACTATTATTGCCCCAGCCACCGCCACGTATAACCCTTGGGCTGCCGAAGACGGAGCGCTGACTTAGTGGATCAACGACATCTTTTGGTTTTTCTACATACAAATCTAGAGTATACTCCCAGACATTGCCATGTGTATCGTAAAGACCAAAAGCGTTTGGCAGGTTTGAATAAGTTCTAATAGATCCCACCTCATGAGTTCTACCTTCTGAATTTTTTTCATAGATAGCATGTTCGGAAAGATATTCAGCAAGATCACCAAAAGAGTAGGCAGCCCCTGAGCCAGCTCTAGCGGCATATTCCCACTCTGCTTCCGTAGGAAGACGATAGCTCATACCAGTCTTAGCATTTAAACTACTAATAAAACTCTGGACATCATAATAACTTACATACTCAACAGGATTGTTAGGACATAAAGGTTCAGTATCTCCCGTAATGTGGCTTACTCTAGTCTCAAAGCTATCAGGGCAATGCTCTTGTTTTTTGAAATAAGAAGGATTTTTTCCTGTCACTTCAAAATACATTGACTGTGTAACTTCTGTTGTCATCATTTCGAAGTCTCGAGTGATTGTTACGTACCGCTGTTGTTCATCGTTGTCTCTGCCTTTTTCATCACTTGGAGATCCCATCGTAAAGCTTCCGGCCGGAATTTTTACAAATTCCATACTAGGGGCTCCTCCAGCAACATATCCAATTACTTCTTCTATTTTTTCAGAGATTTCAACATCTTTGAGGTTAGAAAAAAGATATCCTACGATCTCTCTCGCACGAACAGAGTCCGAGTCTCCATAACGGTCACGAAGATAGGCGTAGATTGCCTCATGAAACATGAGTGCTGCCTTGTCTATTTCACTGAACTTTTCGTTGTTAAATTGGTATTTATTGATTAGTACACTTCCGTAATGGGTGTAGTTTGCAACTTGAATATATTTAACTTCCCCATCAAGACAGTCTCTTACTGGAGGTCTTACTCTATAGAGAGAGTCATCAATAAGTTCAAGATCAGCATCAATTTCACGCAAATTTGATTCCACATCCTCAAAGTAACTCGTTAAAACTTCATAAAGATTTTTATTTAGGGAAAAAAGCCTTACCTTTTGAATATCTATGATTTCATGAAAGTTATGGTTTCCAAAAGATTTAAGTGGCAATTGAAACTCTTTTTCTGCTTCATACAGATCTACTAGTTTTGCCCAACGAATTGTTTTTAGTTGATCGTCGTTTTGACAAACCCATGCTCCCCCACCGTTACCTGCACCTTCGCCAGCGATTGCAGAAAGAGTCATTCCTGCGGCCATCATGCTCGAAAGCAATAGTCTTTTCATTTCGTTACTCCTTGGTCTTTTTTGTCTAATTTATTGGTTAATGAAAATAGTTGAATATTAAGATGATAGGTATCATCAGATTGTTTACTATTTGCTTCAAATTCATCCATGAATTCCTGCGTAAACTCTCTTAATCTTTTCTTTGCATTTTGAAGCTGCCCCTTTTTAATATTGAAACAAAAGCTATTGTACTCACGCTCAGATACACTTTGTTTTGAGACTTCTTCTTGAGCAACTGTACTCATTTTTTTATGAAACTCTTGAACTGCCTTACTTGGGACATCAGTTTTATTTTGTATGGCCTTATACTTCTTAATAAGCTTTCCATCTTTTTCATCTAATAGATCAAGAGTCTTAAGCCTTTTAATTACTTCTTCAATTTCTCTTATAGTGGTTTTAAACCTAAGTGTTTTTTGAATCCATGTAGGATCATTAACAAAATCTTCTCTTTCAATAAGTGTTCTAATTATTGAGTGAAGAGGGTTTTGAAAGTACTTATAGTGCTCTACATCTAGAAACTTCACTTCTCTTTTTTGAGGTCTTAGATGGTTTAGTCTTTCATAATAAATATTCTTTTCATCTTGAGTTTTGGCCTTCTCAAAGTCGACAAGCGTTTCAAAGTACATTGTCTCCCCTACGGAAAGATCAAGGGATTTTGCCATACTATGAATGTACTTTTTAGGTATGCCTCTTTTGCCAGCAAGCATCTGTTGAAGGGCACCATGAGATTTAAGCCCTAATTGAGTAGCCCACGAACGAATAGAAAAGGATGGATTTCTCCTTTTCTTCTCCTTGAACTTATCGTTCAATAAAGTACTTGTTTGTAGGTACATGTATGCGTTCAAAATAAAACCTTTAAGTTAAGTTTTCGTATGAACGAGTTATACAGTGCCTCTAAACTTCGCTCAAGAATCATGAGTACAAAGCGGATCAGAATTGAGCCACCCTGTAAGAAGTTCAAAGTCTAAAGTGTTGAACTATGTATTAATTACATAGTCCTATTAGAGTTTGTTCTCACCTTTAAGCTTTAGGAGGTGTGAATTGATATTAGCAAGGGCATATTTATGAAGCTTTTGCGGTAGATCAAAGTAGATTCTTTCAAGCATTTGTTGTTCGTTAAGCCCCGATTCGTGCATCTTTTTAATTTGTGCCTCTCTAAGCTCTCTATGCTTTAAAGTTTTTTCAAGGATATGAGTTCCACCAAGAACGATGCCATGACTTGGATATACAGCTTTTGGAGAAAGTTTAATAACTCTTTTTAAGCTTTGGAAGTACTTGGACATGTTCCCTTCCTTTCCTCCAATAACCACAGTCCCCACCCCTTGAAATAAGTCTCCAACTATAAACCACTCGAGAGTCTCAGGTGCAAGACCAAGATGGCCTTCATCGTGCCCAGGTATTTCATGAACAATAACTTTTTTACCTAACCATTCCGTGATGCAATCACCTTCTTCTAAAAATTGTACATCTATGTCTTTAAAGTGATCTAGGCCACCAACTTCAACGATTCGCTTGTAGGTATATTCACTCAAATAAATAGGAGAACTGATTTCTCTAGCAAGTTTAGTTGAAAGATTATGATGATCCCCATGGTGGTGTGTAATAAAGATTTTGTTTACACTACTGACTGGGATTGAGCTTATCAGCTTCCCAAGCTCAACCTCATCTTTCGGAGAAGGATCAACAAGTGTGTCTCCAATAAGAAAAGCATTTGTTCGTTCAGCAGGTGGTAGAGTATTTGATAATGGCATGAATTGTTTCACACCAAAAAACGACTCTAGCCAAGGAACTTTTTTATCCTCGCGATCTAAATCAAAAAGTTCTTCTTCGTAAGCATTTCTTTCAATGTAATCAAGAATTTTCCAAATGGGAGGAATAACGATGGCCTCTCCCTTTCTGTACCTTGCCTGAAATTGTTCAAAATTAAGCCAGTGCCCTTCCTTTATTTCAGTGTAGTCTAAAACAAATGGGGGCTTTTCTGAGACTTCGACTAATATGTAGTACGCAAGAAACCTATAAGGGTTAAAGTCAGGGGTTGTAGCTTGGCCTATAAGTCTAAGGTCTTTAACCGTACCTTGCTCAACTTCATTTCTGAGGTCATAGTGAAGCTCCTCTTCAAGTTCCCTTTGTGCCGTTGCCATAATGTTGCCAGGTATATTTTTATAGGAACTAGCGCCATCACTTTTCTCAACTTTTCCGCCTGGAAAGGATGTATAACCAGGAAAAACACGAAGATGGTTTTGCCTAGTAATAAAGTACAATTCTCTTTGATATTTAAAAATAACTAAAACAGACTCTGGAATTCGCTTCATAGGATCCAATATATACCTTTTTATGAATCGAAACTATTAAAAAACTAAATTTACTCTGGCCCGATAATGGATTGTCTTATGACTTCTGTAAGGTCTTGCGGAGCAGAAAATGAGATTCTATTTGTAGAACTAGCGTCAAATAGATCAACCCAAAAGTTTATACCTTTAGTAGTACCAAGATAAGCATAAAAGTCATCGGTATTTTCACCTAGAACAGACTTTAAAGATTCATGGACCAAATCTCTTTGAACCATATGCGAATACGCACCATGTCCTACGAATCCAAAAAACTCTCCATCAATAAATGGTCCTGTGGCTACTGCTTTCCTAAAGGCCTGGTTCTTATTAAGCGGATTAAGGTCATCGTAGTTATGCTTTCCAGTGATGATATGCTTCCCATTTTTAGGAGGGTATATCATTTTTGTAAAGTTTGCATCATCCCTGCTTTTAAACCGTCTTATTAAGGTTACCACTATGGCCCTGCCATCGATGTAGCCGTCGTCCTTCACAAGATTTTTCTCAGTTGCATAAATATACGACTCGGCGTAGAGCCTTTTTAAATAATTTTTTACGTAAAACTTATCATTGAGCGTGTTATAAACGCTTAAAATAGAATCTTGCAGTTTGGTGTCTAGGTCATAGAACCTTCGTATCATTTCGACTTTTTTCACATCTTTACGGTAAAACTGACTTACTTCAAAGGGAAGATCTTCTATTCGATCAATAGAGCCCCTAAAGACATATCCATTTGCTAAATTGTTGTACTTTAATGAAAAGGTATAGTCTTCACTTAATAGTCTCTCAATTTCTTTATCATAATCAATTTTTCTGGAAGCCTGGGCATCTGCGAGGTTATTTTCAAATCTAAAATCTTCAGGAAGAAAAGAAGACTCACAGATTATCTGAGCGTAGGCTAATTTGAAATGTAAAGACAAGATGATAGCAAGTGCTTTAATCATATTGTTTTTATTCCTTAATCTAATTAAAAGTCCCCCTATTTAAGGGGGACAGACCTTTTATGTCTAATGCAGGATTGTTATTTATTAACCAATCAGTCTTAGCGCATTTTGTCCTTGAGCGTTAGCTTGAGAAAGAACTGAAGTACCCGCTTGAGCAAGAATGTTGTTTTTAGCATTCTTAGCTGTTGCAGCTGCGTAATCAACGTCTCTGATTCGGCTATTTGCTGCACTCAAGTTTTCAACAGTTGTCTGCAAGTTGTTGCTTGTAGAAGATAATCTGTTTTGAATTGCACCTAGTTCTGCTCTTTGGCCAGAAACTGTTTCAATTGCCTTATCAATTACTGAAAGCGAGTTTTGTGCACCTTCTTTTGAAGCAACTGCAATCTCGGAGATCCCCAGTCCAGACATTGTTGAGTTAATAGAATTAGTGTCATACTTGATTCTATCTTGGAAAGCATCATTGTTAGTACCAATTTGGAAATCAAGTTCACCACCAGTTCCACTTAATAGGTTGATACCATTAAATTCTGTAACCTGTGAGATACGCTCAATTTCCTGCTTAAGGTTTTGGTATTCCATGTCAGTGAAGCCTCTTTCAGTATCACCTACTGTGTCCGAAGCTGCTTGGATTGAAAGCTCTCTTAGTCTTGTTAGCATTGAAGAAATCTCATCCAAACCACCTTCTGCTGTTTGAACCATTGAGATACCGTCGTTTGCGTTTCTGTTGGCCTGTTGGCTTGATCTAATTTGTGATTTCATCTTTTCACTAATTGCTAGACCAGCAGCATCGTCAGCAGCTTTTGTAATTCTTGTACCAGAAGAAAGCTTGCTTAAAGTGTCTTGAGACTCTTTTGTTGTTGTTGATAGTGATCTTTGAGCAGCGATAGAAGAAACGTTTGTGTTAATACGAAAACCCATTATAAACCTCCATGTGATTTCGTTCTATCATTCCTTGAACTCTGTCCTCGAAAACCATGAGGGAGATGAGCTTTCTGCTCTTTTGGATTTGTAAATTTTAAGGCTTTATTAAACCTTGTAACTCTGTTTCGGATCTCCAGAGATTTACTTTACACTTCCGATTAAAAAAGATGCTTTTTATAATATTTTTTGAAAAAGGGGAAAAAAAAGACCCTCCGAGTGGAGGGTCAAAAAAATCTAAAGTTTTTGAAATTAGCCAATAAGTCTCAATGCATTTTGTCCTTGAGCATTAGCCTGAGAAAGAACTGAAGTACCCGCTTGAGCAAGAATGTTGTTTTTAGCATTCTTAGCTGTTGCAGCTGCGTAATCAAC
>CATMLK010000065.1:0-16674 GCA_950070535.1 uncultured Bacteriovoracaceae bacterium | reverse complement strand
GAAAAAAGTGGCAAAAAAGGCTACTAAGAAAAAAGTGGCAAAAAAAGCTACTAAGAAAAAAGTAGCAAAAAAAGCTACCAAGAAAAAAGTGGCAAAAAAGGCTACCAAGAAAAAAGTGGCAAAAAAAGCTACCAAGAAAAAAGTGGCAAAAAAGGCTACCAAGAAAAAAGTAGCAAAAAAGGCTACTAAGAAAAAGGTAACTAAAAAAGCTACTAAGAAAAAAGCTGCTAAAAGAAAGCCTAATGCGGCCTTCATGAAAGAGCTTACACCTTCAGCTGAACTAGCCGAGATTGTAGGAAGTAAGCCATTGCCAAGAACACAAGTTGTTAAGAAGCTATGGGATTACATCAAGAAACATGACCTTCAAGATCCAAAAAACAAGAGAAACATCAATGCTGATGAGAAGCTTAAACCAGTATTTGGTGGAAAAAGCACTGTTAGTATGTTTGAGATGACGAAACTTGTTTCAAAGCACTTAAGCTAATAATTAGGGGCGTCCTTAAGGGCGTCCTTTCCTCTTCTTATTCATTAAAAATTTACATAATTTTGAATTAGTTTTCTTTCCAAGATGTCATGATCTGATTGTATTTTTTAAGAACAGGCCCTGGGCTGGATTCTACAATCTTTGCGAGTTTGAAGTAGTTGTGACAGCTAGGAGTGGGGTTTCCATCGGGAAAATTCTCTTCAGCACTAAGCCACTTGAGACACCTGCCAGTATAGAAATCCAAAAATTCGGGAAAGTTAAGAGAGATTTGTTTGGATATTACGAGTGCTTTTTTTTCATCATTAATGCTAAAGATAAGATCTGGAATGGTTGTTAAAGTTTTAAACTCTTCTAAAAGATCATTGCGTAGCTTATGATCTGTCCCTAGTTTTTTGATGGCCTTAAAACCTTCCTCCCAGTGGTGAGTTGTAAGCTCCTTAGCATTTAAGAGTTTTATCAAGTAGTATTGTGACTTTCGGTTATCACTCAATGCATTCATTGCCATTAATATTTCAAATGCATTTGGCGTGGGTAGTTCAGACTCTACCTTCTTTACAAAAACCTTTCTACAGTCGGGATGTATTTCTGGATGCTTTGATGAACTTATGATTTTTTCTTTTAAGAGTTGGAGTATGGGTGTCTTATTGCAATAAAACTCGCCATACTCGCTTGAAATCATAGGAAGGGTCAGTTCCCAAATACTTTGGGCCTGGTTTGGCGATTGCTCGTATAGGATCTTTGCTAAATCAACACCAAATTCTTTATCTGGAAAGTCTTTAAAATATTCATTGGCCTGGTTCTGGCAGCTTGATTCATCTCTCTTTTGCTTAATGCACTCTTTGATTGCAGCTAATAGTAGCTTGTTGCGTTTTTTAGCGTAAAATTCATCATTGTTTAGAACTTCCCATTTGGATATTTCCCTAATTCTTGCGACATGCTTCTGTCCAATAACGGGAGATTTTAAAAGCATGTCTATGTAGCTATCGGCCATTGAGACCGTAATTTTCTTCCACGGAGCACCTCGTAGACTTGGTCTTACGTCCTTTGCGTGGTCAAAGAATTCGGTATAATTGGAGGTTCCTTCCAAAGCTTCGAGGTCTTGCATTGTATAAAGCATTCCCGAGGCACTTGTTGAAAGTAAAAAAAATGTGAAAAACGAGTAAATAAGCATCTATTCTCCCATTTGAAGTTTAACCATAGCGTTTTGGAGCGTCAAATCATTAGAGATTTCTGTCTGATTTTGCTTTAAATAATTTCACTCATGCTGTACAAACAAGGAATAAGGGAGAAGGTGAAATTTATGAATAAAATCCACAGCTTAAAGAGCATTAGTAAAGAAATCTTAGCTCAGTCATGGACGTTGACTTACTACGAAGATTTTGAAGAAGTTCTTAGCAGGCCAGAGTTTCTTAAACAATTTGAGTATATCGTTGAATTAGTCACTAAAGATGAGACTAGTACGAGTTTTAAATGGACTATAGATGCACTCAGCTTTCAATTTCTTGTTGGCGTCTTTGTAAAAAATAAAGAAATAAAAATAGCCAGTAAGAACCTAAGTTATGAGTTGGCCTTGATAGATTTTCACCACAATGTTGGAAGGCATAGGGAAGTCTCCGATGTGAAAAAACATGCAGAGGCGATTGCTAGTATACCACTGGAAAGAAGTCCTATGGTTATTGATGTAATCACTAGAGAAGATGATCTCCCAAATTTTTCAGACACGGAATTTCATCAAATAAATGACCTGACTATGGAGAGAACCAAGGCCTTGATGGATAAAGTGTCAACTTACAATCAAAGCTGGTTTGAGAAAATGAGTGATACTGGGCTAGATCTTACTGCAAACTATATGCTTATAAGGATTCACTTATTGAAGTTTTTGGCGATTCTTCCTTGCTTAGATCATGATAAGAATGGCACGGAAATCAAAAGAATTTGGCTTGAGACTTTAAGAAGGCTTATCGAGGATTCGAACCTAGCCGAAGAAAAAAAGCTAAAAGGTCAAAAGCGCTCTTTACCAAAATTTTACTTGTATTTGGCCAATGCTGGTTTACATATCTCCAAGCACATGCCTGCTAAGGTATTAGCTTACTGCATTCGAAAGGCAGTCTCACTTCTGGCAACTAGATTTATTGCTGGGGAGTCCATCGAGAAGGCAAATAGCTCTTTGTCTTCACTTTTAAAAAGTGGAAGGGACGCTACCCTTGACCAGTTAGGTGAGCTTGTAGTGTCTAATAAAGAGGCGGATCAATACATGAATGGAGTACTTGAGGTCATAAATGGCTTTAACCGTCATGTTAAGAAAGGTTCAAGGAATGGTGCAGGTATTAACAGGGCCCACGTTAGTGTTAAGGTCTCTGCTCTTTGTAATGATTTAAAACCCCAGTCCTTTGATTATAGCTACAAAAATATAGCTCCTAGACTCAAGCGAATCTTACTGGAAGGTAAAAAAGAAGAAGTATTTATCAATATTGATGCTGAACACTACCACTATAGGGATATTATCTTTGAAGTTTATAAAAAGGTTTTACTAGAAACCCCCGAGCTTCAGGACTATGCAGACACTGGGATTGTGGTTCAGGCCTACTTGAGAGATGGATATAAACACTTCCAGGAAGTTGTTAAGTTGGCAAAACAGCGTGGATTGGTAATGCCAATTAGATTGGTTAAGGGGGCATATTGGGATGCCGAAACAATAGAGGCTGACGCTTTAAATTTTGAAGCTCCAGAGTTCCTTAACAAAGAGGAAACTGACATCCATTTTCGCCAGATTGTTTATAAAGCATTGGAGCACAATAAAGAAATTCAACTTGCCGTTGCCTCCCACAACATCCAAGATCACTGCTTTTCAGAAATTTTAAGAGAGCAAAAATTCCCAGATGCTCCCGTTATTGAGCACCAATGTCTACATATGACTTATGAGGCACTCAGTGTGGCACTTGCTAAAATGGGGATGCCAACAAGAAACTACATACCAATCGGAAATCTACTTGTAGGTATGGCATACCTTGTAAGAAGAATTATGGAAAACAGCTCTCAAGTGGGCGTACTGACTATTATGAGGTCTCACAACAAAGCTATTACCATTAAAAACCCAATGGAGCTCCTAGACGATAAAAAGTCGAACAGAGAGCTTATTTTTGATTCAGGGCTTAAGCATATATCAAGGGATTTCAAAAATATTTGGCCAATTAGGACTTACTTGGAGAGGGAACTCTCTCCATTGATGGTCGAAATTGAAAAGGCCAAAAGTAACCTAAAGAAGGTATCTAATACTGCAGAAGATGAACTTGTTTCATTATGCGGATCTGACCCTCAGTTTGAGGTAGGTAGAGTTAAGAAGGACACACCTGAGCAAGTGAATGCAAAGATCGAGAAACTATTTCAAAATTTTATTGGAGGAAACGACTGGAAAGATAACAAAAAGACAGATCGCTTTAGTGCTCTTTTAAAACTTTCTGATTTACTCCTAATTCATAGGCACCGTTTAACGGCCTTAATTATGGTCGAGGCGGGTAAAACTATTGATGAAGCCGTTGCAGATGTGGACGAGGCCATAGACTTTATAAATTTTTATGTAAGAGAAGAAATAAACCTTCTCAAGACTCACCCTGGCTACATGGCCAAAGGGGTGTTCGGGGTGATTGCTCCATGGAACTTCCCATTGGCGATTCCGGTAGGGATGACTTGTGCAGGGCTTGTTTCAGGAAATTCTGTAATTCTTAAGCCAGCTGAACAGACTCCAATGATTGTGGCCGAGTTTGAAAAACTGGCCAGGGAGGCTGGAATAGATGAAAGCGTTTTTGTTGTATCAAATGGTGAAGGAGATGTTGGTAAGGCAATCGTTGATCACGAGCTTGTAAACGGCGTTGTCTTTACTGGATCAAAGCCTGTAGGTGTTGGGATTTATCATAAGATGCAAGAAAAACTCACCAGTTCAAAATATCCATTCCTGCCGATAGGTAAAACTGTTATTACTGAAATGGGTGGTAAAAACGCTATCATTGTCACCAATAATTGCGAGCTTGACGAGACAGTTAGTGGTGTTCTTTACGCAGCATTTGCTCACGCTGGGCAAAAGTGTTCAGCTGCCAGCCGTATATTGGTGGACAGAGAGATTAAAGACGCTTTCCTCGAGCGTTTTATACAAGGTGTGAAGGATATTCCCGCTGGCTCTTCGCTAGATCTTGCAACAACAGTTAATCCTTTAATATCTAAAGAAGACCAGGAAAGAGTTAGAGCGGCCGTTCTAAAGTCCAGGCAAGATGTTGAGAAGCAAGGCGGTAGTGTTCTAGTAGATAGGTCACAGGAAGACTTAGCCGGCTTTACAGTCGGACCTGCTGTGTTTGAAGCAACAAAAGAGCAAGCTTTTGATCCTAGCTCTTTCGCATGTAAAGAAATCTTTGGCCCTGTTGTACATGTCATACCTTACGACACTCTTGATGAGGCGGTAGAGATCTTTAATGCCACAGAGTATGCGCTCACTGGAGGGATATTTTGCCAGTCACAAGATGATATTGATGAAATTGCTCCAAGATTATTAGCGGGCAATCTCTATATTAATAGGCCTAATACTGGGGCAAGAGTGGCCATTGAGCCATTTGGAGGCTTTAAGATGTCCGGTACTGGTCCTAAGGCCGGTAGTGCAGGGTATCTATTACCGTTCCATAGGCTTGAAAAAATGCAAATTAAAGAGGTACATCCAATTAATGTTTCGCATTCTCTACCTTACTCTATGGTTCGAGTTTCAAAAATAGCATGGGAAAATAGAGAGTCTAAAGTTGCTGACTACTTAAGAACTGTCATTAATAGATACGAGATTTACTTCTCAAGTATTGACGAAAGAGGCAAGGATGTCTTGTCCTCTCTTATAGAATACGTCGAGGAAGGTAAAACTAAACTTGAATCAAGAGAGTTTCCAAATAGATACATCCCCGGACAGATAAACTTTGATAAAAGAAACTTACAACTGGGAACCGGAATTCTAGTTATTGGTGAAGACAAAATTGACCTCGAACACTTTGTAACTGTTTTATTTAACCTCGTTATAGGAAATGGTGTAAATATCATTTGTGCGAATGAGGAAGGTTATGAGGCCTGGTCTCAAATTGTTAATCTTGCCTATATCGCAGGTGTTTCTCCTTTCAACATAAGTTGTGTAAAGATGGATAAAGAAAAGATAGAGGAAGTGCTGACAAGCGAAGACTATGATTTTCTATACCTTGATGGCCAAATAGAGCATCGAGAGGAGTTTAGAAAGGCAGCATTGGCGACTAAATCAGAAGTTGGTCTTAAGCGAATTTATATCTCAGGTGAGTGGGAAGATTTAAGCGACTTTGATCAATTCATTTATAGGTTTACGCTTCCACGATCTTTTGCAATTAATACTATGAGACACGGTGCTCCTCTAGAGCTTACGTTATAACTCAGGGGGGGCATTTATTGCCCCCTAAACAACTTAAGTTGTACTATCTTTAAATCTTTGAGAGACTTTAAGTAATTTGGAGGTGCACATGGAAGATCTGCGATCGATATTGTCATCCCATCATAACAAGTCCAAAGCTCACGCGACTAAGGAACCTGTTGAAGGCGCGAACGCAAGTGTTTCCGCCATACCTGATTTGTTTTTTGATGAGGTTCTCATTCAATACAAACTAACTCGAGTCGAAATCGTTTTATTAATGTATCTATATCGCCAAACATGGTGTAGGCCTAATCTTCATAAAAAGCACGGCATTTCACCTATGGTTTCACATAAAGTGGCGGCTGAGGCAATGGATATTTCACTAGAGATCTTACATCAAACTTTGAGAAGGCTAGAATCATTTGGCTTTATTGAGACTATTAGGTCTGGTCAATACTTTGTTAGAAAGTATTTCACTGAAGAAAATGATAAAAAGTACGGCCAAAGTTATGATAATTTCTTATAAGAGGGAATGCCAAAACTTTCTTTCAGATTAAAGTCTATTCTTGAAATAATTGAACCCCGTGAGAATTTTTACGATGTTTGTTGTGACCATGGAGACCTCGGTATAGCAGCCGCACAAGCTAACTTGGCCAAAAACGTAATTTTCATAGATCAAGTGGAATCTATAATGGAAAGTTTAAAGCTAAAACTTAAAGCTACGGATATTCCCAGTGGCATCACCACTACTACTATTTGCAAAGATGCTAGGAACTTTCAACTTTCATTAAAAAATTCAAATTTTGTAATTGCCGGAATAGGTGAAAATACGGCCATATCGATACTGGAGCAAATCAATTTGTGTCAAAACAGTGAGATTATCCTCAGTATTCATAGCGACAATTTCTTACTTAGAGAGTATTTGATTCAAAGAGGACTTAAGACTACATACGAAGTTGCACTAAAGGATAATAAAAAGTTTTATGAACTAATCAAAGTATCAAAATCCAAAGGTGTGCCGACAACAAAAGTTGGCAACATGTTGTGGGAACCTAAAAATCCTGCTTCCAAAAGCCTTCTTCTTAACAGAATTGAGCATCTAGAAACAAAAGTAAGATACCGAAACAACAAGAAAGATAAAATTATCCTTAACAGCTTAAAAGAAAAGCTTAAGCTCTTCAGTTAAGAATTTATTATGCCGATATAATAAGTATATGAAACAAGAAGAACAGCTGGATGATGAACAAGCTAAAACCAAGAAAAAGGACGCTAAACGCGTGTTTTATGTTGGTGAAGACGAAGGGTACTGGGAAGAGCTAGTAGAAGGCCTTAAAAAGTACAAGCAAATAAACTTCGACTTTAAGCAATTCGATGAAAGCAAGCCTGAGCGGATTCAAAGTATTTTAAAAAAAATCCAAGAGGAAAGGCCAAGAGTCGTTTATATCGACTTGGAGAAAAATACTGACGCCATGATTCACCTCCTAAGGGCCCAAATAAGGATGAATACTCCATATGTTCCTTTTGTAGTAGCTCTTACAACTTACACCCAAGGTGAAGAGATGATCAGGCAGGCCATTATGGCAGGCTGTCAATGTGTCCATATGAAATCAGGGGAGTTTGACTCTGTCATCTATGACACGATTTGTTTTGCTTTTCATGCCGCTCTAGAACATCATGGCTTTGCCACAGCAAAACTGGATGATGATATTAATGCATATTTTCCTGCAAAAGTGTCCGTTGTTTCACCAGAAGGTATAAGGGTTGAATCTAACTATAGTGTAAACTTAGGCCAAGATTATATCCTGAACACCCACTGGAGTTCTACAGGTGTAATTGAATCAAAAAGAGTATTTGTTTCATCTCAGACTAGAGAAGATTTATTCTACAACTATAGATACGCACAAGAATTTGGCTTTGAGTTTTTACCGCCGCTTGATTTGGAGGAAGGAATAGAAGCTGAAGAAGCCGAAAAACTCGCTCAGGAGCATGAAGAGAGAGGTTACGAAATTGAAGAGTGCATGTATAAATGGATTTCTGACAATCTAAAACTATCAAGCCCAAAAAAGCTTAAGGCACTAGTAGTAGACAAGGACTTAACACTTTATGATAACCAGCCACTGTCGGACAGTTATGACTTTGTGGTTAGACTTCAACCTTACCTTGTAAAACCTAAGGCCGAGCTTACCCAATTAAAGCCACAAATGATTGCTTACAACTTTGAAGAGCTTAACCCTGAAGAACTTGAAGCAAGTCAAGACGTTGCCCATATGTTCAATGAACTTAACAACCTCAAGCACATTGTAAAAACAATTAAGTCTATGACTGCTTATGAGCCTTTCATTGTTGCTTTTAACACCAATATCCCCACTGATGAGCTTAAAGAAAAGCTGAACTATAACCAAGTTTTAGGACATAGCGTTCCATTGAGTGGCGATATTCTTGTAAAGATGGGTAATATCCTAATCCAAAAGTTAAATAAAAACTCCGAAGCGGCAATGGGGGAAATTGTTTTGGATAAAAAACTGCCGTGCACTTATGCTGAATTCGAAACGACAATCAAGGTTATTGCCTTGTCAGAAAATGACATCTACTTCAACACCGATGAAGATCTTAAAATTGGTACAGTTATTAGGATTAATCATCCATCCAGCCTTTTTATAACCATAGCCGAGCCACCTAAGAGATCCAAGGCAGACGCGAAATACTTTGGCATTGTTCACGGTGTGGGCGAGCTTGAGAAAAAAGAGCTGAGAAGGTTTGTAAATTCTGTTTTTTTCAGACCAAAAGAGGCCAGTAAGGAAAAAGAAAGAGAGTATATTGAAAAGATAAAAGAGCAGTTTTTGCAAAAAGCAAAAGAAGAGGAAGAGGCCAAACTTGGAGAAGAGCAGGATGAAGAGAAAAATTCCAAAGAAAGTGAAAGCGTACAGAAAGACACTGAGGAAAACCAAAGCTAGCACTCCTTTACAAGCTGCTTAATTGAAGCAATAATCGCCATATGTTGTTCAAGATACTGGCACTTGCCGCAATTATAATTTTAGTAAGAAACACCTACAAGAGTTGGGTGTTGCTTCAAAGTCTTCAAAACAAGGCCAACACCAAAAAGAAGAACCAATCAGAAGATGAAGCGATTGATGCCGAATACAAGGTTGTTGACGATTGAGCCATAGTAAATATCCACTAGACTTTGAACTTTACAATACCTATCACATTGACCATCGTTATAAGGCCTTTGTAATTGAATTTGAATCTATTGATGAAAACGAATGTGACAATTATGAAGCGAACTACATTGAACAAGGCTACAAGATCTTTCATGTTTCTATGAACAGAAATTCAAAAGGACTATTTAATTTGAAGCTAATTGTGGCCCAGATGGGTTTTACTTTTTAGTCTAGACCCTCCAACCATCGCTAGAGAGTCTGTTCACTTGAAAATTATTGGATATTAGTGATTTTGCAAGAAGGAATAGATTCGGCCATTTCAGAAATAATCCTGTCAAACAGCTCTTTCTTAGTTTCTTCAAAAAAGTCATAAAACTTTGTTGCATAAGCATCAGAAAACTTTTGCTCTTGCCCATCTACTGAGTACATAAGGACGATTTTTTTATGGAACTTCAATCTTTCAACAACACCTGTGGGAACCACCTCTAGAGTAGCTGCAGGATAGCCTTCTGGACTTAGATCGTTTGGAAAGTGTGGAACAAAGTCCAATTTAAATTCAACTGTTGAATCTACGTTAACACCAAACTCCCATCCTTTTTCAGCAAGAGAGTATTTAATCTCATCAATCTTTTCCTGGCCAGAAACCTCTTCCATAAACGCACCGCTAAAAGAGATGTTACAAGTTTCTGCCTGGATAACAGGTGACTTATCATCTAGTCGTTTTACAACATCGACTGGCCAGATGTCATAATCAGCAAATGCATTTAAACTCATTAAAAGAATGGCAAAAGAAAGGGTTTTCATATAGTTTCCTGCGTAATATTAAAGCCGCAACGCGGCAATAGTTTTATAGATACTAAATTAAACTAATTCGCAATTAATTCAATAGACCGTGTATAAATTGCAAAGGGTGTAAAAAGCCCGTATACCGCTAATTTGTATAGTTTTTTTACATATAATCCTTACAGAATTTTCCATATTTTTACCCTAACGGCTGTGGTGAATGGCACAATTAAATTGTTGGAAACACAAAAAAACACAAGGATTACTCATGAAAAGACTTATTTTGGCCTTAGCTTTAATCAGTTCAACATCATCCTTTGCCACAGACTGTGCTGAGAGGACCAAAACACTCTTGGAGGTCTCTTCTAATGTCGAAGAGTCGATGGAGAATAAGGAGGCCTATCTGTCTGATGTATTACACAATCTAAAAATAGCGAACGCTCAGCTAGCGTCAAGGCCCCATGAGGCCAGCTCTGCCACTTTTGAGACATTTGAAGCAGTTGTGGCAGATATTGACGAGAAAAACCAAATAGAGCAGGAGCGAGTTTACAAGCAGATGCATTTACTCACAAAAGGCATTAAAAGCTTCCTAGTTAACTGCGTAAATCAGAACTAGAAATTTCTCTGGTACGAGAACATTCCTCCATCCTTATATGGGGCAAAGCCAAGATTGCCTTCTGATTTCTTATTAAGTGCGTTTATACCGTATGCGTAACTTATACCTAGTGTCGCACCTGCTACAACGTCATGAAGATAGTGGGCATTGTCATTCATCCTGCTTGCCGCCACTATAGAAGCTAGTGCATAGGCCGGTATACCCCATTTTTTGCCATGCTCAATCCCCACAACAGCGGCAAAAGCGAAGGCATTGGCAGTATGCCCTGACGGAAAAGACCTGGTATCTCCACCGGATGGTCTTTCCTCACCAACAACTGTTTTTAACGTATTTGTTGTCAAGGCCGTAAATAGAGTAGTTTCAAACATTAGATTTCTTCTTTGTCTGTTTCTGCCTTTATTTCTTAAAATATGTGTAGCTGCCATATAGGCAATATTTGGGATCATTTGTCCCATGGTGTCTCCAAAATGTGCAAGATTTCCCATGGGCCTGTCCTCGGCCATATCTTTTTGAAGAGGGTTTCCTATCGTTTTTCTTGTTGTGTAGAAAAAAGTTGTTAAAAGTGTCCCCGTAAGCAAAGTCTTTCTGGAAGTTTCCCCATAAAGTGGAGCTACAAACTTTTTAAGGACATCTCCAGTGTCGGCAGAGGCAGAGTTAAATGGTAAAAGAAGTACAAAAAATACAGTTAAATAAATTCTAATCAAAATCTTTCTCCTTGATTTTGAAAAACTGTATAATATTTACAAGGAAGATGGAACACTGTGTTAAAAAATTTTAAAATTTTTTTTGTATGAAATTGAGCACCTACTTAATCAGTTTACTTTTAATCTCTTCGAATTGTTTTGCTAAGGACCATTGTAAATACCTTAGTGTTAAACATGTTTCTGAGTTATTTAACGAGCTTGCACAGTTTAAGGCAAGTAAGTCGATTCCAGTACTGGACTACTATTGCAGGCCTTGCAATGACACCTATGTAAGGCCAATTGTTGTTCAAGAACTTGAGTATAAGACTCACGAAGTTAAAGGTTTTGCTTCTATACTAATAAATGGCAAGGAATATGACTTTGCTTATCTTTTTCTAAACGGGCAAAACCTAGGTCACAAGTACCAGTGCAAGACAGAAGTATCATCAAAAACCCTTTTTCCCACTCAAGAAAAAAGTTAGATTGGATGGACTTGCTCATCTAAAACTCTTAGTGTTTTAGAATGAAATTACAAATAATTTTAGGCGACCAACTTTTTCCAAGAAAGTTCTATAGTGAAGGGCCCAAGCATATTTTTATGTGCGAGGACTTCGGACTTTGCACCCACTTTAAATACCACAAGCACAAGATCATTTTTTTTCTAGCGTCCATGCGACACTTCAGGGATGAACTCGAAGAGATTGATAAAACAGTTCACTATCAAGAGCTTGATAAGAGTAAAGATTTTTTTAGCTCATTGGAGAAAACTGTAAGTAAGTTAAAGCCTAATAAGATAAAAATCTATGAGGTTGAGGACAAGTTCTTTTGGGATAAACTTAACGACTTTTGCAATAAAAAAGAATTAGAACTAGAGATTGATCAAACCCCAATGTTTGTTACCAGTAGGAGTGAGTTCAACAATTATGCAAAAAATGTAAAACGTCCTTTTATGAAAACCTTCTATGAGAAGAAGAGAAGGGAACTAGACATTTTAATGAATAAGGATGGCAGGCCAACAGGTGGAAAGTTTAGTTTTGATGAGAGCAATAGAAAGAAAATCCCAAAGAAAGAAGGAGTGCCAAAGGTAGAGATGCCAGATAGAGAAGACCATCACGTAGCATCGGTAAAAAAATTGGTTGATAAACACTTCGCATGCCACCCTGGTGAGACAGACAACTTTTGGGCCGCTGTAACAAGAAGACAGGCCTTATCTTGGTATAACTCCTTTCTAGATGATCGATTTGATAAATTTGGTGACTATCAAGATGCATTGGATGAGAGAGATCCTTTTCTTTATCACGCAGTAATAAGCCCATATATGAATAATGGCTTCATCCCAGCAAAGGAAGTCATTGATAAAGCACTTGATGCAAAAGCACCCCTAAATTGCAAAGAAGGATTTGTTCGCCAAGTTCTAGGCTGGAGAGAGTTCATGAGAGGTATTTATCACAGGTATGGGGAAAAAGAGGCTGAGGAAAATTTCTTTAATCATAAAAGACTATTAACAAAAGATTGGTACGAGGGAACAACTGGAATTGAACCACTAGATCTGGCGATAAAGAAGGCCAACAAGTTTGCCTATTGTCATCACATTGAAAGGCTTATGGTTCTATCGAATATAATGCTTTTATGTGAAATAAGCCCTAAAGAGGTTTATAAATGGTTCATGGAAATGTTTATTGATTCTGCGGACTGGGTTATGACTCCAAATTTTTACGGTATGGGCCAGTTTAGTGACGGTGGAATATTTGCAACAAAACCATATATTTCAGGATCAAACTACATCAGAAAAATGGGACATTACCCCAAAGGTGATTGGTGTGACATCGTTGATGGGCTTTACTGGAGATTTATAGATAGAAAATTGAACTTCTTTAAAGAGCAGCCAAGAATGAGCGTAATGGTTAAGAACTTGGAAAAGATGGATAATGAGCGAAAGGATAGGATTTTTAAGGCCGCGTCCGTATTTCTAGAAGAGAAAACGACAAGCTAGCCTTTTTGAAACCGGGAATGTTTTACTTAACGTCTGGCCAATACTGCACCGCAGCGTTAAATGTGCTCCATACAAGGAGTAGCTTATGAATCTAACCAAGTTTATCATTATCGCTTTAACAATCTCTACGAACTCTTTCTCTAATGAAATACGTAATTGCTCATCATATCAAGAAGGAAGAATCAGAAGTGCCATACAAGACAGCTACCTATCAATAAATAAAATAATTGATGATATTGACCATACTTTTAAAACTCGATCTGGAGAACTTTCAAAACATGTTCTAAAAAAGTTGGGAAAAGCAAAGTACATGCTTAAGTGTGCTGAGATGAGGACAAACTTCTTGGACTTTGACTGTGATGCAGGAATATCAGAGGGAGCTTTTATGCAGGTGTGGCCTGTAGTTGGTAACGAGGTGAAGGTTAATAAGGAGTATTTACCCAAGGCAAGTTACCGCTTCCTAGTCGGCTCTGTAATTCATGAAGCGACTCATAAATGTGGCACAAACGACGCACACTACTTTTATCAAACCAACACCAAGCCACGATCAAAGTGGTACTCCGAGTGGCACAACATCGCTTCCACTTATGACTATTGGTCTATAGAAGGCTTTTGCATTCCACAAATAGACTGCTAGGCGAGGCCAACTTTAAACTTTCTATTTTTAATTTTTCCATTTGAGAGTTTGTTTACTGCTTGGTCGGCAAACTCTCTTTGGATTGCCACATAGGATAAAATATTTAAAACCGTGATTTTTCCAATACTTTCAGGGGCAAGCTCAGCCTCGTGAACCAGGGCACCAAGCAAATCTCCAGGACGAAGTTTATTTTTCTTTCCACCTCCGACATATATAGTCTTCATTGCCGGTGTTAACTCATAAGCTTTATTTGGCAGTTTTATCATTTCTTTAAGGGGAATCTGAAGGCCGTTTAAATCTTCGATCGCCTCAACCTTATACATTTCTTTATCAATATACATGCCGTATGCCTTGCCAGTTTCTCCTGCTCTTCCAGTTCTTCCAACTCTATGAATGTATTGTTCAGGATCACTTGGGAGATCAAAGTTTATTACCGCATCAAGCTCTTTGATATCAAGTCCACGTGCTGCAACGTCAGTTGCCACAAGCACACTCAAGCTTTTATTAGCAAACTTTGTAAGAGTGACAGTTCTTTCATTTTGCTCAAGATCGCCATGGATGGCCTGGGAGACAACACCATTTTTATTCAGAAACCTCGCCACTTCATCGCTTATTTGTTTAGTCTTGCAAAAGACGATGCATCTTTCAGGATTAGCGAATCCAAGAATCTTCATAAGTCCGTCAAACTTGTCGGGATGTCCCTTTACTTTAAAAAGGATTTGCTCAATAGTTCCAGAATCATGCCCTGTATCTACTCTCACATCTACAGGTTCAACTAGCACGTCTTTTGAAAGTTTATCTATATTCTCCGGAAAGGTGGCGGAAAACAAAAGGGATTGTCTTTTTTTAGGTATGAAGGAAGAGATATTAATAATTTCAGTGTGAAATCCCATCTCAAGCATTTTATCAGCTTCATCCAACACAAAGCTTTTAATATGCTTTGTTTCAATAGATTTCTCTCTCAAAAGCTTTAAAACTCTTCCAGGTGTACCCACCAATATATGTGCACCATGCTCTAAAGACTTCTGTTGATGATACTTCGCACTTCCTCCGCACAAAGTAAGCACCCTTACATTCGCCATAGCTCTAGCGAGTGTTCTAACTTCTTTGGCCACTTGTTCTGCCAGCTCGCGTGTTGGACACAAAATTAATGATTGTGGTCTTAAAAGGTTAACGTCTAATGTATTGAGTATTCCAAGGCCAAAAGCAGCGGTTTTTCCACTCCCTGTTTTTGCCTGTGCCAGCACATCTTTACCTTCCAGAACATGAGGTAATGCTTCCGCCTGTACGGGAGTCATGGCCTTAAAATTCAGGTCTTGAAGGTTTTTAATTAATAGGGGATCCAGTTTTAGTGATGCAAATTCATTTTTCATAATAAGGGGTATACTACAGTTTTTTTACATAAGCGATAAGATCGCTTTCGCGAGTATTTTGCGCTTAAAAGAGGGTAATTCACAGAGTAGTTATTCTTTACCCTATAAAAAATTCACCTCAGATTGTGCACACTCCCAAGTGTGGTAGAAGCACTGCACAAACAAATTACTAGAGGAGTATTTACCTATGAAAAACCTAATTACGGCATTAGTACTTGGCTGCTCAATCACATCAAGTTTTGCATTTAACGACGAAACTAAGGTTGCTTCATCAATGGTATCTACAGTAGCTTCTCCTTTTGTATCTACCGTAAACCCAATTGCCGGTGCGCTTGTTTCTTCTACAAGCATCTATTGGATTGTTGATGTATTCGAACGAATGCCAAGATATGAGGGTCTAGAAAATGACGCTATTGAGGTTCTTGCCGGCTCAATTGAGCTGGAAGAGTCACTGTCCTTAACAATGTTTAAAGAAGACCTGCATAACAATAAAGAGGTTCTTGAAGCTAAATTTCAAGCAAATGACATTAATCTAACAGTTGAAGAGTTAACAGACGAAGAAGTCGCTCAGCTAGCACTTTCCTCAACTATTCAAGAATAATAAGTAAAGGCTTAATCAGAATGAAAAAACTGTTTATCTCATTACTTTTAACTTGCACTGTCTCTTCGAGTCTTGCAGGAGACTTTGAGGAGTATGCAGTTACATCTGGTGCGGTTTCGCCGATTGTCATTACAACTTTTAATCCAGTGGCAGGTGTCGTCTCTTCGTACTCCGTGTTGTATACAGCAATATTTGGTATGCAATTCTATAATTATGAAGGTCTTAGCAACGATTCGATTGAAGTTCTTGCAGGTTCGATTGAGTTGGAAGACTCTGCAGCTTTATCATTGTTTAAAGAAGATATTCTCGAAAACAAAGAAGCAATAGAAGCTGAATTTCAAGCAAACAACATTGACCTAACAGTTGAAGAACTTACTGACGAAGAAATTGCACAACTAGTACTTGCTACAAGCAACCAATAAAATAATTAAGATAAACGCTCTCTAAAAACGGGAGCGTTTATTATATTAATCTATTACCCTTTTCTATGATAACCTTCACCATCGTAGAAGTAGTCGCCGCGACTTCTTAAAAGACCTTTCTTGTCGTAGAACATATCTTCCGGGGAACGATAAAAACCTTCGTAGTCATAGTAGTTTTCACCGGGAGCTCTTAGATTCCCTTGGCCATCATAAAAGTGATCACCAGGGCTTCTATACTCTCCATTTGCATCATAGTAATGTTCTGAAGTTGAATAAATGGCGAAGGCCGAGAATGAATTCATTAGTGCCAAAACTGCCAAAAGCTTCCTCATAGTATCTCCAATTATAAAAGTACGTACAGATATCTTCTTAGCTTTCTTGAGTGAGTAAAAGTACAAGTGAAGAAAAAACCTGGAGTGTCAAAACTTTATACAAGCTTGCCGTAAGCGCCCCAAATGTTGTGCAGATTCTTAAGACTTAGGATTGGGCTATTATTTGGCCGAGATATGGCAAGTTT
>CATMLK010000064.1:0-16870 GCA_950070535.1 uncultured Bacteriovoracaceae bacterium | reverse complement strand
CTTGAGACAGACCTAGAGAAGAATATTTGTCATCTAAAAATCAATGGCAATGATCTTTGGATTAAGTCACTTCCCTATTTTAGAAACTATGAGCTCATAAAACTTGCAAGCGAACTTGAAATGTTTGATGAGGAGCTTGTAAGGGAAGAGGTTTTCAAGAATACTCTAAAGAGATTTTTTGAGTACTGGCCACAAGAGGCTACCAAAAACAAAATGCTTTTATCTCACCACGTATTTGGAGACTACGCCGCCACCGGTTCAGAGCACTTCATTGGACTTAGTGGAATCGAATCGGTCTCTATAGATTGGCTGAGGGGAAATACAGACTATGCCGCTTTAGGACATATTCACAAGTATCAGGCCTTATCGCAAGAGCCTCCTGCAATTTACACAGGATCGCCGCTTCAGATGCGTTTTTCTGAGAGTAAGCAAAAGCATATTAGCACCATGATCTTCGACGAAGGTCTCGCCTCTCATGAAAAAGTTGAAATCCCAGTGTTTAGAGAGTTGGTGCAAGTAAAAACAAACTCTCAAACTTACGAGTCCGACATAGAAAAGAAACTTAAAAACGTTCAGGGGGAGCTTCTTCCTTATGTAGAAGTTCAGATGGAGATGTTAGAGTCCCGGACAGGGATGGTAGATCTAGTTAAAGAGTTATGTACAAAGCTTGATTGTGAGCTTTTATCCTTTCTTCCTATACTTAAAGAAAATGACAGCATTGAGCCTGAAAGCATTGGTGCCAATGAACTCAATGTTGTTGAGTTATTTAAGCGTTTCTATAAAGAAAAGTACCCAGAGTCCGAGGCCGTTCCCACTTACCTCGAGCAACACTTTAAAGCTTTAATTGACGAGAGCGGCGATGAAAATTCATAAACTAAGAATTTACAATATCGCCTCTCTTAAAGGCGAGCACTTCATAGACTTTGACGAGTTCCAGGCCGATCATGGAAGCTTTGCGATTACAGGCGACACAGGAGCTGGGAAGTCTTCCATTCTAAATTCAATTGCATTGGCGCTCTACGGACAAAACTATAAAAGAAATTTAACCCAAGCGGATTTTATTACCCTTGGACAGGCCGAGGGAAAAATTGAGCTGGAATTCTCATGCTCCGAAAAGCGCTACATAAGTGTTTGGGACTGCAGGATAAGAAAAAAGAACGGAGAATTCTTAAAACAACCCAGGCTTAGCAAAGAATTCTATCAAATCAAAGATGGTGAAAAACACATTCTAGACATCGTTCCAGAGGACGTAATTCACTTAAACTTTGAGCAGTTTTGTAAAACTATAATTCTGAATCAAGGCCAGTTTGCAAAATTTCTAACAAGTGGCTTTAAAGACAGAAAAGACATACTGGAAAAGCTCTATCATGGAGAAAAGCTCCAGGGGCTCAACCCCTTATTACGCTCCAAGATCAATCAACTTGTTGGACAGGTGGAGAAAATTGAGGCAGAAATCTCAGGACTCGGTCAAGGCCTTTTGGAAGACGTGTCCAAAGAAGGTTTAACAAGTCTTGATAAAGACTTAAAGGAAATCAAGACAAAGCATATCTTTCTCGAGGAGCTTAACTCCCACTTTAAGGACATATCCCACCTTAATGATAAAATTAAAGAAGCAAAGTCAAAAATAAATGAACTAGAAAATAAAAAGAAAGAGCAAACCAAGCTTTTAAACGAAAAATCCAAAGAGCATGAAGAGTTCAACAAGGAGCGAGAGGCCTTTTTAATAAAGCAAAAAGAGCTTTCTCCCAAGCTTCACCAAGCAATTGAGGGCAAGAAAACTCTTGCCCTAATTAATACAAAAATAGAACAAGATACTCATTCAATTGAAAGACTCAACTCCAATCTTCAAAAAGAGAAGGAAAGTCTAAATACTCTCTCAACAAGACTAAAAGAAAAGGAAGGTCAGCTTACAGACTTAAGTTCAAGTCCCCTTTTCAAGGAGCTTTCCCCAGAGAACTTTCAAAAAGTCAAAGAGCTATACCACCACTGGCTTAAAGTTCACTCAGAGCTTGGTGGTGCCAAGAAGTTAAACGATCATCATAGACAATTATATAAAGAAACTGCGAATGAGCTTAAAAAACTTGATAATGAACTTAGCGAAGCAGGTGAAAATTTAAAAACCTTGCAAGCTCAGCTAAAGATTCATGACCCGGAAAAGTTGCTCAAAGAACACTCGGCGCTTCAAGTTACTCTCACAAGGCTTGAAACCCACCAAAGGGAGCTATCATCAATCTTTGAGGAAATTGAATCTTCAAAAGAGGCCCTCAAAAAGAACTCAGAAGAGATAAAGCGCCTGGAAGAAAAAAGATCTGAAAATGTAAAACAGATAGAGATTCAAAAAGATGCCCTAAAAGCCAGAAAGCTTGAGGGTGCAAGGCATATTTGCATAGAGGAGTCGATCGAAAACAATGTCTGTGTTGTTTGCGACAATGAAAATGTCACCCACTTAAACCTTAGTGAGATTCAAACAGAGCAAGAAAAGATAGCCCAGTACGAGGCAAACCTTGAAAAGCTCGACCTCGCGGCAAATGAATTGTTCCAATCAGTGGAAAGGGCACGCACATCGCAGAAGTCCCACCAAGCGACTGAAAACAAACTTAAAGAAAAGGCCACTTCTATCAAGGGCCATTTTCTGAGCTCCAACTATGGTGCTCTTGAACCTCTGGGCCTTGAAAAGGAAGAAGACCTTTTGTCCCTTGAAAAGTCTTTAAAAGAAAAACTGGCAAAACTCAAGGAAGATGTGGAGAAGGCACAAGAGCTTAAATCTAACATGCACACCGTTACAGAGAAGACTCGCTCGCTGAACTCGCAAACTAGCGGTTTGAAGCAAAGGCTAGAAAAGTTAAAAGTTGACGGCGAGGCAAGTTCAAAACGCCTGAGTTCCCTTAAGCAAGACCTTGAAGGCCATGAAGAAGATATTTTTAAAATTTCAGAATTGAAAGATTCTTCAAAAATTAAAGAATTTATTGATTTACTTGAAAAGGTTCAGGGAGTTCAAAATGAAATGCACTCTATGGAACAAAGCAAGCTACACTCCTCAGAAAAATTAAAAGATTTTGAACAAAGGCTTATAGAAAATAAATCAGGCCTTGAGAAGTTGGTTAAAGATTTTAAAACTCTTGATGAAAAGATTAAGGCCATTACAGGCGGTGCCGATCCGCAGGTTACTTTAAATGAGCTTGAAAAAGAATCAGACCTGTTCGAGTTTAATAAAAGAAAAATAGAAAATGACTTAAAATCTCTAGAGATTGAAAAAAGCGCTATTTTTTCAAGGGCGCACACTTTCTCAGAACAGCTAAAAGAGCAACATTCTCTTCTACTTATTCACTGGCAACAGATGACAGACCACTTAAATGTTGAAAGACCCAAGCTTTCCGAGGAGCTGGAAGGTCCTCTGGAAGAGATCGCAAAGCAGGAACTGCCTTGTGATGAAGAAGTGTTAAAAATAACAAAAGAGCTGACCCAAGAGTGTTTGGGACTTTCAAAAGAAGAACTCTCTGAGTTCCAAGAAAGAATCACTGAATACAAAACGATCCTTGCACGACAAAACGCTGCTAAGGAGAAAATCAAAGAACATAAAAAAGAGCTTCAAAAAGCACAAGAGTTAAAGTCTCAATGGGAGGAGCTGTATCAACTGATCGGCAAAGACGAGTTTAGAAACTATATTCTGGCCATGGTTGAGAAGGTCCTTATCCAGCAGACCAATATTGAGCTTGGAAAGCTTTGCGATGGCAGATACTTAATTCAGCATAAACGAGCATCTAGCAAGCTCTCCCCTGACTTTTACATTATCGATAAATTTCGTGGCGAAGAGCTTAGAAAAGTCAGCACTCTTTCAGGTGGCGAGACCTTTATGGTCTCATTGGCCATGGCGTTGGCCTTGGCGGAACTTACCCGTGGAAGCGCGGATCTTGACTCATTTTTTATAGATGAAGGATTTGGCACCTTAGATCAAGACTCTTTAGAAGATGCTCTGGCCATGCTTCAGGATATTGAGACTCGCGGAAAGCAGATTGGACTAATATCTCACGTTAAAGAGCTTACCCAGAGAATTCCGGTGAATATCCACCTTCAGAAGAATCAACTGGGCAATAGTAAAATCGAAATCGTTTACAATTAATTTTTCTTTACGGCCTGGCATGGCCCAATAGAGCACTGAACCTGATACTCCCCTGCTTGTTTACAACCTGTCGCCTTAAAGTGATCATCACCAAGTGAGCTCACTTTAACTTTCTCAAGTTCGCAGTTAAAGTCGTACATTGCACGCTTTGCGACAATTTTATCTTGTGAAGGTTGATTCTGATGAGCGCAAGACAGAGCTAGAAGACAGAGTACAAAAAATTTCATATTAAACCCCTTTTTATCCGATTGTACAAAATGGTATTCGCCATTACAATGAGGGAATGATTATTGACACTCATGTACATATGTATCCAGGCCTTGAATACGGACTGCAAAAGCTTGGAATTGATATTAACACCCAAAAGCTTCCTTTTAAGAAAATAAAATCCATTGGTTTAAAGCATAGACAAAAGTGGAACATGCTTATGCAGGATGCTGCCTCCAACATGCGCAAACTTCCCCAAAGAGCGTTGCCTTTCGTTGAAAAGGCTCATGCCCTTTCCACCATTGGAAACGTCGCAATTTGTTGCTCAAAAGAAGACCTTATTAAGAGCATGGATGAAAACGGCATAGACAGATCAATTGTAATAGCCCACCCTCCACTGATTCCTAACGAGTTTATTTTATCAGAGTGCAACAACAACGACAGGCTTTTACCTGTGGTTAACATTCCTAACACTGTAAAAGACCCGAAGAAGGCCTTAAGAGATTATGTGGATCAAGGAGCTGTTGCCTTAAAAATTCACGCGGCGGCGGATGGAAAACAAAATGAGGACAATCATTACAGACTTTTATTAGAGCAGGCCAATGATCTGAAGCTTCCAGTTATAATTCACACAGGTTGTATTCATATACAACCTGCGTATAAAAATCCTGACATGGGCCATGCCAAACACTTTGAGCCATGGTTTAAAGAGTATCCAAATGTAACGTTTGTTCTGGCACACATGAATTATCACTATCCTGAGACGGCGATTGAGTTTTGTGAAACTTACCCAAATGTATATTGCGATTGTTCATGGCAGCCTGCCGAAATCATAGACGAGGCGCTAAAGAGAATACCAAAGAAAATAATGTTTGGAACTGATTGGCCTTTAATCGGCAGCAATCAAACAACAATGGTTAAAAGAACCGAGAGTTTGCTGATTGACGAGGCCGTAAAGGAGCAGTTTTATAAGCAAACTGCTCAAAAGATTTTTAAACTATAGACACTCAGGAGCTTTGGACAAGTCGATGCTTCCACCTTCAAGCAAGATAGGTTTAAACTTTTCACGTATAAAGTTCAAGTGACACTGCTCAAACACAAACATGAAATCATTGTGCTCCACTTTCTTTCTGTCTCTACAATAGCTCATGATATCATCCGCATTTTCCGATTGCTCACAACAATCTACCGTGTTGCACTGAGCGGCAGCGTGCATTAGACCCATTGAATGCCCAACTTCATGTATCAGTTCACTGACAATCGCTTCATCAGAGAGATATTCAACCCTATTGCCATTGGGAAGCTCAAAAGCGATTTCTCTTGGATGTTCTACTATTGCAAACCTTCCATGCTGTATTCCAAGTCCTTCAAATTGAGCTCCCGTCACCAACAGCATAAGATCCACTTCTTTCATGACCTTTTTTTCAGTATTGGCCTTCATCGCTTTGTAGGCCTCTTTGGTAATTCTTTCAACAACTCTTTTATCATAAGAATAGCTAATCCTTTTTAATCTTTCACGGTCGTTGATCCCTTCGAGAGAGAGTTTTCCAAGTTTGTAATCAAGAAAGTCATAGCTATCAACGTGCTTTACATCGAGTTCAATTTCGCCTGCGGTTGCTATTGAAAACTTTTCCACAAGCTTTGGCGCAATTCTCTCAAGATCCTCTTTGGTTGATGTTGTTCCATAACCGATAAGTGCAACTCTAATGACTGGAACATCTCTTTTTGAGTACCTTGTTGTCTTAGAATCAGAGTAAAGGTCTAATTCCTTTTCAAATAGATCCATTAAGAAGTTGGCATTTGCATTTGTACTTAAAAGGAGTACAGAAAGAATTTGAAGTGTCTTGAGTAGTTTTTTCATGTCTTCATAATAGGCCAAAACATGAAAATCTCGATTCACTTTGAGTATTCTACAGGGGGTGTTAGGATTATGACACTAATTAAGTATATGATTTTACTAGTGGATGTAATCGCCCTCTGATTCAAGGTTAATATTTTTATCAGGCACGTATGTTCGATCAAACTTAGTCTGCGCTTCTTTTATAAAATAATAATGATAAGAAACAATGAGCTGGGCCGCCCTCTGCACGGCCTCATCAGTCATGACTCTGGATACTTCTTTAAGCTCGCTTTCTCGATAGTCCAAAAACTTACTTCCCAGAAACTTTAAAATATAAAAATTAAACTTCTTGTAAATATCCTCCAGATGAACAACTTCCTTTCCAACTTCGGTGGAACTTCCAGTCTCCAATATCGCCAGTAGTTCCTTTTTCCTATAAAGTTCCTTGGATAACTCATTTTTCTGATCGATAATCAATTGGTTTAGCTTGTGAAGGTTAAGAACATTTTGTAAAAGCTGTGCCTTCGCCTTGGTTAACTTGACTGACTTAGCTTCTCCAAGTTCTTTGTAAGCATTCACAAGTAATGCATCAGAGTTTAGATGGGTAAGTATCTTAGTGTTAAAAGGGTTTTCATAAAATGCAGCTACTTTGGACAATTCATTTACACTAAAATTCTTCATCAACTGCTTTTGTATTCCAGAAAAATACTCAACAAGATCAAAAGACTTGTAAAATGATTTATCTCTGGGAGATAGCAAATTATATGGTGTGTATGGATTTGTGGGATCAGGGTTTAGATTCTTTTTTACACTTGCAACAAAGCTACCAAATTCCTGAATACGAGTTTTCTCTAAAACTTCCTTTACGCCCAGATATTTTTGGGTCTCATCTGCAGATACAGAAAAGCAGGCATAGATAGTTGATATAATTAAAAACTTACGCATGCCTGCTTATCGGAATTTTATAAAATTTCTTTATTAGAATTCTACGTGCCCTGGTGTTCTATGGAACGGAATAACATCACGAATATTGCTCATGCCAGTGATATACATGACCGCTCTCTCAAACCCAAGGCCAAAGCCTGAGTGAGGAACAGTTCCGTGTCTTCTAAGATCCAGGAACCAATCATAAAGATCTTCTTCCATGCCCATTTCATTCATTCTCTTAACGAGCTTGTCGTAGTTTTCTTCTCTTTGGGAACCACCAATAATCTCTCCTACACCGGGAACTAGAATATCCATAGCTCTAACAGTTTTTCCATCGTCATTCTGCTTCATATAGAATGCCTTAATATCACGAGGGTAATCTGTTACGATGACTGGCCCCTTAAAGTGCTCATCAGTAAGGAAGCGCTCATGTTCGGTTTGAAGGTCAGCGCCCCACTCTACTTTATACTCAAACTTTTTATTGGACTTTAAAAGAATGTCCACAGCTTCAGTGTAAGTGATTTTCTTGAATGGAGTCTTTGCAACGTTCTCAAGCTTTGCCTTAAGCCCCTTATCAATAAAGCGATTTAGAAATTCCAGCTCTTCAGGGCATTTCTCCATTGCGTAATTGATCATGTACTGGATGTACTCGGCTCCTAAAGCTGCGATATCGTCAAGGTCAGCAAATGCAACCTCGGGCTCAATCATCCAAAACTCAGCAAGGTGTCTTGGAGTATTGGAGTTTTCAGATCTAAAGGTTGGACCAAAAGTATAAATGCTTCCTAGAGCAGTTGCGAAGGCCTCTCCTTCAAGTTGTCCAGTAACACAAAGATAGGCCTGTTTGCCGAAGTAATCTTCACTCCAGTCGATCTCCCCTTTGTCAGTTTTTGGAGGGTTTGCAGGATCTAGAGTAGAAACTCTAAACAACTCTCCGGCACCTTCAGCGTCCATGGCGGTCACAATTGGAGTATTAACGTAAAAGAAACCCTTTTCATCAAAGAACTTGTGGGTGGCAAGTGCCAGGTGGTGACGAATTCTAAATACGGCACCAAAAGTATTCGTTCTTGGTCTTAGATGTGCGATTTCACGCAAGAACTCCATTGAGGTCCCTTTCTTTTGCAATGGGTAATCCTCTCCGACGTTTCCATAAACTTCTACAGATGTTGCGTGAAGCTCAATAGGCTGCTTGCCTTGAGACTCTACGACCTTTCCTGTAATTGCCAGTGATGCTCCAGTTCCACACTTTGAAAACTCTTCATAGTTTGCAAGATCAGCGTCAGCAATTATTTGAAGATCTCCCTGGGAACTACCGTCATTTAGAATAATAAAGTTAAAAGTTTTTGTCTTACGCTGAGAGCGAACCCAACCTTTAACAACAACTTCCTCACCTACAGGTTTTTGAGCGTAAAGCTCCTTTACAGTCCAACGTTTCATTCATTGCTCTCCGTAAATTGATTAACAACTTCTTTTGCCTCTGCCCATGTAAGACGAGGTCCAAACTGAGAAACTATTTTTGAGCTTGCAAGACTTGCAAGGCTTCCAGCATCCGCCATACCGTGTCCATGAGTTAGCGCGTAAAGAAACGCGCCTGCAAACATGTCGCCCGCACCGTTGGAGTCAATAGCAGTGGTTTTGTATGGTTCAATATCTATAAATGTTGTTTCGTCCCAAAGAATCGCGCCGTTCTTACCCAAAGTAATGGCAAAACGTTTCGCGTGCTTCTTCATTTCTTCTCTGGCCTTCATCATGTCGTCTGTTTGAGTGAATTCCATTGCTTCCGCTTCATTACAGAAAAGAAGATCAACTCCTCCATCAAGGATTTCGGCCACATTGTCTCTAAAAAACTTAACCATATTCGGATCACTCATTGTGAAAGCAACTTTCACACCATTTTCTCTAGCAATTTTCTTTGCTTTAAGCGCAGCTTTCTGCCCGCTTGGACTGGCAACAAGGTAGCCTTCAATATAAAGCCACTTTGAGTTTTTAATCTCTTCTTCAACCAACTCGTCCTCACCAAAAGTAGCGGTGATTCCAAGATATGTGTTCATTGTTCTCTCCGCGTCAGGAGTAACCATAACCATACATTTTCCAGTTGTGCCCTCTGGAGCTGTTTCCGGAGTGTACTTAGTGTGAACACCGTTTTCTTTAAGATCTCCCAAATAAAACTTTCCAGTTTCATCATTGGAAACTTTGCATGAGTAAAATGAGTTGCCACCGAACTGACTTACTGCAATAACTGTGTTTGCGGCACTTCCACCACAAGCTTTTTTAATCTCGTCATTTTGCATGGTGTGAAGAACTTCTAGAAGTTCATTTTGACGATCTTCCTCAACTAGGGTCATTAGCCCCTTTTCAACGTTATTGTCAGTGAAAAATTCATCATTTACTTTGAATTCCATATCGACCAAAGCGTTGCCGATACCATATACATCGTATTTCATCGAAGCTCCCAATTTTTAAGGTGTTTTTCGCAGTTACAATACCGAATTTACAAGGAAATAGCTAGAGATAATGGCCCTCAAAGAAATGAGGGCCAGGTCATTTTTTTAAAACTTATTGAAACATAGCATCACATACTTCTTGTGGAGTTTTCCACCATGATCTGGCATTTTTATAGCTACGACTTCTCTGGCCGTTAAAGGAAACCCTTATATCATCAGCGTAGCCAACTTTTGAGTCTTCAACAAACTCAACACATTGGTTATAGATTTCATCCTCGCTTTGACCAACAAAGCTGAAATGTTTATCTTCAATCTTTCCGGAAGCCGAAGTGTATCTAAATGAAACAGGTGTGCCAATTTGGTATAGGGCAACTGTTTGAAGCTCCATACAGATACTTTCCTGGCCATTCCAATGACCAAATTGAATATCTCCAAAGTCATACCTTCTGCCATCTGCAGAAACTTTAAACTTTGATGCGTAGTTAATATTGTTCCTATCAGAAAAGTCCAGGCATTGATTGTAGAAATCATCAAGCCCATTAGCAGCAATATAGAAATCATAGCTATCTATCGAGCCTTTAAAATTAATTAAGGCTGGTCTTGGAGGCCTTGGTGGTGTCGGTGGAGATGGTGGTAGTGGTAGCGTTTGTTCAAGCCTTACACACTCTAGTTCTGAGAGGTTATGCTCCATTTCATATTTTTTTTCTGCTCTTTTGCATTGGCGCAGAGAGTCTCTACATGTTTGTTCTTCAAAAACATTTTGTCCCAAAACGCTCCCTTGATACTGAAGTTCCACAAAGCACGTATTTGCTAATGCTGAAAAGCTAGTTAGAAAAGTTGTAGCAAGAATAAGATTTTTCATAATTCTCCTGATTTATAGAAATTAGAAGTTTCAGCTACCACACCACTAGACGCCATGCAAAAGAAAAATAAAAAGGATGTAATATTACTACAATACGGTCCTACATAAATTCATAAGCTTACAAGAACTTGGCAGAATTATCTTACACACACCTGGGCTGAGAACTTAAGAAATGCCTTAAGTTGGTATATTTACTAGATGAAGTTAAAATAGGTTTTATGAAGATATTTATAAATTTTATGCTACTGGTTTCGCTTTTATTGTCATTTAACTCCATTGCAGAAGAGAACTTCTTTTCTGAGCAAGAGTACGAAACCCCAAAAGAGGTAGAAAAGGCTCGGTCTGAGTATCTTAAAAATAAACCAAACACCACCTATTGTGATCAAGTCAAAAAGAGTTTTTCCCATACTCGCGATGAAATTGCAGAATATGCTCAAATGTTTAACAAGAAGGCAACCGAATGCGTGCAAAGTCTAAAGTCAGAACAGTCATTTCAATGCTTAAAGGCTGAGCTTAATTTTTATAAAAACGTAAGAAGCTGCAAAAGAGTTTACGAAACGTCCTTAAGCGGCTCTTCCCCATCAAGTCGCAAGGCCCTGGCAGAGAGTTTTTTTAGCTGTGAGGATGAGGCAAGAGGAGTAAGAAATACAATTTTAGGAAAAGAAGAATGTAAAGGTTATGAACCACTAAGAGACACAAGGAATCACCCCAACCCATTGAGGTTCACAAACATCATAACTAATATATTGGCTCATAATGAAGCTCCCATGGTCTCTGAAGTAAAGCTTAGCACAAAGCTTGATGATAAAAACGAAATTAAAAAGAAGTTCAAAAGCTGTTTTAGACAAGCGTGGTTTGAAACAAAAAAGCACTCTTTCATAAATTCAGATCGATCCGAAAAAAATGACCTATGCTATGACTACAAAGAAGTAGGAACATGTCTTAGTACCTCTACCACAGGTCGTTTTCGATGCGTATACGGTCGCCGCTCAGGGGTTCAGGTGAGCGATCAAATGACCTTTCTAAGTAAAAAGATGGCAAAAGTGCAAAGTGAAGCTAAGGAACTTTTTGGAAAGTGGGTCACCCACTCCAATCTTGAAACATGGAAGCCCAACTACTTTAAACTCTATGACAATTTAGGAAATGAAATCCAGGGTGGCGGAAAGATAGATTACACCCTAGATGTGAATGGGAAGTTCGTTACGTCAAAGACTGAATTTCAAGTGTGGCAGGAACATAACCTAACCTATATCCCAGAGTTAAAAGATGGATACAAACTCGAATGGAGAGACAAAGACAGAGGTCAGATCAAGTGGGCCAAACTTGGGGAGAATGTGCAGTCTCAATTAAGGAAGGTCTATGAGGACTCCTCGAGACTTGAAAAAAAATGGAGATACCACTATTCGGCCAACACAGACACTCTAACTCTTTCAGCAAGTATTGGTGGGGAAAATGTTCTTACCGTCCAATTAAAGAAAAAAGAAAATACAGGATCACAAGTAGTCTATGACTCAGAAGTTTCAACGCCTGCTGTTTCTGATGAAAATGGAGGGGTAGAGGTAATACAACACAAGAAGGTAATGGAAACTAAGAAAGTAATAGTGAATGAACAAGTGGCAAAAAGTGAGATTAACAACGAAGAGTCACATTCAACCATGCCAGAGACCGAGGGAGCGGAGGATGCACTTCTTGACCACAGGCTCAAAACTATGACTGCTCACGAGAAAACAGTTCTAATGCTGGAATCTAACTGTGGTGAAGGAGAGAAAAACAACAACCTCAACTACTTTAAGATCAAGAAAGATCAAATTTTTACAAATTTATATAGAGACTTAGTCGATTTAAAGTGTGGGGCAACAGAGAACTCTGGTTGCAATGATCCCCAAGTCTTCCAGAAAATGGTTAATTTCCGAAAAACCTACGAGGGCCTTGCACAGGAAGTAAAACAGTGGCAACGTCTTGGTTATGTAAGAAATCCTGAAATGTGCTCACAGCTATATTTAAAGTAAATTTTATAGCATACTCCTCACCTAGCTGTCTTTTGAACTGCCCAGGGTGAGTTTTTCTCATTAAATGTAAACGTCATACACCGTGCTCTTTTTTCCAAAGGAAATCTCTGGCGTCTCTATCAATGGAGATGCCTTAGAAGAGCGCTTTATCACCAATCTTTTATTGGTTTCCCTTAGAGCGGACCCTACTTGAACAATATCAGAGTCAACTTGAACAACTTCTCGGAATATCCGCATCTCTTTTCTTGGAGCAGCCTTTTCATTTTTTTGTTCATACATTGGATCGTAGTACGCCACATCAAAGTCCGCTCTTCCTGAGATCAAATCTAGAGCACCTCTTGGGATAAATTCAAACCGAGCATCAAACTCAACAAACTTTAAAGCATTCAATATTAGTGCCTGAACAATAGGATTTCTTTCACATGCGAGCACATCGCAGCCCATAGCTAAAATAAGCATTGAGTCTTTTAAAGTGCCTGCCGTAGCATCGAGAACTTTTGGTCTTGGCCTACCTTTTTTTATCCCCAATGCCTTCGCAAGTGGCTGGGAGTAGACAGAGTTTTTATTGAAAAATCGCTGATGGTATTTAAGTTGAGACTCTAGTTCAAAAGAAACTGGACCGGAGGTTTTGCTTTGCAAAAAAAGACGATGATCTGAGTCATATTCAAATTGTTCATCTCTCTCCAAGTGAGGCTCCAACAGGGCGGCTTCGGCCGGAAGGGCCTGCTTAAAAGCAATAAAGTCTATTTCTTGTTCTTTGTTAAAAAATCTCATAAATCCGAGTCACATTAGCATATTTTTGCGCTATATACTAAGGTTGAAATAACACATTTTCATTTAAAAGGTACGTATATATGAGCTCTGTTAATCCTCGCGAACAATATCCCTTCTATGTCGGTATAAACAAAGAAGAGGAAAACCAAATGCTAAACACCTTAGGCCTTGATTCCGTAAAGGAGCTTTTTGAGCATATCGGAAAAGAGCATTTGATGAATGGACTTGACTTGCCCTCTCACAAGTCTGGAGAAGAGCTAAAAGATCACATAAAAGAGATTGCTTCTAAAAATAAAAAAGCAGTCAATTTCATTGGCGATGGGCTTCAAGAGATCTCAGTGCCTTCCATCGTCCCTATGGTTTGCTCAATAAGAGGCCTTACCACCGCCTATACTCCGTATCAGCCTGAAAGAAGCCAAGGAACCCTTCAAAGTTTATGGATTTACCAATCGGTAATTAGTGAGATCACTGGCTTTGAGGCAATCAACGCCTCTCTTTATGAGAGATCTACTTGTTTACATGAGGCCTTTAACTGTGCTCTTAGAATGTCTAGAGGAAAAGACACTGTGATCGTTGCTGAAAATATCTTTCCTGGTGATAAAGAAGTAATAGATACCTTGATTAAAGAGACTGCTTTAAAAGTAGTTTATGCTCCGATTGATAAAAGTACCTCTCGAGTGGACTTAAAGAAACTTGAAGCCCTAATTCAAGAAACTCCGACAGTTGCAGCGATAGCTTTCTCCCAAATAAATAGTTTTGGCCAAATAGAAGAGTTTGATGCCCTAACAGACCTTGCCCACAGCAATTCAATACTTGCAATCGGCATTGTGGACCCAATCGCACTTGCAAATGACGGCCTGAAAGAGCCTGCAGCTTGGGGTGCGAACAAAGAAGGCGCTGACATCATGGTCGGCGAAGGTCAACACTTGGCACTCGCCCCTAACTTCGGCGGACCAGGTCTTGGGATATTTGGTGTTAGAAATAATGACAGGGTCAAGAATGGTCTACGAGCTAGTGCTGGTAGATTTATTGGGAAGACCGTAGATGAGTTTGGCCAGACTTGCAAAAGCATCATTCTTTCTACCCGAGAGCAACATATTAGAAGAGAGAAGGCCACTTCAAACATCTGTTCCAATCAATCCTTCATCGCCACAGCGGCGGGAGCATCCGTTTTGGCACTTGGAGACAAGGGCTTAAATGAAATATTTAATAAAGCTCATGCAAATGCGAGACTGGCAGCTCAGGAACTCACAAAGTTTGAAGGTGTGAGTCTAAAATTTGAAAATGAATTTTATAATGAAATCACCTTGAAGCTAGATATGGATGTTGACGAGCTAATAAAAACAGCAGCTCAAGAAGGGATTCACATTGGCACAAACATTAGCAATAGATGTGGGATTGATGAAAACCTCCTGCTAATTAGTTTCAGTGACAAGAGAACAGAGCAAGACCTGTCAAAGCTTACAAGGTTCTTTAAAGAAAGGCTAAAGAGAAAGAGTATCTCGAGCACAATGGCACAACTTAAGCCATACCAAAAAAGAATAAACAAAGCCTCTATTCCAAGTTTTGAAACAACAGAGTTATATGAATACTATCAAAAGTTAGGCAAACAAAACCTTTCTCCAGACGAAGGATTGTATCCTCTAGGTTCATGCACCATGAAATACAACCCTGAGGTAAACGACTGGGCAGCTGGACTAGAAGGCTTTACTCAAACACATCCTCAGGCCCCAGAGTCTGATGTACAAGGTAACCTTGAAATACTATTCAACATTCAAGAGTGGTTTAAGAAAATAACTGGACTTCCGGGTGTAACAACCCAACCTGTGGCCGGTGCACAAGGAGAACTTGTAGGCCTTAAGATGTTTCAGGCATACCACCGTGACAATGGTGAAGCTGAAAAAAGAAATATTGTAATCATTCCTAGATCCGCTCACGGCACTAATCCTGCGACAGCAACTATGGCAGGATACGAAACTAAAAAAGTTAAAGGCGAAGTTTTTGGTATCGTTGGCCTTGACGCCCTCCCTACAGGAGAGATGGATTTTGAAAAGTTAAAAGAGTCAATTGAGCTTTACGGTGATCGTCTGGCCGGTGTTATGGTTACCAACCCAAACACCGCAGGCATCTTTGAAACAAAATTTAAAGAAATGAGCGATCTTGTTCATAAGGCCGGCGGGCTTGTATATATGGACGGTGCAAACATGAATGCAATCGCAGGTTGGATAGACCTAAACACCTTGGGTGTGGACGCTGTTCATAATAACCTTCACAAGACCTGGTCAATCCCACATGGAGGAGGCGGCCCAGGGGATGCGATTGTTGCAGTGAGCGACAAGCTTGTCGACTACATGCCGGGCATTCAAGTTAAAAATGAAGATGGAGTCTTCTCAACTTTTAAACCAAATAAAAGTATTGGCTCATTCCACCGCCACCACGGTAACTTTGCCCACAAGGTGAGGGCCTACACATACTTGGCCGCTTTGGGAGCAGAAGGTATTAGAAGAATGAGTGCGATTGCAACTTTAAGTGCCAGATACCTCTACAAAGATTTAAAGACTGTCTACCCTATTCTGCCAGCAGGATCGGAGAACTCTCCAAGAATGCATGAGTTCATACTTACCCTCTCGCCAGAGATGTTTGAGAAGATTGAAAAAGCGGGAACTCCAAAAGCTTTGGCGATTGCCAAGGTCGGAAAGCTATTCCTAGACTTTGGATTTCACGCACCAACAGTTGCATTTCCAGAACAATACGGATTGATGATAGAGCCCACTGAGTCTTACACGAAATCAGAGCTTGATCAGTTCTCCAATGTAGTAAAGTCAATCCACAAGATGATTCATGAGTACCCTCAGGTACTTACGACTGCTCCACACTTTACCCCAGTAGGTAAGGTTGATGAAGTGACTGCAAACAAACGCCCTATACTCACAGAGCAATTAGGCAGCGAACTCCCAATGGTTGCAGTTGACAAGATTGCACCCGAGGAGCTTCGAAACATGTCCTTCGATGAACTTCAGGGAAAGATCTTGAATGCACATGAAGCAAAGTTAGCAAACAACTAGTCCTCTAAGGCCTCAACTTTGTTGAGGCCTTTTTTATTAGAAGACCAAGGCCCCATAAGACAGAGATAATGTGAAGTTGATTCTCTTCTCCAGGCTCTCATCCTCCTCAATAACTTGAGCATCAAGTGAGGAGTCATTGACCAGAAAAAATTCATCCCAATATACAACGAACATGTTTGCCTCGATGAATGAGATATTGTCTTCAAGAAACTTTTTAACACCGGTTACAATGCCAACGTTTTTTAAAAGAAGTTTGTTTCTCTTTTCAATTCCGGCCTCATTCTTAGAGAAGTTTTTATATTGAATATGATTAAGAGTTAATGCCGGACCGATGCCTAGATAGTAGTTTTTCCATTCTTCAGGCCGATAGTAAAATGGCAGGCTGTAATAGTTTGTTCTTATAAAAGCATCGCCGCGTATTTCTTCCTCGTTAATTTCAATGCGTGTAGAATCCCGAAAAGGAGCAAAGGCCACAGTGGCATTTAGGCCAATTAGTGTTTGGGAACCTAATGTATAATGAACGTGTCCACCAACCAATAGGGATAAAAAATCTCCGCCTTTTTGAGGGCGGTTCCCAGCGATGTCCTGCAAGATATAACCTGTTCTAAGGTAGACTCTCAACCTA
>CATMLK010000063.1:0-16886 GCA_950070535.1 uncultured Bacteriovoracaceae bacterium | reverse complement strand
CCAGATCCGCTTACAGTTGTAACCTGGTCAAATGCCTGCTCGCTATCAAGCATGTGAACCTTTCCACAAGCACTAAACCACTTTAAAACTGCACTCTCTTCTTTCTCGGTAGTACCTCTATTAAGGATTAAGCTAATCCCCTCGTTGTAAAGCATTGGAGTATTTGGCATGACTCGTGTGACTTTGGTCACACCAAGTTTCTTCTTAATGGTTTCAACCGGCATCGCAGCCATAATAGAAACAATGTGCTTATCTTTAAGTGATATTGATTCTCTTAATTGAGATGCAAGCGCATCAAACTGTTGAGGCTTGCACCCGATCATAAGAGTATCCGCTTCATTGAGTGAGCTAAGTTCATCAACTTGTTTTCCATTCACAGCATCAGCTAGAGTTTTTGCTCTTGTCTTACTAGGTGTGTAGGTAAGAAACTTCTCTTGCTTGTAAATTGCATGAATACCTTTGACTATGGCACTGGCCATATTTCCACAACCAATTACTCCTATCATAGCTTACTCTCTAACCTGGCCGTCGCCAACAACGACAAACCTTGTTGTGGTCATTTGTTCGGCACCCATAGGCCCATAAGCGTGTATTTTTGTAGTTGATATACCAAGCTCTGCACCAAGTCCTAGTTGACCGCCATCATTGAATCGAGTTGAGGCGTTAACTACAACACAACTTGCGTCAACTGAATTTAAAAACCTTTCCTGTGCAGCAGTATCTTCAGCAACAATACACTCGGTATGATTACTGCCGTACTGGTCGATATGCTCTATAGCTTCATCAAGGGAGTTAACAGTTTTAATGGAAAGAATATTTTCCAAGTACTCAGTTGCCCAGTCCTCAGAGGTTGCGGCCTTTAACTCAGCATTTGCAGCTTTCATAAATTCCGAGTCAACTCTAAGCTCAGTACCTTTTTCTTGTAGTTTAGACACAAGCTCTCCAGCAACTTTAGGCAATAGATTCTTGTGCACAATTAAACTTTCAATGGCATTACACACTCCAGTTCTCTGTGTCTTTGCGTTTACCACAAGCTTAATTGCCTTCTCAACATCAGCACTTTCGTCAAGGTACATATGGCATAGTCCCTGAAAGTGTGCAATGACTGGCATCTTTGCATGTTTGTAAACATGATTGATCAGACGTTCTCCACCTCTTGGAATCACAACATCGATAAATTCATCCATATTTAAAAGCTCATCAATAACTTCTCTATTATCGCTAGCAAGAACCTGCACTGATTCTTTTGGTATAAAGTTCTGAATTGTGTCTTGAATAATTTCGCCAAGTTTTTCATTTGAATGTTTGGCCTCTTTACCACCTTTCAATACAATGGCATTTGAAGACTTGATTGCCAAAGCAGCACAGTCAACAACAACATTTGGTCTAGATTCAAAGATCATAAGGATCACACCTAGCGGTGTTCTTTGTCTTTTAATTTTTAATCCATTTGTTTGGGTAAACTCTTTATAAAAAGAACCTACGACCTCTTCTTGTTCAGCTATCGATCTTACACCACTAACCATTGATTCAATACCCTTGTCATCAAGCTTCAATCTGTCAGTCATAGCTGCATTAAGTTTAATTTCCTCTGCATAGGCCAGATCTTTTTTATTCGCCTCAATTATTTCGCTTTTTCTTTCAATTAATTTGTCGGCCAATGCTGTAAGCACGGCCTTTCGTGTATCATGGCCCATGGCCCTAAGCTTTTTAGATGCAATCTTTGCGTTTTTAGCTAACTCTTTCATTCAATTTTCCCTTGTTAAGTACTAGGTTCATAGTATTAATTACTTCATCAGATACCTTGTGACCTAAAGTATCTTCTATTTCGTTACTGTGCTTTCTTTTAATTTTTTCGACTTCAGTCATGTCATACTCTGAAATCCCCACAGCGAAGATTTCACCATTATGCGATATATCGATGCAATCGCCTTTATAATACTCTCCAGAAGTGTCCACAATTCCTTTAGGGAAAAGTGATTTCCCTTTTAAAAGTGCCTCATAAGCACCCTTATCAACTTCAATATAGCAATTAAGCTTTTTGGTGGATATAAGCCAGGCCTTTCTCAGTTCTGGATCATAAGCACTTTTTGGACCAAAAAGAGTTCCTGTCTCGCGTGTTAAAGGGTCCATCACAATTCTATTATTGTCCTTAGAAGCAATGATAGCTTTTATTCCAAGTGGGGTCACCTTATTTACAGCTTGGATCTTGGACTCCATACCTCCCCTTCCACAGGTAGTCTTGGTAGTCATATCAACATGATTTAGACACTCGTCAAAACTCACTTTTTTAATGAGTTTAGCGCCTTCTTCATCAGGATCTTTATCATATAGGCCCTGTGCACTAGTGACGATAAGAAGTGCGTCAGCGTTTACCATTTGTGCGGCCGATGCGGCCAGGTGATCATTATCACCAACTGTTATCTCGGTATATGAGATCGAATCGTTCTCATTCAAAATGGGAGTAATTTTATTCTTTAATAAGACTTCAATGGTTTGCTTGGCATTCAAAAATCTTTTTCTTTTTCTGAAGTCATCATGGGTTAAAAGTATTTGGGAACAAATGGAGTGTTGTTCTTCAAATAAGCTTGAATACTTATTAATCAGTTTAGGCTGACCAATGGCACTTGCTGACTGTTGTAGATCGATCTTCCCCTCTCTAGGAAGATGCTTTTTTAAGAAAAACTTACCAACATTTACTGCTCCAGAACTTACCAGAACAACTTCAACGCCATTTTCCTGAAGCTCACAAATGTCTTCAACTATGATGCGCATTTTTCTAATGTCACACCTTCCATTCTTTTTGGTTACTACGTTACTTCCAACTTTGACGACCAAACGCTTAATGTCTGCAAGCTCTTTGCGCAAATTCATGGAACTCCTTAATATCTATTAGTTTAGCTAGAATATTTTCCAGATCATATTACAAGTTTGCATGAATTCACTGATCCCATTCACAATATTAGGTTTTTCCGAACCAAAAACTGATAGTTTCATTTCTTCAAGCTCGACTCTTCAATATTTTCAATAAGTTAAAACAAAAAAGCATTAACTCTAAGGCCACCAGGATTTCTTGATTATTGTGGTAGCCTTTGATGAGTTAACACCTTAAAATCAAAAACCATGACTAAGAAAATTGCCATAATTGGTGGCGGAGCATCAGGTTTTTTCGCAGCAATACAGGCCGCCAGCGAGCTCAATAAAATTGGTGCGGATGCTCAGGTACACATATTTGAAAGTTCACCAAGGTTTTTATCCAAAGTGAAGATTTCTGGAGGTGGCCGCTGCAACGTAACACATCACCAATTTGAACCCAAAATTTTCTGCCAAAACTACCCTAGAGGCAGCAGGGAGTTGCGCTCACCTTTCACAAAGTTTCAGGCCAGCGACACTGTTAAATGGTTCAAACAAAGAGGTGTAAAACTTGTGGCCGAAAATGATGGCAGGATGTTTCCATCCACCAACACTTCAGACACAATCATTGAATGCTTCATTAAAGAAGCACAACGCTTAGGAGTAGTTCTTCACTCCAGAAACGCAGTTCGTTCTCTACAAAAAGTAGATGAGAGTTATGAAATCAAGTTTAAGGACTCCAGTACATTTCTGGTACATCAAGTTTTACTGGCAACAGGTAGCTCGAAACAAGGATATGATTTAGCAAGCAATCTAGGACACACGATTACTGAACTGGCACCTTCGCTCTTTAGCTTTAAAATCAAAAATCCGTTCCTAAAAGAGTTATCCGGAGTTAGTTTCCAAAATGCGTCTTTAACTTTAAAAACTTCCAAAAAGAAATTTCAACAACAAGGACCCATTCTAATAACCCATCACGGTCTTAGTGGGCCTGCTGTGCTCAAGCTTTCTGCATGGGCAGCCAGAGAAATGAAAATTGACCGATATAGGGCATCACTTTTTGTAAACTGGTCAGGAGTGGAAAGTGTTGGTGAACTTGAGATTACCTACAAAAAGATTAAGGAGAGCAACCAAGCGGCACTCATAAAAAACACTCCACCAGTATTTTATACCAAGCGATTTTGGGCAAATTTTATAAATTGCTTAGACATTGGTGCAAACAAAAAGTGGTCTGAAGTCTCAAAAAAGGAATTTAACAAGCTTGTTGAGTTTACAAGGGCTACACCCCTTGAAATCCAAGGGCAAAACAGATTCAAAGAAGAGTTTGTTGAATGCGGTGGAGTAAAAACCAGTGAAGTTGACTTTAAAACAATGCAAAGCAAAATTGTCCCTGGCCTCCACTTTTCAGGAGAAATTCTAGATATTGACGGGGTAACCGGTGGCTTTAACTTTCAAAACGCTTGGACAACTGGTTACCTGGCCGGCACCTCCATGGCCAAGGAAGTACTCAAATAATAAACTAGAAGGCAGATAACCCAGGCCTTCTATGGATTACACCACTGTTTCAAGCTTTATTAATGAATATGCCATATCAGTGATTAGCCTATTGGCACTTCCAGCTATAACCATCTATGCAGCTGTCCATGCGATTCTATACAAAAGAGATTCTCAGGCTGCGGCAGCATGGGTTGGTCTCATCATTTTGGCACCAATTGTCGGGGTTATACTTTACTGGTTACTCGGTATTAACCGTGCAAGACTTAGAGCTATAAAGATATTCAACAAAACAAATAAAGAAGCCTATAGCACCAATCATAAAGGCATAAAATCTTCGGCATTAGAGAGTTTAATTGCCAAAGTCTCAGCTACATATCCAGTAAGGTACGGCAATGAAATTAATCCCCTCTTAAATGGAGAACAGGCCTATCCTGAAATGATAAACTCAATAAAGCACGCAAAAAAAACTCTGGTTCTATGCACCTATATCTTTGATAACGACTCAGCTGGAGAGCTGTTTGCCAAAGAAATTAAGGAAGCTGCAAAAAGGGGGGTAAAGTGTAAGATCCTTATTGATGCTGTGGGTGCAAGGTACTCTTTTCCTACGATACTGCGGTCCCTGAAAGGCAAAAATATACACGCAAAAAGGTTTCACAGTGTATTAAGGCCTTGGAGTTTTCACTACGCCCAGCTTCGAAATCACAGAAAGCTTATGCTTATCGATGGAGCTGTTGGTTACTTTGGCGGAATGAACATTAGGCGTGGTCACTTGGTAAATGAGGCAAGACAAAAAGAAATCACTAAGGACATTCATTTCAAGGCAAAAGGTCCAATACTTATGGATTTAATGAGCGTATTCGAATTGGATTGGTACTTGGCAACAAAAGAAACTTTGGACGAAACCTGGAGACCAAAAGAAAAAAAAGCAGGTCAAATGAGTGCCAGAGTCTTGCCAAATGGCCCTGATGAAAAATTCGACAAGCTACGATGGATTCTTTTAGGAGCTGTGGCATGTGCTGAAAAGTCCATTTCTATTATGACGCCATACTTTGTTCCAGATGAAACCTTAATTTCTGCCATCAGTGTGGCCTCTCTCAGGGGTGTTCAAGTTAATATCTTAATCCCTAGGAACAACAATCACAAACTAGTTGGCTGGGCATCCATGGCCTGTATGCCACAACTGTTAAAGACCGGTTGCAAAGTATGGCTGGGAGGTGCTTCATTTGACCACTCTAAACTTCTCCTCGTTGATGAAAAATGGTGCATGCTAGGCTCCTCAAATTGGGATGCTAGGAGTTTTAGATTAAATTTTGAATTAAATGTGGATTCAACCGATAAGGTTCTATGCCATAATATAAGCAGAATATTTAAACAAAAGCTAACGGGTGCATCAAGACTGTCAAGGGATGTTCTAAGTGCACAGAGTACACTTTCAAGACTTAGAAATTCAAGTGCTAGGTTGTTGGGGCCTTATCTTTAGAACTTCTTTGACAACAGGGACCACAGATATAATATTGAGCTAAAAATGAAAGGAATCCATGAATACAATTGAAACAAATAAAGAAATACTCGATTTAGTTGAAAACTTTACCTATGGGAAAGACTTAGGCTTTGGCAAAACCATGGCACCAGTTATGATTGAGATGAAGTACAAGAACGGACAGTGGTCTGCGCCAAAGTATTTACCCTACGGCCCAATCTCAATAGACCCTGCGGCCAAAGTGCTTCACTATGCCCAAGAAATTTTTGAAGGAATGAAGGCATACAAAAACAATAAGGGAGAGGTTTATCTTTTCAGGCCAGAGGCCAATGCTAAAAGGTTCAACCTTTCTGCCAAAAGAATGGCAATGCCAGAAGTAAGAGAGACAGACTTTCTCAAAACCGTCCAATCTTTTGCACAAATTATGGCAAATCATGTTCCTAAAGGAGCGAATAAGTCTCTTTACCTTCGCCCATTTATGATTGCTACAGAGCCAACACTAGGTGTGAAGGCATCAAATGAATACTCCTACTACCTTATAGGTTGCTTAGTTGAGAGGTATTTCTCCAGGCCTAGTGTAAAAGTAATGATTGAAAGAGACAACTGTCGGGCAGCTCCTGGAGGCATAGGTTATGCCAAAACAGGCGGAAATTACGGAGCAAGTCTTGCGGCCTATCAAAAGACCCAAGATCACCACTGTGATCAAACTCTTTGGCTGGATGCTATCCACAAGAAGTATATTGAAGAACTATCAGGAATGAATTTTTTTGCAGTCATAGGAGATGAGCTTGTTACGCCTGAACTAACAGACACAATCCTGGCCGGAATAACTAGAGATTCCATCCTAAAAATTGCCAGCGAGTTTGGGCTATCTCCAGTAGAGAAAAAGCTTGAAGTGGAAAAGCTTCTAAAGTTAATTGAGAGCGGACGATGCCAGGAGGCATTTGCTTGTGGCACGGCCTCAGTCCTCACCCCTATTGAAAGCCTTGAGTACAAGAATAGAACGTATAATCTTGCTAAAGCTGAAGGCGAGAAGAGCAAACAAATTAAGGACTTTTTATTAAATATACAAAGAGGAATGGAAAAAGATCCCTTCAACTGGGCAATTAAAGTTAACTAACTTAATTGCTTCTAAATGGAGGCCTTTTTTAAAATTCAAGTTTTACCAACCTGATACAATGCCTTAATCTTAAACTGTAATAAAGGAGTTTTGCATGAAATATTTTTTGGTTCTAACGGTGCTTACAGTATTTAATTTATATGCAGTGGATATCAGGCCCGGATTATGGGAGATGACAACTGAAATGAAAGTAAAGGGTAAAAGCATTAACCCCATGGAGCAGATTCAACAAACAATGAAGAACCTCTCTCCCGAGCAAAAAAAACAGATGATGCAAGCAATGGCAAAGTCAGGGATTAATATTGGTAGCAAGGGTATTAAAACCTGCATGACAGATGAGATGATTAAGGAGGCTGACTTAAATTTCCAAAAAGAAGGCGACTGCACAACAAAAGTTACAAAAAAAACGTCTAAAGAAATTAGCTCCCGTTATTCATGCAAAGACGGCTCTTCTGGAACATCCACCGTTAAAATTAAAAACGACAAATTTTATTCAGGTGACATGAAAATGAGAAACTCCAAGGGTGAAAAAAGCGAAATGACTTTTCAGGCAAAATTTATCAAGTCAAATTGCGGAAAAGTGAAACCGGCAAACATTTAATTTTCAAAGCTATACATGGGCCATGGTGCCCATTTCCTTTTTTATCATATTGAAATTTCAATAACCTACACAAAGTGCTATAATCAAGTTCATGAGTATCCATAAATACAATACGGCCGTTATTGGCGATCTCCACCTTTCAGATGCAGAGCCTGTGCACCCAAAAAAACCTTATTGGAAAAACTTCAAGCAGGCAAAACACTTTATAGACGAATCTTTTGAAGGGTTTTTAGCCCATTTGGAAAGTGAGTCCGACTTACCTGTTGAGCTGATCCTAAATGGAGATATTTTTGATTATGACTCGGTCATGTCACTACCAGAAGGAGAGCTATATGAAGAGCTTTCGCACATGGAGAAAAAAATTGGAGTTGATGCTCATGAGGACAAGTCACTTTTTAAAACCAAAGTGATACTAGATCAGCACTATGTCTTTGTGCAAGCATTGAGAAGTTTTATCTCAAACGGAAACAAAGTTATTTTTATTATAGGAAATCATGACATTGAATTATATTGGCCATCCACTCAAAGCGAGATTAGAAAAAGACTGCTTGAGTCCGGTCAAAATTCAGATAACCTCGTCTTTTGTGAGTGGTACTATATAAGTGAGAATGACACCTTAATTGAACATGGACATCAATACGACCCTTACTGTCTATGCCTTGACCCGGTAAATCCTTTAATCATGAAAAAAAAGGAATACAAAATTCGGCTTCCATTTGGGAACTTGGCCAATCGTTTTATCATGAATAGGTTTGGACTTAAAAACCCACATCATGACGAGTCCTTCGTAAAAACCGGCCTGGAATTTGTTAAGTTCTTTTTAAAGTATGAAATAAAGATCCAGCCTTTTTTGGTATTTGACTGGTTGTTTGGCGCCTTGAGAACGCTAAGGAGATCACTTGAGGAAGGCTTCACCCCGGCCTCAAAAGATCCACTCACCTATCAGAGTAAAATAGAAGAAATCGCAAAGAAGGCAAAAAGCAAACCAGGGGCGGCCCTAAGCTTAATTGCCTTGCACGCCCACCCTGCTGTTCATAATCCTTTTAAGATTATAAGGGAGTTGTGGCTTGATCGTTTCTTCCTGATGGTCTTATTAATGTCCATGAGCTGGCAAATATTTACAACCCATAGCTTGTTTGCTTCGGTTTCTTTATGGTGGTTTGCCGTTCCGCTTTTTTTATCTCTAATTTTTCTTGGCTACTATGCTCAAGGCATCAAGTCTGAAGTGCACCAAAACTTAAATGCTGGCCAACAAAAGGTTCCTATTGCGGCTAAATTAGTGAACGTGGAACGAGTTGTTCACGGACATACTCACATTCCAATTGATAAAACCATTGAAGGGGTCCACTTCTTAAATCCAGGCTCTTGGTCTCCATACTTTGATGATATTAAATGTGTTAAAAACAGGCAGAGTAAGCGCTATATCTGGATTGAGTCTAAAGGTGACACTAGAGAGGCCTCAATAGAAATGTGGGAAAAAGCTTGAAAGATAAAATTTTAAAACACCTTAAAAGTATTACCGAAAATAACTTGGCCCAAGCTAAGCAGGCATATGAGTCTGCCCTAGAGCACTCTCGTTCAGAAGACATGAAGTCTGAAGGCAAGTATGACACTCGTGCAATTGAAGCAGGTTATTTGACTTCAGCAAAGAAACAAAGACTTGATCAACTCAAGCAAGAATCACAAAGCCTTTCCAAATTAACTGACTCTCCATGCGAAAAGGCCATACTGGGAGCTTTGGTATTGCTTGATTGTGAAGGTGTTGAGACTTGGTACTACTTAAGTTGTGCTAGCGGTGGAGAGGTGTTGGAGATTGATTCAAAAAAGATCCATATAATCACCACAACATCTCCTTTAGGCAAAGAGGTCCTAGGTCTTGAGCCTGGTGACAGCTTTGCACTGGAAAACTCTCAAGGTGTGAGAGAGTTTGAGCTAGTTGAGTGTCTCTAAATTCTAGTCGGCCTTAATGACTTCAGAAAAAGAATAACCGGTGTACTTCTCAATACCTTTTGAGAGGTACCAAAGTATTAGTCCCATAGACAAGATACTTGGAATCAACATCACCACATATCCCTGCCAAGTCATCTCGGCAATTTGCTGGTTCAACAACTCGGCCTTCGCGGCTTCAGTAAGGTGTGCGGGAATTTCTTTAAAAATATTGATGGCCAGCTTGTAGTTAACAAGAGAGCTCACGAAAAAAGAAAGTGAAAGTAAAAATGTAGTTTTTTTCAGAAGTTTTTGGAATAGGTGTTCATTCTGCTTCTGTGCAAGTGCATCTTTGATTTTCTCTGTTTGCATTACCGCTTTATTGTAAATCAAAAGTTGAACAAGCGGTTTTCTGCTAAAGGCACTGGCCAATGTGATAAGCCCAATTATTAATGGTACACCCGCCTCTTTAACCGCAAACCAAATACCTTCCAACTTTAACAGACCTAATCCACCAGTCAAAATCAGACTTACAAACCCAATAACCGCAATAATGTTTTTATGTCCGTTTTTGGTTAGATCCCATGCCGCGTAGCCAAGTGGAATTGCAAGGGCAATAATTAAGGCCTTAACAGCTCCATGCTCTCCAAGATACTTTCCCATGTTATTAAGTATTAGTGTGGGTAAAACAATATTTATGACTAGATCTTTAAGTCCGTTATTTTCTTTTTTCATTTTTCCAGCTTTTCCAGTTCAGTTTCAAAATAAGTAGTATGCTCAAGGATTTGCTCCTCGAGTTCTTCCATACGTGTAAAATTATTTTGCACTTTGTTTTCCAATTCGCCAACCTTTTGTGAGCTTTCAAGGATTTTATCCGACTCTTGTGCCTCGCTGGCCAGTTCAAGCTTGCTCTGCCAAGTCCCAAGCTCAACTTCCAAGTTCATGATTTCTTCTTCTAAACGATCCCTTTCTTTCTCCAACGGCCTGCAAATTTTGGCCCTCTCCTTGATAATTGTCTGTCTTTGAGCATGGAGCTCTTTTTTATTTAACTTCGGGCGCGAAGGGGCCTCTTTTGCTTCCTGCTCTTCCTCCCAGCCTATTTTCTCAAGAAATTCGTCATAACCACCATGGAAGAGTTGGGCCCCGTCCCTATTAAATACAATAAGTCTATTAACTGTTCTTCTCAGTAGTTCCTCACTGTGTGTGACAATCGCAACTGCACCCGGATATTTGGCCACTTCTTCTGTCAGGATTTCTATAGACTCCATATCAAGGTGGTTAGTCGGCTCATCCAGTAATAGAAGATTAGATGCATTCGCAACAATTGTGCCTAGCAACACCCGATTTTTCTCGCCTCCAGATAGAACCTTTATTTTCTTGTCAGCATTTTCCCCATCAAACATTAGGGATCCACAGATTGAGCGAACTTGAGTAGGAGAAAGATCGCTGTTGGCCATTCCAACTTCTTCTGCGATTGTATTTTCAGAACTAAGCTTAATGACATTCGTTTGGCCAAAATGTCCAATTGAAACCGATGGATGTTCTTTAATCTCTCCAGTAACGGGTGTCAGTTCCTTTGCCAGAACATTTAACAATGTGGACTTGCCTTTGCCATTTTTTCCTATAATTCCAATACGGTCTTGTGAGCCAATGGAGAAATTTAAATCTCTAAATAAAACTTCGTCCTCCTTGTACCCAAAGGAGAGATCACTTACACGAACAAGCTCTTTACCTGGACATGGTTTAAAGCTAAACCTTAGCCCCATAGAGGCCTGCCCCTCAAGCTTCTCAAGCGTTTCCATTTTCTCAAGTTGTTTAACCTTACTTTGTGCCTGAGTGGCTTTGGACGCCTTGGCCCCAAATCTTTCTATAAAAGACTCAAGATGTTCCTTTTTCTTTTCCTGATTAAGCCGAGTCTTCTCATAGATCTCTTCCTCCATAGCAAGTTGGGAGTAAAATTTTGTAGTGTCGCCTTTTATTTTTTTTAATTTTTTTCTGTAGATCCCCATAGTGTGAGTGGTTACACTGTCCATGAAATCTCTGTCGTGAGTAATAATGATTACCTCTCCTGAGAACGATCTTAAAAAAGACCTAAGCCATCTAAGAGATAAAATATCTAAGTAGTTTGTTGGTTCATCTAACAATAAAAGATCTGGGCCAGAGAGCAGTGCCTTGCAAAGGTTAATTCTAATTTGCCAGCCCCCCGAGAAGCTTTTTGGGTCCTTATCAAAGTCCGACTCCTCAAACCCAAGGCCAGACAGAATTTTTTCCGCTTTATGAAAGTCATATTTTTCTTCGTCCTCAAGGGCCAAACAGCACTCTTTAAGCACCGTTGGTTCAGAGAACTTTATATGCTGCTCCAGCTGCCCTATCCTATAGCCTTTAGGGATTTGAATTTCCCCCTCATCAGGGGTTTGATTTCCTAGAATGAGTGAGAAAAGAGTGGATTTGCCACTGCCATTTCTTCCAACAAGACCGACTCTTTCCCCAGGAGCGATATTAAAGGACAGATCCTGGAATAGAACCTGTCCTGCGAACTGTTTTGAAACTTTGGTAACTTGAATCATAAAATCATCTTAAGCAGACTTGCCTCATCTGTCAGCCAATGATTCTATTCAGAGTTGAATTCCTCCGCCATAGCCTCTTTTGCGTTTTTTACTGAAGTATCCAATCATCCAACCAAGAAGAAGTATTCCTGCACCGGCCAGGAACCATGTAAAGTAGTACAGAGAGAGCTTTTCCTGCAGCACTGCTACTTTATTGCTAAGAGTTGTTAGTGAGGCCTTTGATTGATCATATTTTTCTTTGAGTGTTAGGTATTCGCTAGAGCCATCTTTTAACTCCTGAAAAGAGCTTTCAGCTGTTTCAAGATTGCTCTTGGTGGATGCAAGCTCCCTCTTGGTATTGGAGAACTCCTTGCTAAGACTTTGATTTTGATCCTTAACTTGGGCCAGCTCTTCTTTTAGTTTTTTATGCTGTCCTAAAAGCCAATTAAACCTCAGGTTGTAGGGCACCTCTTTAGTGAGAAACCTTGTCATGACATACCCAACCCTTCCCTCTTTATTTTCAACTTTACTCCACTGATCTCCTCGTTCTAGGACTTTTACCCCTTCATCGCTACCGAGCATTGAAATAATTTTATTATCGGTTCCAGGTCCAACTCTAAATGTAACTCGCTGCAGGCCAGATATGTATTCTTTGGCCCATAGATTTGATGCCAACAACATCCCCAGGGCGATAAAAATAAACTTGTTCTTCAAAACGAACCTCCTTTTTTCGCTTTGCGCATTCTATCCACCTAAGACACTCCGAGTCAAATAAGACTAAAAGCTTGAGTGCAGACATTAAGAATGCCTAATCTAATTTCAAGGTGATGAGAGGCCATACCGTCTATTTTGCATGACAATTAAAAGCACAACAAAGGAGGAATTGTGGGAATATTATGGATGATTATTATCGGTTTTCTTGCTGGACTAGTTGCCAGACTCTTAAAGCCAGGAAAGGACGACATGGGCTTTATCATGACCACTCTTTTGGGTATTGCCGGTGCATTTATTGGCGGCATGCTAGGTAGGGCCCTTGGTATTTATGACGCATCGGATCCAGCAGGATTTATTGCTGCAGTTGTAGGTGCCGTGATTTTATTATTCGCAGTCCAAATGGTGAGAGGCAAACGAATTGGCCACTCCCATTAGTATGTAATTTGAATAGGCACAATTGATAAATTGCGAGCAAAACCCTAGATATAGGTATGAAGTTTTTGCTCGCATGCCTATTTCTAACATCTGTTTCCATTGCCCAAGAGTTATTTGGGCTTGAGGACTCTGCATTCCATACCGTTACAAAAAGCTCGATAGCCAATGTAATGGATCCAGACCTAGGCCGTGCTTGGGAGCTAGGAATCTTAGATGAAGAAAGTACTATTGAAAGCTCACTCATTACATTTAAAGATGAATCTGGAGCTCTCTGGAAACTTCAAGTGTATCAAAATACCAACATCCCCAATGGCCCAACGTTTTTCGTTCCTCATGACAATGAAAATGACGCCTTTTTGAGTGGGATGAGTGCGATTCAAAACTTTGGAGGTCACCTTCTTAGTTTAGAATGTGATGAGCAAAGAATATGCGATGGTGGCATCGATCCAAATAGACACTTCTTGCCAAACTATCCCACTTTTAGCGAGACAATACTTGCCTTTTACCTAAATAAGGATTTTCCAATAATAACCCTTCATAACAATCACGACTCACATGTAAGTTTGGGCGGAAGCGGGGCCATATATTCAAAACTTCCTTACCCATACAAAGGTGGCCAAGGATTTTATCATTCAGGCGATCCTGATGATTTAATTATTTATACAGATTTGCGGCCTTCAAGAAGAAGTCTTATATTTGAGCACTACTCCACTCTATTTGCAGAGAAATCAATCAACTCCATCTTCGAATATGTTACACCGAATGGTGGACTTAGTGGGCACATGTCCACATACACCTTATTTAATACAGATTATGAATACTTTAATATTGAAGCGCAACACGGCCATTTAAGAGAACAAATAGAGCTGACCGACCTTCTTTTTGAAATTCTATTTCTTAACTAGAGAATCGACCTTCTTGATACCTTCTTAGCTCAAAGAAAAAATCATCATAACTTTGCCCAATGGACTGTTCAAAGGCCTCTTGGTATTTAAGCCAAATTGGATCTTGTCTGACCTCGAGGATCTCTTTAATTTCTTCTTCCTCAAAGTCTTCAATTGCTAAATAAGTGAGTACAAACATACTCTGTCTGTATAAAAGTTCCTCTATTTGGGAGCCTCCACCCATCTTGGTGAACAGTATATTAAGAACATTAAAGTTCATAGAGCTTCTAGAGATCTGTTCTGCCAGATATGCCTTATCCATATTTAGTCCCATGCTTTCGTCATCTAAATCACGCATAGCTTGAACCACTCTCTCATAACCTTCGGCTTTATATAACTCCATTAGCTTTTCACTAAACTTGTGATAGGTATCACTATTCATTTTTTTAACGATCGTGACCGTGTCATCCTTACTTATTGTCTGCAAGGCCCTCCTATGGATTCTTTTATAGGCTTTTATTGGGCTGAAGGCCTTTTGGGATATGAGCATTAAGTTTTTGGCATCTTCTGCACCAAGGTTTCTAGTTGCTGAGTTAAAAGTGTCCTTCTTTATATTTCCTATAGCATTTTGAATGGCGGGACCAACCAAGGCCATGTTTAGTACATAATGATTCAGCTCATCTTGAGTATGCTCTTCCACCTTCTTTGTGGCACAGCTAAAAAGACTCAGACTTAACACATATATAAATAAATTCTTCATGACTCACATCCTCTCTCTTTTACTCTCAAAATAGAAGAGGCAGTGCACAAGATACGTAGAAGATATTTCAACCTGTTTAAATTGCTATTGATTTCAAATTCGGCCATAGAATTCAAAAATTAAAAAAGGAATTATTATGTCTAAATCTGAAATTCTAGACCGAGTCAAGGCCCATCCCTCTCAAAAAGTTAAATATGCAGTGGCCGATATTGATGGTGTTTTAAGAGGAAAGGTTGTTCATGTAAATAAGTTCCTAAGTTCGGTTGAGAGTGGTGCTGGTTTTTGCGATGTTGTATTTGGTTGGGATTCCAGTGATTCACTTTACGAAAATGGCCATGTGACAGGCTGGCACACTGGATTTCCAGATGGACAAACAAGAGTGGACCTTGAGACTTTTAGGCAAGTTCCCTGGGAAGAAGATGTCCCATTTTTCCTTGGAGACTTTACCAATTCCAAAGGAGAGCCTCTTCCAATTTGTCCTAGAAACCTTTTAAGAAAGATAAGCAAACAGACAAGTGACATGGGTTACGAGTCTATATTTGCTCAAGAGTTTGAATGGTTTAACTTTCAAGAAACGTCTGAGTCACTTCACGAAAGAGGTTTTCATAATCCCTGCCCCATAACTAAGGGGATGTTTGGTTATTCGGTGTTAAGATCATCTCAACAAAATGGTTTTTTCTCAGATCTATTTGATCTATTGTTAAAATTTGATGTTCCACTTGAAGGACTGCACACAGAAACAGGGCCTGGAGTTTATGAGGCCGCAATTATATATACAGATGTTCTGGAGGCAGCGGACAGAGCAACACTCTTTAAAACGGCCGTGAAGGAAATCGCTCATAAGCATGGAATCATGCCAACATTCATGGCGAAATGGAGTGATGACTACCCAGGTTGCGGTGGGCACCTTCATCAAAGCCTTTGGAGAGACGCTAAAAATGTTTTCTATGATCCTGATGATGAAAACGGAATGAGTGAAATCATGAAGTCTTACATCGCTGGAATGCTTCACTGCCTACCGGAAATTCTTCCAATGTATGCACCCACAACAAATAGCTTTAAAAGACTAGTTGAAGGTGCTTGGGCGCCAACCACACTAACGTGGGGAATAGACAACCGCACAGTGGCGGTAAGAGCGCTGCCTGGTGGTAAGAAATCGACAAGAATTGAAATGAGAGTTCCGGCCAGTGATGTAAATCCATACTTGGCCATGTCTGCCTCACTCGCTTCTGGCATGTATGGAGTAAGAAACAATTTAAAACTTAAGGTATCTCCTACTCAAGGAAACGGCTATGAAAATACAGGCAATGGTACGATGCCAACAGATCTAAAAGATGCAACTGAAAGGATGAGGCGCAGTGAGGTTGCTAGAGATATGTTTGGTGACTCCTTTGTAGACCACTTTACAATGACCAGGGAATGGGAGTGGAAGCAGGCCCAAAAATCGGTCACGGATTGGGAACTAAAGCGCTACTTTGAGATTATCTAATGTGGGATAAAAAGCACACTTTTAGCTTCCCAACCTCTATAAGGTTTGGTCCTGGTGTTATCGACGAACTCCCAGAGTATCTTGTTGAAAGTGGTTATAAACGTCCAATGATTGTTAGCGACGCTACACTTACTAGTCTCGACTTCTTTGAAAAGTTACTAAAAGGACTTAAAACCAGAGGACTCTCACCTTCTATTTACAGCAAGCTTGATAAGAATCCAAAAAAGACTAACGTGCTGGATGGAAAGGTTTGTTATCTTGAAAGTGCTAGTGACTGTATAATAGGTCTCGGTGGCGGAGCAAGTATGGATGTGGCCCGAGCTATGGCCTTGTGGGCCTATCATGATAGAGACTTATTTGATTTTGATGATGCAATTGGCGGGGATGCCAACGTAAAGGAAAAAATCCCACTGCTAATCTGTGTTCCAACAACCAGTGGGACAGGCAGTGAGGTGGGTAGAAGCTGTGTAATTTCAGATGATATTACTCATGAAAAAAAGGTTCTGTTTTCACCAAGACTTATGGCAAAGCAAGTCTTTGCAGATCCTGAGTTAACCCTGAATCTTCCTCCAAATATAACG
>CATMLK010000062.1:0-16972 GCA_950070535.1 uncultured Bacteriovoracaceae bacterium | reverse complement strand
AAGTAGTTTACCTCCATACTCAATCACTATCTCTGCCTTATCATCTTCACGTGAATTTCGTTTTATTAATCCTGAGAAAAAGGAATCATTCATATGATCCAAAACACCTTGAGCATTTCCCACTTCTTGCTTAATCACCTCAAGGCAGTTCGAGGCCATAGCAGAAGTTGTTAGCACAAGGCCTGCGAACAATATTGAGGTTAGTGTTTTCATTACTTTTAATTCCTATTAGTTTAAAAGTTACCTTTATTAGTTTTCGTATACACTTGAACCCTCGTAGGATTCAATTGGATCCCAACCAGCTTCGACGTTGGTGAATTCCCCGTCCTCGGGGGCCAATTCGCTATCGTCTATCTCACCACACATGCCCTTGCTGTGGGGGTTCAAAGCTTTTGCTATATTCTCCATACCATTTGAAATACTTGAAATGCCTTCGTAGTTTGTATACATCGACTCTATTTTAGGTCTGTAGGCATTTAGCTCTTCGACAATCTGAGCCGATGAAACAACAGAACATCGTCCATTTAACATCGCTGGGTTAATAGTAAAATCTTTTAAGATAGTGAATCCGTAGGTAACATCTTTATAAACATCTAAAAGGTCTTCATCGAGTACGTTTAACACCAACTTAACCTTATTTACTTGTGTTTTTCGTATCAATTCAACAACGTTCGTATTTTTGAAAGCCTCTTGTAGCTCTACAACTTGTGACCTGATACAGGCGACCTGGGCGTCATCTGCCGAATCCATTCCCCTATTTAAATAGCTAAATGCTTCGTATCTACCATTCTGTGTTTTACATTTTTTAAGGTCTGCATAGTTGTGAATCTCTCGATAATAATCATAGTCATAAAGATCAAAACATGCCATTCCCAAAATTTTCATTGTGGGTGCTACCAAGTCAATCTTTTTGTCCTCGTATGAGCAAAACCTTTTAGAATTAATCTTAAAGTTATCGGCCATTTCTAATCTGTTTAAGCTTGTTGAGAATTCGGGTCTAGCGTTCTGGCTATTGTAAGTCTCCACTGGGGAATCCATAACTCCATCATATAGTGGTTCTGGAGCGAAACCTCTATACTCTAAACTAAATGAAGCTGTGCTGATTAACGAAGCAAGTATAATAAATCTCATTTCTCTCCTCTTGCTCGATCATTAAAGAATTACGAATCATTTTCAATCTCAAGCTATAATTTCAGAATACAAATAACTTGACCGTTTCAATTGCATACCCCGTGCCAAAACATACACCATGTAAGCTCACGTTTTAATTAGAACTAGGAGTCAGACTTTTGGACAAAATATCAAAAGTGTAAAATAATTTTTCACCATGTAGAGACTGGAATTACGAATTGTTTCTTAGTTTGGAAGATTAAGAGGTGAACACTATTAATGATAAGTAAAAGAAATAGGTAAATTAAGCGTTTTCCACAAAGGTTTCGATGTCACCTTGTGATAGCTGCTCTTTGAGTCTAAGACCTATTCTTGCCCTTTCGACTACTTCGTTATTTACAACGCCTTTATAGCGCTTGGTGTACATAAGCTCACACTCTATAGGTTCATCGAGTGCCTTTCCACCCAAAGCACTCAGTAAGATTTGCTTGCCTACATAATCAAGACTGTTGTCCACGATATCTACCTGAACACCAAGTCCTTTAATTGATATATCCTCTGCCTTTACTGAGATGGATGTAAATGCAGTATCTTTTGAGCCAAATACCAGTTTAACTCTTTTGTCTTCATTTTTATCAAATTTAAACCTTGGTCCACCCCTAAGCTCAACTGCTTTCATTAAGTTTGGCCTTTCGACCTGGATTAGGCCCTCGCTCACCTCAATAATTTCGGTTTTAAAAACACTTTGCTTACAAACTAGTTTTCCATATAGAGGTATTCCGGCCACAGGATGAAAATCCTTGGATTCGTGAACTGTGATATTCATCTTGCTTTGATCGTATTGGTAATCTATTACACTAAAAACATGCCTGACATCATCTATATTTTGCCAGACGATGTTGTCTGAGCTTTCGGAGGACGTGGATAAAATACTACTAATCTCTCGGTGTGAAACCGCATCTCTGTAACTGCTCAACCTGGCCCCCTTAACAATATTAAGAATATCTTAACAGAGCATTACAGGTATTCTAAAATGAAGACAAACTAAATATTTAAAGTTTGAACTTTCTTTAGGATTAGGTTACAAAAACTCTCACGAAATCACTTCCAATCAGCGCTTTATCTGTTGAAATTTAAGGTCATTTTAGGTATTCAGTAGTAAAATTAAAATAAGGGTTTATTTAGCCTATTTTACTGAGAGGCGCTCCAAGATGTTAAAAATTAACAAAAAAGTGGAATATGCACTCATTGCATTGAAGCTAATGCTAGAAAAAGATCAAGGTGAGCTTACAACTGCAAGAGAAGTTAGCGACAAGTTCCACACCCCTTTTGACACAACTGCCAAAGTCATGCAGATGATGAACTCCGCAAGAATGCTTGAATCAGTGAAAGGAGTCAAAGGTGGTTACTATTTAAGTTGTGATCTCTCAAATGTTAGCTATATGGACTTGGCCGAAATGATCGAGGGTAAAAGCCTGTCCATAGACTGCGAAACAGTTAAATGTTCCCTTCTTGGCTCCTGCAACATTTCAGGGCCTATTAAAAAATTAGACCAGTATTTGAATGTGTTCTTTCGCGATTTAAGTGTGAAAGAGCTACTTCTGGAAGACAACTCAATAGACTTAAGCGCGCGCGTATTGCGCAAGGAAACTCAACATGAGCTTTGAAACAAAAATTAAAGAAGAATACAAATGGGGCTTTGAGACAAATATCGAGAGGGAAGAATTTCCCAAAGGGCTCAATGAAGATATTGTCAGATTAATTTCAAAGAAGAAAAAGGAGCCTGAGTGGTTGTTGGACTACCGCCTTAAGGCCTTTAAGATTTGGAAAGAAATGGAGCATCCCACCTGGCAATACAGCACTATTCCAAAAATCGATTTTGAAGACCTCTATTATTACGCAAGCCCTAAGAGTACCAAGGAAGCACCAAAATCTCTGGATGACCTAGATCCAGAATTATTGGCAACTTTTGAAAAACTTGGGATTCCACTTCAAGAGCAAAAACGAATTTCAGGTGTTGCAGTTGATGCGGTATTTGATTCTGTTTCACTTGGTACGACTTGGAAAGAAGACCTTGAAAAGGTCGGTGTAATATTTTGCTCTATAAGCGAGGCCGTTGAGAAACATCCAGAGCTTGTTAAAAAATATCTAGGGTCGGTAGTTCCACCAACGGACAACTTCTACGCAGCTCTAAATGCGGCAGTCTTCTCAGACGGATCTTTTGTTTACATACCTAAAGGCGTTACATGCCCTATGGACTTGTCAACATACTTTAGAATAAACGCAAAAGAAACCGGGCAATTTGAAAGAACACTTATCGTTGCGGACGACGATTCATACGTTAACTATCTTGAAGGTTGTACTGCGCCCCAAAGAGACGAGAACCAACTACACGCTGCAATTGTTGAGATCGTGGCCTTGGATAATGCTGAAGTTAAATATTCAACAGTTCAAAACTGGTATGCTGGAGATAAAGAAGGAAAAGGTGGAATCTTTAACTTTGTTACCAAAAGAGGTATCTGCAAAGGTGTAAATTCAAAAATTTCTTGGACTCAGGTTGAGGCCGGATCTGCCATAACTTGGAAGTATCCAAGTTGTATCTTGCAGGGTGATAACTCAGAAGGGGCCTTCTACTCAGTAGCTCTTACAAATCACAAGATGCAAGCAGACACTGGGACCAAAATGATTCACATCGGAAAGAACACCAAATCCACAATCATTTCAAAAGGTATTAGTGCCGAGCAGTCCGAAAACGTATATAGAGGCCTAGTAAAGATAATGCCTTCTGCAAAAAACGCAAGAAATTACTCTCAATGCGACTCCATGCTAATTGGTGATAAGTGTGCGGCAAATACGTTCCCATACATAGATGTGAAAAACCCTACCGCCACAGTGGAGCATGAAGCGAGTACTTCTAAGATAAGTGCAGACCAGCTTTTCTATCTTCAGTCCCGTGGTGTGGATCCAGAAAAAGCAATCTCTTTAATAGTTAATGGATTTTGCAAAGACGTATTTAAAACTCTTCCACTTGAGTTTTCAGTGGAGGCCGTAAAGTTGATTGAAATGAAATTAGAAAATTCAGTAGGATAAAAAGGAAAAGATATGAGTTTATTAAAAGTAGAGAATCTCAAGGCACAAGTTGAAGGCAACGATATCCTTAAGGGGATTAATCTTGAAGTAAAACCAGGAGAGATTCACGCGATAATGGGGCCTAATGGTTCAGGCAAATCTACCCTATCGAAGGTTATAGCTGGCCACCCAGATTACGAAGTGACTGATGGAAATCTTGAATTCAATATAAATGGCAAAATGCAGGACATCTCCGAGCTTGAGGCCTATGAACGTGCAAGAGATGGAATTTTTCTAGGCTTCCAATACCCTATTGAAGTTCCAGGTGTTACCAACATCGGATTCATGCGAGAGTCTTTCAACGCTCTATGTGAGCACCAAGGTGCAGAGCTAATGGAAGAAGAAGAGTTCAGAGCATTTGTAAAAACAAAACTACCTACTCTAAACATGAGTGAAGAGTTTCTTGATCGTGCTGTAAATGAAGGTTTTTCAGGTGGGGAAAAGAAGAAAAATGAAATTCTTCAAATGCTAATAATGAACCCAAGACTAGCTTTGCTCGATGAAACTGACTCTGGCCTTGACATCGACGCTCTAAAGACAGTAGCTGATGGAGTTAACTCAATGAAGAGCAAGTTCAACGCTTTTGTATTAGTTACCCACTATCAAAGACTACTAGACTACATTCAACCAGACTTCGTTCATGTCTTATACAAGGGCAAAATCATCAAGTCAGGTGGAAAAGAATTGGCACTTGAACTTGAGAAGAAAGGTTACGATTGGCTAATTGAGGAAAGCAAGCAATGAGCATCGCTGAACAAGTAGAAAAAGAATTAAAAAAAATATCAAACTCTAAAGAGAATTTGGATTTATTCCTAGACTCTGGTCTACCTACAAAAAAGAATGAGTTGTGGAAATACACTAACCTTGAAAACTTCTGGAAAGAATTTGATCTTTCACAACAAAAGGTTGTTGAACTAAGCACACCTGATAAGGATGCGGCATTTAACCATGTCTTTTTTGTAAACGGGAGTTTTGTTGATGCTTACTCTGATATAAAGGTCATTTCAATTGCTAAATGTGGGGATGATTTGTTGAGTTTTAAGAGTGAGCTTAATGAGCTTCTAAATAAAGAGTCCATGTTTCAATTGGTAGAGTCACAAAGAGTAAACCAGTATCTTTTAAAGCTTGAAGGCGTTCAGGAAAAACCAATCCTGATCCACAATTTTTACACAAGTGAACATGCAAATCATTCAAGCTCACACTTGCACATTCTTGCGACACCTAACTCAGAGACAACTGTTGTTGAGACCCATATTTGCGACAATAACGCTCAATCCTTTGTTAATAACGCTGCAAGTTTTATTGTACAAGAAAATGCCAAGCTTAGTTTTATAAAAACTCAAGAACTTGGAGATCAATCAGTTCAGGTTCAAAACACAAGAGCACTAGTAAAAAGAGACGCTCAGTTTGAAAGCTTTACAATAGATGCTGGTGCAAAGCTTTCAAGAAACAATATAAGTATAAGGCTAGACGGTGAAGGCGCAGCATGTGCGGCACACGGTATTTATGTACTTGGTGGCACTCAACAAAGTGATACCAACAGCTTTATTCACCACAACAAGCCACACACAGAATCTTCTCAGCTCTATAAAGGGATTATGAATGACAAATCCCATGGTATATTCACAGGCCTAATAAGGGTGGAAAAAGACGCTCAGTTGATCAACTCAGACCAACTAAACAAAAATTTGCTTCTTAGCAAAGGGGCCCATGCACACTCAAGACCTCAGCTTGAAATATACGCCGATGATGTGAAGTGTGCCCACGGTTCTACAACCGGTCAAATGAGTGATGAAGAAGTTTTCTATTTTGAGTCCAGGGGTGTTCCAAAGCAAAGAGCTCAGAGACTTCTTGCCCAGGCATTTGCCTATGATGTGACATTGAAGATTAAAAACAAAACCGCACGAGATTTCTCGAAAAACATTTTGGAAAAGAATTTTAAAAATCTAGAGGTGGAGTAGAATTTTGCTAAACTTAGATAAAATCCGTGAAGACTTTTGCCAATGTTCAAATCCTTTTGAAGGCAATGTAATCACATACTTTGACAGTGCGGCCACAACTTTAAAACCTAAACAAGTTGTTGATGCCGTTAATAACTACTATTTGGCAGAGTGCTCAAATGTTCACAGAGGTATCCACACCCTAAGTGAAGTTTCTACAAATAGATTTGAGGCCACAAGAGATAAGGTCAAAGAGCTTATCAACTCTAAGGCCCGTGAAGAAGTAATTTTCACAAAGGGAGCAACTGAGGCTTTAAACCTAGTGGCATCTTCCTATGCTGAGGCCTTTCTAAAACCAGGTGATGAGATTTTAATTTCTGAAATGGAGCATCACTCCAACATAGTTCCATGGCAAATCGCTTGTCAAAAAACCGGGGCAGTCTTAAAGGCCGTGCCGGTAAATCAAGATGGCGAGCTCGTTATGGAAGAATTCAATAATCTTTTAAGTGAAAAAACAAAAATTGTAAGTATTGTGTTCGTGTCCAATGCACTTGGCACAATCAACCCTGTTAAAGAAATCATAAAAAAGGCTCATTCAGCTGGTGCAATATGCGTGATAGATGCATGCCAGGCACTTTCTCACCTAAAGGTTGACGTCCAAGATTTGGATTGTGATTTTATGGCCTTCTCAGGGCATAAGATGTTTGGCCCTACCGGTGTCGGTGTTCTATATGGAAAAGAATCCCTACTCAACAAAATGCCCCCCTACCAATCAGGTGGCGACATGATCGACCATGTTGATCTTGAAAAAACAACCTACAATGTTCTTCCTCACAAATTTGAGGCAGGCACCCCAAATATTGCTGGCGTTATTGGCCTAGGTGCAGCAGTCGACTATATTAACGAGCTTGGTCTAGAAAATATTAAAGAGTACGAGGATGAACTCTTAGCATATGCAACCGAGAAAATGCTTGAGGTTCCAGGCCTAAAAATTATTGGTACGGCCAAAAGCAAAGCAAGCGTAATCTCTTTTGTACTTAAAGATCTGCATCCCCACGACATAGCAACTTTGGCAAATAAGTATCACTTGGCCTTAAGAACAGGCCATCATTGCGCGCAGCCACTGATGAAAAGAATGAATGTGCCGGCCACTGCTCGTGCCTCCTTGTCAATTTATAATACTCGCGAAGACGTGGACAAACTAGTTATGGCCCTTAAAAAAATTGTTGAACTATTTAGTTAAATAAGAGGATTTTATGAATATAACCGTACAACCTACTCCAAACCCAAACGCCTTAAAATTTATTTTAGACGTTGATGTAAAAAAAGAAGGGAAAACTTCTTTCAAAAATCCCCACCAAGCAAAGGATGTTCCTCTTGCAGCTGCCCTTTTTGATTTGAGAGGAGTTGACCAGATTCACTTTTTTCAAAATGTAATCACCGTTTCAAAATTCTCGTTTGAACCATGGGATAATTTGGAACCAAGTATTTCTACAACAATAGAGAATATGATTGAGGACCACGATCCAGAGTTCAAAGACCATGATCCGGAGAAAGAGAGAAGAAAAAACCTTCCAGCTGATATGCTTCAGATCGAAGAGATTTTGGATAGAAGAATTAGACCTGGACTTCAGGGTGATGGCGGTGATCTCGCGGTTGTAAGCTATAGCGACAATGTGTTGATTGTAAAATATCAGGGTGCATGTGGAACATGCCCTAGTTCAACGACAGGCACACTTGAAGCGATTAGGGCAATTTTAAGAGACGAATATGATCCAGAGATTGAAGTCTACATCGCTCCAGAAGAGTCCCAGCCAACAATGGATTAAGCAGCTTTTTTCTCTTCAAGCACTTGCTTTTTGGCAGGTGCTTCTTCAATACCAAGAGCTTTTTCTATTACACTTTGCCAAAGCTCAACATCACCGCCTTCAATCTTAACGCCAACAGTATATTCTTTTCGCCACATTACGCGACCTCTTAAATACAAGCTCTTTCTAGCTCCGTAAGTAATAAAAAGTTCTATCTCTGTATCAGAGAAGACTTGTTCAACAGTAAGTCTCATTCCGCTAAAACTTGAGTCCATCGTTTTACATGTAATGTGCCCTAAACTCTCAGTGTTCATGGTTGTCGTAAATGAAGTAAGCACTCTGTGCTCTCTAACTCTAGCTTTATACACTTCATCATTACAGACGCTCATATCTCTAAGCATACTGGTCAAAGTCCTATAGTCCTCTTCGATTAACTCTCCGCCAAGTTCGAGGTATTCATCAAATAGGACCCTTGCGTAATCTCTATCAAAGGAGCTGTGCTCTCTAACCTTTAGATCAAAGTCTTCCACTATATAATACGGTTCATCACTAATAGTGCTGTAGTACTCAATAACTTGTCTTCTTAGCAAAGGTGTCTTTGGATCCTGAAGCATTCTCTTTAGCTCTTTATAGTCGCACTTTATACTTATTACACATGCTGGCAGTTCATTGGTGCCACAGATATAACTCGCTCTTTTTTGTGGCAGTTTTTGGCCATTAAATAGAACCTCATAAAAACTTGCGGCCTGTGGGTGAACAGTACAAATAAGAGTGTCAATATTGAGTTGGTCCGCAAGCATTTTTAGATACTTCATCAGAGGCAATAAGATCTTTCCACGACTTTTCCTATAGCCCTGCTTAACACATAGTGAGCCCACCTCCGCAATGACGTTGCCCTTCCTATTTGATGACAGGTCGGCAACATTATCAGAAGGAAGACCGAGGTTTGAATCGTTAATAAGTGATACTGTGGCAATAACCTCATCGTCTTTTTGAGTCTGACCTTTTTTCACCGCTATAATGGTGAACGTACCAGGTGAAAGGTTGTATTTGCTAATTCTTTTCTTAAGGTGATTCGGTGGCATCATACCCTGTGCTAAATAGGCCTCATAGGTAAGCTTGGCCGCGGCCTCATGCTCTCTTGGGGTTGTTGCAAGCTTAAAAATTATTCCGCTGTTGGAGACGTAACGAAGGATTTCTTCTAGGTTAAAAAGCTTTCCTAACACGAACTCTCTTGGAAAAAGTGTAAACACACTTTTGAATGCGGCCTCTTTGATTGTTTTTTTAAAGCTTGATTTTTTCTTTACCATATTAGCCTTTCTTAAGTAACACATGATTGTTATCGTCAAGTATTCAAATATATTTAGACTTAACTTTAGTTTTACTTAATTTTCATGTGCTTATAGGTTGTTTGAAGACCTTTTTTTACCAAAACCTCGTATCCATCGTTGTCTACTGAGATGAAAGCTTCATACGCCAAACCTATTATTCCACCCACTTCTAATTTCTCGTGCCGTTTTAGATGTGCTTATTCTAGAGCGAAAGCCTATGCTGAAATTCGTTCAATTGAGCTTTGGTGGTTGTCACCAAGGGCCATATTAATCACTTTTCTCCAAAGGTTAACTTCCCCACCTTGAATTAATACACCCACTATGTATTGGTCTTGCCACATTACACGTCCTTTAAGGTGCACACTTTGTCCTGGGGCAAATGTTATAAACAGCTCAACCTCTTTTTCAGCGAACACTTTTTCGACACTCAGTCTTAGCCCGCTAAAACTTGAATCGATGGTTTTGCATGTTATATGTCCAAGACTTTTACTGTTTATTGTTGTCAAGAATGAAGTAAGCACCCTATGCTCTTTAACCCTTTTTCTAAACACCTCATCTTCACACACGGAAATATCTCTGAGCATACTTGTTAAGACCCTATAGTCTTCCTCACTTAACTCTCCACCAAGCTCAAGATACTCCTTCAAAAGAACTTTTGCGTAACCCCTATCAAAGCTAATATCTTCTCTAACCTTTAATCCAAAGTCCTCAAGAATATAATACGGTTCATCTCCTGTGGTGATGTAGTACTCACAGACTTGTCTTCTCAAGGCGGGCGATTCTGGATCATTTGCCAATTTGCCCAAGCTCAAAAAATCACTGTTTATACTCATAACGTGGGCAGGAAGCTCATTGGTTCCACATACGTAACTTGAGCGCTTTTGTGGTAGCTTCTTGGCATCGAATAGGACTTCATAGAAGCTCGCGGCCTGGGGGTGAACAGTACAAATGAAGGTATCTATATTAAGCTGATTCGCAACCAGTGCCAGGTACTTCATCAAAGGTATTAAAATCTTTCCCCGACTACTTCTAAAGCCTTTTTTAACACACAGTGAGCCTACTTCAGCTATCACGTTTCCTCTTCTTTTAGAGGAAAGGTCAGCTATGCTATCTGAGGGAAGCCCAAGACCAGAATCATTAATCAATGACACTGTAGCGATAACTTCATCCTCTTCTTCTGTCTTGCCTTTCTTCACAGCAATTGCAGTAAAGGTTCCGGGTGATAGGTTGTATTTGCTTATCCTCTTTTCAAGGTGATTTGCAGGCATCATTCCTTGGTAAAGATATGCCTCATAAGTAAGCCTTGCTGCGGCCTCGTGCTCCTGCGGAGTTCTAGCAAGCTTGAAAATGATATCGCTTGTTGAGACATACCTCAGGATATCTTCAAGATCAAAGAGTCGTCCCATAATGAAGTCTTTTGGAAATAATCCAAATACACTTTTAAAAGCGGCCTCCTTGATGGTCTTCTTGAAACTTGTAGATTTTTTTACCATAACAACCTTCCTCCGTTACTGGATAGTTATCGTCAGGTATTCCAAGATATTTAGAGCTAACTTCAAAATTACTTAATTTTCATAAGCTTGGAATCGGTAGGTACGAAGTCTAACTCTAATTAATTAAGTTTTGCTAATTAAAGATTTTTAAGAATTATATTCCGGGGGGAAATGGATGGGTACGAGCAGGAAGAGAAATCGCGAGGAACTTGTCCTCGCGAAATTGATTTTTTAACTAGTAACGGTTACCGCCGTAGCCGCCTCTATTCTCACGAGGAGCTTGTGGCTTAGCTTCGTTAACTCTAAGTTGACGACCTTCTAGCTCAGCACCGTCAAGAGAAGAGATAGCTTCAGCAGCTTCGTCTTCAGTAGACATTTCAACAAAACCAAAACCTTTGCTTCTGTCAGTGTCTCTGTCGATGATTACTTTAGCAGACTCAACAGTTCCAAAGCTTGAAAAATGAGCGCTTAGTGAATCGTTAGTAACAGAGTAAGGCAAGTTGCCAACATAAATTTTCTTTCCCATATGGCCCTCCTAAAGGCATGTGGTGCTACTTAAGAGGTTTAACATTAGGTCAAATTCTTACAGTAACATTCCCAACGCTAAACACAGCGATGGATGTTTTTTAAATTAGTTCATGAAATTTTGTGGAAATAAGACAGAGCTGAAGACCAAAAAAATATCAATATCTAAGACCCTACTTGGTCCCTGAGACCATTATTACCCTTATATCGTTTCTGATGCAAGTGAAATTGAATAAAAAAAGGGCCTAAAAACAGGCCCTTTTCCACTATAAAACATATTTAGTCTTTGTAATCCACCTGTCGGCCACGCTTCGCACTGGACCTAACCTTCTGGCCCTGTACTGTACCTTTCTAGGCATCTGAGTTCGTTCAAAATTGTCAATAAGCTCTAGAAACTCTGTATTACTTCTAAGTGAACGACTGTTATTTTTCAAGCTATCCATCTCTGCAAGGATAACTGACTTATCCACATTGAATGCATCCATTAACTTTCCAAATTCATTTACACTTATTCTGCCTTCATTAAATAGCTTGGCATATTTCATAACCCTAAAGTTATTCGCAACTCTAACTTTGTCAGCAATAATCGCCTTTGCTTTGTTATCATCTTCGTTTCTAACTCGCGGGTAAGATCCCATAATGGAATCGCCCATAATACCAACGCCAATTTGTCCTAGAATGGATACAGGATTAACAAAGTTGATTGGAAGGTTTTCGATGAACGCCTCTTGTGAGGCCTGGTTCATTGGAATACCTCTTAGTCTCTTTGCAATGGCACTGCTCAAGTAATAGTGAACACCCCATGAAAGACCTTCTTGTCCCATAGTATTGGCATATTCAGTCATATCTACATCTTGGTCATAACACCCAATACTCACCATAAGGCCAGGTTTAAAGCCCTTAGTAATAGCATAATCTGCAGCACTTTCATTACTATGACTTCCACCACTGTGAGTAAGAGCAACAAAATCAACATACTCTACGTCATGAGGAATTTTATCAATACAATCATCCACACCATCACCCTCAACTAGAGAACTAATGCAGTAATAATCAACAACACCGTTTAAGTGATGTCTTACAATTTGATCGCCATAAGGATCCAGGAAATAGTCAAAAGGATAGGCCCCTGTATTTACCTGAACAATCGCCGCTCTTTTTCCAGGAAGAGAGTGGTGCTCACTTGCTTCACCGCCTAGTATTCTATAAACCGGATAGCCCACAACTGAACCAACAGTCTTCACTGCTCCACCGGCTATATTAGCAGTGTTCAAAACCCCGCTTCCAATGCCTAAAAGACCATCTAATGCCGCTGCATTTTTGGGATTGAAAATACCTCTAACTAAATCAAAAAGTCCGTTTTTAAGAAGCATTAAAGTTTTCTTGGCCTCTTCATATGTCCCTAAAGCGTTATGAATTGGAGACCTTCTCACACTCTCCGTTACAAGAGACGTACCAAATTGAACAACTTCATATTGGAGCTTGGTGAGGGGAAAAGATAATACTTTTGCGGGGCCTACAAGCCATGGTGTGTTCTCACCCTCGGCTGGGCTATATACTCTTTCTGTGAACTCTACCCGCAAGTTTTTAAACTTTGAGTACTCCTTAGGTGTTATCATATTGGTTCCTTCAGGAACCTCAGAAAATGCAGGGCCTACAGATAGGCATACCAAGGTAATGAGGTGTAAAATTCGCATGAAAGCTCCTTTTCTTATTAAAAATAGGAGCGAACAATCCCACAATTCAAAACCTAACGCAATGCAGCATGAATTAATTTCACGACCACTCTTTAGGATGGTAATAGTTCATCATTTTGGCATGAGGACTTCCCTCTTTAGGCGCATATCTATAGGTAAATTTACATCTACCGGGAAGTGAAATGAGAATTGAGTCCGTTCTACCGTTGGTTTTTAGGCCAAATAGGGTACCCCTGTCATGAAGAAGGTTAAATTCAACATATCTCCCCCTTCTATGTAGCTGAAATTCCTCATCTTCAGGTGTAAACTCCTCGTTTACTCGCTTTTTTGCTATCGGAAAATAGGATTCGATAAATTTCTCTGAAAGTCCTTTAACCATATTGAAGTCCTGATCAAGGTCTCCTTTATTATAATGATCAAAGAATATGCCCCCTATCCCTCTCATCTCCTTATTTCGATGATGATTGACAAAATATTCATCACACTCTTTTTTCATCCAAGCATAATCATCGCCACAGGCATTTTTCCAAACGCCATGAAAGTATTTAAAGTCTTCTTCGTGGGGATAATATGGAGTTAAATCCGCGCCACCACCAAACCAGAAAGAGTCGCCCTGTTCAATCATTCTAAAATTAGCATGTACTGTTGGAACTCTAGGGTTTCTTGGGTGCAAAATCAGCGAAATTCCAGCTGCCCAAAGTTGGTCGGAGTCGCCCTTTAACTTTTTAGCAAATTCTGGGTTAATTGAGCCGTAAATTTCTGAAGTATTGACCCCAGCATTTTCAAAAATCTCACCTTGAAAGGCCCTTGTAATCCCGCCGCCACCAGGATTGCCTTTATAATCACTCCTGTGCCAGATATCCTCATTTAGTTCAATACCTGGATCCATCGACCTCATTTGATCGCATATTTTATTTTGCAACTCCTTAACGTGAGTTGAGAATTCTTGCTTCTTTTGCTCCAACATAAATACTTCCAAATCTTTAAATAAAGTGTCTTAAAACGCCGATATTACAAAAAAAGATACCGTTTAGACTAGTATTATTCAAGGAGTGTTATGAAGTTTCTAGGCCGCTTTACAAAAGGTATTGGCATTGCATTGATCATCCTTTTTTGTGCAACCAGTATTCTTTTAAGTTTTGTTGCAAGGGATGTCACAAATTACGAGGCCCAGGAACTTGTCTCTTACGCATCATCTCTAGAGAACAAGTTTTATGACTTCAGAATGATGAAAATTTTGGAGATGGACCCTGATAAAAAAAATAAAGACATTGTTTTGATAAAGGTCGATGACGAATCTCTTCAAAAAATTAACAGCTGGCCTATACCTAGGGAGAACTGGGTAAAAATGCTTAATAACCTAAAAGCATTGGGTACAAAAGTGGTGGCCTTTGACGTTTTTTTTCCTGAACCATCTAGAGCATGTGCTGAAGAATCCCCTGACGACTTATTTGCAAAGGCCATAGCTGACTTTCAATCAGTTGAAGGCAATAAAGTAATAATGGCATACACAACACAAAGCCATAAACAAACTGCAGTTTTTGAAGAAGTCCCTGAAGACCTATTCAGCTTCATGCTAGACTCTCAACAAGCTGGAGAAATTGGACTTGAGCAAAGATACGTAGAAAGCAACACATATCCAATTCAACCACTTCTAAACTCTGGAGTAGAGTTGGCATATATCAATATGCTTGAAGATTCAGACGGTGTCTTTAGGCATTACCAAATGGTGGCCAATATTGACATGCTTTACTTTCCCTCTCTTGGACTTAGGGCCTATGAAGTACTAAACAACTCCCCCGTAAAACTTGAAATAAATGCACAAGGCACCGGGTCTTTAAATGTTGGCGAAAACAAAATATTCATTAATAATCGCGGAGAAAGTAAGGTTAGATGGTTTGGCAATGAATACATGTTTGAAGACATCTCTCTGCATGAAGTAATTAATGCTGATCCCAATGATGAAAAGCTGAAAAAACTTTTTGATGGAAAGATTGCTTTTATTGGCTCTACGGCCACAGGGGCACACGACTTTAGGAACTCTCCCATCGATGCAAAGATGCCGGGAGTTCTGGCCCACATGAATGTACTCCACATGCTTATGAATAAACATTTTTATGCTCCCTTGGATAAATCGATTATTATATCGTTTTATATGTTGGGCATAGGCCTTTTAATACTTTTAGTGGTGATGTACTTTAACAATGCAATCTTAGACATCATAAGTTTGATTGTCATTTCGGCAGCGATACTGTTTATAGACTTTCAGTTCTACTTGCCAGAAGGCTATGAATTAAAGCTCTTCTTTACCCTCGCCGCACTTACGATGACCTACTCTTGGATTACTTTCCTAAACTTTAATGCGGCCAGTGCGGAGAAGAAACAAATTAAGGGAGCATTCAGCAGGTATGTTGCACCGGCCATCGTTAATGACATGCTTGAGCATCCTGACAAACTAAAAGTTGGTGGAGAAAAAAGAGATATAACTTGCCTGTTTTCGGATGTTCGTGACTTTACTTCAATAAGTGAACAATTAAGTCCGGCAGACTTAGCCTATGCTTTAAATCTCTATATGGGAAAGATGACTGATATTGTTTTTGAGACAAATGGCACCTTGGACAAATATATTGGTGATGCAATTGTCGCTTTCTGGGGTGCTCCCCTGGATATCGGTGATCACGTTACCCAGTCTGTCGATGCAGCGGTAAAGATGCTCGAAGCACTTCCAGAGGTAAATGATATTCTAAAGAAGAAAAACCTACCCGAGTTTAAGATAGGTCTTGGGCTGAACTCAGGTGAATGTTCAGTTGGAAATATGGGTAGTGACCAGATTTTTGCTTACACAGCACTCGGAGACACGATGAACTTGGGTGCAAGACTTGAGTCTCTTTGTAAACATTATGGGGCCCAAATTCTGATCTCGAAATTCACTCATGATCGAATGGAAAAAGGGAAATTTGAGACAAGAAGAATAGACAATGTGAGGGTTAAGGGAAAAACAGAGCCTGTTGGTGTTTATGAAGTTCTTTATTCTTACCACCCATTCATGAAGGATCAAGATGCTCTGGCACAGTTTAAGTTAGCTTATCAAAGGTTCCTAGAGAAGGACTTTGACAATGCTCTAGCTTTGTTTGAAATGATAAAGGATTCACATCCTGAGGACAAATCCACAATAAGAATGATATCCACTTGTAAAAAATGGATTGAATCACCTCCTAGAGAAGGTGAAGATCACACAATTACAACGATGACAACCAAGTAACTAGGTGGCCTGAGAAGGCCACTTTTTTAAGCATAACTTTTGGTTGAATACCTTCTCTCCATTCTTCTGTTTCGGGCAATGACACCCTCCAAAGAGTTCCCGACTACATAACCGAATATGAGGTGTAACGCCAAGGTTCCAACCGCTGTAATAACTCCATAATTGATTGCAAAAAATCCTGGTTCTGCCAATTCACTTGGGATCAACGGGTGGACATCAGCTGAAAAGGCAAGAACTGCAGAAAACACTAACCAATGCACGAACCCAAGCATAGTACCTCTTCCTGCGCTTGCATTTCCAATCCCCTTAAAAACTCCCGCATAAACTAATCCAAATATCCCTCCATTTAGAAGATGCCAAATGAAGCCAACCACCCAGGTAGAAGGATTAAATTCTTGGGTAAGCATACTACCTAAAAACATGGATATATTAAATTGAGTTAGACCACTCCACCTCATAAGTACAAGCAAAACTGTCATGATGAAGGCTCCCAGAACTCCGTATGCAAATGCCCTGGCATAAATTGACTTGGTTTGTGTGACCATATAAACCCCCTACGATAGAGAAATAACTGCAAAACCAAGACCAGAGAATGGTGATCTAAGAAATGTCTTTTCTTTTGGACTGTAACTCATCTATGAGAGTGCCACTCCAAAGCCTAATATTAACAAAGTACG
>CATMLK010000061.1:0-17158 GCA_950070535.1 uncultured Bacteriovoracaceae bacterium | reverse complement strand
TACACTTAAATCTGCATCATCAATTGGGTTTAGATGTGGGAAGTATCGTGTGACATCGCCTTGGCGATAGTAAGGCTTGTGAGGGCCATAGTATTGATAGTCGCCTGCACTCTGAATTTCTGTTTGTGCACTCTGAACTAATTGGTATTCATAGACAATATTAGACTTCGTCTTCACATTTGGAATGGATTTTTTCAAAGTCTCAACGTCAGTGTCATAAAACTCAATCAACTTTCTCTTTGAGTTTAAAATGCGAAAGCGTGCGTTGTTAGTTGATGCGTATTCACGGGCCTGCTCCACTGTGGCACAGGCCGCGATAATTCCAGCTTGGTCTTGAGTCGCTGGGGCGGAGTTGACTTCAGTTAACTCTTTCCCACAAGAAACAAAAATCAATAGTGTGGTCAAGGAGACAATATGCCCGAAAATCATTTTCATTATTCCTCCAGTCCTGAACATTCCTTGTTCAGCTACATGAGAAGTGTGCATAAAGCATACCAATTAAGTCTGGAATGATTTTGGTCAGTTAGGAAGGACTTGTTGCCACCGGTGGCAGATAGGCACCATCTTTTACAGTGCCTTAGTGACACAGTTGTGTGGTATAATCGGACACTCTTGGAGGTGTGACAATGAAATTACTACAGACTCTGATTCTATTACTAGCAGTTCTAAGCTCTGGTTGTTCAAGTTCTGCAAAAAGTGAAAGCACAGGAGAGTACATAGACTCTGCTGCTATTACTGCCAAAGTAAAAAGTGAACTTATACAAAATAAAGAAGTGAGCGCATTAGATGTAAGTGTTGAAACCTATAAGGGTGTGGTTCTTTTAAGTGGCTTTGTGAAGTCGGAAAAAGAAAGAGAGCTTGCTGAAAAATTGGCCAGGAAAATTAAGGGCGTGAAGAAAGTTAAAAACGAACTTAATTTGAGATAGGAAAAAAGGCCTGGGCATTTAGCCACAGGCCTATTTGATATTATCTAACTGTCTGCAAGTCTAACCCTGCAGGTTTTCTGGCTGGGTTTGGACCTTTTAAGATTCCACCGCCAAAGTAAGTGTAGAAGACATTATTGGGGTTGGTTTGATCCACCAAAACATGTCTACTGTTTTGTTGAAGAGTAGGAGTCATGTTTTTCTTCCAAGTCTCCCCGCCATCTTTGGAGAAGAATTGTCCGCCATTACCCCAGTTCCCGTCAAGTTGATACATGCCTGAGGCGAAAATGTAATCAGGGTTGCTTGGGTCTATTGAAACACCAGTTGCGTGGGTCATTTGAACCTTTCTCTCCCAATTCTGTCCACCGTCTTCAGACTTCCAAACACCTGTCATCAGCCAGTTTCGATTATTTTCATAGTCTGTTAGCCAAAGTGTCCTTCTGCTTGGATCTGAGAAATCGACTGTAAAAGAGGTAGGGTAGTACCAAAGGCCGTATCCCTGCAAAGCATCCTGTGGATACTCTACATTTCCTCTTAGGAGTCTCCAGCTTGTTGCCCCATTTGCGATATCCAACAAGTAGATTCCAGTCTTAGTATTGTTGGTGAAGCTTGGTGCATTTCCAGTCACAAGAGCGTAAACATTCCCATTGGCCGGATCAACTGTGATCTGAGGGATGATCTTGTCACCGCTAGGAAGACCATTATTAAACCAAGTCCAAGCACCGCCGTTTACTGACCTTCCAATGCCCGCGCCATGAGATCCTCCGTAAACAATATTTCTCTGATCGTCATAGCCTACAGAAAGAAATTGTCTATTAAAGCTTCCAGAAGGTGTAAGCTGAGTCCATGAACGACCTTTGTTCGTTGACTTATAGATCCCTCCAGCATTTACGATAGCGTTTGCATGCCAACCTAATGGCCAGTCGTGCGAGTTTCCACTCGCGGCAAACACAACGTTTTGGTTGTTAGAGTCAAAAGCGTAGTCATAGTTTGAGTTGTACTGAGCTTTACAGATTCTAAATGTTTCTCCGTTGTCCTCACTTACGTACCCACCAACGTCTGCGTTTGCTGCATACATTAGCTTAGGGTTCTTGGGATGTGTTTTTAGTCTATAAACGCTTATTACATTTACACCTTGAGTTGCCCACTTTTTGCCTGCAACTGGGTCGCCACTGTCTTTAAACTCTGTGAATGGAGCCTGCCAGTATTGTCCTTTGTTCGTTGAAGCGTGAAGGAAGAACCATCCAGAGCCCATCACTTCCGAAGAGTTTAGGTTGTTGATGGTGAAGGACTCATAGCCGTTATCCCACCAACCAACATCAACAGCGACTGCAGAGTACTCAATCTTATTCATAGGCCATGGTGAATAGCGATTGTCGTAATCCATTTGATTTAATACTAAGTCCCAACTGGATCCGGAGTTATGACTTATGTGGACTTGTGTTCCGTATTGTCTAATCCATGCTTTAGCTCCAGTTGTGTAAATGGTTTTAGAGTCGTTTACTGCCATTTTTAAATGGTCTCCAACGGCCTGCTTGGTATTTACAAAACTATTGTTGTTCTTCTTCACCCAAACATAACCACAGTTTGCATAAGTTTCGTTGATTGAGTTTTGTCCCCATTCAGCTAACCAAGCATTTGCCCATACGCAGGCACTTGAACCATTGTCGTCTCCGTAGGCCAGAGTAACCCCATTGGAGTCTCTTGCGCCTGTGAACATCCTTATCACATGAGATGGGTTGTGCAGGTTAGTAAAGCTTGTACCATAGTTTGTAGATTTAACAATCTTGTCACCTGTCGCGTGGTAAACGGTTGTGGTTGAACCATTGTGATCAATAAAGGTTCCCTTTGCTTCTGCACTTGGAGCAGCTGTTCTGCTCCAGCTCGCACCCTTATTTTTAGAAATTAAAAGACCTGTGTTTGTTCCTGCAAAAATAATATTCGCATCCTTATGGTCCTCTTTCCAATAAATAACTCTTTCATTGTTATTAAGTCCCATGTTCATTTTTGTGAACGTTTTTCCGCCATCAAGACTTCTAGATGGGTTGAGACCCGCAGAAGCGTGAAAAATTGTTTTCCCGTCTGAAGCGAAGCCTGGGGAGACTGCGTGAGGAAGGTGTGAATTGAATACAGCTTCAAAATGATTTACTGGAACCCAATTTCTACCTCTATCATCACTTCTAAAAAGTGTACCCATATCTGTTCCGACAAACCAAGTGTTGCTGTATGGACTGATGGCTACACCACTCATTGCACCACCGCCACCTACACCCTTTGGTGTGTAGACACTAGTAGTTGGACTTGGATCTGGATCCGGTGTTGGTACTGGATCTGGATCCGGTGTTGGTATTGGATCTGGATCCGGTGTTGGTACTGGGTCTGGGTCTGGTGTTGGTACTGGATCTGGATCCGGTGTCGGTGTTGGATCTGGATCCGGTGTCGGTGTTGGATCTGGGTCCGGTGTCGGTGTTGGATCTGGGTCCGGTGTATTGTCATCTCCATTATCTATTGGGTCTGTAATTGGTCCTGGGTCCGGCAGTTGTGAATCATCACATGCGGTGGCCAAGAAAATTAAAAGCAGGATTGCCGTTAAGTTTTTTATTAGCATTATTACCTCTACTATTTAAGTGTTTAAGCAGGTGCGCGCGCTTCAGGGGATATTACGCTGGACCTTTAGAAAAACTTAAGCGGGCAAAACATGCCTCAATCCGCATCTAATCGGTTGTTACAGACTTTTCTTTGTGTAGGCGAAAAAACAGGTTGGTAAACTTTTGTTAGATTTTTTGGAGAGAAGATTCGTCCAATTCTTTTTGCTGAGTTTGTAGGTTATACCGGTCGAAATTGATTTTTAAATCATATCATTTAGCCATAGGAGATTTACATGATTTTAGTGTTTAAAAATATTTTACCGTTAACGTTAATGTTTACGTTCTCATTGAGCGCTTACTCTAAAGAAAAACTTAGCCTTCAAGATTTGCGAACTGAGGTTCTAAATGAAAATTTAGATATTAAGGTTCAATATGAGAAGTACTACCAAGCTCAGCGGAGTGTGAAAAATAGCTTGGGTGAGTTTCTACCAAACCTAACTGCTCAAATGTTTTTTTGGAATACATCATATGCATTGTTGTATGCGATCTCTCCAAATCCGACTAGTTGGTTTTACTATCAGGCCAGTAAAGAGCTCTCACTCGCTGAGGGCTTTGTAGGTGAATCTATAAAACTTAACATTCTTAGAGATCTTACTCTCTCTTTTATAAGTGTGAAGCATCAAGAAAAGCTGCTTGAGTCAATGGCCGAGGAAGAAACTCTTCTTAAAAGAGCATTATCAATGGCCGAAACAAGACTTCAAATGGGTCTTGGTTCCGAGTCAGATGTTTTCTTTCATAAAAGAAATCTTATGAAACACCAACAGCAAATGTACATGCTTGAAAGTGCTAAGGCGATCCAAAAAGAGGGGATTATGATGGCGCTCAATCGTTCTCCTAAAGATATGGTTGAGTTGGCGGAGCTTACTGATTCTAATTTTGAAATGCCAGAAACAACTGAACAGGCGATATCTTTAGGTGTTGAGCGATCACCAGAGTTAGTTGCACACACTTTTATGACCGAAGGCGCTAGATATATGGTTCGTGGTGCTAAGTGGTCATTTTTAAGCTTTTCTGGCATCGGTTTTGGTTATCCTTCATCATTGGCGATTGAAAGATCTAAGGTTCAAGAGATTGAGCTAAAGAAGCTAAAGATCCAAAACAAAATCGAAAATCAGATTGCCTTATCTTACGAGCAAATGGACCTAATTGAAGAGCGTTTGGAAATCCAAGAAAGAATTGTGAATAATGCAAAAGAAGACATGGAGCAATCAGTTGAGTTACACCAGGCCGGAGCTGGTGATTTCTACGAAGTTGTAAGAGCAAAGAGAGTGTACTTTGAAGAGAGCAGGAACTTAACTTCCATGCAAATGGAGCAAAGGATGCAGCTTGCCAAGACTCAGCGACTACTTGGTAGTGATTCAAGTGTTGAAAAATTTGACACAACTCCTTTTGAAGAGTCCACCTTGATTGTTGACGTTGATAAAAGAGCACGAAGAACAAAAGTATCCGTAAATCTTGAAATCGCACCAGAATTGAAAGACCAAATCGTTTCTGTTGCTTATGGTGGTGACATTTTCGATTACAGAATTCTGAATACAAATGGGAACTTTTACCTTTACACAAAGGTGCGTGGTCAAGGTTCAAAACTTATCACAGCTTCAATACTTCTAAGTTCTGGTGAAGTGGTAAAGCTAGAGACCAACGTGGATCTATAAAGGAGTATTTGTATGAAAAAGTTTTGCACAATTGTTCTCCTCTTTGTTTTCTCGCTAAGTGCGATTGGCAGCGATGAACACCTTAGAGCATTGGAATTAACAAATAAAATTTTAGAAAATAGGGAAGGTGCAGATTCACTTGAAAAAGTTAAAGAGCTTGCTGCTGGAGAAAATGTTGATGTCAGAATTGCCTACGAGCGCTTGTATCAGGCACAGCAAAAAATTGGACAGGCCAGGGCAACATACTTTCCTTACGGTATTGGGGAGGTTCTTGTTCTTCAGGCGACTGATTTTTGGAATCCCTTAATTCTCACTGAATTGGTTACATCTATCCCTAGTAAGTGGTTTAACGTTAAGAGAACCCATAACTTGAAAAACGCAGAAAAACACACGTTGGCTGCGTTAAGAGAGAATATTAAAAATGAAGTTGCCAATCTTTATTATGAAACATTAAAGGAAGAGGCAATTATTGATTTGGCCAGATATGAACTTATTATGCTTGAAGAATTGATGCAAGCATTAAAGGTTCAGGTTCAAACCGGAATTGCCACTCAGCAAGATCTTGATGAATTGGAGTACAGCTCTTTGAGGAAGAGGGAGGCCTTCCTTAAATTAGAGAGTTACTTAAACGAGTCTAAAGCGTCAATGAAAATGCTTTTAGGATTGAGTTATAGAGACAAGATGATCAAGTTTCAACCGGTCAACAAATTTTTATCCTCAAATGATTTTCAAATGAACAAAGAAGAACTCGTTTTAACGGCGCTTAACAGGTCTCATGAAATGAAAGCGGCCCAGCAGATGATCTACGCAGCATCCAATGCTAAAAGATCTACAAAATGGTCCATCTTGAGTTTTGCGGGGTTAGGGTTTGACTATCTGCAACGAGTTCATCTCGCGGGCTCAAAGCTTAATCAAGCAATCTACGCTAAAGAGGCCTTAGAAGTGAACATTCAGAACGAAGTGTATAGCAAAGATTCAAGACTAAGAAATTCAATTGATGTCATGACACGAGAACTGTCCATTATGGAAACATCAAGAGATTTTATGTTGACTCAGCTTGAACTTTTTAAGGCCCATAGAATTAATGTTAACGAGTTGATTGATGCAAACCTTATTTATATAAGGGACTTTGCCCAAACGATCATATATCACTATGACTCTCTTCAAAGACTTGATGACCTTGAAAGGATTGCATTGGGTAATGTTACCTCATCGGATGTAGCACAGGTAAAGTTTGAGTTTAAGCTTAATCAGCACAAAAGAAGAAACCATTTTCAGATGCTGCCGATTGAGAACACTTCTCAATCAGTGAGCTCTGTTACTTATCGCTTTGACTCCCACGATATTTCGGATTTGAAGTCATTTAATCCGCAAGATAATTTTAGTGTGGAACTAGGTCGTTCAGTTAAGTTTCCAATTGTAGGAACAGCACTCATCTTTTTTAAAAATGGTGAAGTAATCCAAAGAAATTTTAATATATCAAAGTAAACAAAGGAGTATGGAATGTTAAATGTAATTAAAACGGTTGCTGCTGCGGCCATAATCGGTTCTTTCGGAGCACATGGTAGTAGTCTTGCTTTTACGCCAATTGTAGCAGGAGCAGATGCTTGTGATGTTCCAATATGTGATATCCAAGAAACACTAGATCAGCTAATGAACATGAGTCAGAACCAAAGGTATAACTACGCGAACAATTTAGTTTTAGAACATGCAAAAACGAAGGATGTAAAGGTTCTTAAGAATTTAGTTGATTTTGGAAGAAAGTTGCAGGCGATTTCAATCGAAATGGGTGATGAGGATTGGGTGTCTAGAGAAGCTGGCACTCTGGCAAATAATGCGATTCTAAATTTAGCAAAGTATTCAGCGATGAACGGTGAAGCTATTGCTGAATTGTTTATGCAGCTAGACAGTGCCACAAAAAGGTATGAGGTCATTCAATATTGGCACCAAATGATTTTTTCCCTTGAAGATGTAGAAATACTTGAGGAGATTATTTCTTTTGGAACTTTGGCCAAGGACTATTCCGCTAAAATAGGTGATGAGCCTTGGATACAAAGAGCTGCTGCCAGTATGATTTCTGATGCTTCTGTAAAACTTGTAGCATTAGAGCCCGTCCATGAGGGTGTCTATGAGGTCAGGCTTAATAAGACTGATAGAAGAATGCTAGGATTTGATAGAATTGTCGTTTTGGATTCAACCTCTTCAAAGAATTTGACAGTACATTTTCTAAATTCCGAAATCAATAGAACTGCATTCTCATTTAACCATGCAACTATTATTGGAAACAAAGTCTCTGGTACAAACCTTAGTACAAATGGTCCAAGTTCCAGTTTTCAATTTAATTTCGATAGAACTTCAGGTGAAATTCAGGGGACTATACAAACAACCAGAGGACAAAAGGTATCATTCATTGGTGAGAGAAAGTTTACAGTTCAAGATCTTCTTAAAGGGGAGTCACCAAGAGTAATCGAAAAGAACGATATCATTGGAACTATGAAGGGAGCCATTTTAGGGGTTGAAGGGGAGCTTTCCATAAAAAGTTTCTCTGCCAATACATATTCGGCAAGTTTTGTCTCCAATAATGGCCAAATCATACTGGACTTTCAAGGAAAAATCTTTCCTAAGAAGGGAATTATTTCACTGACTCACAATGATAAGATTAAACTGGTTCTGGCATTCAGGTCAGGAACTAGTGGTGTCATCTGGAAGGGAGCCACCTTTTCCACACAGAACGGTGAGGTGAACCCAGCATACTTTAAACCATTTTACTAAACAGTGTAACTCCTCCTCTACTTGAGGGGGAGTTATGCTTAAAAGGAATCCTAAGTGATTAATTCGAAGGCCGAAGCCGAAGTTGTAAAAAATCTTGATTTCCAAATTAGACAAGTTGATGCTCGAAACATTCTTGTTGTTGCTGACTATCCAAACGAAGGCCATGTGGAGGTTGCTTATCAATTAAAAGATCTTTTAAGGACGTATTATGATCGCGATGTCAGAGTTGTAGATCTCTCAGAGAATAAGAAACATCTTGTAAATTCTGAATTAACCTTTTTTGTAAACGAAGTTAAAAGAAACCCTCAAAGTAATCGAATTTATGAAGGGAACGTCGATGCAGCCATAATTGTTAGGAGCAAACGTTCTGTAGGTCATAATAAGAAACGCTATGTCAGTGACCTTATTAAAGACGCAAATTTACCAGTCTTAGGTTTAATTTTGAATCAGGTGTAACATGAGTAATGATAAAGTTAATGTTAAAGACATTCTTGGAAAGCTATTCAAATACAAAGTTTCAATTATTCTAATTGTGGGCATATTTCTTAGCTTCTCCATTAGTCTTACAGAGTTTTTGGCGAAGACCTATAAATCTCAATTTGAAGTAAACATATACTCCAAATACTTTAAAAATCCTCTGATCTCTGAAATCGTCCCCGGGGTTTATAATATACCCGAAATGAGATTTACAATTGACTCAATGGTTAAAGAGGCCATTAATGATGATTACTTGGATGAGCTTGCCCAAAAGTATAAGTTCTACTCTTTAAGCCTGCCCCAAGAAGAAATTGCAAAACAAAGACAGATGCTGCGTTTAAGATTTAAATACTATTCTACAGGCGGTCAAAGTTACAGAGTCTCAATTGAAGATTCTGATCCCTATAGAGCAAAGAAAATCGCTGAAACCACCCTGGAAAGAGTTAAAGGGCATTTTATTAACAATAGGATCGATACTATCGAGGTTGTTAAACAAATAATGCTTCAAAGACTTCAAGCACTAAATGCATCACAAAAAATTATTACTGACGGATCTGATAAGGCCCTCGCTTCGAGGTCTCCTGAAGTGTTAAGTGCTGAACTAAAAAAAATAAATACCAACATTGCTGCACTAAAAAAACAATATAATATGAGTCATCCAAAGCTTAAGGAGCTTTTTCAAAGAAAGAAAACAGTCACAAATTGGTTAGAAGAATTCAAAAACCAATTTGATGGATTAGAAGCGCAGAGTGCCGCAGTTGCGATGCCAATGAATAAGGAACTCAACGGTCAACTTACCGGCAAGTTTTTTACAAAATTTCATGACTTTAACATGGCCTTGGATATAGAGAAAAAATCGCTTTCATCTTATATAGGCGTTATCGAAAGACCTCAACTACCAATTGCTCCAATTTGGCCTAAAAAAAGATTGTTTGCGTCTTTAGGCTTTTTGTTGGGAGTTAGTTTTGCCTTTTTATATATTGTCATAAAGGAATTATACGCGCCAAGTAGGATTGAACTACTGAAAAAGGAAGCTAAGGAGTTTAATACCTCGTTGCTAGGAGTAGTCAATTGTCCAATAAGGATGAAAAGCAAAAGGCAAGAAAGTCCAAATTTAGGCCATTTACACAGTAATGAACGACTTACATAGATTCATTGTTGAATCCCATCAGTTTTTCTTCGGACTGCTCGCACTTTCGTTTTGTTTCAGTGTTGTTTTAGATCTAAATAAAATAAAGACTGGGATAGGAGTAAATAAAAGGATCATTTATACATCTATAATCGGCATTATAGGTGTGGGACTCTGTTTTAACTTCTATGAATCTTGGCAAGGAGAGGGGGGATGGTTTGCTGTTCAATTTGGATTGCTTTGTGCAATGTCACTTGTAGCTCCTAAATATGCTGCAAGCTTTTTCTTATTTATCCTACTGACTCGACCTTGGGAGACGTTTGAAAATGACCTTATGCAGACTATGCCTAAAGATATTTTTTATTTATGTGTACTTTCGTTGGCAGCTCACAAGCTTGCTAAGAACCAGTTGTACCTTAGATTTAATTGGGGGACTGTCTTTTTGCTAGCATTTGCCATGTGGTGTTTCTTTTCAGGCTTTATAAGTTCTCATCAAATTGAGGCGATGGTTAAATTTAAAGATATTTTCCTGAAAGGGGTGATTCTTTTCCTACTTCTTCAAAATTGTTTTGAGAGAAAGGAAGACCTACTTCCAGCAAAGCTATCGCTAGTTTTTGCAATCCTAGATCTTGGAACAATAAGCTTTTATTCTACTTACATAAATAGTCAACAAACACTCTTAAGTGAAGGAGTCCAAAGGCTTGAAACTGTGGGAATTTTGGGGAACTCTAATGATATTGCGGCAATTTTGGTATTGTCTCTTCCGTTTTGTTTTTTTCTATTTCAATCATTAAAACCAAGGATTTTATCTACCATCGCTTCCTTGGGCTTGTGTGCTCCAATTATTTATCTTATATGGAATACTCAATCTAGAGGTGCACTCCTGGCCTTATTTATAGGAGTCGGGGGATATTTTTTTACTAAGGTGAAAAGTAAAAAAGCTATCCTTTTCGCACTTTTGTTGTCAGTTGGGATGGCATTTGGTTCATTTAGTTTATTGAATCGAAACCAACAGGACCTAGAAGGCTCGTCCAGCAATCGAATGATTTATTGGAAGGCCGGGCTCAATATGGGTATTAGAAACCCTGTCTTAGGTGTTGGTTTTTGGGGATTTAATAGAAATCTGCCAAACTATGCGATAGGAGGAAACCTAGGCTCCGAGGGAGAGCATATGACTGCTCACTCATCATGGGTTCAAGTTATCTCAGAAAATGGTATTGTCGGTTTTTCATTTTATTTGGGCCTTTGGTTATTTGCGATTAAAAGAAGTTGGACTCAAAGGTTTAAAAACCCTGAATATTTTGTGGCCCTAGTAGGATACGGGGTTGCTTCGAGCTTTCTCTCCCACGCATATTTATTATACCCATATATCCTTACGGCACTGAGTATTGGTTTCTCTTATCTGCAGGAAGGGAAATCTATAGAGCAGACCGAGGCTGAACTTACAGGAGAGCTTGCATGGAACAGGTAAGTGTTTTTCTTTTTTGTCTGATCATTTATACATATTTTGGCTATATGGCCCTTGCCATTCTCATTGGATTTGTAAGACGCAAAAGAGTCGATAAAAAAGAAATCTCTCCAACTGTAACCCTGATGATTGCTGCCTATAATGAGGAAAAGAGCATTGAGGCTAAGCTTCACAACTGTATGGAGCTTGATTACCCAAAAGAAAAGCTTCAAGTAGTCGTAGTTAGTGATTCAAGTAGTGATAATACAGACTCACTTGTAAGTGCATTTCCAAGTGAAAGGGTGAAGTTGATGCGGGTTGAGGGGCGAGTCGGTAAGACTGAGGCCAGAAATCAAGCGATGAGAGAAGTGAAGTCTGAGATTGTAGTGTTTTCTGACGCAACATCCATTTATGATCCTAAAGTTTTAAGAAAGTTCGTTCAAAATTTCGCCGACCCTGAGGTTGGTATGGTCACTGGGCATTTAAAGTATGTAGATAAAATGAAAACGCAAGTAGGTGCGGGTCAAAAACTATTCTGGAAATATGAAACTCTACTGAAAAAGGCACAAACATACTCGGGGACATTAACAGGCTCTGTCGGGTGTGCCAGTGCCTTCAGAACTGAGCTATATACTCCCTTACCTTCCAATGTAATAGAGGACTTCACTGAACCACTTATGATTATAAAAAAAGGCAAAAGAGTTGTATTTGAACCTGAAGCTATTTGTATGGAGGAAACAACTGATAAAAGTAGCGATGAATGGAATATGAGGGTTCGGGTTGTGAGAGGGGGACTAACAGGCCTGTACTTTGCAAAAGAGCTTTTAAACCCATTTAAATATCCATTTGTGAGTTTCCAGTTGGTTAGTCACAAATTACTTCGTTGGTATGCTCCAATCATTGCAATTTTTCTTTTTTTAAGTTGCTGGTTAGAGGTCGCTTTTTATAGAGAAAGCACATTTGTATTTCTTGTCTTTAGTCTTCAGTTACTTTTTTATATCATGGCCCTGTGTGCTTCCCTTTTGGAAACAACCGGTGTGCGGCACAAATTATTTAGTTTTGCCCATTATTTCTTTATTGTAAATGCAGCTGCGCTGAGTGCCATTTATCACTCTTTTTTTTCTGAGCTTGAGTCTACATGGGAACCTAAACGTTAACCTTTTTGTTTGAACTTCCTAGCTAATATTACAAAATATAAAATAGCAAAAGATGGAGCACAGAAGTAAAACCAGGTCATGTCGCTTTTGAATAAGTGCCTTGTTGAGCTACAAAGTGTATGTAGAAAAATGCATGTAATTGTAATTTTAAATAATGGTTGCCAAGGAATCATATCTTTAATTTTCCACTTCATGACTCGAGAGGAATAGATCAATCCGGCAAACCGGGAGAAAAATTTAAATATTAGGGATACAATCAATACTTCGATTGCACTAAAGTTAATTGCCGCTATTGAAACAAAGCTCACTGATAGAATACCAAAAATTAAAGCAAGATTGAATATTGCCTTTGTTTTACCTGTTGCTCTTGGAATTGCGTCGTATGGCATTAAGAAAATTAAGTAACTAAAAGCAAATACTTTCAAAAATTTAGCGGATTCAATAAATTTATCCGTATAAAGCAATGTCACTATCTGCTCAGAGAAGATCCAAAGACCAAAAAATGCTGGAATAATTATTACCGCTGTATCTGAAATTGCCGTTTTGAAATACTCTCTTTTGCTTCTAGATTCACCTTGATCAGTTGAAGCTAGTTTGGGGATTAGGACCCGACTCACACTCATCTCAATTAAGTAAAGAGGAGGCACAACTAGACACCCCATTGAGTAAAATGCGAACTGGTCAGCTGCAAGATATGCAGACAAAACGAACTGATCAATTTTGTCCGTTGCAAAGGTTACAAGCCCAGATAGAGAAATTGGCAAACAATACAACCAAATTTCTTTTAATCTAACTTTATTAGGAAGTAGTGTTACGTGTCCGCCCTTAAACTTTAAGGTCGTCGAAATTAGGAATTTTACTGCGAAGATTGCGCAGAAGCCGATAAACAGATTTTGGATATCCTTAGTATATATGGCCAAAAGTACAAAACAAAGAACCTTTAAGGATTCAAAAATGGTGTCAAAGAGAGGGCCTTTAACTGTATGACCAAGTGCAACTTTGGTCTCAGAATAAAAACTCGATGGGACCGCAACAAAAGCACCAAATAAAAGGTAGTATATACTTGTGTCCTTAAGATTTGTGAAGTTTGCTATTTCGGTTGTTAGTGGCAGCCCAATGAGCATTATTCCAAGCGAGAGCAACAAGGCCAATAAAAAGCATTGTTGAAGGTATAGATCCCTTTCTTGTTGAGGTTTGCCTGCCCAGTAATAAACTGAGTTTAATGGACCTCCGGCCAAGAACAAGAAAGGTATTGCACCAAGGTATAAAAAGAAAATCTTGTATACACCCATCTGCTCAGGTGAGAGGGTTCTTGCCAAAAATATGGGAAGGTAGAGATTTGCCACCGAAGAGAAACTACTCAGCATGAACATTGGCCAAGGCCCAGACTTTAACTTTCTTAACATAATTTAACCTCAGCAAACCGATGTTTTCTATGACTTCTTATAAAACTCTTTACCTTTGAATTACATAGGGGCCTGTTGGATAAACCTGACATTTTTATTTCACACTATGGAATTTCTATGATCACTGTGCAACAAGGTCTTTTCTATTGTGCCTTTTTTGGCCTTATTGTGGAGGATTGTGATGAGAATTCTAGTGTGCTTGATAGTAATAACCCTTTTTGTATCCTGTGCCAGCAAAGATGAACTTCCAAACTATGAGACTTATAATGATCAGTTTGAACAGAGTCCTGTTGAAAAACAGAACGGCAAACTTGTGACTGATTTTAAAAACGTGCCTCAACACAAAAACTTAAGGGATAAAGTTTCACCAGGTTTTCTGTTTTATTTAAATCACCCTTCAGATGAAAAATTAAAAGGAAGGTTTAGAGTCGACTTTAATGGAAAACTTCGCCTACCATACAATGTTGTAGTACAAGCTGAAGGTTTAACCTTTAAGCAGGTAAGGGATGAAGTCTTAAAAAGGTATTCAAAATTTTTCCAACGAGGAGTGGAGAATGTCCAATTCAAACTTCTAAGAAAAGACTACCTTGTGGAGGTTAGGGGATTCGTCAAAGACTCTGGCCGCTATTACTTGTCCCGGAAGGAGGGAATTGACAAACTAATCGACAAGGCAGGTGGGTTGAGAGGAGACTTGGAAAAAAAGTTTTATAAAGCATCTATAAAACAACAGGGTGTAAACTATTCAGTAAGCCTAAATCAGTATTACCAGGATAGTAAATATTCTAATGTCTTCACTTGGACTGGAGGGGATAAGGTTTTTATTACCGAGCTTGATGAAAGCGAGATGACAAGCACCCTTCCTATAGTAACTGTCTTGGGTGGTGTAAGAAGTCCAGGGAAAACATTGTTTCAGGATAGGGCGCACTTGTTCTATTACCTTGGTAAAAGTGGAGGGGCCATAGACAACCTAGATTACAGTGAATCTTATGTCATTAGAACGACAGATAAAGGTTTAAGAAAAATTAAATTTGACCTGAATGAGATGGATACCATACCTGCTATAGCTCCAAACGATATTATCTTGCTACAGTCCTCAAAAACTACGACTGCGGATTTAATCTTTTTAAGACTTGGGCAAATTGCGTCCATAGTTACCTCAATTGCACTATTGATTCTTTTGTAAGGAGTACTTGTGGAAAATATTCAAATTGTAAGAGAAGTATGGGAAAAGGCACTGAATATAAATGGCGTACCCGATAATGCAAACTTTTTCACAATAGGTGGTCATTCCCTGTTAGGAGTGGAGGTCTGCTATGAAATAAAGAAACAAACCGGGATTAGTCTTAGCTTGAAGGATCTCCTCCAAAGACCAGTATTATCAGATTTTACATTATTATTAAATGAAAGGTTTAAAAGTGATTTGCCCACACATGAGTTAAATAAAGGGCAAATTACGAAGATAGCTCCGTTGGGTACTCACCAAAAGCAAGCATGGTATTTGGAAGAGGTTAATCCAGGCACAAATATGCACAATCTTCCATATGGGATTAGGATTAATGCAAAAATAGAGCCTACAAAACTTCACGAAGCCTTCTTGAGGGTAATAGAAAATCATCCGGCATTAAGAACAACAATTGAGAAAGGTCCTACTCAAGTGTTAAGAAGTATGGATGAAGTGAAGCGAAATCTCTTTATTCAATACCATGAGCCAAGATCTCTGGAAGCTGCATATAAAGACATGGAGTTGGTTTGTAGGGAAAAACTTGATACTTCTAAACCACCCGTTATGGCAGTGAAGTTGTATAAACTCAATGACGAGGATCATATTCTATTGTTGGTGTTCCACCATGCATTTTTTGATGGATATAGTTTTGAAGTTTTCGTTGACTCTTTAAGTAAAGCGTACGAAGGGATTGAACTTGTGCCAGAAGAGTATCGCTTTACAGATTTTTGTTTATGGCAAAATGAATATTTAGATTCCAAACAATTTATTGAAGATAGGGAGTTTTGGAAAAATAAACTTCAAAAAGGACTTCCTGTTCTGGAGGTGCCGACCGATTACCCTAGGCCACCGTCAATTAAGTATGATGGGGCGGTTGAACGATTTATCGTCGATAAGGAGCTTCTTGAAGGGTTAAAGAGGAAGTCAAAGAGACTGGGAGTTAGCCTCTTTACGGTTTTTCTTGGAACTTATAAAAAAGTATTAATGGATTACTCAGGACAAGAGGAGGTCGTTGTAGGAGTTCCCGTTATGGGGAGACCTTTTAAAGAGTTATATTCATCAATAGGTTGTTTTGCCAATGCTGTTCCTGTCATAAGTGAAGCACAAAAGGATCTCGAAAGCTTTTTTAAGAAACTACAATTTGATTTTGCCAACACTTTGGACAATCAAGAAATTCCCCACTCAGAGATGTTAGCATTAGGTACAATAAAGAGGGATAACTCTCGTAGTCCACTTTATCAAACACATTTTTCATTTCAAGACTTCCAAACTGAATTCTCTTTGTTCGGTGATTCAAATTACGAAATCTTATATATCGATCGCGGTTCTCTATATACTGATTTTGACTGCTATGTCCTTCCTGGTAATGAGGACGTTAAACTTATTATGGAGTATCGGACTGATCTTTTTGCACCTAAAACTGTAAAGCTAATGGGGCAGTACTATCTTGATGCTCTACGCTTCGTAGCATTGGACAAAAGTGAAAAGTGGGATGATTTTCGCTCCACTTCTCATGAGAGAGTTCTATCCGAAGTCAATAATGATTATGTCTTTGAATCTCCTGAAGAGGACCTTGTTGAAAGTCTTTTGCAGGTAGGTTTAGAGTATGGCGATAAAACTGCAATATATTTCAAGGATCAGCTCATCAGTTATAATGAACTATTTAGTCGTGCAAAGTGTTATGCTGCCAATATTGAAGCAAACGGTGTCGTGCCTGGCGAATTTATTGGTATTTGCATGAAACGATCCCCTGACATGATTGCAGCTATGCTAGGAGCAATGTTAGCTAATGTGGCATATGTCCCGCTTGACCCATATTTTCCCGTTGAGCGTCTAGAATATATGATTTCTGAAACTGACTGTGTCGCTGTTGTCTGTGATGAATTTGGCGAAAAAAAAGTATCTTCTTCAGGTTGTAAGAAAATAAATACCTTCAACATTGATTCAGAAATTACTCTTGAAGATCCTAAAAAAGCGGTTAGTGCTGTCATGTATGTGATATTTACCTCTGGAAGTACCGGGCGGCCTAAGGGGGTTCAGGCAACGTATTCAAATGTTAAAAATTTTCTGAACTCGATGGAAAAAGCTCCTGGTATGAAAGAGGATGATATAGTGCTCGCCCATACAACAATATGTTTTGATATTTCGACTCTAGAAATATTCTTACCACTTCTTGTAGGTGCTTCTATCGTTCTTTCAACTAAGGAAGACAGTATAGATGGGAGGGCACTAAAGAATATTTGTGAAAAACATGATGTGAACTTCATTCAGGCAACACCTGCTACATGGAGGCTTCTACTTAATGCTGGTCTAACCCTTAAT
>CATMLK010000060.1:0-17188 GCA_950070535.1 uncultured Bacteriovoracaceae bacterium | reverse complement strand
CCCATGAGATTTCAACGTGGAGAACTGAGAAAAGTAAAGATTGGATTGTACCGAGTTATCAATTATCAAAATCGTATGTTTGGCAGCATCAAAGCTAACCCGGATATGGGTCAATTCGTCTCAAAGTTTGAAGAGTTTACTTTTAAGAATTACAAAGCTACAGCTCTCAATTTTTTCCCTTATGTAACTGTTTCAAAGGACAGATTGGGCAAGCAAGTAGAAACAAAAACAGGCATGGAAATATTTTGGAAATTAGATTCAAGTAAGCAATTAAACGCCACATTCAATCCAGATTTTGGGCACGTAGAGAGCGATGAAGTCGTGGTTAATTTTTCTGCTGTGGAGACTTACTACTCTGATAAAAGACCTTTTTTTGCAGCGATTCCAACATTATTTAATGTAGCAGATCAACATTGGTATATTATCAATACCAGGAGAATTGGCGGAACCCCAGACTATAACTGCTCAAAATACGATGAAGAAACACAAACTTTATGCTCTAACAACCAGCAAGGCAGTTCCGATATTAATTTAGCCCTCAGTTACACTCAGCAAAACGAATCATTTGATATAGGCGTTTTAGGGGCTTTTGAGGAAAATACGAATTTCAGCCAGGGAAAGGATTTTTACGCAGTTAGGTTCAGGACTACACGAGACAAGGCCACATGGGGATATTTAGGAACCCTGGTCAATAGACCGGTGTTAAATCGGAAGGCGAAGGTAAACTCAATAGATCTCAACTATCATTACTCTCCACAACTAAAGCTAACAGGAAACTTGCTTAATTCAATTGTCGACAGTGAGCAGGGTTACGGTTTTAGAGTGGCCCTGGATCACACGCCTAATAACAGCAGAACACATAATTTTAAAATAACTTACTTTGATAAAAAACTAGACATTAATGATATGGGTTATATGTGGCGAAACGACCTCATGTCTATCAGGAGCCAGTCCTTTTTCACGCAATCCGACTTTGAGAAAGAATCAAAAGTTTTAAGTAGAACGTTGGTTCTCTTTACCAATCTAAGAACGACGGTAAGCGGAAACAAGGATTCTTCCTTTGTGGGTCTTGCAGGCTTTAACATGTTCAAGGATACTTCCGGAATTGAATTTGAATCCTTTTACAAACCAAAAGGTCGGGACAATTTAATAACTCGTAACTATGAGTTTGCACCTTTTGTAAAAAGGTCAGAGGAATTTAATGTTAGCTTAGGCTACAAGTCTCCTTCACATAAATTCTTTCATTATGCCCTTGTAACACAAAGAGAGAAGCGAGAGTTGGGATATGGAAATACTTACATAGCACGGCTGACTGTAATTCCTTCTGACACTCTATCGTTAACATTTTCTCATCGTCATCAAGATAAGTCAGGATGGTTGAATTGGTTACAAGAAAATTTGCTTGGAAGTTATGACCAAACTCAAAAAACTACCTTAGCAGAACTTCAATGGTTTAAAGACAATAAACACGAACTGAGAGTAAAAGCTCAAATGGTCGCTTTTACTGCCAGAGACCCTCAAGCTTATCGAGCAGATATGCATGGCAACTTGCTAAAAGAACAATTAAATTTAGACCCTTTCACTTTAAGCCAATTGGCCTTCCAGGTTCGCTACCGATATGAAATAGCTCCGCTTTCCTATTTTTATCTAGTCTACTCAAGAGGAGGTCGGATTTTAAAATTTGATCAAGAAAATGATTTAAAACAGATTTATAGGCGTTCCTGGAGTGATCCAGAGACGGATTCAATTGTTGCAAAACTGAGATATAAGTTTTAAATTGGCAGTTTACTTTTTTTATGATTTAAGGAGTTTCTACGATGCAAAGTAAAAATTATCTAATGGTTCTCTTGTTGTCATTCTTTATGCCCTATGTCATTGCTCAAGAGGTTCTCAAATCAGGTATTGAGCTCTCGAATGTAGATCAGAGTATTAGACCCCAAGACGACTTCTACAGATACGTCAACGGAACCTGGTTGGATAAGACTGAAATTCCTGCAGATAAATCTTCGTACGGTTCTTTTACTGCGCTAAGAGATAAGGCCAGACTGGATGTTCTTGAAATTATAGAGGAAATGTCGAAAAGGGAGAATCTTGAACCAGGCTCAGATGAACAAAAAGTGAGAGACCTGTATAGGAGCTTCATGAACACAGAGAAGATCGATACTTTAGGGATTGAACCTATGAAAGGAGATTTAAGAAGAATTGATACTATAAACAACCCAGAGCAACTTGCTTCCTATTTTGTCGAATCAGTAAAATTAAGTACTTCATCTCCTTTTGGTTTTTGGATAGATAATGATTCAAAACAACCTACCAAGTATTCTGTGTATTTCACGCAGTCTGGATTGGGTCTTCCTGATAGAAGTTATTACTTAGACCAAAATGAAAAATCTGAAGATATTAGATTGGCTTACCTAGAGCACTTACAAGCCATGTTTTCACTGGCAGATCTCCAAGATCCTAAGATTAAAGCCAATACAGTTATGAAGCTAGAAACAGCCATTGCCAACATCCATTGGACAAATGTAGAACGCCGAGATAGAGACAAAACCTACAATAAGCTAAACACTCAAGAATTAAAGAAATTAATCCCAAACTTTAACTGGGATTTGTATCTGAGAGAGGCCGGTATAGCCGTTGAAAAAGATTTTATCGTGAGAGAGTTAAGTTATTTTCAGAATCTATCTGACTTGCTCGCTGCAACAGATTTAGAAGATTGGAAAGTTTATTTCAAGTGGACTCTACTAAATTCCGTAGCTGGCATATTAGGGAAGGAGTTTGACGAACAAAACTTCTCTTTTTATGGAAAAAAACTTTACGGAACTCCAGAACAAGAAGTGCGATGGAAAAGAGGTGTAAATTCGGTCAATCAGATACTGGGTGAATCAGTTGGCAAAATATATGTGAGTAGGCATTTTGAACCAGAAGCAAAAGTAAGGATGCTAGAGCTTGTTGAGAATTTAAGAGAAGCTTATCGAGTAGCCATCATTGAGTTAGATTGGATGGGCGAAGAAACAAAAAAACAAGCTTTGACTAAGCTTGCTAAATTCACACCAAAGATCGGTTACCCCGACAAATGGAGAGACTACAGTAAGTTAGAAATTGATCCAAATGATCTTGCTGGCAATTTCAGAAGAGCATCCCAATTCTATTATCAGAGAGGCATAGATAAGTTAGGCAAGCCCATAGATAAAACAGAATGGCACATGAATCCTCAAACCGTAAATGCTTACTATAATTCGGTCATGAATGAGATAGTTTTTCCTGCAGCAATACTACAACCTCCCTTCTTTAACTTGGAAGCGGATGATGCCGTTAATTATGGAGGCATAGGCGGCGTGATTGGGCACGAGATGGGTCATGGCTTTGATGATCAAGGTTCAAAATCAGACGGGGATGGTGTGTTAAGAAATTGGTGGACAGAATCGGACTTGATCGAGTTCAAAACAAGAACAAACCAACTCGTTAATCAATACAATAAATTTGAACCTCTACCAGGAGAGTTTATCAATGGCCAGTTGACTTTGGGAGAGAATATTGGAGACTTAGGTGGTCTGACGATTGCACATAGGGCTTATAAGATATCTCTCCAAAATCGAGAATCAAAAAAAATAGATGAATTTACCGGTGAACAAAGATTCTTTATGGGGTGGGCTCAGGTTTGGGCTTATAAGTACCGAGATGAGGCTTTAAGAAACCAATTACTGACCAATCCTCATTCGCCTGCATCTTATCGTTGTAACGGAGTTCTTAGGAACATGCCTGAGTTTGTCAGTGCTTATGAACTGAAAGCAGCCGATGAAATGTACTTAGATCCAGTGAAGAGAGTAAAGATCTGGTAAATTCTTTTTTGTGTTGGAGCGTAGCAGGGAAAGTTTGAACCGCTTTTCTTAGCTCTCACAACTATAAAAAACCTCAAATATCCTTCCTCCTAAGTCACTTGAGCTTGTAATTTCACATCCTTCATACTTGGAGTTTAAATATTCTTCTGTAGCATTTTTATAGGTTGTGGAGATTCTTTCAGTAGAGAGCGACAAGCCTAAAGTAAATGTTGCTACCAAGACATTAATGTATCCACCGCAATCAGTAATTAATAACCGTTCTCCAGGTTGATCTTCAATCCCAAAACATTTCCCATTAATTTCGTAATCTCCATGTTCAGGAACATAGAAAGAGTAGTCTATAGCTTTTTCAAAACCACAAGAATGTAGAAGCAAGATTGCAGTTACAAATGTAAAAAAATATTTCACTAACTAACTATAGCTAAACAAACACCTGAAGATCATTCCAAACTGGACCCGGTGTGGTGGAGCTTCTGGTTAAAAATTAGAACCACCTTTACCCTCAGTTTATCTTTCTTCATGACTTTAGGAATAATCATTGCGTTCATTAATATCACTAGTGGTGTACTCAACAAACTCCCAATCATTACCTTCTGGGTCATGGAAGTACAATCTCTTCCTAGCTGGGTGATCATAGACCTTCAGGTTAGGTTCAAAGCCAGCTCTGCGCATACGTTTCTCTAACGCTTCAACATCATCTACTTCCCAACCTAGATGATTAAGTCCAGTATTATTACCATAAAGTTTTCGCTCTAACTTGGAAGAGACGGTTTGAATTGCAATGTAGTAGTTATCGTTACCAACATGTCGCCAGGGTCGCCCATGACTATCCAATCCTTCACCTCGGACCCGAAAGTCGGGAAATGCAATGATGATGAATCGGGTCATCTCCTCTGTATTCACGACAGAAATATTGGCGTGTTCAAGTCTAATCATGTGGTTTACCTTGAATAAATAGGTTGTTATAAATTCAAAGAACTGACTTTACAACTAATTTAAGAATTATTCTAATTGGACTCGGTGGTGGAGCTAAGCGGGGACAGTGGGAACCGGTTAATGGTTATCTAGATTAAAAAATTAGCTCTCAGGGCTATTGACTCAATGATCTCTGAATAAATTCCCTAATATCCTCTGCTGTTGTCTTTGGGTCTTCGTACATAGGTAAATGTCCAATGCCATCGTAAATCTTAACTTCTACGACGGGTATGTTCTCCTTAAAGTGCTCAGAGGTTTCAACTTGCAATAACTTATCCTCAGAGCCATGAATTACAAGTGTGGGAGCAGTTATGTTACTAAATATTTCAGGAGTGGCCCAATTTCCTCTTTCATCGGAAAACATAGATATAAATGCCTTACGAGACCCCTTTAATAAAGCAAGTTGGTGGAATTGATCAACCAGATTTTCAGTAACCAATTCAGGATCAGCAACGGCCGTTTTTAAACCCTGTTCTGAAAAAAATCTAGGGGAGAAATAACGAAGCACTCCTCTGGCCAAATTAGAGGACATAATTTTCCAAATAAGAGGTCCGTCATCAGATGCTCGCTCCAGATCCTCTTCTGTCCACACCCCTGCCGCAGCAATTAAAATGAGTGTTTCCATTTGGTCTGGGTATTGAAGAGCATAGCGCCAAGCTGTGTGACCTCCCATGGAATTGCCTGCAATTGAAAACTTTTCAATGCCAAGATGAGCAGTTACTTTTAAAACGGTATTCACAAAATTTTCAGTTGTGTAATTTTCTGAGGGCACAGCGCCGGTTAATCCAAAGGCTGGTAAATCTATACTGACAAGCCGAAAGTCTTCAGCCAAAAGAGGTACTAACCGTTCAAAGTTGAACAAAGAACCATTGAAACCATGCAGCAAGACAATTACTGATCCTTGTGCATTTCCCTCATCGCGGTAGTGAATTCTGGATCCATCATCTAAGGTAAGAAAGTTAGATGCCCCGGTAGCATACTTGGACTCTAAATCTTCACGTGGTATATCCAAGTAAGTACCTCTGTAGATGAAAATAATTAGGATTGCTATTACCAATAATCCAATCCACTTGAAAATTTTTTTCATTCCTATTGAACCTCAATTTACCTCTACCAAGCTGGCAGCCTGTTTATACTTGGCACATTTCAGACTCTTTGGCAATGAGCCCCGCATGATTTTTACTCATTTCGTTGCTTAGCCGAAGCGCTCCCCTGTTATAAAGGATTTTATCAAAATATCGTAGTTGTTTGGTTAAGATTTAAAACTTTCTTTTTTTCTAATTTTTTTTTTCGATTCTCCAATGCTTTTCCAAGTCCATTTCTAAAAAGCCTTTCTGTTCCTTTATGTGCTTCGGTTGGAGTAACAACTTCACAGTCATAAAATCTTTGACCTAAAACGTTTAATTCTAGAGAGGTTCTATCCAAGGAAAATTGGAAACCCCATCTCAGAGAGAAATCACTTACATCTAATGCGAATGACCGCCAAAGAGACCCATTTCTGGCTCCAGAAGGTACATAAACTTTGCCGTCATTTGTATACATTTTACTGAGGTCAAAATTTATCTTTAGATACAGTTCAGGTATTGAATTTTTGTAATGAGCACAATATAAGTTCCTTACATTGTTTGAGTCTTCTAGCCACCAAGAATGATGGGCGGAATCATCAAATTTTTTTTCAAAACTCCATACCACCGCCCAAGCATTAGTCGCTAATAGTAGGCTAACGAGTAAAAGTATTTTTTTCATTTATCCATTTATAACAAATTTATAAATTATTCCAAATTGGATTAGGTGGTGAAGCTAAGCTAGGAAATTTGGAATAACCTTTTTTCTTCCATTAAAAGAAATTTCGTTCAATCACTTCTCTATAACTTAAAATAACAAAAGTTCTTGAAAAACAAAATCTAATTATGGCTCAAGAAATTATAAAACTTATAGGCAATACTCCTTTGATAAGATTAAAGGGCCCCTCGGAGGAGACTGGGTGTGAGATTTTGGGGAAAGCAGAATTTCAAAATCCGGGTGGCTCAGTAAAAGACCGAGCTGCTTGGTATATAGTCAAAGATGCTATTGAAAAACGTAAACTTCTGCCTGGAGGGACAATAGTAGAAGGAACAGCTGGTAATACAGGCATAGGACTTGCCTTAGTGGCTAATTCGTTAGGATACAAATCAACAATAGTAGTACCTGAAACTCAAAGCGAAGAAAAATTACAACTTATAAGAGCCTGTGGCGCACATCTTATAACTGTACCTGCTGTACCCTACAAAGACGAAAACAATTATGTCAAATTCTCAGGAAGGTTAGCTAAAAAGCTTAACGAAGAAAGCGCACAAGGAGCTATCTGGGCTAATCAATTTGATAATAAAGCGAATAGAAAAGCTCATTATGAGACTACAGGACCTGAAATATGGAAACAAACTGATGGTGCTGTCGATGCCTTTGTCTCAGCTGTGGGAACTGGCGGAACCATTGCAGGGGTAAGCAGGTATTTGAAAGAGAAAAATCCAAAAGTAAAAATATGTCTTGCTGATCCCCCTGGTGCTGCCTTATACAATTATTACGTCAATGGAGAATTAAAAGCTGAAGGTTCAAGTATTACTGAAGGTATTGGACAAGGCAGAATAACTGCTAATCTAAAAAATACAATAATAGACCAAGCTTATTTGATACCAGACCAAGAAACCATCGACGTTATGTTTAGTATGATAAAAGAAGAAGGACTTTTTTTAGGAAGCAGCTCTGGAATAAATGTGGCAGGTGCAATTAGATTGGCTAAAGAAATGGGTCCAGGTCATTGCATAGTGACAATGTTATGTGATTCAGGTACCAGATATCTTTCAAAATTATTCAATCCTGAATTTCTAGAATCAAAAGGGTTAAACCCTCCCGGATGGTTAAATAAGCAAAACTAGGGTTTGGCTCTGGGTCCTTGTTCTTTAATTTAGATTTTCTAAATAATTTAAAAAGAAAAGATCAGACAACACTTATCTAGATACAAGTAACAATTGGAAAGGTAAAAAACTACTTATCCTCCAAAATAAAAATATCGCCAGGAAATCTGCCTCGAGGTAATTTTTGTAACCTTGGATAAAAAATACCTATTATCAAAATTACAATCCCAAGAATGATAAAAATTCTCTGCGTAACTTTTGATATCAAATTTTCAGATTATTCTAAATTGGACAAGTGGTGGAGCTAAGTGGGAAAGTCGGAACTAATTAAATATATTTCTGTTACTTTTGAGTAAGACTTGATGTAACAAACTCATAAGCTTCGTCAACATTACTTGTAAGAAAAAACAGATTCAAGTCTTTCTTATCTATGGTACCGAATTCAACCAAAGTCTTAAAATTGATTAATTTATTCCAAAATTCTTTCCCAAAAAGCACAATTGGTAACCTCTTCTTAATTTTCTCTGTTTGAATAAGAGTGAGTATTTCAAAAAACTCATCTAAGGTGCCAAACCCTCCGGGCATGATTATTAAAGCCTCAGCAAGATAAGCGAACCAAAATTTTCTGGTAAAGAAATAATGAAATTCAAAATCTAGTTCTTGGGTGACGTATGGATTATGAATATTTTCCAAAGGTAAGGAAATTCTGAAGGCAGCGTTTTTACCTCCTGCTTCGCTTGCCCCACGATTTGCTGCCATCATGATTCCTGGACCCCCACCTGAACAGATGACATATTTTTGGTCTTCCTGTTTTAAATCCTTCGACCACTCTGTCAATCGCTTTGTGAGTATTCTCGTTGCATCGTAATACTCAGCTAATTTAAGACTTTTACTTCCTTTATTAAAACTCTCATTATTTCTTAATTCCTCGGGCGAAGGGGCTCTTGCAGAGCCAAAAATCACTATAGTGTTCTTTACTTTTTTTTCTTCAAGTTGAGCTTTTGGATAAAGATATTCAGACATAATCCTGAGAGTTCGAGCATCTTTACTATTTAAAAAATCTAAATTTTTATAGGCTTTTTCTGGTCGGAGATCTTTTGTGTTTTTAGTTTTATTCATAACCTAACTATACCAAACTTAATAGCAAAGAATTATTCCAAATTGAACTAGATTGGAGCTAAGTGGCGTAAGTGCTAACTCTCAATATTTATCGTTAAGTTTTGCAGGTATTTTGCTAGCTCATGAGGTGCACTTTGGTTTGCAATATGCTCAGCTTCAGAACTGTAATTGGTATTGGTATTGACATCATAGGTCCAAACAACATTATTTGAATCAATAATAATTTCAATAGCAGCAACTTCAATGCTGTTCTTAGCAAGAAATGATTCATAATCTTCCATGTTTGGAAGACTAAAATTAGTTAAAATCTTAAACTTAGGCGGATCTGTTGTAGGACGGTTACTTTCTATTTGACAATCGTCTGCTGGACACAATTCAAAACCTTGAGTTGTATCAACTTCAACTGCATACAAGAACTTTCCACCAATAAATTCCATTCGCGTAATTGTGTTTGAAGGTGCTTTGATATATTCCTGAAGTAAAGTTATGCCGTCAGGTGAATCTTCAAATTTTTCGCTCTTTAAGTGATTTTCTAAACCTGAAAGACTTTCAAATCTGTGTACCCCTAGACCTTTTCCGGACCTATTGTGTTTAGTTATTAATGGAAAACCAATTTCCTTGGCTCCTTCCAAAAGATCCTTTTTGTGAATAGCCGCCAAGGTTTTAGGGGTCAGAATGTTTAATTTTTCTAACTCCTGATATTGCCTTAGTTTGCTAAGTTCTAAATCAAGAGCTCTTGAACCATTCACAACCTTTCTTTGATGTCTTTCCAGCCAAGATAAAACTCCGACAGCCAACTCAGGCTCATAGCGATGGTTCCTGCTGTGCGAGGAAGCGCTGATACGGTTATAGAAAACAGCTTCTGGTGGTTGATCTGAGAAGTTTATGCTCATCTCAGGCATGTACCACATAGAATACTCAATTTCTAGATCTTGAAAGGCTTGTTCAAATGGAGGCATCCAATCTTTATTTTCATGAATAATAATAATCATGTCATTTTGAATCAGTTAGAGAATTATTTATTTTAAAGTAATCAATTTAAATGCCAAAAATCCCAAAATAAGGCTCGCTACCAAAGAGACGTTGGAAGGGATAGCAAAGCCCCATACAGATATTACTCCGCCAACAAAAAAATTCATTAAATGTATGATAGAAACAACTATAAAGATAAAAGCAGCAATTTTAGTAACATAAACACCCTTCATTTCAATGCCTTTATAACAGATTTATGAATTATTCCAAATTGGACTAGGTGGTTGAGCTTATCGGGAAAAGTTGGAACACAATAATCGTTATATCTTAATTAGAGAATTAGCTTTCAAGGCGATTGACAATCTTTTTGCTAATACCTTCTTGTATTGGAGGGCATGCAATGGTTCCGTAAGAACAAAAAACACAACAATCCCCCTTTATTGGCTTTAGGATAGATTTGCACTCTAAACATTCATAAAAAAACTGACAACTAGTTGTTGGCATTACTTCTTTTTTTTGAAAGCCGCACTTGGGACAGGTGATCGTTGACTTATTTATGGTAGTCATTCAATTCTTCATTACAAACAAGAGGGAATAGTTGGCAATAAAGTTTATAACAACACATCCGAAGGATTGATAGTATTAAGGTTCTTTTCATTTAGATTTTGTTTTTCTCCAATATTTCTTTGAAATAGGCATCACGTTTTCTAATTACTTGACTGCCATTCATTAGGGTACATTTAAAGCTTATATTTAGCTTAGCCAATACTAAAGTCTGTCTATCCAGTTCAACTTCAATAGCTTTGCCTTCTCTCCAATATAGCTTAGAAGAATCTCCCCTTAAGTTAACTCCTATTAAATCCTTAAGTTTTGTTAAGTAGTCCTGCCCACTTGCATTGTATTTAGTTGTTCCTTTATCAAAATCAATTCTGTACCAGAAAATTTCAGAGCCTTCTTCAAGGCCTATGTCGCCGCTAGATGAGGCTTCTGACTTGCATTCCAATCCTTTGACCTCTGCCCAAGCATTAGTCGATATCAACAAGCTTAAGAGTAAGAGTAGTTTTATCATCTTTCTATTTAAACAGATTTAAAGATTATTCCAAATTTGAGCAGGCGGTAGTGCTAAGTGGGGAAAGTAGGAACGGTTTATTCTTATTACTAATAAAATTTAAAAAGTCATTGGGTTCTTATATTAGGGGAACTTAGTTAGGGTTTAGGGCTTTCTTTTTAGACATATTTTGTTCTTCACAAGCACCACTGAACACACGAGGAAACCTGTTAGAGATATAGTCTATGGAACCCGTATTTCTATTTATTGTTATCTCAGGCTTGTTGGCTCTGTTAATTTGGAATTTGGCTTTTATTTGTGATCCTGTCACTTTAAGTTCAGTTAATGCGTATTTCTCTATCTTCTTTCTGTCTCTCTCAGGGTAAAACAAAGAGCCTGATAACTGAACCCACCCTTGGTTCTGAGTTTCATTTATAAAAAAAGTTAAAGAGGCATCTTTTTCTTTCTCTCCAAATAGCATTCCAAACTCTCCATCTAAAAACAAACTTGTATCACTCACCTCTGCCTGTCCATGACAGCTTAAGGTTAGTTCTTCAGAAAACGCATTAGTCGTTAACACTAACCCTAGGAGTAAGAGTAGTTTTTTCATGGCAAGTTTAAAATAAACCTTTGGTCTTGTAAGTCTCAGCAATACGATCAACAGCAACTAAATATGCTGCTAACCTTAAGTCGCTTACATCATTTCGACCATGCCATACTTCTCGTATTGCTTGATAGGCACCACACATGGTGTCATCAAGTCCCGAGCGAACCAATTCTAGCTCTTTAGCACCTTGCTTGTATTTTGTTAAAAAATCATCCGATAGTTTTGTCTTTAATCCACTCTCACTAAAGACTCTATCCAACTCTTCAACTAAAAGTTTGTTTTTTATTTCTTCTTGTCGGTTACTCATTCTCCCAAAGCGTATATGGCTTAGGTTTTTTACCCATTCAAAATACGAAACAGTAACACCGCCTGCGTTAGCATACATATCTGGGATGATGACACATCCTTTATTAATTAGGACTTGATCAGCTGGTGCAGTCACAGGCCCATTAGCAGCTTCAATAATTAAAGAAGCTTTGATTTTGTCTGCATTGGTTAAATTTATGACACCTTCAATTGCTGCTGGGATAAGAATATCGCACTCTTTCTCTAAAATAAGCTCACCATTTTCAACAAATGTTCCATCACTACAATTTTTAAGACTTCCTGTCTGATGAAAGTGAAAGCTTGCTTTTTCTATATTAATACCCTTTTCATTTATCAAGGCACCATCTCGTTCAATTATGCCGATAATCAGAACGCCATCTTCTGTTGAGAGTAAATGAGAAGCATGATAACCAACATTACCAAAACCTTGGATAATCACACGTTTTCCCTCTAGACCATCTTTTAAATTTGCTTTTGCTACATCTTCAGGATGTCTAAAAAACTCTCGAAGAGCATACTGAATACCCCTGCCTGTTGCTTCAATCCTGCCTGCTATCCCACCGACATTTAAAGGTTTGCCTGTGACACAAGCATTGCTATCAATTTCTGCTGTATTTAATCGACTGTACTCGTCAGCAATCCACGCCATTTCTCTTTCACTAGTTCCCATATCTGGGGCCGGAACATTCTGTGATGGATGGATTAGATTGCGTTTAGATAATTCGGAAGTAAAACGTCGTGTAATTCTTTCAAGTTCATGCTCTTCATAAACTTTAGGGTCAATACACAGCCCACCCTTAGCTCCACCAAAAGGAACTTCAACAACAGCGCACTTATAAGTCATTAAAGCAGCTAATGCCTCTACCTCATCTTGGTTTACTTCTTTAGAAAAACGTATACCTCCCTTCACAGGCTCTATATGTTCTGAGTGTACAGAACGATAGCCAGTAAAAGTTTCTATCTTACCTTTTAGCTTTACTCCAAAACGAACAATGTAAGTTGAATTACAGACACGTATCTTTTCTTCAAGACCAGAAGGAAGATCTAGAATAGCAGCCGCTCTATTAAACATTAAATCTACTGATTCTCTAAAACTAGGTTCTACTTTATATTTCATAAATTTTCAAATTTCTTTGTAATACTGAACGTTAATTCTAAGGGCGTGAAGTAATAATACCTAAAATACTTACTTAACCAAAAAGAGTTATGAATTATTCCAAATGGACTAGGTGGTGAAGCAAGTTGGCAAAGCTATAGTTTTATAATCAATCCTCTAAGCCTGACTCAACAACTCTTTGCGCGTATAAACGAACACGCTTATTTTCGTCCTGCTCAGCTAAAAAGTAGATCTTTGACAGGATAGAAGGAGTAAACAACGATTCCCCTGCCTTACAGGCATCACATTCCAATGCGTGTATGGCATGCCAGCGAACACGAGGTACCGGATCGTTTAAGAGACCTAATATATCCGGGACTGCCCTATGATCTGGATGTGCATCTAACAACTGAAGACATTGCCATCGGACCACCACTGGCTTGTCGTGGCTCAACCCCCAGATCAGCGCTTCTAATTTCTGTTCCGATACCTTTTTACCACGTTGCTCTGATGGACGTGTTCCTGGTTTTGCCGACAATAAGTCTCCCAAGATGTATCGCTCTTTCTTTATTTTTAGACGATCAACTAGCTCAAAGAAAGGATTGCTTGTATCAATAACCTTGGAAATCTTTTTCATCTCTTTTATTTAAATATATAAGGATCAAGCGTCTGCTCGGCATTTGCTCGATATTTATGCCATTGGTTTCCGCCGTAGTAACTTAAACTTCCTGGTTCAGCTTTGCCTTCTCCGTTGTAATAGGAAATACAGTCTCGAAATGCACTAGTACTTATATCAACTGCTCTACAGTGTTCCGCGTACTCGTTCTCATGTTCCTTCTTAACGTCAACTACTCCAACTCCCTGGTCTCTCATAGTTTCTAAGATCCATATTAAGTAATCGCTATGCGTTTCTATGGCTTCCGTGAAATTAAAACTTCCACCGCCTCCTTGAGGACCGGTTACTATAAACAAATTTGGAAACCCATTACTGTGAATCCCAAGGAATGTCTTTGTACCTTCTGACTGCCATTTTTCGCGCAGGGATTGTCCATCTTTACCAACAATCATATTGAAAGTAGCCGTTTCCTGCCATTTAAAACCCGTTGCATAAATCAATACATCCAACGGATATTCTGTTCCTTCATGAATCACTCCATTTTCATTGATTTTACTTACACCTCGAGGAGCTGTATCCACTAATGTTACATGTGGCATATTAAAAGTAGGCAGGTATTCATCGTGAAAGGCGGGTCGTTTACAGCCATATGGATAATAAGGTTTCAGAGAAGCCGCAACCTTCGGGTCAACCACTATTGCGTCAACTCTGGCACGAATTTGTTCCATGATACGAAAGTTAGACTCCAACTGCTTTTCGATCAATTCTTCAGGAGACAACTCTTTTTCGTGGTGTTTCCTTACTTTGAAATCTTTCACCTTCCCCGACAAATAATCGTCGTTCGCTTTCATTGCAGTACGCCCAGCTGAAATTTTAGCGAACCTAGCTCGTCTCGCTCTTGCCCAACCAGACTCCTGCTTCCAGATTTCAATCTCTTCTGGAGTTGTCTCTCGTTGGTCACGTACATCAATAGAAGATGGGGTACGCTGGAATACATAAAGCTTTTTAACTATTTTTGCCAACACAGGCACTACTTGGACTGCAGTAGCTCCTGTCCCAATTATACCGACCGTCTTATTTTTTAGATCCAAGTGATAGTTCCAACGAGAAGTGTGGAAGGCTTCACCTTTGAATGTTTCCATTCCTTCAATTCTTGCCAATTTGGGTGTAGTGAGTAAACCGTTAGCAAGAATCACGAAGCGCGCTTTCATTTTATCGCCACGGTCTGTCATAACAGTCCATTTCTCAGCTGATTCATCCCATACAGTCTTTTCTACTGTGGTGTGGAACAAGCAATGATCATAAAAGCCAAATTTCTCGGCTAAACGTTGACAATACTCCATAATTTCGAATCCGGAAGCAAACTTCATGGTGGGGAAATAACCCATTTCTTCGAGTAGTGGTAGATAACTGTATGATTCTACATCGCAAGCAACGCCGGGATATCGGTTCCAGTACCATGTACCTCCCACATCACCACCTTTTTCACAAAAGCGAACATTGTTGAAACCGGCTTTCTGAAGTTTGTACCATAACAATATACCGGCAAAACCGGCACCAACTACAAGAATGTCACACTCATCGCTAAGAGAATCTCTGGGCACAGGATCAGCCGAATACAAATCCTCTAAGTACCCACTGAAATCTCCAGTCATATCCATATAGTCGGCTGCCCCTCTTCTCTTTTCCTTGAACTCGCGATATTTAGCCTGCTCCTCTGCACTAAAGACTGCTCCTGCTGGTATCTGCGGGAGAGTAGTAAGGGACTCGTCATGAAGTATTGAGTAGCCTTTGCCAGTAATCTTGTCACTTGCTTTAGATGCACGAGTATCAAAGATTTTTAAGCCACTTACAGGATCAGTTCGTATTGCCATAGAGTAAGAGAAGTTTTGTCATGCTCTAATTTACACAGATTTAAGGATTATTCCAAATTGGACTAGGTGGTTGAGCTAAGCATGGAAAGTTGGAACTGCTTAGTCCTATCACTAACAAAACATAATAAGTTATGTGGCTTTTGTACAGAGATATGTAGTTAGGGTTTGGTTATTTAATTTTTTTTGCCCCTTCTATCTCATCAATAAGGGCTTGCTTCTTTTTTAATAATTTCTGGTACTCTTCTGTTACTCTTTTTGCTTCTTCCAATTCATCTGATTCATCAAATTCAGTTGGATGCCAAACTGATTCTAATTTGTCTTTTTTGGTAGTTATTTTCTTAGATTCGTTCATTTAACTTTTATTTCTGTGACCTTTGTACTAGTCTAAACCTCTAATTGAAGTTGTTCAAATATTGAGCAAAAGCCTTAGCAGATTCTATTTTCTTTTGCCTGATGGTGGAGTTAAGTGGGGAAAGTTGGAACCGATTTCTCTTGTTTTACCTAAGCAGGGACCCAACTGCCATGGAAACCAAACGGCACTCTTTGGGGTAGTTTAATTTGGGCAATCGGACCCAAGTTAATGTCCTGAGCGTTGAAGATCATCAGATTACTTTTATCGGTTGCTCTGTCATAAACATAGGTCATTAAATAACCTTCGTCCTCACTTGTTTGGTTCTCTGAAGGAATGAAAACAGGTTCTGCACCCATCTCACCTTCATGTAATTCGTATACTTCATTTATATTCTTAGCAAAGTCATACTTAATGATTCTTCCAAAATCAGGTTTTTGCTGTGATCCAATGCCTAGTGAGTATCCAAATTGATTAAATTGACCATTTAAATTTGGATGAATTCTTGGAAACTCTGCAGGTTGATCATCAAGCTGTTGTTCATAAGCATTGCCATTGGATAAATTGAGAGTCCATCTAGTTAATAAAGGTGTGAACTCTGTAAAAGGACCATTCCAGTCTTCGTCAAACACCCTTTGGTATCTCATGGCATCAACTATTACATTTCCATGTGTGTCCTCGTAAGCATTTAAGGTATGAAAGAAATAACATGGATCTATATTAAACCACTTAATTTCATTACTTTTTTTCTTCCTATCTAGAAGACCAATCCTTGACTGATGATCATCGTTCCAAGAAAAAGGGAAATAACCAGTGCCTAATTTGTAAAGACTAAAAGTGATAGAAAGGTCTAACACCAACACATAATTTTCAGTTATCGCACATTCATGCAGCATTGTGCCGCTGGACAAAGGTAATAAATCCGTCCTCTTTACTCTTCCGTCTTTACCAACTACAACGTAATGAGCTTGGTAAGATCCCCTTGGAAAAGCATAACTAATGCCATGCAATTCTTTTGACTGAGAATCAAACTTAGTATGGGCAGTAAACCCTTCTGTCTGGAGTGTTCCAAAAAATGGTTCTGTACTTAATGAGTTTAGTTCTTTATCTATTTCCACTGGACTCCCACCGGCTTCCACAATAGCGTAGATTTTCCCAGCATGAGAAATAACATGCGTATTGGATTGATCGCCTCCTACAAGTCTATTTCTATACCAAATAGCTTTTCCTTCCTCAATCCTTACACCGTGGAGCATTCCTTGCCCTGCAAACCAGTGATATTTTTTTGTATTTGGAGAACCCATAGGATTAGGTCCGTTCCTTAAATAGAGTCCTGATAACTCCTTCGGAATACTTCCAACAACCTCTAGTTTGTCTTCAGAGATTATTTCTTTTACAGGGGCATAGTTTCCTTGAAGGTAATAATTTTCTTTACTACCTATGATTCCAAATCTATTTAATCCCCAACC
>CATMLK010000059.1:0-18032 GCA_950070535.1 uncultured Bacteriovoracaceae bacterium | reverse complement strand
GAAGAAATCTCATCCAAACCACCTTCTGCTGTTTGAACCATTGAGATACCGTCGTTTGCGTTTCTGTTGGCCTGTTGACTTGATCTAATTTGTGATTTCATCTTTTCACTAATTGCTAGACCAGCAGCATCGTCAGCAGCTTTTGTAATTCTTGAACCAGAAGAAAGCTTGCTTAAAGTGTCTTGGGACTCTTTTGTTGTCGTTGATAATGATCTTTGAGCAGCGATAGATGAAACGTTGGTGTTAATGCGAAAACCCATTAAATTCCTCCCTTGGAAATTTTTGTATCTTCCAGATACTCAACTTCACTCCCGTGGAAAATTGATAAGCTTCCTGCTTGATTGTATGTTGTTAATTTAGTGTTGCTGGAAGTTCCTTAGCCCTTGCAACAGGGATCTAATCGTCTCGGAGCTTTCAAACTTAATGGGATTTTTTAATTTTTTTTAATTTTTTTTGGAGTCAAATACCTGAGCAAAAAGCCTACCTAAATTCATGATAAGGCAAGACTCTTTGCGGAGCCCAGGACTTTAAGCTAACTGAAACATTTTCTTCAAATTCGTTAATATTTTCAACCTCATTAAAAATTTCAACTTTGGCATAGGTTAACTGAGAAGTTGTTTCAGGCTCTAAGCTTAGACTAACCATTTTTTGCCAAGTGCCAGTATTAATGAATACTGTTTTATCAATGAATTCTCTGTAAACGGGTGCATGAGTATGTCCAACAATCAAAACCTTGGCCTCTTCATTCTCTTGAAAAAAGCTTCTAGTGATCGTTTCGTAATCCTGAAATAGAGTTAACTCTTTGAGGCAATCTTCCAAGACCCTTCTCCATCCGAGTTTCAATCTATAGTAGTGTAAAAATCTAACCATCATAAAGTAGTAGAAATTTGCAAATACAAACCTCAAAGTGAAAAACGTGTCATAAATAAGACCATGAATAATCATACTCTTAAAAGGTCTTACGATATTAATATGGAATCTTTCTTGCTTGTAGCGGTTGATTATGTGAGTGACATAGTAAGAGCCCCAAGATGGAATGAAGTATTTCTCTCCCTCCTTGCTCTTAATAATGCTATCCTCAGGATCAAATGCATGCGCAGTTTCGTATTGATGCCCATGTCTAAAATAGATACCCGGAGCAGGGTTATAAGTATCAATTTCATTCGAAATCGTTAATTTCTTACGATTATCCTCGTCAAACTCTTGAAGGAATCTCTCCTTCAGAGAGTCGAAAACCAACTCTGCATCGTGATTTCCAATAATGTAGACAATTTTTTTATTTTTAGCACCAAGAAACTCATTCATAGCTTCCCAGACTTCAGGGTGTCCTTTGATAATCAACTCCAACTTCTCAAGACAGGCCTTTTCACTCCAATACTCATCGTCAAAATAAGTCACATATGGAACGGCCAGTAGGTCGAGGAAATCACCATTTATGACAATTTCTACTTCCTTGTTCTGGTACTCCCCTGAACTGTAGTATTCAAAAAACTGAACAAGTTCTTCATCAGAGTGAAAGTCTTCCAGAGAGTTTTTTCGCCCCTTTATTTCTTCTCCTGCACCTAAATGTAGATCTGAAATAGACAGGATTACACGTTTAGCTTTTCTACGCCTTTTAAGGAACTTCATAACTTCCTTTTGAAAACTCTAGGGGTATTTCTTGAAAAGGTGGAGAGATGGGAGCGTAATAGACTTTCTTCGCCTTGCTAAAGTCAACTGTCAAAGTAAATGTTGAATCCTTCATCCCAGAGGGAAAAAGGGTAAATCTTTTAAGTACTTTGTCAGGGGTTTTAATCTCAGATATGACCTTATCAAAAGTCTTATTTTTCACAACAATTGTTGCAGTATCCACAGCATTTTTAGGCGCTATCACACCAATTCTCTGGTCTTCCACAGTAACCAAAAAAGATTCCGAGGTTCTTGCGGCATACGTGTTAAAGAAAATAAATGGTAGTAGCAAAGCTATTTTCAAACAATCATCCTTACACTCGTCAATTCTTTTATCTCGTCTCTTAACTGTGCCGCTTTTTCAAACTCTAGATTCTTGGCGGCCTCTTTCATTTCAACTTTTAGTTCTTTTATTTTAGCATCAATTGCCTCAGGATTAAGTTCGGAGGCAAATTCTTTTTGTTTTTCCTTCTTACCCTTTCCTTTTGACTTACTCTTGCGCAGAACATCAATAACACCTCCACTGATCTTCTTAAGAACTGTCTGAGGAGTTATTCCATGTTGTTTATTGTACTGTTCCTGTCGGATTCTTCTATCTTTAGTCGTGTCCATCGCCTCTTGCATGCTCCTTGTTATTTTATAGGCATACAAAATAACCCTTCCCTCGGAGTTTCTGGCCGCCCGCCCTATGGTTTGAATTAAACTTCGGTTAGAGCGTAGAAATCCTTCTTTATCTGCATCTAAAATGCCCACGAGTGCAACTTCAGGTAAATCAAGTCCCTCTCTCAAAAGGTTAATCCCAACAAGAATATCAAACTCCCCTTCTCTTAAGGCCTTGAGTATTTCCATCCTTTCAATTGTATCAATATCAGAGTGAAGATATCTGATACGCATACCTGCACTTTTATAGTACTTCGTTAATTCTTCAGCGAGTTTTTTAGTAAGAGTTGTTATCAGAACTCTAAAACCTTTTGAAATTACCTTCTTTGATTCAATCAACAAATCGTCAACTTGAGATGAAGCATCCTTAACCTCCACAACAGGGTCAAGGAGTCCAGTTGGTCTAATAATTTGCTCAGCGAACTCACCACCAGTTTTTTCAAGCTCAAAGTTTCCTGGGGTTGCAGATACATAAAGAATTTGATCCAGTCTTTCTTCAAACTCATCAAACTTTAATGGTCTATTGTCTAGCGCACTTGGCAATCTAAATCCATGCTCTACAAGTGTTTCCTTCCTAGCTCTATCCCCTCTATACATTCCTCCAATCTGAGGAATTGTGATGTGGGACTCGTCAACCATAAGAAGAAAGTCCTTGTCAAAATAATCAATAAGAGTTGGTGGTGGATCCCCTGGCATTGAACCTGTTAAGTGTCTTGAATAGTTCTCAATACCGGAACAAAACCCCATTTCCTCGAGCATTTCCAGGTCAAGCATAGTCCTTTGTTCGATACGCTGCTTCTCTACAAGCTTATTATTCTCCTCTAATTGTTGAATTCTTTCTCTGAGCTCTTCTTGGATGGTTCCCAATGCGGTTTTTAATTTATTTTCGCTAACAACGTAATGAGAAGATGGATAAATCGAAACTTTTGGTATTTGCTGAAGAATCTTTCCCCTTAGTGGGTCAACAATGTAAATTCCGTCGATTTCATCATCAAAGAATTCGAGTCTAATAACATTACTATCTTCGTAGGCCGGAAAGATTTCAACAGTGTCACCTCTGACCCTAAAGGTTCCCCTGCTAAAATCAATGTCGTTTCTTTGATACTGGATGGCAACTAGCTTTCTTAGAAGCTCATCTCTTTCGTATTCTTCATTAACAAATAGGTCGATTCTCTGTCCTTGATATTCAGAAGGAGACCCTATACCGTAAATACAGGAGACACTTGCCACAACGATGACATCATCTCTTTCCAGAATACTTCTAGTTGCGGAATGTCTTAACTTGTCAATTTCGTCATTGATACTCGAATCTTTTTCAATATACGTGTCTGAACCTGGAACATAAGCTTCTGGCTGGTAATAGTCATAATAGGAAACAAAATATTCAACAGCATTATTTGGAAAAAATTCTTTAAACTCTCCAAACAACTGAGCTGCAAGAGTCTTATTCGGAGCTAGGATTAAAGTTTTCTTCTGAAGTTTTTGAATAATATTGGCCATTGTAAATGTTTTACCAGAGCCAGTAACACCTAAAAGTGTTTGATACTTCTCACCATTATCAAATGCTGAAGATATCGCTTTAATCGCCGCAGGCTGGTCACCCTGTGGGTCAAAGTTTGAAACCAATTGAAATTTTTCATTATTCATAATTATACTCAACTTTTCACTTGCCAATTGATTTTAAAATCGAGAACCTTAGAAAAACTGACAAAGTGAGATGAAAAGTTTGACGACAACGCTTAAAATCATTTCTTCTACGAACCTGACGGCCGAGTCAATTCTATTCTTTTTTTCACAAGCCCACAAATTCAATCCCAATAATTTACATTTTATTTTTCAAGAGGAGTCTTTAAATCAGGCATCTAACAGGTATTAATGATTTAAGCTCCAATGATATTTTTTCCATTCTGGAAAAGTCCCGTTTTTATTCTCACCAAGTCCAAAATAAAAAAAACATTCCCCCAACTTTAGACTCAATGGCATGTGCCAACATTTTCTTTGAGAACAGTACTAGAACAAAGTTCTCTTTTGAGCTGGCCTTGAAACGTCTAGGAGCACATGTCCTAAACTTTGACTCCAGTTCTTCAAGCCTATCAAAAGGAGAAAGTTTAAACGATACCTTGCGTACGTTTGAAGCACTCGGAGTAGAAATTGCGATAATTCGCCACTCTGATGACAACTTTATTCACTCTATTAAGGACAAATTTAAGTTCAGAGTTATAAATGCAGGTGCTGGAAAGTATGAACACCCCTCTCAATCTTTATTGGATTTGTTTACAATTCAACAAGAGTTCGGTCGTCTAAAGGATCTTACAGTAAGTATTTGTGGTGATATCGCAAACTCCAGAGTAGCAAAATCAAATATTGCGGCCTTGAGTTTATTGGGAGCCAAAGTTCTTTTATCAGGACCGCAAGAGCTTCTGCCTGATTCAAAAGATCTGCCCAAAAACTGTGCGACCACGACACTAGACCAAGCACTTCCAGCGTGTGACGTCGCAATGTTTTTGAGAGTTCAACATGAAAGACATCAAGCATTTGAACTTCCACTCACAAACTATAACGAAACTTTTGGCCTTAACAAAAAGCGAGTCGCACTATTGAATCCAAAAAGTATCATAATGCACCCAGGGCCAGTAAACCGAGATGTTGAAATTGAAGCGGCCCTAGTTGAGCATCCATCTTCTAGAATTTTTAAGCAAATGGAAAATGGCGTTTATACACGCATGGCAATATTAGATTGGATCATGGAGAGCGAATGAAACTTATTCTTGAAAGTGGCGATGTTTTTCAGGGCGAGAGCTATGGAGCGCCTGTTGGGCCAGGAGAGATCCTCGGCGAAGTAGTCTTTAATACTGCAATGAGTGGCTACCAAGAGGTTTTCACAGATCCGAGCTACTGTGACCAGATAGTCACAATGACTTATCCTCTAATAGGCAACTATGGAGTAAGCATTGATGACTATGAAAGCATAAAACCAAGTTGTAAGGGCATTATCGCGAAAGAATTTTGTGAACAACCTAGCCACTGGAAAGGGAAAAGAAGTATCAAAGAATTTCTTATTAGACACAACATTCCCGCGATGAGTGGTGTTGATACAAGAAAGTTGGTTAAGATCATAAGAAGTCAGGGAGCACTTAAAGGTGTGTTCGCAAGTGATGAGACGAGGGCTGAAGAAGTTAAAGAATACTTTAAATCATCCCTTACTGGACAGGTTAAAAAGGTTTCTACAAAGAATCCAGTACATCACTCTTCAGGGGGTGAAAGACGTGTTGTGGTTTTGGACTTTGGATGTAAGAAAAGCATTGTGTCTTCCCTACTTAGTAGAAAGTGTGATGTAGTCCTAATGCCCTGGGACTCTACCTTTGCAGACATACAGGCTCAAGAACCTGATGGAATTGTGTTATCGAACGGACCTGGTGATCCTAAAGAACTTGAAGAGACACTTCCAACTATCAGAGAGCTGCAATCAGCATATCCACTTTTTGGAATTTGCATGGGCCACCAAGTCTTTGCTTTGGCCAATGGCTGCAAAACTCATAAACTAAAATTTGGTCACAGAGGCTCTAACCACCCTGTTAAAGATATCGAAACAAGTAAAGTGTTTATAACCTCACAAAATCATGGGTATACGGTTGACGCTGAAACAGTAAAGGCTACTGACTTAACTGTCAGTCAAACCAGCTTAAATGACAATACTGTTGAAGGATTAGAACACAAGTATTTCAATGCCTTTTCAGTTCAATATCACCCAGAGGCAAACCCCGGTCCTTCGGATACAAACTTCTTATTCGATAAATTTATAAACATGCTTAGTGGAGAATAGTCATGCCTAAAAATACATCAATTAAAAAAGTTTTAATTTTAGGCTCAGGTCCCATAGTAATAGGTCAAGCAGCAGAGTTTGACTACTCCGGAACCCAGGCGATCGAGTCACTCAAAGACGAGGGTATAGAGGTGGTTCTACTCAACTCTAACCCCGCAACGATTATGACAGATAAGGGAATTGCCGACGTTACATATATGGAGCCGATGACACCAGAGTTTGTAAAGAAGGTTATTTATAAAGAGCGTCCAGATGCAGTTCTACCCACGATGGGAGGTCAAACGGCCTTAAACTTGGCCTTAACACTGGCCGGTGAAGGTTTCTTTGAGAAAGAAGATGTAAAATTGCTGGGAGTTAACCTCCAAACAATTCAGGACGCTGAGGATCGCGAACTATTTAAACAGCTCATGAAAAAAATTGACGAGCCTACCCCAGAATCAATAAGTGTGAACTCATTGGAGGATGCCTTAGACTTCGCAAATTTACACAAACTTCCTTTAATTGTTCGACCGGCATTCACACTTGGAGGTACTGGCGGCGGAATAGCGACAACAATAGATGAGTTTAAAACTATTGTGTCTTCAGGTTTAAGAAACAGTCCTATCGGCCAGTGCTTAATCGAAAAAAGCATTGCTGGATTTAAAGAAGTTGAATACGAAATAGTAAGAGACTCAAACGATAACTGCATCGTGGTTTGTAACATGGAGAATCTTGATCCTGTTGGCATTCACACAGGAGACTCAATTGTCGTTGCTCCATCCCAAACTCTAAACGATCGAGAATACCAATTGTTAAGAGATGCATCACTAAAAATTGTTCGTTCGTTGAAGATCGAAGGAGGTTGTAATGTTCAACTTGCCCTAGATCCAAGAAGTCAAAACTATTATGTTATAGAGGTAAATCCAAGAGTCAGCAGATCTAGTGCCTTGGCCTCCAAAGCAACAGGCTATCCTATTGCGAAAGTTGCGGCCAAGATTGCACTAGGTATGACGATGGATGAAATAGAGAATCCTATTACAAAAAATACATGTGCGTGTTTTGAGCCAAGTCTCGATTATGTGGTGGTCAAAATTCCAAGGTGGCCTTTTGACAAGTTCCAGAAGGCCAACAAAAAGCTTGGAACTCAGATGATGGCCACAGGCGAAACTATGGCCATAGGGTCCAATTTTGAGGAGGCACTGCTTAAGGGTATTCGCTCTTTAGAAATTAAAAGATCGCACATATTTATGGAAAGTGCGGTTGACCTTTCTGCAGAAGAACTAAAAGAGAAAATCTTATGCCAAGATGACGACAGAATTTTCTACATCGCTCAAGCATTGCGAAAAGGCACAACTCTAAAAGAAATTCATAATTTGACTCAAATTGACTACTGGTTCCTTTATAAAATTTCCAACATCATTGAAATGGAACAGCAAATCAAGCTTAACGATTTAAGCTTTGAATTAATGAGAAAAGCAAAAAGCATAGGTTTTTCTGATGCGGCGATTGCAATGTTAAAAGATGTAAGCGTTAGTCAAGTCGCAGAAAGAAGAAAAGAGCTTTCAATTTCACCAGTGTATAAGATGGTTGATACATGTGCCGGTGAATTTGAGGCCAATACGCCTTACTTCTACTCAACCTATGGTGAAGAGAATGAGTCAAGACCATCAAATGAGAAAAGCATTCTTGTATTGGGATCTGGTCCCATAAGAATCGGACAAGGTGTTGAATTTGACTGTGCAACAGTTCACGCTGTAAAAGCATTAAAACAGATGGGCTACACAACAATTGTAATAAACAATAACCCTGAAACAGTATCCACAGACTACAATTTGGCAGATCGCTTGTATTTTGAACCTCTCCACTTAGAAGATGTAATGAATGTTATCGAACTAGAAAGGCCTATAGGTGTAGTCGCACAGTTCGGTGGTCAGACGGCCATTAATCTTGTTAAAGGTCTTAGCGAAAATGGTGTAAATATTCTTGGTGCAGGAGATAACATTGTTGAAATGTGCGAGAATCGGGAAAGCTGGGAGCTATTTCTTCAGGAATTAAAGATTGCTCAACCCCTAGGGCTTACTGCCAAAGGAATTGAGGAGGCAATCGAAAAGGCACAAGAATTAGGATATCCAGTGATGTTGCGTCCATCCTACGTAATTGGTGGACAGGCAATGCAGATCGTATATGACCAAGAAGAGCTGGAAAACTATTACAAAGATCATAGCATTCAATTACAAGAAATACTTATAGACCGTTACATGATCGGAATAGAGGCCGAGGTTGACGCCATTTGTGATGGGAAAAACATTCTGATTCCTGGAATCATGGAACATATTGAACGCGCCGGAGTCCATTCAGGAGATTCATTTGCAGTCTATCCCCCACAGTCTCTTAGTGAAGTTGTCATTGAGCAGATTACAACAATCACTTCCAAGATAGCCAAAAGCCTTAGAATCGTGGGCATGATAAATGTTCAATTTGTCGTGAAAAAGAATGAAGTTTTTGTTTTAGAAGTAAATCCAAGGTCCTCTAGAACTGTTCCTTTCCTATCAAAAGTTACTGGCATTCCAATGGCACAAATTGCAACAAGAGCGATGCTGGGCGAAGATCTTGTCACACAAGGGCTAACCCCAGGGCTTATGCCACCACCAGACACTGTAAATGTAAAAGCTCCAGTCTTTAGCTCCTCTAAATTAAGAGATGTCGACACTGCACTAGGACCTGAAATGAAATCGACAGGTGAGGCAATTGGAAGAGATTTCACATTGGAAAGGGCCTTAGATAAAGCTTTCCAAGCAGCAAATATGAATGTCCCCTCCTGCGGTACCGTCTTGGTTACTTTGGCAGATAAACATAAGCTCGAAACAATACCCTTATTGAGGAAATTTCATGAATTTGGTTTTAGCTTTCTGGCGACTAGAGGAACTTCGGCCACCCTTTCGGAGCACGGCATACCATCTCGAATTGTAGAGAAGATTGGCAATAGTGAGAAAGACCTAATGTACGAAATAAAAAATTCTAGAGTGGACTTGATCATAAATACTATCAGTAAAGGAAAAAACGTCGAAAGCGATGGTTTTAAAATGAGAAGAGCGGCAGCTGAGAATGGAATTATTTGCTTAACTTCCTTGGATACAGCTCATGCCCTAGTAAAAGCAATAAGACTAAAGGCCTCAAGGGTCATAAATCTGTAGGTTATATGAAAGACAAAATAATCGTGGCATGTGATGTAAGTTCCAAAGATGAATTCATTCATCTAGCTCGAAAACTTCAAAAGAGTGCAAGCTTTATAAAAATTGGCATGGAGTGTTTTTACTCGTTGGGTAATGAAAGTGTTACGATAGCGAAGGATTTTGGCTATAAAGTATTTCTTGACCTGAAGCTTCACGACATACCAAATACTGTTGAAAGAAGCTGTCGTTCCCTATCTCGTTTAGGTGTAGATATTTTGAATGTCCACGCCTTGGGTGGTCTTGAAATGATGAAAGCGGCAAAACAGGGCATACAAACAGGAACAAACTCTCCCCTTTTAATAGGAGTAACTCACCTAACAAGCTTAAATCAAACCTCTTTAAATGGTGAACTTGGTATCAAAAAAGAGATTCTACAATCCACAATTGACCTGGCAATACTGACAAAGAAAGCTGGCCTTGATGGTGTTGTCTCTTCCGCTCATGAAGTCAAAGAAATAAAAAAGGCCTGTGGAAGTGACTTCTTAGCTATTACTCCAGGCATACGTTTAGGTACAGAGAACCAGCATGATCAAAAAAGAGTAATGAATCCCGCAGAGGCGTTCAGTGAAGGTAGTGACTATTTAGTCATAGGCCGAAGTATTACTAATTCTGACAATCCAGATAAAATTTTTAATAAAATAGCTCAGGAGCTTCTATGATAGAGAAAATGCTTTTAGAACTTGAGGCGGTAATCTTAAGGCCAGAAGATCCTTTTACTTGGACCTCCGGTATAAAGTCACCAATTTACTGCGATAACAGAAAAATCATTTCCTTTCCTGAGCAAAGAAAAAAAATAGTTAGTATGCTCTGCTCACGTGTAAAACAATATGAAAATGTGGAACTAATCGCAGGAACCGCCACAGCCGGCATTCCCTGGGCTGCATGGGTTGCAAATGATTTGGACTTACCTATGGTCTATGTGCGTTCAGAATCGAAGTCTCATGGTTTAAAAAATGCAATCGAAGGAAGCTTTAATTCAGCTCAAAGAACGATCCTTATTGAGGATTTAATTTCAACTGGTAAGAGCTCAATCAATGCCTGTGAAAAGCTATTAGAGTCTAAGCTTGAAGTTCTCGAAATTACCTCTATTTTCACTTACGATATCGCAACAACCACATTCTTAGACAAAGGTTTAAAAACAAGCTCACTTGCAAATTTGAACTCATTATTAATATCTGCCCTGGAAATGGACTTGCTTAATGAAGAGCAAGTAAGCATAATTCGACAGTGGAAAGATCAGATCTAGGCCTAACATTTAAGGATAATAAACTTCAGTTTTATAACTGTGAGTTACAAAGAGTTGCCTCCGAGTTTCAAACGCCATTTTACCTGTATTCAGAAGTGGCCCTCAATAAAAACATACATGCTTTCAATGAGGCAAAAAAACTTATTGCCCACGAAACGCTTGTTTGTTTTGCTCTAAAATCCAATCCAAATAGGCGTCTCATTAAGCATTTGGCCAATAAGGGCTTCGGTGCAGATGTTGTTTCCCAAGGCGAACTTCTTAGGGCGATAGACTCTGGCATCCCCTCTAACAAGATTGTTTTCAGCGGCGTTGGCAAACAATTTTCAGAGATTGAACTGGCCATTAGAAAAGATATACTTTCAATAAATGTTGAATCATTGGATGAGCTACAAACTATAAATGAAATCGCCAAGGGACTTGACAAGGTGGCTAGGGTTGCTTTTAGGCTTAATCCAAACGTAAACGCTCTAACCCATAAACACATCTCTACAGGTTCAAAACGTCATAAGTTTGGAATGCAAAGAAGAGAGATTCTAAAGGCCTTGGAACAAAAAGAGCTTTGGACAAACTGTAAACTCATTGGGTTAAGTGTTCATATAGGCAGCCAACTCAAAGAGTTAGACGCAACGAAGCTTGCCATTAAGGCCACTTCTAACCTTGCCGAAGAAATCGGCATTGAACTAGACTTCATCGATGTTGGTGGAGGTCTCGGTGTAAGCTATCAAGGAGAAGAGGTTGCTGGAGTTGTAGACTACATGAAGGCCGTCTCAGAGTCCCTGAGTCTCAAAAATGTTAAAAGGGTCATCTTTGAGCCAGGAAGAGTTATTGCGGCCAGTGCAGGAGTTTTTGTTACCAAAGTAATTAGGGTGAAGTCATGCACTATGAGCAACTTTATAATTGTTGACGGCGGCATGAATGACTTCATAAGGCCCTCACTGTATGGTGCCAAACATATGGCTTTTCCTTCAAGGAATACTAAAAGTCTAAAAGAGTGCTCAATTGTGGGACCAATATGTGAAACTGCAGACACATTTGCAGAGGAGTTAATATTTTCAGAGCTTGAGAAAGGAGATCTGATAGCTTTGGCACATGCTGGGGCCTATGGCAGATCTATGTCTAGTAATTATAATCTAAGAGAGCTTCCCAAAGAAATTTGGTGTAATAAAGAGGGGGAGCTTTCGGATATCTCCCCCTAATAGAATTTATTTTGAAAAAATCCAGTTGGCACTTGCTTCAGTCTTAAAAGCGTTGGAGTTCATCACTTGTAGACCTTTTGTGTCGTAAGTCGTTGTTAAGATAATTCTTGTTCTGCTTGGAACCTCAATACCTAGATCATTCAAATCGATAGTGATGACCTTGTCTTGCCCAAGCTGTCTAATCTTCATATCAGAAGCAGTTAAGTTTCTATCCAGAAGTAATACATCAGAAATAATTCTTCTAGATTTATAGACTTTTAAGTTTTGAATAAAGTCTTCGGTATTAAATCCATCTCCCAGAGTAAATCTTACTACTCCATCATTTAAAGATACATTTCTTACACCACCTTCTAGAGCGTCAGTTACCACCTTCCCAGGAACCAATTCAACTTGGAAAGTAAACTCTTGCTTAAGAACATTGCCAGACATTCTAGAATCTCTTTCAAGCTTCTTTGAAAGAACTAAGAACTTCCCAGAATCTCTTAAATCAACATCAACAACTTCTCCTGTAACTTTCACCTCAAAATTCTCTCTGGCCATTGACATATTTTGACCTTCAAACTCAAAGTTAATTTGGGTGTCTACATAGTAATCAAATACTTCTACAGCTCTTCTGACAGTTCTCATACAAGAATAAGGAATTCTAACAGGAACATTTCTACAAACTCTTCTTGGTGGAGGGCAGACTCTCCTACAATTTCCATTTCTGCAAACCGTTCTACAATGTGGTCTTGTAGTGCCACATCTTCTTCGATATTCAGTTCTGTAGCATGTGGAACGAACTTGGTCGTAGCGATACTCAGTTCTTGTTTTTTCAGTGTTTAATTGAATTGACTCGTAATTAGAGCTCCCATCAAAAACAAAACTCTCATAAGCGGTGGTATCAGCAAAAACACCAAAAGAGAAAACTAGCGCTAAAAGCAGGCCGTACAACTTCATATTACTCCTCCATATAAAAATTGATTTAACGAAACAATCTCATTTTTGGCGCGTAATGGAAACATAGGTGCGAATAGGCACCACCAATATCAGCGTAAAGACAAAGGTTTAGACTCGAATTGCAAGTTAAAGTTAGTTTAAAACAGAGAAAGAGACGCAGTGCACACAAAAAAAATCTCTTTATACCAATTACTTAAACAGCTGTTATACTATTATAAATATTTACTAAGCTAAAACCGAAGATAATGGATAGTCATAATAAAACCCAAATACGTCTTAAGATCAGTGAGCTGAGCTCGCCAGTGAAGCAAGACGACTTAGTTCTTGGAGATGAAATCTCTCTTGAGAGTCTAATTGGAACATGCCAAAAGTTTAAGATATGCAAGTACCTGGCAGAACCAAACACTGTTAATGAAAGCTTTCTCACTAGCTTACCAAGTTTTGAAAATGCACCTGATAAAATTATTGATTGGCTTCATTCTCACTCATCACAAGTTTTTAAAAGGCGCCTATCCTCTTCCATTTCGGTAGATAGCCTTCTTGATGAACTTGATCCCTTCATAGATTCAATCAGCTCGGCAACTAGAATCAAAGAGAAGATCTTCCTTTTTGTGGACGAGCTCTTTTCAAATAGCAACAAGGCCTCTACAAAGGAGCATGATGTCATAATAGCACTATCAGTCAGTGAGAAATATTTCAGAGTTTCGTTTCTAGATTATGTGGGTGCGCTTATGCCTGAACGTTTTGTAGACCTAGTAGCGAAATGCCTTGAGGTTGGCATTGAAGAGAATATCAACCAAAATAAAAATGTTGGTGCTGGGATTGGCCTAACCCTACTTTTAAAGCAATCAAGCTTCGTTTCAGTCCTTGCAAAGAAAGCTCACTTTAGTTGCGTCACTTTTGAAGCTCCTCTTTCAAGAAGAGAGATTCCTGTCATTAATTCAATTCTTTTACGGGAATATAAATAGCGGCCTGAGGTCTCAGACCGCTATGGAATTTACTATTTTTTCTTCTGCCAGTTATCTTTTAAAGTAACTGTTCTGTTAAACACTGGTTTTCCCTCAGAAGACAACTTGGTATCTGCAGTGAAGTAGCCCATTCTCTCAAACTGAAACTGCTCACTAGCTTGAGCATTCGCCAAAAAAGGCTCAACTTTGGCACTAACAATCTTCAATGAATCAGGGTTAAGCTCAGAAAGAAACTCTTTACATGCAGATGGGTTCTCATGCTTAAACAGCCTATCGTAAAGCCTTACTTCAACATCCTTGGCATCTTCAGCGTTTACCCAATGAATAATTCCTTTTACTTTTTTCATTCCTTCAGGTGTAACACCTCCAAAGCTGTCTTTATGATAACGACACTTAAGCTCTACCACGTTTCCATCGTCATCTTTAACATACTCATCGCAGGTAATGACATAGGCGTACCTAAGCCTTACCGATCTCTCAGGCCCCAAGCGGAACCACTTTTTTGGACTAGGAGGGTTTTCCATAAAGTCACTTCTTTCGATATAAAGCTCTTTACCAAACTTAACCTTTCTAGATCCAAAGCTTTCATCTTGAGGGTGAAAAGGAGCGTCGATTTCATGATCCTCTTCCCAGTTAGTGATAGTCACTTTTATAGGGTCTATTACACCCATGCACCTTTTTGTGGTTTGGTTTAATTCATCTCGAACTCTTTCTTCTAATATAGATAGTTCGATCACGGACTCTTGCTTTCCAACCCCAATCATCTCATTAAACTTACGAATAGCTTTTGCAGGATAGCCTCTTCTTCTAACACCTGAGATTGTGGCCATTCTAGGATCATCCCATCCTTCTACGTGTCCACCTTCAACAAGTTGTAGAAGTTTTCTTTTACTCATGAGCGTGTAATCTAGATTAAGCTTTGCAAATTCTATTTGTCTTGGAGTGCTTGGACTAGAAACATTCTCAACGAACCAGTCATACAGTGGACGATTGTCTTGAAATTCTAGTGTACACAATGAGTGAGTGATATTCTCTATCGAATCACTTAGCCCATGGGTAAAGTCATACATTGGGTATATCTTCCAGGTATCTCCAGTTCTATGGTGATCAACGTGGCGGATACGGTAAAGTATAGGATCTCGCATACACATATTACCATGTGCCATGTCTATTTTTGCTCTCAGAACATGCTCACCGTCTTTGTACTTGCCCTCTTTCATCTCAGTGAACATTCTCTTGTTCTCTTCGACAGTTCTTTCTCTAAATGGAGAATTCACACCAGGCTTTTCAAATGTTCCTCTGTTGTTGGCAATCTCGTCAGGGCTTTGGCTATCTACATAAGCTAGGCCCTTTTCAATCAACTCAACAGCAAAGCCATAAAGAGTGTCAAAATAGTCCGATGAGAAGTGTAGGTTTTCTCCCCAATCAAAGCCTAGCCACTTGATGTCTTCTTTGATCGCATTTACATATTCAGTACTTTCTTTAAGCGGGTTTGTATCATCGAATCTTAGGTGGCATCTTGTTTTCACATTGTCTCTTGCAAGACCAAAGTTTAGGCAAATAGACTTGGTGTGCCCCAGGTGAAGATAGCCGTTTGGCTCAGGAGGAAAACGAGTTATCACCCAACCGTCATGCTTTCCACTTTTTAAGTCCTCAGCGATTATGTTTTCTATAAAGTTCCTGTGCTCTTTTTGATCTGTAGGAACGCCTTTTTCCATTTCAACTTCATTACTCATTAGTTCCCCGCTTTTTCCAATCTCTTTTTAAGTATGCTCACTGGAGTCAAAGAGATTAGAACTTTAAGATCCGGCCCATGATTTTGGCCTGTTAAAAGAACTCTAAATCCCATGAACAATGGCTTGCCTTTAATCTTCAATTCTTTTTTGCAGTAATTCATCCACTCTGCAAGATCTTCTTCCGAAACAAATCCTTGATTAATGTCAGCAAGTCTTTCCAATAGATAAGATCTGATCTGTGGAGTCGTTTCCCAGCCCAATGCTTCTTTGGCCTCATCAGAATATTCAACGTTCTCATCTAGAACATACTGGTCAAGCTGAGACTCAAATTCTGAGTATAAATCAATTTTCTCTTTATAAAGGCCAACACATTTCAGCTTCCACTGTTCATTTTGCTTGTGAAAGAAATGCCCATGAGAAACATTTCCCTCCAGGTCTTTTACAAGAGCAGCATCATCCTTATTCTTTAAGTGCTGTCCGTTCATCCACTTAAGTTTATCCATGTCATAAATTGCGTGGGACTTGCTGAAGCGGTCCAAGTTAAAGACAGAGTAAAGCTCTTCAAGAGTAAAGATATCTTTCTCTTCAGGGTGAGACCAGCCTAGTAAGCAAAGATAGTTGGACAGTGCTTCTGGAAGATAACTTTGTTCTCTGTAAAGAGTCACTGAGGTGGCACCATGTCTTTTAGAAAGTTTTTGTCTGTCTGCACCAATTAACAATGAAACGTGAGCGAAAACTGGAGCTTCAGCACCCAAAGCTTCATAGATCATTAGTTGCCTTAAAGTGTTGTTAACATGATCTTCACCACGGATTACGTGAGTAATTTTATGCATGTGATCGTCTACAACGTTACAAAAGTTATAAACTGGCATTTCATTTGATCTAAGGATTACAAAGTCCCCTACCATGCCTTTTGGAAAAGTAACTTCACCACGAACCTTGTCAGTAAAAGTGTAGTCTTTGTCTGGAACTAAAAATCTAATAGGAGCTTTTTCACCAGCTTCCACTCTTTTTTTAGCTTCGTCCCAATTCTTTGGCTCTCTCCACTTTCCGGTGTAAGCAGGAGTGCCTTCGGCCTGGCTTTTTTCACGCATCAGCTCAAGCTCTTCTTCAGAACAAAAGTCATAAAATGCCTTTCCTTCTTCAACGAGTTTTAGAGCTTCTCTTTTATAGATGTCTAATCTTTCAGATTGTCTGTATGGGCCATGTTCATCTTCTTTTCCAGGACCGATATCATAATCAATTCCCATCCATTTAAGATCAGCAAGCTGTTCTACTTCAAACTCCTTGCTGCTTCTCTCTTGGTCAGTATCTTCAACTCTTACGATGAATTGACCATCGTTCGCTTTTGCAAATAGATAGTTGTACAAGGCGGTTCTTGCTCCACCGATGTGTAAATAACCTGTTGGACTTGGCGCGAATCTAACGCGGACGGACATGGCTGCTCCTTAGTAACATAAGTAATTATAGGTATATACCCAACCCTGCTTCTTTTGAAAAGAAGTCAGTGCACAAATAGGCCTTATGAATTAGAGATATCTTAAATTAAGAGTTTAAATTTAGACGACACGAGTCAAAGAAATAGAAAAATGTAACATGCTTCTCAATGACCCTGAGCTAAGGAACTACTGAGGCTTTTTTTAAGTTCGGCTCAAATGAAATTTGCAATTTAAACCCCTTACACAGCAGAGGGTCTTGCAATGTAGGGGGTTTGAAATAAATAACTTTAAAGGGGTGTATACTTTATTACGACATTGGAACCGCAAAACCTAACTCGTTAATAATCACTATAAAACAATCTCTTGCTCTTTTTTCATTTTCAAAGAACCCATCAGGAATAAAACGGATTGCCTCATCAAAAAGATATATATTCACCTATTCTTTCCAAGTATAACGATTCTTATAAACGATCTCAGTCACTTCTCCTGTAGCCAAGTCTTGCAAATCACATTCAACAAAATTTGCTTCATAAAACTTTTCAAGACTTCTTTGAAGTGGTCTTACACTTGTAGAAACTAGAGAGCATGTGTATAGGTACTCTTTCCCCGAAATTTCCATTAATGCCTCAACTGAATCATGATCTTGCTTTTGATCTACCGCTAAATTAGATATGCCGTCATGAAGCGCACTAACAGGATTAAGAGTCATCCAATAGTTCGTTTTAGTATTGAAAGATAAAAAAACAATATCGTCCTCTCTGACAGGGTTATCCTCTCTATCTAATGTCCGTGTTAGAATTGAATGGCCAATGTCTCCGCTTGGGTAAACGTACTCCTCTGTATGATGACGCTTAATAGCTTTTTTTAAAAGTTCTTCCGAGTATTCAAGTGCAAAGGCTGAGTATGAAGACATAAGCAGTGTAATACATAGAATAATTTTTTTCATAATATTTTACCCTTTATTTAGTGACTTGTTCATCAAGCATTTAATACATTATGCCTCTTTAAAGATCACATGGTAGATCCTTTAAAACTTTTTTATGGGGTGTAAACAAATTCAACAGTAAATTTGTAAGCGCCCCAAATGTTGTGCAGATTCTTAAGACTTAGGATTGGGCTATTATTTGGCCGAGATATGGCAAGTT
>CATMLK010000058.1:0-18470 GCA_950070535.1 uncultured Bacteriovoracaceae bacterium | reverse complement strand
AAACTTGCCATATCTCGGCCAAATAATAGCCCAATCCTAAGTCTTAAGAATCTGCACAACATTTGGGGCGCTTACGTATTGATTCAAAAGTAATTGACACCAAGATATAACCCTTCAATAATTAAGCGGCTATTTGACTATTATAATTTTCAAGCTCCTCTAAAAATAATGCAAGCTTTTTGTTCAGTTCCTTTTTAAGAAGAACTGGATCTAACCTCATTGATTCAGAAATAACTCTGTTCCTTACATGTTTATCAATAGATTTATCACCTGTTATCCTAGCTGCTGGAGTTTTTGGGAACTCATGAATTTTCTTGATTTTAGAATTCACACGTTCTTTAGACTCTAACTTGAAACTAGGGATAAAGTAGTTGTGAAGCGGATTCCAATAGTTTTCATAAATATCATTCATCATTGATACAAGTTTGGGACTTTCCAATCTGTGGTACTTAAAAAGCTTCCTGACATGAGTGAAATTCTTTTGCTCCACGTAGCATTGATCATTTTTCTTATACGGCCGTGCTCTTCTCATTTTTACCGGTACCGGACGCTCCTCAAGATATTTCATCACATTGATATTTAAAAACTCTGAGCCACAGTCAGTATCGAAATTTTTTAGTCTGAATGGAAATGCTCCTTCAATTGACCGTATGGCCTTAACAACCTCTTTAGAGTCCTTTGTCCAAATAGCTCTGTTCTCCGTCCAACCAGTATGGATATCTACAGAGGTAATCGTGTTACAATATTTACCTGCAATCATAGTCCCACAGTGAGCGACAGTGTCTGTCTGAACAGTGCCGGGAGCCGTGACTTCCTCGTCCAGCCGCTTTATTGGGATTATGTTTTTGAACTTTTTGCTTGGTTTTGTGGTTGAAAGACCTTTAGTTCCCAGGTCCAACTTCAACAGTCTAGCAATCGTAGATGGGCTGACTTTTTTGAGATCCACATAGACTTTTGAGTTGATGACAAGATCAAAGTGTTCTGCATAATAATCAAGCCAAATAGGAATCGCGGCTTTTATCCTTTTTTCAGAAATGTTTCCCATTAGATTCTTAAGCATCCGTAAATGAGGAATCAGATGGTCGTATTTCCTTGGTCTTCCCTGCCTAATTCTTAGCTTATCCTTCTTGAATTTTATGTTTAGACGCTTGATAAGGGTTTTTCGAGATAGTTTTGTGAAGGCCTGGGCATCATCTAGCATGCTTGATTTCAAAGATTTAGGGGCTTCTATATACTTTTCTTTCAATAAATTGATATAGTACTCATTAAGCTCGTTTTGCATTGATAACTCCTTGTAATTGTTGTTCGCACTTTAATTATCGGGATATATCTTAATATGGCAAAACGGGCCCTTCTTACCATTTCGGTGTCATTATTTATGAATCAATTCGTATCAAACGGGTGTGACCAAATGATAGACACACTAAGAGTTTTTTACAGCTCACATTCTAAAAAAACTTATTCTCAGACATAGTTATTTTATAAATTAATTTCATCAAGTAGGATTACATGAAAAAATTATTGATTACTTTATCCATAGGAGCCCTTTTAGCATCAACTAATCTATACGCTGGAGCGGAAAGTGGCGGAGGCGGGGGAGTGGTGCTCCTAGGTGAGACACCTGTATTAATGGATTATTTTACAATATTAGATGATGCTAACAATATACCAAGTAGTGATAAAGGGCAGCCTGTATTAAAAGACTCTTTAGAAGTTCTTATTACTTCTGAAAATGAATCAAATATAAGGTTAAACTTTAAAGCTTTTGAAAAGGCTTTTGATGTTTTAGATCGCTGGTCTTCTAAAAGCTCCGGTATCATTAGCACAATGGTAAGGATAGGGATGGAATCTCCTGTGAAGTGGAGTTTTGTGGATCACCAACTTGTTGCACCTCCATTCTTCATTCCTAAGGCCATGCCCGAAGGTCTTAAAACAAAAGTTGCGGCTTTTTATAGTAATCAAATGGGTAACACTAAAGTCTCCATAAATAAAACACTTTGGAACCAACTGACTTTAAACGATCAGACAGGATTACTCATCCACGAGGCACTTAGGCAAACCCAAATTGGTATGAAAAATCAATTTGATGATGAAAGCCTTCAACGAGCGACGGCCATTTATCTTCTATGCAATCCTTCAGATCGTCTAAACTATTATTTGTTTTATGTCTTATCTAACAATGCATCTAGTGCCGACTCTATTTATGGCCCATTTTATTCATTCATAAAAAATGAGTGCAGGAGGATTGATGGGTAAGCTCATATTCTCGATTTTGATTATTTTTTCATCTATTTCCTCTGCCCAAACTCCACCATCTCTAGAAGTAATCGATGGTTATGTTGCAATTGCCCATGCATTGGATGAGGAGAGCCTTCGAGGCGAAGATTCTAAATGGAAATGTAATTTTTCAATTATGCATAATAATTTAAACGCAAGTGCAATGACTATAGAGCAAGCTACTCAAAGACTGCAATTATTATGTATCAAAAAAGAATGTCAAAATATTGGATCAAAGGTAAGTGAATCTTCTAAAAAGATCATGCAAATGGAGGCACAGGAGTTACGCCGCCTGTTGGAGTTTGCGCAATACCCATTAGAAGAAATTGATTTAATTTTAAAACAACGCGACACATTTCACACTCCTAGAGAGGAATTGAACTGTAAGACTGGACCATCAAGTTATAAAATGTTGGCCGTTGACTCATGTTTTTCAATCCCTGTGACTTGCATTAAACAATAAAATTAAAGTTTAAAAACATCCAATGTGATTGCTACAACTTCTTCTTCAGGGGAGGGTTTAATGACCTCTCTTGCCTCTTCAATTGACTTAACAAAAATTTCTTTAACCTTTTCGAAGTCAACTTGGGATAGAGTTACAACAGAAGAAAAGTGCAAATCGTCGGCTAAACTTTTTTCTACAGACTGTAAGGCCTGACTTCTCCAGTTTATATGATGTGTTCGAATAAAGGTTGAATCGCTGTCTAGATGAATGCGTCTTTTAGTTAAATGTAGTTTCCCGCCTATGTTTTCAATAAGCCCACTTCTCTCCAGAAAGTTTAAGGCCGACACTACGATAGCCTCGGGAAGGTTTAAACGCGCTGCTATCTCAGAGGTGGATTGAAATTTCGGTATTGATAGCATTACATGAATAGCCGAGTAGAACCAAGCACTATAGTATTTGTGCTGATCCTTTATATTAACGTCTTCAGTTTCCTTAAGTCTCGATTTCAAGTTGAATTGAGCCTTTTTAGCTTCAGCAATTTGTTCTTTAAAAAAATCTCGCAAGTCATCTGTGGAGGCCCTGGAGAGTTCCACTAATAGGATGAAGTACCTTGATTCCTGCTTATCATGCATAAAAAACTTATTAAGCCGGCATGCCTGCTCCAGTGTGAAATCTGGGTTATTATTGATGACTTGGGATAGATAGGATTGCTGGCAACGAACGTGCTGGCATAAGCGTGCTCTGTAACTTTTTTCGTGGATTGCTCCTTGTGTAACTTTTACACTGAGATATTTTTTGTAATCGGTATATTCATAAATAACTTCTCTCATTATTTCAGTATATTACGAGTCTTTTTATTTCTCTATAAAATAAAGGAATATTTTTTCATAAAATAGATAGATCAAATTGCTCGGCTTTTTGGCACAGTCCGAATCGAAGGTAGAGCAATAGTGCTACTGCAATTTAACATAAAGCCATGATTGGCAAAAAAAAGGAAAAGTAATGAAGACTATTTTTTTAACCCTAGTTCTTTTATTTTCAGTCCCTTCTTTTAGTGGAACAAAGGTCGTTTCAGTGTTTGGTACGGGCAGTGATTATTCAAGCTACGCTCCCTTATGTGTAGGTGTTCGGGGTGATTCAAAGAAAGAAGCTAAGTGGGATGCGAAGGTAAAGTGTGCAGCTGCCAGAGGCCGATACAAGGGAATTGAAGATAGCGATACTGACTGTGAGATGTATGCAAGTGGGGCATGTTATTGTGTTACAAATTTAACTATAGAGTGTGAATTATAGTCACGAAGGTATTGTTAGTTGTTCAAAACTATAAGGTTGGACAAGATAATCCATCACTCATTTGAAAAGCATATTGTAAGCAAATCGACTCTTATTAACCTAAGGGTCATAGCTCTAATGTGGGGAGGTGGAATTTGCCCCACATTATTTGACTAGGATTTAACTTAAATTCTGAGAAACCTTGTTGAATCCGTAAAAAGGCATAACTCCAGTCTCTACATTCGGCTTGAAATTGATCAAACTTTAAACGGCCTGCCTAAAACTTACACACTTGAATCTTTAAGATAATCTCTTAAATTCAAGGGTTTAGGTGCCATACCATACACTCGGTTATTGGCATCTGCGTTGCATTATATACCTGTACAACAGGAGAGTATAATGAAAGCGTTTAAAAAGATTACATTCACTATGGCATTTGTTTCAGCGGCCGCAATCTTTGGTTCTGGAAGCTATAATTCAATGGTGATGAAAGATACAGCTTTCATGAAGTCAGACTCTGGAATTAAGTTTGCCAAAAGATTGGACGAACTGAATGGTAAAGTTGTTGTTGGACGTATGGCCGCATCAACTCCTAAGTGGACTCAGCTTTCAGACATAAAAGAGGTTGTAGTTAAAGAGCAAACCTTGGAAGCACCAAAGAAAGTTGTAAAAGAGAAAAATATTCAAAAGCAAGAAGAAGTTGCAATACACAATAACGAATATGTTGAGCCAGCTATCACAGGTGACTTGGACATGCAGGTCACAAACGTATTCTTTAAAGAGGCAATTAAAGAAGGTGAGTTTTCTGGCAGTGCTAAAAGTTATGACGGAGTGGTCGAGGAGATCTACGTAAATATTCCTGGGGCTGCGCCAATTGAAATCAATACTCGTGAAAGAATGGAAGGCAACGTCTTTGTTTATGAAGACCCTGCAACAGGTGAAGAAGCTAGAGGAATGTTTTATGAAGTGAAGAAAGGCACTTACATGATAACTCTTACAAATGACTCCCAGTACGCAGGTCTTAGAATGGAACTAAAAGCTCAAGGTGAGGCCGAAGTTGCATATGAAGAGGGCTACTACGATAGAAATGCTGGATGGACAACTGATTCACAAAACTTGGATGACGAATACGCTCAGAACGATTTTGATCAAGAAGAAAACTTTGACGAGTACGAGCAAGACTATGACTCAGGTTACGATGCACAAGACGATCAGTACGAATACCAAGACAATGCTGACAAAGAAGGGGAGTTTGGATTTAACTTTCAGGTGTAGAGCTTAAAGCACTACACCAAAAAAAGCACACAATGCCCAGCCTGTGGCGGCAGTAAACAATGGGATAGTTAAATTATCATCGAGCTTCAACGGCAGCATCTCAAATACTGAAGCTAAAAGTGCCAAGAAGAATGAAATCGAGATGGCCAGGAAACTTGCCGATCCCAAGGTCAGTGAAAAAATCCCAAGAGAAATTAAAAAAGTAGAGAGAAAGAAAGCTCCAGATCCTTCCAAGCTTTTGTGTTCAACAATTCTTCTTTTTCCAAATCGAATTCCAATAACCGCACTTAAAGGATCCGCAATTGCTAATGTGTAGATAGCAATAAGTGCAAGTGGCTTAGGAAAGGTAATGATGGTTAAAAGAACAGCAAATACATACGGCACCATTGCAGATTCTTTTAATTGTTCTTCGGCCCTCATAAAAAATCTTGTGATTGGTATGAACTTGTTCGCCATTTCAGGGTAGCTGATCCGTATTTGTTCAACAACATAAAGAAGAGAAGCGGCAAAACCTAAGATGTGAATCGCTTGTTGGTGAGTGAAGGTAAACCAATATAAAGTCGCTATCGCCACACCACAGCCAAGGTGAAAAAACCTTCTTGCAATTTGGAGGTTCTTTCTCGTCGGGAGCTCTGGTGAAATTGCGTCTAAAGACTCTTCAGAATCTTTGGGCGATTGTTCGTCCATTTTCCAGTCGTAGTTTATCTTTGCCATATCTTTCTTATCGTCTAATTGCATATTAAATTTACCAATTCTTCGATGCCTTTATATGAAATATTCAATGTGACGCAAAGCTAATTCATTGTAAAGCTAATATTAGGTATGTCTTATGAACAAGCTATATACAAAGCTATTGACTCTCTTTTTAGTGGTTTCATGTGGAGACTCAATTGATGCGGATAGAAGGGGTGTAACGCTTCCACTTCCAAGTGATGAAATCCAAATGCTTGCAGAATTAGACCAACCAAATCAGGAAAGTAGCCCCAGCGAATTAACTTTGAGCTTTTCAGCTAGACTTGAGATGCCTCAAACCCTGAGTGTTATAAGAGGAAACTCAGGGGTGGGATTTGCTTCACTAACTGTTAATAATCAAAAGTTTTGCTACCAAGGAAACGCTCTTTCAGAATCCAATACTGATGGTGATGAATATTTTTTAAGGTATGAAACTCAGGCCTTTCTACAGTGTACGCTTGGTGGTGTGATTAGTTTAAATCCTGTAGTGAGTGTTCAAACAAGTGATAGAGTTCAATTCCAAATAGAAGAGGGAGGGTGCTCGATTGAGTCCGCCAGCTGTCTTTTCACTAGGGCACAGGCAATCATTGATATATTGGAGACATTCCCTTAAAGTGAATTTAGCTTTTGCTCCAGTGCTTGGGAGTCATAGACCTCAAACTCACCAAATCTTATTTCAATCGTACTGAACGGCTTTGGAAACTTGGCCTTATTCCAAGACTTTTCAAATATCTTTGCCTTGGTGGGGTAGGCACGTGCAGGTAGGATGGGTACTCCAGTCTTTTTGCTTATTGCTGGAAGTCCTTCTTTAACTTTATAGATTGGTCCTCTAGGCCCATCTACTGCAATAGCGAAATGATGTCCCTCTTTGACTTTCTTAATTGCTGCCAAAAGTCCTCTGGCCGCACCTTTAGAAGAGCTACCTCTAACAGTGGTAAAACCTAAATTCTCGGAGATCCCCTTCATGATCTCTCCATCTTTGCTAAGGCTAATCAACACGGCCATTTTTGCTTTCTGAAAAAAAGGAAGCAAACAAAGTTCGTCTTGATGATAGAAACCTAGAAGAAATTGTTCCTCATTTCTATAGAAGGAGCGTCTAAACTTATCTTCTACTTCACTGTTTGGAAAAACCAGTTTGAACCTGCAAGTCCAGCCAAGAAGTTTGATGATAAAAGTTGCTAGGAATACAAGGATTTTATTTTTCATAAGAAAAAGGGAAGGCCAGGGCCTTCCCTGTATTGAATTAGTTTTGAATTTTTTTAAGTTCTTCTGTAAGTATTGGAACAATCTTAAATAAATCACCAACGATACCATAGTCAGCTTTGGTAAAGATTGGAGCGTCTGGATCAGTATTGATTGCAACAATAACCTTTGAAGTTCTCATGCCTGCCAAGTGTTGAATTGCACCAGAAATACCACAAGCAATATAAAGAGAAGGAGAAACTGTTTTACCAGTCTGTCCAACTTGCATATCTGGACTTGCATATCCTGAATCAACAGCAGCTCTTGAGGCACCAACTGTAGCTCCAATAACTTCTGCACACTCATGTAGGATGCTAAAGTTTTCAGAGTTTTTCATTGCACGGCCACCAGAGATAATGATGTTTGCTTCAGTAAGGTCAGCTTTTTCACTAGCTGAAGCAATGATTTCCTTGATGGCAGCTCTAATATTACCAGCTTCTACTGAAGCATCTGCAGCCTCGGCTGAACCACCTGCAGGAGTTTCAGGCATTCCCAAAGCATTTGGACGAACACTTACAAAGTGAGGCTTAGGTCCTTGGATTTCAACCTTAGCGAGACACTTGCCAGCAAAAAGAGGACGTGTCGCACTGAAATTGTCTCCTTCAAAAATGAAATTTACTACATCTGAAGCAAGACCAGCGTCAAATTGAGTCGCAAGCCTTGGCATCATATCTTTACCGATGGCAGTTGCACCGCTAAAAACATAATCATAACCTTGAGACTCTATAAAACCTTTTAAAGCGTTTGAGTAACCCTCTGCAGAGTACTTGTCCAGATTGTCACCTTTAAGCTTGTGAACCTTCTTAGCGCCATAGTCACCTAGAACTTTGACTTGTTCATCAGACAGGTCGCCAAAAACAGCAACATCAACGTCTTGCCCAGCAGCTTTGCCAAGGATTTCAAGAGTTACGGGCTTTACTTTATCTTTACTTACTTCTGAAAATACTAATACTTTTGCCATTGTAAGATCCTTTCTTATAAAACTTTTGCTTCTTCTCTAAGAAGCTTAACAACTTCTGCAACAACTTCTTGTTGCTTAGCCTCATCTGTCGCGTCAAATTTCTTCCCAGGTGGTTTTTCTGGAGGAAGTTTGAAATCGCTATACTTAAGCCTTTTGTCGTCTTCTGAAACGCCAACATCTGCTAGAGTAAGTTGTTGCATCGGCTTTCTCTTTGCCTTCATAATACCAGGAAGAGAAGCGTATCTTGGAGTATTAATGCCCTTGTTAGTTGCAAGAACACATGGAGTTGAAACCTCGTAAACTTCCAGTGCTCCACCTTCGATTTCTCTTTTTACTGAAATATTTTCACCGCTTTTTTCATAGCCCACGATTACTGAAACCGCTGGAAGGTCGAGCATTTGTGCAAGAACTTGAGGAACTTGAAGAGCGTCGTCGTCAATACCTTGCTTGCCTGCGAAGATAATGTCAGGTTGCTTTCCTGCTTTCTCAATGCCACCCTTAAGTGCTTTAGCGATTGTGTATGAGTCTAGGTTGTCATCAGCCTCTACTAGAACTGCATCATCAGCTCCCATTGCTAATGCTGTTCTAAGTGCTTCTGTGTCTTTAACACCGCCTACTCTTACAAGTGTAACTGTTGAACCTGGGTTGTCCGCCTTAACAAGTAGTGCCTGCTCAACTGCAAATTCATCGTAAGGGTTCATAATCCACTTGATAGACGTGGTTTCAATAAATGTTCCGTCAGCATTAGGCTGTACCTTTGTTTCGGTGTCCGGAACTTGCTTTACACAAACAAAAATGTTCATTCTAAAACTCCTTCTTATAAAAAATTATTTTCCTAAAACTTCTCTTGCAATAACAAGTCTTTGTATTTGGCTAGTACCCTCGTAAATCTGAATGAGTTTTGCATCCCTCATGAGTTTTTCTACAGGGTACTCTTTGCTATAACCGTATCCGCCATATATTTGTACAGCATCAGTCGTATTTTGCATACACGAATCGGCGGCAAAAGCTTTTGCATAAGAGGCTACTTCGGTATTTCGCTCACCGTTATCAAGTAGCCAAGCGGCTTTATGCACCAAGAGTCTAGATGCTTCTGTCTTCATAGCTATATCTGCTATCATGAATTGAATCGCTTGATGCTTTGAAATAGGAACACCAAATTGACTTCTTTGCTTTGAATATTCTTTGACACAATCAAGAGCTCTTTGTGAACCCCCAACAGCACTTGAAGCAACAAGAGGTCTTGAATGGTCCAAAGTTTTCATAGCAATGCTCCAGGCCTCTCCAGGTTTTCCTAACATATTTTCTTTTGGAACTTTCACATTCTCAAATTGAATCGATCTGGTGTCGGAAGAGCGGTGTCCCATTTTCTCTTCTTTCTTTCCCATAACAATGCCTTCTAAATCCGAAGGTACAACAACGGCGCAGAGTCCTTTATGCTTTAAATTAGGGTCCATTGTTCCGTAGACTACAAATTGATGTGCCTTGGATGCATTTGTAATCCACATCTTTGAACCGTTTAAAATCCAGTGATCGCCACCATCTTTGATTGTTGTCTTTATACCTGCAGCGTCTGATCCGTTACCTGGCTCAGTTAGACAGAATGCAGCTATCTTAAACTCTTCAGTAAATGGCCGAAGAAACTTTTCTTTCTGTTCACTTGTCCCGGCAATTACGATTGGAAGAAGGGCCAGGTCATTTGCCATAAAGGAAGTGTTCATTCCCATACATCCATAGGCCAGTGCCTCGCCTATGACAACTGAGTCAAGTGCTGTGAAACCAGCACCTCCGAACTCTGCCGGTATGCAAGTGTTAACTAGTCCAAGCTCCCAGGCCTTTTTAAATTCATTTTCTGGAAAAATTTCTTTTTCGTCGTACTCCTGTGCCTTGGGTATCATTTCGTTTTTGGCAAACTTCATTGCCATTTCACGCATTTCTAATTGTTCAGTTGATAATTTAAAATTCATAATCTCCTCAATTGCCTGTCCACAGGGAAGGCCTCGTGATCAAAATCTGTTTCGACAAAAAGTTTTTTCGAAAGCGACTTATAAAAAGGTAGCTCCATCAGAGGTTTTGCTACAAAAGCACGGTCTTGCCACCTCGGATGGGGCACCTTTAAATTCTCTTGTTGAATTTTAATTTCGCCCCAAAAAATAATATCCATGTCAATTAACCTTGGACCTTTGTCTATATCTCTGACCCGGCCAAGTTGTTTTTCATATTCTAATAAGATGAGCATAACCTTTTCGGGTGAAATCTCTGGAAGTTTAAACTCCAAGACCTGATTTAAGAAGTCAGGTTGGTCCATGTAATCTACAGCTGGGGAGGAATAAATTCTACTCTCTGCAATAAAATCAAACGTTTGACTAATTTTTGATTTAGCATTGTCCAGGTTTAGAAACCTGTCGCCTATATTTGAACCTGTGGCTATGATAAGACTCATGGAACAATAATATCAGCTTTTGCTAATTCTTTTTCTGTTCTAGATCATCATTATTTTCTTCTGAGTCATTAATGTACTGTTTATCAAGCTTAAATTCATAAGATTGTGGAATTGAAGGCAAGGCCGTGTTGGCAGGAGCTGAAGGTGCAGTCTTAACTCCACATGCTGAAGATAAAATTAGTGAGACTAGAATAATTTTAGAATTCAATGGCAGCTCCCAGTGCGATTATATCATTTCCTAGATCAACCTTTAAAAACCACCCTGGCACCAATCTTCTTAGTAGAGTTGCGCCAAAGACGGGCTGATCCTGTCCAAGGTCGTTAATTAAACTTTCCTCTTTAGCGTTAAGACTGGCGTCATTGCTTTGGCCAGCATCGGGACTTGAAATGTTATATATTTGAAAGCCCACATAGGGAAGAAGGTAAGAGTATAGTGGTAGTTTAAACGTGTACTTTAATCTTATAGTAAAGTTATTAATCAACGTCTGAGTACTTTGGGCTGGAAAGTTACTTAATAAAGTTCGTCCATAAAGGCCTTCCACCCAGTAATTGTCGCTAAACTGATATGCCCAACTAAAGGCCCATTGAGTGCCCACTTCAGTTTCCGTCTCTGGAAGGAGGGTGTTTTCAAAACTGTATTGTGACCAAGCTGCACCAACTACGTTATCTGGTCTAATGTATCTATTGTCCTTGGTAAAAAAATCTGTTTCTTCAACTACATCGATATCATAAAGGTCTTCTTCGGATTTAATTTGACCCTCTTCTTCGACTTCCTTCTTTTCTTCCTTAACAAAGAGCCTTGAATCGTCGCCTTTAAGGATGCCGACCTCTAATCCCTTGCGCAGAACGCTCCATTTTTTTAGGGAGTAGATTTTAAGAATCTTGATTCCTGCTAAAGAGTCGTGAGTTTTTCCTACTAGTGCCCTTGCGACGGGATCCTTTCCTCCAAGAACCAAGGTTATAAAGTCTCCTTTATAGAGCATTTCGTTGGTATTGGTTAAAATGAAAATTTTTTGGCTTCTTGAGATTGTTCTAATCGTTTCTGTGAATATCTCAGAACTTGAACCAAGGCCCAGTGGGGAAGATATGTCGTCAACCAAGCTTTGCGCGTGAATTTTGTTTACACACAGCGCAAAAGAGACAAATGTAAGAAAAAAAGTAGTTTTTAATATTTTCGACAAGTTATATCCATCCTTCCACATAATTTTAAGACTTTTAGGCAACCAAGTAAACCGGTTGAGTGTATAAAAAAAAATCAAGTGATTGACGGTTTTGCACAGGTTTTGATACCAATCCCTAGACACACAATATATTGGGGGAGTAGATGTTAAACAATGCTTATAAAGAGCTATCTAGTGGTGACAATAGGCACTTCGTTGTGGTTGCTGGAAATATTGGCAGTGGAAAAACGACGCTGACAAAAAAATTGTCAAACCGTCTAGGTTGGAAGCCTTTCTTTGAATCTGTTCAAGACAATCCGTATTTGGCAGACTTCTATGACAATATGAGCCGATGGAGCTTCCCACTACAAGTTTACTTTCTAAATCATAGGTTTAACACTCACAAAAATATTGAGTCTGGATTGGCCAGCTCGGTTCAGGATAGATCGATTTACGAAGACGCAAACATCTTTGCAAGAGCACTTTTTGAGCAAGGCGACTTGGATGCAAGAGACTACGAAAACTACTGTAAGCTATATGAGTCAATGATCCAGTATTTAAGTCCTCCAACATTAATGATTTTTCTTAAAAGGTCTGTTCCAAAGCTACAGGAAAGGATCCAACTAAGAGGCCGAGATTACGAACAAGCTATCCCTGTTGATTATTTGACTAAGCTGAACCAGTATTATGACGATTGGTATGATAGTTATGAACTTGGCAAGTCTCTAATTGTTGATACTGATGATTTGGACTTCCTTGAGAATGAGGATCACTTTGACAAGCTTGTTCAAAAAATACACGACTCAATTGATCAACAGGAAATGTTTTTCACTTACTAAATAAAACCTCATGTTAAAAATTTCCTCGCCGATAATTTCAGGAGAACTGTTATAATCACAAGCGAGGAGATTTTTATGAAATATTTTACAACACTATTTATCTTATTGGGGCTTGTATCTTGTTCTGGTTCAAAATCAGTGACAGAAGATGAGTCAATCGACGCCGGAATTGAACTAGCCGACGCTGTAGAGTTTTCTGATGAAAGCGAAGACATTATGGCCGAAACTATTCCTGAAGACTTCGCAAACTCAGAAGTTGCTGTTCAAGAAGAGCCAGCGTTTATTCAAGAACAACCTGTTCAAGAGCCTGTGATTGCTGACAACAGTGCAGTTGAGATAACTCCAACTGCAGGCATCGGTACATATACTGTTAAAGAAAATGAAACTTTGATGATGATAGCTTTTAATCTGTATGGTGATTATGCCAAGTGGAAAGAGATTGCTCAGATGAACTCAGATGTTCTTAACGGCAACCAAGTGGCAGTGGGCACTGAGCTCAAGTACAACATGCCGGCGGAACCATTCATCTTTAACCCTAGTGGCAATCCTTATCTTGTGAAACAAGGGGACTATTTAGGAAAGGTTTCTCATAACACATACGGAACATCTAAGCATTGGAAGGCCATCTGGGATAACAATAAGCCACTTATAAAAGACCCTAATGTTATCTTTGCAGGGTTTACAATCTACACTCCAATTCTTCAAGCAAGAGATGTTGCTTTTGAAGATATCTAAGGTAAATTATTAACTAAGATATAAGCAGGCCTGGGGCCTGCTTTTTTTATTTGGGGTCCTTACTTTTTTTGAAATGAAGCTCTTACTTATCACATTTTCACTTTTTACTGTTTCTTGCTCATTATTTACTTCTAAAAAAGAGGATAAAAAGAGTAAGAGCGTTAATCTCTCCACATATAATGCGTTAACCCCAAAAGATTTTGTGGAGCATCTTCAAGCTTTTGAAAGCTTTTACTTGAACTCTGAAAATGCAGAGCTCTATAGTTTAACAAAAAATGAGGAAAGATTCTTGGAGGCAATCGCCAACGATATCACTAAGAATAACGAGCTCTTTTTCACTAGCGGAAAACAACCAAGCTTCAAAGTTGTGAAGCACCCTGCACCATTTCATTTTTCGCTACCTGGGCTGAAAGTTTTCATTTCATCTGGACTTGTTTCAAAATACATAAAAAATGAAAAAATTCTATATAGTGTCATTGCATATGAACTTATAAGAAGTGAAAAAAATATTTATAGAAAGTCCCTAATCGTGCCAACAGGACATCTTACAACTTCGCGAATTTTAGGGCTTATGCGTCTAAAAACAATTGATAAAGTTGAGATTCATAAGTGGGCCTTCTATACTTTGAAAAGAGTTGGTATAGATCCGGATATTTATTTGTCATGGTTGCAAATTCAAAACAGAAACTCACTGGACTTTGCTGTGCAACTTGGCGATACAAGCTCGATATCAAGAGAAGAGTCTTTGTTTAAAGCTTTTTTGATAGAGCAGTCTAACGCTAAATCAAATCAGACAAAGTACGAACGATCATCCAGGGACTTTTATTCATTTGTTAACAGGTTAAAAAGGTAAGTATGAAGCCAGAAGTTTCAGAAAGATTGTTTATTGAAGAGCTTTTTAAAAAGTCCATGGCAGAGACAAATGTCGATTGCCCAAAGATTACAAATGTGGAAAGGCTTACAGGAGATGCTTCTACAAGAAGGTATTACAGAGTAAGGTGCTCTGTGCAATCCTATGTTGTTTGCTTGGACAACCCAAGTCAAGACGAGTTTAACTCGTTTGTGGAAACCCAAAAGTTTTTGGAAACCCATAAAATCAAAGTTCCAAAGGTAATTCATACAGACCTCTCTAAAGGCTATCTTTTGGAAGAAGACTTGGGGGATGTAACTCTCTTAAAGGCCCTTTCATCCGTGAATTCAAAGGAAAAGGAGTTCACTGTATTCGAGAGCATTATAAATGAGCTTGTAAGAATCCACAGTATCCCTTTAAGCGAAGTGGAAAAGTCGCATGTCGGAAAGTTAAAGTTTGATTTTGAAAAGCTAATAAATGAAATAGATTTCACTGTGGATTATTTTGTTGGCAGGTTCTTGGGAATAGATGATGAAGGACTTAAACGAAGTCTTATTGAAGAGTTCTATCCAATCTGTAAAAGGTTAAGTTCTCAGAAAATGGTTTGCACTCATAGAGACTTTCATTCGCGCAATATCATGATGAAGGGCGATGAATTTATGATTATAGACTTTCAAGATGCAAGATTGGGTATTCCACAATATGACCTGGCAAGCTTGTTGGAAGACTGTTATTACGATTTAAATGAAGAGAATAGGGAGCTGCTTAAGAGGATGTACTTTGAAAAGCTTCCTAAAGAGGTGCATGGACAAAAAGATTACGAGCAGTTCCAAGAATTGTATCGAGACATGTTGTTGCAAAGGGTCTTTAAAGCTGTAGGAAGTTTCGCTTATATCTATCATCACAGAAAAGATCATCGTTATTTAAAGTACATCGGTTTTGCAATGGAAAAATTGAAATTAGCAATGTTGGATCAGCCAGATCTAGAAAGTCTAAAGACTAAACTTTTTAATTTATATTATGATAGTTGAAAATGCTTTAATTCTAGCCGCAGGAGCAGGGACAAGGATGGGCGAAATCGGAAAGGTTTTGCCAAAAGTTTTGTGGCCTGTATTTGAGTGCAGCTTGTTGGAGCTTGAAGTACTTTATGCTCAGAGCCTTGGTGTGAAAAATATTTTTATAAATTCCCACTATTATACTAAAGAGATTCTTGAGCACGTAAAAGAAAATCCAACGTTTAAAAATGTTACCATTCTATTAGAAAAAGAACCGATAGATATTGGTGGTGCAGTTCACAATCTTGCACGAAAATTGAACTACTCCGGAGAGCTTCTAATTTTAAATAGTGATCAGTTCATTTTTATCAATGAAAAGATATGGAATGAAGCTCTTAATCAGTTTAGAAGTAATGACTGCCTTTTATTTAGTTATGAAGTGAATTCGGATGAATTATACAATGCCTTGGATGTCGGTGATGGGCTGTTGAAAGGAGTTATAAAAAACTCCAATATTGAGCGAAACAAAACCATAAAAACATACACAGGCATGTCGCTTGTAAGACTTGAATCCTTGTCGCCTTCAACAGGTAAAAGTTCTTTTTTTGAATCTGTCGCAAATTTTACAAACAAGAAGGTCGGTGTCATTGGAATCAAAGATTCTGAGTATTGGGACTTTGGTACGTTGGACAGGTATTGGAAAAGTTGTTTTTCCATTTTGGAAAGAATTGCCTTGAAAAAACACGATCGTTTTATTGACTTCCTACTAAGAGAAAATGCTCTAGACAGAAGTAAGGTCAATGAAAATTGCTATAACGCTAATGAAAGCGAGAATGTTATTAATCTATCGAAAAAGGCCATGACAAAGGTGAAAAATAAAATTCTTCTAAGTGATGGAGTGAGTCCAGATAATTCAAAAAAATCGATTGTATTCAATAATATTGTTGTAGAGCTTTAGTCATTTTTTTGTCGTATGCACTCTGCTGGGCATACTTCAATACAAAGATGGCAGTTGGTACAACTCCAGTTGTCGATGGCATACTCTGTTCCATCGGTGATAATTGCGTTCTCTGGACAAACCAACCGGCAAGAATCGCATGATACACATGTGTTGTTTATTTCAAGTTTTTTTATCATAATAGTTTCAAGGTAAATTATACTATGAAATTGAAAATTTTCTATAGAAGCACAACAATGTGGAATATTGTACTCTTTATTCTTTTGAGCTTCTTTTTTATTTACTTGCAGGAAGGCTTGCTCCAGGCAAAAACTGTTTTTGATCAAGCCTTTCTAAAAGAGAGTCTAACTCGTTTCTGGAGCTTTAATCTGCTTCTACTAGTTTGTGGTATTATGGTTTTTAGATTAAAGCACGCTTCTATCTTCTTATTTGCCTGTGTGGTTGCTGCGGCAAGTGCTATTACTATATTTAATTTATCAGAAAATTTTTCAAAACTAATTACGATCTCTTTATTCTTATACCTGATAACAAGTTATTACTTCTATCAATTTCTTAGAATAGAGATAAATGAGGCCTACTACAATCCTGGCTTTAACAATGATGATTTGTTTGAGCCTATGCTTTCAAAGCTTAATTGCGAAATTAAAGATTTGGATAGCGGTAGTGTATATAAGGCAAGGCTGACAAATTGGAATCCAAATGGGTGTTTCACCTACTTGGAGGATGCCTCGGAAAACTTGAATTTAAAAAATGTGCAAATAACTACTTCTCTTTCAGACACAGACTTTAATTCCCAGGCCGTTTTGGCCTGCAGAACCAACGATAAACGTGGTTTTGGTTTTAGAGTGCCTAGTACAAAAGAGGACTTTGGTTGGCGCGATTATTACTCAATCCTTGAACAGATGGGATACAATGTGGAGCTTTTAAGATGAATAGAATTATTGGACTTTGCTTTTTTATTATGTTTATTTCCTGCTCACCTTCTCCTAAGACTCCAGAAGGTTTGTTGAAAATGGTTATTAAAGATGTGGCCTCAAAGGAGTTGGAAAAATCTTATTTCTTAAAACACACTACAGGTGAATTGCGGGAAGCTATTGATTCGATGAGTGAAGAGGAAGTTGCAAAGAGTGACCTACTAAAATCGATTAGTGGGACAAGAACGAAAATCTTGAATGAAACGTGCCAGGGTAATTCCTGTTCAATCACCTACATCGTTTCCTATAAGAGTTCCAAGCAGCCAAAGGTTAGCTTTTCAACAGAAACCAAAAAAATAGCACAGTTTGAAAAAATGGAAGATGGATGGAAGATCTCTAAAATCACCCACTTAAAGACTTTTCATGAAGCAAATGAGCCAATCAACGCTTTAGAGGAAAACTAAACTTTTCTGAGAAAATTCCCGATAAGTCCATCATGGATAAAGGAAAAGACTATATTTCTCAGATGGTTCAAGAGACCTTTGAAGGAATCTCTGACAATGTGCTTGAGTTTAGAGCTCCATCAAACCAAATGGAGCTAAATTTCAATACTTTAGAAGTAAAATTGTCAAAAGAGCGTGGGTGCTTGGCGATTCATTTTAAAGGTGAACTCCTTGAAATTCCAGTGACTTGGGGACCATTTAAAGCTTTTGACATTCACCGAGCGGAGGTTGATCTAAGAATCACCAGAGATGACCCATCAAAGCTTCTTTTTGTCCTATCCAACCTCTTTGATCAGGAAATCAACAATATCCACATTTTTGGGCCTCAAGATGACCTGAGGCTTGCTTATGAAGTTTCACCATCTGTAGCCGCCGCATAAGCTAGAAGCCTTTTATATCGCAAAAAAAAATGATAAATAGCGGTATGGAAAAAACAATCTTTAAAAAATACGGAAAGAAAAATTTAACCGGAAAGCCTAGGTATCTAAAAGCAAGAATACCTAAAGGTGATAATTATAGAGATGTTAAAAAGTCCCTACGTGAGCGCAACCTCTTTACTGTTTGCGAAGAGGCAATGTGTCCTAACCTGGGTGAGTGCTGGGATGCTAAAACCGCTACAATGATGGTACTCGGGGACACCTGCACAAGAGCTTGCAAGTTTTGCAATGTTAAAACTGGAAACCCTAAGGGTGTCGTCGACAAGGATGAACCTCGCAAGGCATCCGAGATGGTAAGCATGATGGGACTAAAGTATCTCGTGATTACAAGCGTTGACAGAGACGACCTAGATGACCTGGGAGCCGGACAGTTTGCAAAAATTGTCGAAAGAGTGAATACAGATAATCCTGAAGTGAAGGTTAAAGTTTTGATTC
>CATMLK010000057.1:0-18900 GCA_950070535.1 uncultured Bacteriovoracaceae bacterium | reverse complement strand
TCTGCATTTGACGACGAAATCATGGAGAAATACCTTGAAGGTGAAGAGCCAACTGTAGAGGAAATCCACAAGTGTGTTAGAGCTGGTGTAAACTCTCTTGAGCTAGTTCCTGTTTACATGGGGTCTGCGTTTAAGAACAAGGGTGTTCAGCCTCTACTTAACGCTGTTGCTAGATACCTTCCTTCTCCAGTTTCATGTGTTAAGCCAACTGGTATTAAAGAAACTAAGAGTGGCGAAGAAAAAATTACTCTTGAGCCTGATTTTGAGAAACCGCTTGTTTGTATGGCGTTCAAAATTACTGACGAGCAGTTTGGACAGCTTACATATACTAGAGTTTACCAAGGTAAGATTACTAAAGGGGACACTGTTTGGAATACAAGAACTGGTAAGAAGGTTCGTGTAGGTAGAATGGTTAGAATGAACTCTAACGATAGAGAAAATATCGAAATGGCAGGAGCTGGTGACATCATCGCAATGGTTGGTGTTGATTGTGCTTCTGGTGATACTTTTGTTGGTACGGATGAGCTACTAAACGTTTCTTGTGAAGGAATGCACGTTCCAATTCCAGTTATCGAACTTTCAATTAAAGCAAAAGACAAAGACCAGCAGGCTAAAATGTCTAAAGGTCTTAACAGATTTAGAAAAGAAGACCCTACTTTCCACGTTTTCACTGACGAAGAATCTGGTGAGACAAGAATAGCAGGTATGGGTGAGCTTCACCTTGAGATCTATGTAGAGCGTCTAAAGCGTGAGTACAAAGCAGATGTAGAAGTTGGTGCACCTCAGGTTAACTATAGAGAAACAATCAGAAGCGAAGCTGCTTTTGACTACACTCACAAGAAGCAAACTGGTGGTTCTGGACAGTTTGGTCAGGTTGTTGGTGTTATCAGACCTCTAACTGACGACAAGAAGGAAAGAGAAGATCAAAACTTCAAGTTCAACAACAATATTAAAGGTGGATCTATTCCTTCTGAATTTATTGGAGCTTGTGAGAAAGGTTTTGAAGACATTATGGAGAAAGGTCCATTGGCCGCATTCCCACTTATTAATGTTGAAGTTGATCTTAACGACGGTAAGTACCACGATGTTGACTCTTCCGACATGGCGTTTAGAATTGCTTCACGTCAAGCAATGAGACAGGGTATTGCTAAGGCGGACGCCGTTCTTCTTGAGCCATTTATGCAAGTTCAGGTTGAGACTCCAGATGACTTCCAAGGTTTTGTTATCGGTGACCTTTCTTCTAGACGTGGTCTAATTCAAGGTTCTGAAGCTGGCCATGGTGGAGAGACTATCGTTAACGCTCAGGTACCTTTATCTGAAATGTTCGGATACTCAACTGATCTAAGATCTGGTACTGCTGGTAAAGCAACTTACTCTATGGAGTTTGCAGAGTACAAAGAGTGCCCGTCAAACATCCAAGCAGAAGTTATCAAAGCAAGACAAGAAAAGCTTGCTAATGACGATTAAGACTTAAAAAGCATTTATATTGCACGAAAGGGGGCCTAAACTGGCCCCTTTTTTATTGGATATTTTTTGACTTTAAAAGCCAATACATGATGTGCATATCAAGGCCAGCTATGTTACCCCGTTTGATTGGAGCATTTATATTTAGCGGGGTGAATGGATCTCTTTGCCAGAGGAAATCTAGTGTGTAGTTTCTAAAGCGTGGAGGTATAGCTGCAGGAACCTTGAGTCTTTCATCTCCGCTAAGTGTATAAGTAGTGATGAGTTCATCGGAATATCTCTTCGCTAACTCTTTCTCATGCTCAGTCGCTTTGCCCATGTTGTGTGCCCTGTAAAATGCACCATTGTAGTTTTCTTCTATTTCTTGGGCCATTTTGAAGAAGTCTAATTCAATCCCAAAATTTTTAGCAACTACAAGCCTTATTGCACTAAAGTAGGGATTTTTGTGATGACCAATGTAATGTTCGAAAATTTTTACGCCTTTGGAAAAATGTTTAGTAAGTTTTTCGTCTTTCAGGATATTTGAAAGAGTGAGGTAAAGAGTGTGCTTTAGGTTGTAGTTGTAGTACTCATCGAGGGGTTCTAAACTTGATATGAAGTCAATGAACCAAACCATTTTTGCAAGCGGCAAGTACCTTGTGTATTGGTCTTTGTAGGTTTTGTTCTCGGGAAACATGATGGTTCCAGCGAGCAAGTAGGTTAGCTTATGAAGGCCAATACCTGCATAATGAGCAGGAAGTGTTCTTGGCTCGTCCTCATCAAATAAGTTTCCTGGGTGGTCTTCATATACAATCCAGTTGGTATCTATTAAGTAATCCAGCAGGTGTTTGAATACATTCTTTGCTTTTTGTTTAGTGTAAGGGTCATCAACATGCATGTAGGTATTTATTAGGCCTGTCATGACACCCATGTATTGGTCTCTGCTAACTCCTTGGTAGCCTTGAAAACTGTGCCAATACTCGCCATCAATGAGCTTGCTTCGAAAGGTTTGCAGGCGTCCCTCCTCCTCAAGCTGCCTGTACCATCGGCTGCTTTCAGGTATGGCACTTCGTGCCAGGGGCCCTGCTCCATTTACTGTCGCAATAATGTTTAATTTATCTATCAGAAGCTGAATTCTTTTAAGATCATTTCCACTTTGTGTTACCGAGTACTTTAAGGCCATAGAGGTGAGAAGGGTTCCGGTCCATATAGCACCGTCCATTCCAATTGTTGCCCTATCATATTCAATGGCATCCAAATCAAGGTGTGCATAGTCTTTCCATGCGAGTTGATCTTCAGATCTAAACACCGGGTTCTGAAGTGTTGAGTCTGCAAGGTGGTGTTGGAAAATTTTATCTTCTATCTTTTGGATGATCTGCTCTCTATTACCAATCTTCTCCGAAATGGGGGAGGGGATTGTCATCTCTTTCCCAAAAGGATTTTTAGATGCATGTACCACTTTTTCTAAATCTGCCTTTAGCTCCTCTTTGAGTGTCTCTCCAACTAGCTCTCTTAATCTTTTAGAAAAGGGGTCAAATGTTTTCTCTATCACACTCATGATGAGGTTTAAGACATCATTGCTAAAGTCGACATCTACCTTTGCCATGACCTTGACTTGCTCTGGAATTACGACTTCAACATGGCCATCAGCCTGAGGTGATACATGAATTAAATCTGAAATTTTAAAATCTTTCACAGTAATAGTGACGTTTGTTGTTTTTCTGATGTGTTTAGTTTGTGCCCTAACTCGAAATTTTACTTTTAAAAATAGCCTGCTGTCTCCAGCTGGATAGGCCAATTCAACAGTGTTTGGCCTTACTAAATCTATGCCGGGAGTAGCGTCAAAAATATTGTGCTCAAAATTTATAAACTCAAGCACCTTTAACTCTTCATCTTTTGTGCTCTCTATAAGCTCTTGTGCTGCATTATCTATCTGCCTAGTAAGCTCCTCATCCAAATCCTTCCTAAAATAAAGTAATAGCTCTTTCAAATCTTGGTTGAAGAAATCTAAATCTTTTTGGTGAAGTGCACCTTTTAGGGAGTAAGCACTTGAGCTTTTCTTTCTACTTTGGCCACTCGATGGATTAAAACTTATTCTAGAAGTGCTCGAGCTGGGATCAGTTAAAAGAAAGTAATCATAATTCTTAGTATGGCCTTTAATCGTTTTTATTTGAGAGACTGAAGTGGCCATCGGTTCAGATATAGGCATAGGTACTTTAAGCATGAGTGAGAAAGCAGAACGCACAGTCTTTTTTATATTGTTAATCTCTGATCCATTAATTAGGGCCACCATGTGAAGAAGAGGGTTTTGGCTTATAAGATCTAGTTTGTAATGCTTTCCTTTAGCACTCACCAGGCCCTGCTCTTTTATAAATGTCTCATATAGCTCAAAAGATAGAGGGATTAGTTGGTTGTCTTGTTTAAGGACAATTTTAAAATTTGCATAAATCAAGCTTTTCTCATTGCAGCTTACATTGAGTTCTAGGTCATGGGTACTCTTATGTGATAGATGCTTCTCTACAGTTTTCATTGCTGCAGTATAGTCAGGGCAATTGGCAAATACGAACGTGGTTGTCGTAAGAATATAAAAAATGAGTTTATTCATAACAAAATATGAAGCAAACCATTTGCCGGCCGAAATCATTGTAGATTTGAGTAGACCCATAAAAAATGTTTATAAAATATACGGCCGATTAATACTCTGATAGAGGTTTTAGTTTTGTTAAGAGCCTCTTAAAGTTAAGTAAAAGGCCGTAAAACTTATAAGTTTTACTAATACCTTCTAGACAAATTCTATTTGACGTGATTTTATGCATTTATGATTGAATCATCGCAATTACAAGTTCTTATGGCCCTAACTAAGGCAGAAAGTCTTTCACAGGCAGCGGAAAATCTTGGGATCACCCAGTCGGCCGTAAGTCAAAATATTAAAACTTTGGAGTCCAAAGTCGGCTTCTCTGTAATCACAAGGCAGGGAAAGAAGATGGTCCTTACTCCTGGTGGAAGAAAGCTTGCAAAGCTTTCGAAGAATTATTCCAAGCGCTTTGAAGATATGATTAGCGAGATCCAACAGGAAAAAAATAAGATTATTGGCGGCATCACTGTAGGCACGATGTTTGGGATCGGGAAAAGTTGGGTGGCAACAAGATTGATAGACTTTGCTGGCCATTTCTCCGAGCTTAATATCAAAGTGCAAATGGATTATCCTGATAAGCTTATTCGAGAGTTTGAAAACAGAGACATTGACTGTCTAATTCTTCCAAGTGACATAACACCAGCTCATTCTGAGTCAGAGATTCTTCATAATGAAATGTCTACATTGGTGTTTCCAAAAGAATTGAATATAGATAGCGAAACTGGCCTCAAGGACATCATGGAACATCCTCTGATCTTTTTTGAAGAGAAAGATCACTTGTTCTACACATGGTGCAAACAAAGATTTGGTCAGGTTCCAAGGGGGGCATCGCCACGGCTTGTGGTAAACGCCTTCGGTCAAATCCTTCAAGCTGTAAATGAGGGCCTTGGAATTGCGGTTGTTCCAACTCACGTTCTTAGAAGGTCTTATTTTAAAGATAAGGTTGGACAACTTGGAAAGGAACACTATGTTCAATCAAGCGTTTTTAATTTTATTTACCACCCTGAAGACAAGAACAGTCTTAAGATTGATACCCTCTATGACTTTCTATTAAAAGAAGTCGATAACTTGAATCTCTAAATGAAAGAGCTTGAGTTATTTCAAAAAAAACTACCTGAGAGTGTTTTAACGTTTTTAGATAAAATAAATCAAAATGATTTTAAGGCCGGTTTAGTGGGTGGAGCTCCACGAGATTTTCTTAGGGAGATGTCGGTGTCTAAAGACATCGATATCGAATTGAGGCCAATTGTCGATTGCAAAAAAGATGAGCTCTTAGTCCAATTTAAAAATCTAATTAAAAAGCTTTCAGATGATTATCACGTTTTTGAGAAAGGCTATAATGTTCATGAAGTTAAGATCGAAGATTTTAGCTTAGAGATCGCTCTTCCCAGGCTTGAGTTATTTAACGGTGATGTGGGGCATTCTAATTTTAAGGCTGAATACATTAGCGACTTTGATTACTCCAAGGGTTTTAAACGAAGAGACTTCACGTTGAATGCGATCATGTTCGAATACTTTAAGGGAAGCTGGAAGCTAATTGATCCCCTTAATGGTCTGCAAGACTTAAAGCTTGGACTTTTAAGGGCCTGTGAAAATACTGCGTTTGTTAAAGATCCTGTTCGATTTTTAAGGGCCGTTAGGTTTGCCACCAAGTATGAGCTTGAGATGGAGTTGTCCCTAGTAACACTGTTAAAAAATATGCAGCTCTCGCTCAATTCTCACTATTTGAGACTTGAAGCAAAGAAAAGCCTAAGGCCACTAACTTTTTTAACTCGATGTTCAGAACTTCGACCATCAGTTTTTCCTTTTGATTTTCTTCAAGTACATCAATTTATGATTTTCGAGTATGAAAGGAAATTTAGCTCAAGCGAGCTTAAGAAACAAATATCCCAATGCCTTTTTCTAACTAGTCAGCAAAGGCAGACGTTGTTGGCGTTTTTTGAATTAAAAACAAAGACATTAATTGATATCAACCTTAAAGAAATAAACATAGGAAAACTAAAAGAGCTGTCACTATCCGAATTGTCCAATTTAAGTTGGCCTGGGCAATTACTTCAACTCGTTTCTAAGCTTAGAGAGTTCGAAGAAAAGAAGTTAGATTGGATTCTAAAAGAAGAGGGGGTCGAGTTTGGTTTTGATTTCCTTTTAAGGTATGAGACGGTTAAAATAAAGATTCCTGGAGAAATCCCAAATAATTTAAAAAACCATTATTTGCTTCAGGAGAAAACAAGAATGTTAATTGATTGAGGCGGGCGTGAAATTTATTTTCTTTGTTTGTATTTTCGGATTGTTTGCTTGTAATGAAAAATTCGAATATCAGGGGACCTTTCATAAGAACCACTGTTCCAAAGGTGCAAGCTATATTCTTATAGAGGATGAAAAATTAGCGGTGGGCTCTGAGTCTAGTAAGGAGTTTGACGAAGTCATTCTTCGCATGGCGCAGGGAAAGAGGTTGGGGTTCTCTCCGGTTTCAATTTCAGGTTGTGAAAAAGTATATTCAGTAAAATTAAATGGGGAAATTGTTCGAGAAAGCTCCCTTACAGGCTATGGTAATGATGAGCTGCGAAAAGTAATTCAAGTCAGAGAATTTTCTTTCCACTAAGTCCCTGTAATTAGGCCATACCGATTTTACTATGAACTATTTAATGTGTATGATCCCCCCAAATTCTAACGTAAAGATGAGGTAACTATGAGCGGTGAGAATCATTTAAATCTAAGAGGCATTGAGTTTACTGAGTTTAGCTCGGAAGATCCAAAGGCCTTGCATAAGTTGTTTTTGGCATTTGGCTTTTCCAGGCTGGCAAGACATGAGAAGAAAAAAATTGATTTGTATAAGCAAAACGATATTGTGTTCTTGTTAAACTACGAACCTCAATCTTTTGGAACAGACTTTTTCAAAGAACACGGTCCATGCGTTAGTTCAATGGGCTGGAGAGTGGATGATGCAAACTTTGCAATTGAAAAAGGTGTTGAAAGAGGTGCCACCAAAGCTCAAAGAAAAGGTGATTACACTAATGAGGGCAATGAGATTCCTGCAATTAAAGGGATTGGAGACAGCCTAATTTACTTCATAGACAACTACAAAGACGAAAAACGTTACGAGAAAATGGGATTTGTAGCACTTGAAAACCCGGATATTGTTCCAGATCTTGGCTTTGAGTTTGTGGATCACCTAACAAACAATGTTGAGCAAGGTACGATGAAAAAGTGGTCTGATTTTTATAAAGACATTTTTGGCTTTACCGAAGTTCGCTACTTCGACATCAAGGGTGTTAAAACAGGCCTTACTTCCTACGCTTTGAGATCGCCTGATGGAAGTTTTTGTATTCCAATCAATGAGGGATCTGATAAAAAATCTCAAATCAACGAGTATCTTGAAGAGTATAAAGGAGCTGGTGTTCAACACATCGCCTTGGCCACAAAAGATATCATCAAATCAGTTTCCGCACTAACCAAAGAGGGTGTAGATACTTTGGATATGGATGATCAGTACTACCAAGAGGTATTCGAGCGTGTACCTAACGTAACTGAAGATCATAAAAAGCTCCAAGAGTTGCAAATACTTGTGGACGGTGATGACGAAGGTTACCTTCTTCAAATCTTTACAAAGAATGTGATCGGTCCAATCTTTTTTGAAATCATTCAAAGAAAGAATCACCTTGCATTTGGTGAAGGAAACTTCGGAGCTCTATTTAGATCAATTGAAAGAGACCAACAAAAGCGTGGATATTTAGACTAGCAATATTTGAGAGGCCGTCTGGCCTCTCACTCTTTTTCTCTTGTCTGGCCCTTATCTGGCCCTTATCACTCATTTATATAAACTCTCACTGTGTTCATATTCACTAAAAGCTTTTCTAATAGTGGATGTAATTTGTTTTTACTGAACAAGGAGCGGGACTATGAAGACAATTCAATTATTATTAATGTTTACAATGTTGTTGGGCCTTGGAGCGTGTGCTGGTGGCCCACAGGATGAAAGTTTCGGACAGGCGATAGACAGTGCTGCGATCACCACCAGAGTTAAAACTCAATTATTAAAGGATGAGTCGGTCTCTGGAACAGACATCAATGTCGACACCTTTAAGAATACAGTTCTTCTTAGCGGTTTTGTTCGAAGCAAAACTGAAAAGAGCAGGGCCGAAAGAATTGCAACTCAGGTCCAGGGTGTGGATAGAGTCACCAACAATATCGTTGTGAGAGGCGAGTGATTTAGGCTGGGTTCTCACTAGGGATATAAAAGCACTCTAATTTAGGGTGCTTTTCTTTTAAAAGCTCCATGAGTAGCTGAACACCAAACTGTTCTGTGGCGTTGTGTCCACCAGCGAAGAAGTGGACGTTGCCCTCCTTGGCCTCATGCCAATCGTGCTCTGAAATTTCACCTGTAAGATAAGCATCCAGTCCATCTTTTTGTGCACTAATCCAGTCTGAGTTTGCCCCGCCTGTTATGATTCCCATAGATGTAATTTTTTGTTCCCCTGGAGAGCTGTGAATTACGGAATGATTCAAAATCTCCTCCAGACGCTTTTTAAGCTCTGTAGGGGATAAAGGTTCACTGAAAACAGCCTTCACACCAAGGGGCCTACCTTTTCTGTCGCCAAAAGGCCTAAACTCTTTCATTCCAAGCTTTTTGGCTATTGCCGCTGCATTGCCATATTCAATATGGGCATCTAATGGCAGATGGTAGCCGACAAGGTTTATGTCATTTTTTATAAGGGGTTTGACTCTTCTAGCAAAGGTGTCTGTAATTGTTCTAGGTCCATGGAAGCTCCAAAAAAGGCCGTGGTGGACAATTAAAGCGTCGCTATTTTGCTCAACTGCCTTTTCCACAGAATCTCTAGTTGCGCTAACTGCAAATGCGATTTTTTTGACTTCTTCCTTTCCTTCGATCTGAAGTCCGTTTGGGCCGTAATCGCTGAACAATTCAATATTTAAAGTTTTGTTTAAGAATTCTACAAGTTCGTCGCGTTTTACCATTGTTGTACCCGTCGTCTTTTTATATTTTTAATAGCTTAACAGCTCTTCTTTTTTTATACTATAGCATATGAAAAATGGATTTTTACTGCCCCTATTGTTGTGTCTAGCGTTATTTTCTGTAAGTTTAAATGCAGAGGAAGAAAAACAAGAAACAAAACTTGAAAAAAAGTTTGAACAAATTAAGACTGAACGGCTTAAAAGAATTCGAAAAGAGCTTGTTCAACTTCAAAGTAATATCTTTCTGGCGAAAAAGAAGATCACCGAAGAACAAGACCTTGTCATCAAGCTTAAACTTGAGAGCGAACTGGAAAAGCTTCAAGCGGAATACGAAAATAAAAGATTTGAGTTTATTGAGACGGCCACAAACATTAATTTGAGAAAGGCTGACGAGAAACCGAAAGAAACTAACCTTTCAAAAGACATAAAAGATATTGTTGATCCTTTAATTGATGGTATTAAAAAAATATCTGAAAGACCTCGTGCAATTCAACAACTAAAAGAAAGAGTAGAGAATCTCAATGAGAAACTTGAGTCAGCAAGGTCGGCAGAACAAAAGCTGGGTGAGTTTGCCAAAAGCAATAAACAAAAGCAGTTAAAAAGGGCGATTGACAAGTCTATCAAGGCCGTTGAGGAAGTACAAAAGTCAGTACGCATTGAGCTTGAAGATGCTCAGTTTAAGCTTCTCAAAATGGAGACCGCTGAGGGGGGACTTTTTTCAAATGTCTCCTACGCGATTTTTGATTTCTTTAAGACTAAAGGTAAAAACCTTATTTTAGCGTTGGCGGTCTTTCTTGGTTTGTACTGGGTTTTGGGAATGGGACAAGACCGCTTCATTTCCTTGTTCATGATAAGGATGGGCAAGGCGGTTGATCATCCTGGCCAAGTACACTGGGTTAAGCGTCCACTTAAGGTTTTCTACTCCATATTTACCTTTGTTGCGGCATTGTTTGTGGCCGTTGCAACTCTTTACCTTCTTAATGACTGGGTCTTGGTAACATTTATTGTTCTTCTTCTTTTTGGACTCGTGTGGAGTTCAAGAAATTACCTTCCTCAGTATTTTGAGCTATTTAAAATTGTTCTTAATTTTGGTGCTATTAGGGAAGGCGAGCGTCTAGTTTTCAATGGACTGCCTTGGAAAGTTAAAACGCTTGGTTATTATTGTAGATTAGTTAACCCTGCTCTGAGCGGCGGCACCTTAAGGGTTAATTCAAAACAACTTCTGGAGTCTTACTCTCGTCCAGTGGGGGACTCTGAACCATGGTTTCCCACTAGAAAGGATGATTGGGTTGAGTTGAGTGATGGTACTTATGGAAAGGTTATGATGCAATCTCCAGAATATGTAACAATTAAATTGATTGGGGACCAAGTAAAAACTTTGGGCACACAAGAGTTTTTGGCCCTGAATCCAATCAACCTCTCAAACGACTTTGGAATTCAATTAATTTTTGGAGTTGACTACGGGCATCAAGAAATAGTCTTATCTGAAGTGATAAGCAACTTTAAGACTCATGTCCAAACCAGACTCCACGAGGAATTTGAGGCCGATAAAGACGACTTTCAAGCAATGGCCGTTGAGTTTAACAGTGCGGGTGCCAGCTCACTCGATGTAAGAATCTTTCTTAAATGTAAAGGAAAGCTCGCCTCCAGAAAGCCATTTTTTGAGAGAAAGCTTAACTCTTTTTTAGTGGAAGCATGTAATAAGTTTGGTTATGTTATTCCTTTCAATCAACTAACAGTACATCACGCCAATAAAAATGATTAAAAAAAGTGAATTGGAAAGAAATCTTTCTACAAACTTTAACTTTGACTTGGTGGTGGATGAGAGAGGTCTGGACTCCGAAAGTGCATACCTCGATTACTTGAAAGAGAAGCTTGCTTTTAGAGTCAAGCACTTCATTCAAACCGACCTGGATAAATTATTACAGGCACTCTATAGGATTGATGTAAATGATAGAGAAACCGATGAAGCTTTTTCTTTGGGAGAGATAAACAAAGTGAGTCTTAAGTTGGCTGAATTGATAATTAAGCGACAGCTGAAAAAAATTGAGTACTCCAAGGACTTCTATAAAAACGAGGATTAAATGAGCTTCAAATTTACGACCAATGATGACGTTTCTACCCTCCATGAGAGTATTGCCAAGTTTGTTCCTCGCTATATTGAAAATCGTAAAACTGACTACCAAAAGTTTCTCATAGATATTGAGAAGTGCGATTTCCAAAGTATCAGAGATTACTGTCATAAAGTGGTTGGCACAGCAAAGAGCTACCATTTTCATCAACTAGAAGAGATTACTTTAGTGATCCAGAACTGTGCCAGAGAACAAAATCTGGAAGGGATTAGATCAATTATTCCAAGCTATGATACTTATATGAACGAGCTATTTGCCAAATACCTGCCCTAAGTACCCTGTAATAATTAAGAGGTTACAAAACAGCCCAATTTTTGTATAGTTTGCCTAAGCAAATACAGGATTATCTATGCAAGAACAACAACCTCAAGAAGTTGAAAATATAGTCATACGCTTCTCCGGTGATTCCGGTGACGGCATGCAGCTAACTGGTGGACAGTTTTCAGCAACAAGTGCTCTTATGGGCAATGATATCAGTACCTTTCCAGACTTTCCGGCCGAGATTAGAGCTCCTCAAGGCACCGTTGCTGGGATCTCGGGCTTTCAGATAAACTTTGGAGCCACAGAGATTAATACTCCTGGTGATCAACCAGATATTTTGGTTGCCATGAATCCGGCCGCACTTAAGGCAAATATTGAAGATTTGAAGCGAGGCGGCGTGATCATTGCCAATGAAGACGCCTTCACTAGCGCCAACTTTAAAAAAGCAGGCCTTGAAGACAATCCTCTTGAGTGGAAAAAGCTTGAAAGTTACGAAGTAATAAAAGTGCCAATTACCTCTCAAACAAAAGAGGCCTTAAGCGAGCTTGATTTAGACACAAAATCAAAGACCCGATGTAAAAATTTCTATGCTCTGGGCATGACCTACTTTATGTATCACCGAGAATTAGAGCCTACAATTAGGTGGATAGAACATAAGTTTAAAGGAAAGCAAACACTCATTGATGCCAATATCACCGCACTGAAGGCGGGATATAACTTTGCTGACACTATTGAGTTAACTGGCCATCGGTATAGGGTAAAACCTGCAACGATTGAGAAGGGGACTTATAGGCAGATTAATGGAAATACTGCCACGGCCTGGGGATTTATTTGGGCCGCCGAGAATGCTGGGCTTAATCTTTTTCTTGGTTCATATCCAATTACTCCTGCCTCTGATGTTCTTCATGAATTGTCCAAGCATAAGAATCACGGTGTGATGACCTTTCAAGCAGAAGATGAAATCGCAGCTGTTTGTTCCTCGATTGGTGCAAGCTTTGGTGGAGCCCTTGGTATTACAACATCTTCTGGACCAGGGATTGCTTTGAAATCTGAAGCAATTAACTTAGCGGTCATGCTAGAGCTACCTCTAGTTATCGTTGATATCCAGAGAGGTGGACCTAGTACAGGCCTTCCCACTAAAACTGAACAATCAGATTTAAACATGGCCATGTATGGCAGAAATGGTGAAAGTCCAATGGTTGTTCTCGCCGCTAAAAGCCCTAGTGATTGTTTCACAATGGCATTTGAGGCTGCACGTTTAACTCTAGAGCACATGACACCCGTTATGCTTCTTACTGATGGATTCATTGCAAACGGTTCTGAGCCATGGAAGATTCCCGATGTAAGAGAAGAATTTGCTACTATTAAAACAAAACTTGTCACTGCTGATGATTATAAAGATAAAGAATTTTTTCCTTATGATAGGGATCCAGAAACTCTTGTAAGAAACTGGGCAATACCTGGTACTCCTGAGCTTATGCATAGAGTTGGTGGATTGGAGAAAGAGGATAGGACAGGAAATGTATCATACGATCCTGCAAACCACGAGCTAATGGTCCACACTAGACAAGCTAAGGTAGATAAAATCGCTGATCATATTCCGGCCCAAGAGGTTCTTGGAGACACTCAAGGGGATCTTCTAGTAGTGTCGTGGGGTGGAACTTACGGGGCAACATATCAGGCAGTTAATCAGGTAAGGGCAAATGGTGCAAAGGTTAGCTTGATGCATATGAGGTACTTGAATCCAATGCCTAGAAATGTTTCAGATATTTTAAGCGGCTTTAAAAAGATTGTTGTAGCCGAACTAAATAATGGGCAATTGAAAGGACTTTTAAACTCTCGCTTTAATTGTAATGCCAAAGGGTACAATAAAGTGCAGGGCAAGCCTTTCATGATTAGAGAGTTGACCCAGATGATCGAAAAAGAATTGGAAGATTTATAAATATGACAGATACAAAAAAACTAACAAAGAAAGACTTTTCTAGCGATCAAGAGATTAAATGGTGCCCTGGTTGCGGAGACTATGCTATCTTGTCTGCCGCTCAAATGGCCATGGCACAGATAGGAAAGGAGCCATCACAGGTTGCTGTTGTATCCGGTATCGGATGCTCTTCAAGGTTTCCATATTACATGTCTACCTATGGCATGCACTCAATCCATGGCAGGGCCCCAGCATTTGCAACTGGACTTAAGCTTCAAAATCCAGACCTTAGCGTTTGGATGATTACTGGAGATGGTGACGGGCTAAGTATTGGTGGAAACCACCTTGCTCACATTATTAGAAGAAACGTAAATATCAATATTATACTCTTTAATAATGAAATATATGGGTTAACTAAAGGTCAATATTCACCGACATCCCAAAAAGGACTTAATACCAAGTCTACTCCATATGGTTCGGTAGATAGACCTTTTTCTCCGCTTAAGTTTGCCCTGGGTGCTGGTTCCACATTCTTTGCAAGAACAATGGATACCGATCCAAAGCACATGATTGAAGTTTTTAAGGCAGCTGACGCTCACGAAGGTTGCAGTGTCATAGAAGTATATCAAAACTGTGTGATCTTTAATGACAAGGTCCATGACCAGTTCACAAACAGAAAAACAAGAGAAGATAACACTGTAAGGCTCGTTGCTGGCAGCCCAATGGTATTTGGAAGCAAAAAAGATAAGGGTATTAAACTTAAAGACTTTTCACTTGTGGCGCAAGAGTTTGAGGATGAGTCGGAGCTTGTAGTGCACGATCCATCCAAACCTTCTTTGGCACATATGCTAAGTGAAATGACTGATGTTGTACCAATGGGAATTCTCAATCATAGAGTTGGAGACTCTGTTTATGACAGGGATGTTCATTCTCAGATGAAGGATGTTTTATCTCAAAAAGAAAAAGGCAAGATAGAGGATCTTCTCTATACTGGGGATGTTTGGGAAGTCTAAGAATTTGAATCGGCCAAATTCAGTTGAAAATAGACAATTTCAAAAAAGTAGCTCAGAAAGCCCAAAGGAATTAGGTAATAACCAATACCAGAAGTCATTATAAAGTCGTTTGCTTTTGCGAAGAGACTTACTATTATGCCTGCCATAATTAAAAGTTCCGCACCTTTGAGTCTTTGCTTATAGAACCTGTATAGAAGCCACAAGTTCACTAAGATCGTTAATATAGTTCCAAAAAGGCTTATAGGTCTAACTACTGGACTAAGCTTGGCACCTTCAAAAGCATGAATTAAAAACAAATTATTTGGAAGCTGGTCTGAGAAAATGAAAATTAAATCTTGTCTATCAAGAAAGCAGGCAGTCAACGATCCAATAATGGCAATAACTATAAAGCACAGACCTATCTTTAACAGTGTTAAAATCCAGCCTGAGAGTTTAAACCTTTTTGTAATGATATCTATATAGAGAAGAATTGCTCCATAATTCATTAGGGCCATGTAGTTATAGAGTGTAAGCCTGGTGGAGAGAGCTTCTGTTGAATAAATTAACACAGGTCCAGAGGCAAGTGCCAAAGCACAGAACATAAGGCCTGATAATTTGAACGACTCTAGGTCTCTTTTTTTTAAAAAATTGATAACTCCAATTATCCAAAAAAATAAATAAAGGCCGGTGAAAGAGCTCACAATAGATGCATAGATATAGTTGATAACCATAACGCATTCTGTCTATATTCGAGGTAATGTACAACTTAAGTTTAAGTGAATATGGCCTCATTCGAGGCCATATCCTTAAAACTTTTATTCATTGATTCTTAGAGAGGGAAACCAATGAGGATGTGTGTGTGCCCTTTTTTCCTAAAAGGCGTGGGACACATTACATAGTTTAACAAAGCTTGAACAATACAATCTTTCAATAAACCTATATTAAAATTATATGTAGAATAAGCAAATGAAGTGGCTCAACTACCATCACCTCTTATACTTTAGAGAAATTGCCAAAGAAGGCTCAATTGCCAAGGCCAGTGAGAAGCTCCTTGTTGGGCAGCCTGCATTAAGTCATCAGCTAAAGCAGCTAGAGGAGAGTCTAGGAGTTCTCCTTTTTGAGCGAAAAAATAGAAAGCTCTCACTAACCGATGCAGGTAAGAAAGCACTTTTGTATGCTGAGGAGATATTTAATAAAGGGGAGGAGTTCTTAGACTCGTTTCATTCAAAGAGCTATACCCATAAAAACTTTCGAATAGGTGCCCTAGCTGGGATCCCTAAATCCATGGTCTCTAATCTTGTTGAGTTTGTTCTTGGGTTGGACCCAGACGTGAATGTTCTCACTTGTGAAGGTGAGTGGGAAGAACTATTAAAAAAACTTGAATCTCATGAGTTGGATATAGTCCTAACGAATAAGGCCTCACCAGTCGAGCGAAAACTAAGGAATTACCCTGTGGGAGAGAGTCAAGTTGGAGTCTATGGGCATAAAAAGTTTAAAAAACTCGCAAAGGGTTTTCCAAAATCGTTGGAAGGTGCACCATTTGTTATGCAAACGATGCACTCAAAACTTAGATCTGATATTGAGAGCGAACTTGCCACCATAAAAATCTCTTACAATTTAAGGGCACAATGCCAAGACTATGGTGTTAAAAAGTTGCTGGCGGCCAAGGGGGTTGGGTTAGTTTTTCTACCCGAAATAGCAATGAAAATGTTCAAGCTAAATACTAATCTGATTAAAATAGGTTCTTTTACAAATATCGTCGAAAAGTACTGGCTTATAGCAGGTGACAAGGTTGTACATGACGAATTTACGGACAAGGTTTTGGAAAAGTTTTTATTTAAATGAAAAGATTGCCCTCTGCTCCCTGTCAGGAATTAGCATTAAAATATGTTAAACACTTCTAAAGGTGCGCAAAATGAGCAGCTACTTTCAAGTATTTGATACAGGGGCAAGACCTGTAATTATTTTTGATTCGCAAATGACCATAGTGTATCAAAATGAAAAATCTAAAGATCTCTTTGGAATAAACTTGGTGGGAGAAAAATCGGATTTAACTTTTGGAAATCACTCCGAACATATAAGAAGCTCGGTTGAGACTTGTTTGTCTGGAAAAGGTCCATGCGAAGTTTCCCAAGTAGAAATAAGTGGACGAAGTTTTAGGGCCTTATTTAATAATGCAACTGTTAGCAATAAAAACTTTGTAGTCTTGGGCCTGGAAGATACCAATCATTTAGCGCAATCTGGTAATAGTGACTTGTTGTTATACGAAAAAGCTTTGAGGGCACTCGGGCGAATCGCTAGAAACCCAGAATCAAAGTGGAACTTTCGAATTGAAATGGGGCTTGAGGCTGCAATCGATTTTTTAGGTCTGCCAATGGCAATTGTAAGCAAGATAAATGAGAACTCCTACACAGTGGTTGCCTCCAATGTTGTAGAAGGTGAACCTATAAATCCTGGCACGAGGTTTGATCTGGGTGGCACCTATTGTGATGTTACCTGGAAGAACCAGAGTATGACTTCGTCAATTAATGCAGGAAGAGATCCCATCTTTAGAAAACATCCCAGTTATGAAACCTTCAATCTGGAAACCTATATAGGGATACCCCTACACGTAAACTCGACACCATTTGGAACCTTAAATTTTTCATCTCCCCAGTCTAGAGCAAGAGAGTTCTCTAAGGGAGAGGTTGAGTTTTTAAAGATTTTGGCAAGATGGATTGAGGACGTTTTGGAGTCACATGAAAGAGAGCGGCTTAACAAACATCTTGCATCCCAAAGTGAGACAGTTCAAACATTGTTTGAGGGAGTCTTTAATGAAAGTCCCATCGCTATTGCGGTTGGGTCTGTAGACCGCAAACTTCAAATCGCAAACCGTTCCTTTTTGAACCTTTATGGGCTGAAAGAGGAAGAGGTATTTGGTAGGTGTACATCTACACTCTATGCAAATCCAGAGGATTACAGAGGCCAGGGGGGGCGGTTTTCTAAAGAGAATAAGAAAGTTGATTCTAAGTCCTATACTGTTGAGTATAGAAGAAGTGATGGTTCTGTATTTATGGGTGAAACAATAGGTTATCCTGTTCACAATAAAGACAATGAAACGATAGGCTTTATTGCTCAAGTCATAGATAAAACAGACGAACTAAAACGCACAAAAGAGCTTGAAGAGCAAAGACTAATATCACAACAAAATTCGAAGCTTGCTGCCATTGGAGAGCTTGCAGCAGGTGTTGGACATGAGATCAATAATCCCCTGCAAATTATGAATGGACACCTGAGCCTAATTCTTAAAAAGATTGAAGAGGATTCAGCGATAAGGCCTGGGCTCGAGAAGATAGACTGTGCTCTACAAAGAATTGCAAAAATTGTCGACGAGCTTAGGACCTTTTCTAGAAAGGATGAAGGCAAAACCTCATTTAATGTTGTTGGTGCCATTAACGAGACTGTGTTCCTCTTAAAACAAATATATCTTAAGCAAGGGGTAATCCTCGAAGTTGAAATAGAAGACGAAGGTCTATTTATTTATGGTAATAAAGGAAAATTTCATCAAGTAGTTGTTAACCTTTTAAGCAATGCGCGAGATGCAACTGAAGAACAAGAGCATCGCTTGATAAGAGTAACTGTCTCCAAAGAAGTCGGAGAGGCCAAAATTGTTGTAAAAGATAATGGGAAAGGAATTAAGGAGGAGGATTTGGATAAAATCTTCAATCCCTTCTTTACAACTAAATCACCTAAATTGGGCACTGGTATAGGTCTCTCCGTGACTCATAAAATAGTAAAAGAGCACGATGGTGAGATTACATGCAAGAGCTCTCCTGGCAGAGGATGCGAATTTACTGTGAAGCTTCCTCTTGTGGTCAAAAATACTTCAGAGAAAATTGAAGCACTACAAGGTGTAGAACAATCTGTCGCCCCATTTAAGTCGGCCTTGATTGTTGATGACGAAGTAGAGATCGGTGAAGTGTTGGCTGAATTTTTTGAAGAAGAGGGTGTTCAGGCAACTTTAGTTGAAAGTGCTGAGCAGGCACTCAAGGTTTTAAGCCAAGAAAGCAGTTTTGATATCGTGCTGTCTGACATGCAAATGGAGGGGATGACAGGTCTAGAGCTTTTGGAGGTTTTAAAGGTTATGGAGCCTGGAGTGAAAAGGGTTTTAATGACTGGTGGTGTGGATCAAGATGCAAAGGAAAAGTCCCGTATGCTGGGTTTGGTGGACCTAGTTCTCTATAAGCCGTTCTCACCTGAACAGGCATTTGCAAAGCTAAGCGAGCTGTATATCAATTCGTAAAACTTGAACATTAAATGCACTATTATGAAATTAAATTGTGCCTCCTAGAGTGGTAAAATTCACTCATAGGCATGGAGGCGCGTATGAAAATAAAACTGACTCAAATTGGATTATTAACAGCTGCTGGCCTATTTGCTATTACTTGTGCCAGCGACCCCAAAAACTATGAAGTTGAGTTGATTGATGAGCCTTCACCTCAGATGATGGAGGATGATGGTAAAGAAACCTATGAGAGGTTTCCTTACATCGATTGGCGAGGTGCT
>CATMLK010000056.1:0-19312 GCA_950070535.1 uncultured Bacteriovoracaceae bacterium | reverse complement strand
ACACTGTTAGAATCCTGACACCCCCCATGTAATTTGAGCTACGCCTATATCATCCAGTCATTATAACTGAGAGAATATTTAGAATTGAATTTTATAATAGTTACTAAAAAACATTAGTTTTTTACAAAGGAGAACTAAATGAAAAAACTTATTTTTGGGATTGCTCTTTTTACTTCTGCATTAGGGTTTTCTTCCGAATTTTCTTGTACTTCCTACTTGCCTGGCGATAACAACTGGGTTGAAGTTGGAGTGACAGTTAATAATAATGATATCTTAGTTAGCGGAAATCCAGATAAAGCAATCATTGAGACAATCGAAATTGAAATGGATGGAAAGCAAGTTAATAAATGTCTGCGTGGCCCAAAGAAATACGATTGTATGGATAGTCTAACTCCAGGTGCCGCATATGAGAATGACAGTACAAAGTCGATATACTCAACTCTTTTTATGTATCACATGGCAAAGGTAGATAAGATATTGTCTGGGGTAGCTTATCCTGAGCTGGATTTTTCCAAAATAGCAAGAGGTAGAGCTTATGTTGCAGGGTATGGTGGCTACTACCCGAATAATGGTGTGTATGAATACTTTGACTCTGAAGGTAAGCTTTTAGGGCGATTCTTATATAACATTGTCTCTCTGCCATGTATTTAAATTCTGGTCGAGAAAGATATTAAACTTTATGTATTAGGTCCTAGTAACCAAAACTGGGACATTTTAATGTAAGGATAAAACATGAGAAAATTATTAATTGGTTTACTTGTTTCAACTCCATTAATGAGCTTTGCAGCTACAGATATAGAGTTTAGGTCATTTCGTTTATGTGGCCATGCCTATGGTGAACATGAAGTGAGTTCAACATTTATTCAAGCTCTTGATAAGCTAGGAGTTGTTGTTGAAAACGCAAAATGTCAGGATCTTTTTGTTAGCTTGACTGCCTCTATGAAGAGGGACTTTGTTGCAGATAAATGGGTCGATATTGTAGGCCCTAGTACAAAGATTAGTGTCTCTCCATCCTTTATTAGTAGTGAAGACGGATTGGATAACTCAATCAAAACAGTATTAGAGGAATTGGGGTATCAAGTTGAGCATGAGTACAAATATTCAAAAAAAATAAGTTTCAATGCGCGTGCTCTAAGAGATAAGTTATATCCATTTTGCTTTAATGAATGTTCTTACTCAAAAGTTGATGTTTTTACACGTTCAACATCATTAGTAGGATTAAAAACTCGAGTAATCGAAAATCTATAGTCATAAAATAAGTCTCTATCTAGATAGAGACTTATAGATCACTTCAAGAGGGAACATTAATAGTACTTTTTTGAAATATTAACGATTATATATTGTTTCTTTGTACTCTGTGCCAAAAACAGTCCAAATCGTTTGTAGGGTATATTTACCATTGCTCTCTATAATTTTTGTCCCAATGGCCCCAGCCTTTTCCCTTAAATTTTTCTCTGTTTCAACATCGTATCGGCGATAGCGCTCTTTTGGGTATATCTCTTTAGTGATTACTACGCTTTGCTGTTTTGAATTTAGTCTAAGAGTGTTAACAGATAGAACATAATCTTCATCAAAGTGCATATATCCTGGAACAACTCTTGATAGTTCATGAAATATTAGAGCATCATTTGTCATATCAAAAGATTTAGCTTTAATTTGCAGCTTACCAACACAACCCCAGGCGTCGTAGAATGTTTCTCTTACGATATCACCCGTATCACAGTATCTAAGGTGAGAAACCGAAACGGCGTTGAAGGCTGAATTCTTTAAAAACTTCTTTGAAGCAGAAATGAAGCTTTTTAAATCCCTTATCTGATCACCACTAATGCCCTCAGTGTTTGTAAGCTTTTGCTCCACTCTTTCTATTACTTCCCAAAATCTAGCTTTAATATCTGATGTGAGGCTACTTCCACCACCACCACTGCCAACTCCTGCAAAAGCAGTTAGCGGAATATAAGCAATGAATAAAATTAAGGCCTTTCTTAAGTAATTTTTGCTAGTTTCCATAAATAACTCACCGTTTTATTGATGCGCAGCGTATCATGAAGTCGCATACTCCGCATTAATGAATGTAATAATTTCTATACCTTAAGTTGTTATACCCCTTCCATGATGACTTTCCATGTAGCTCCTGAAGAACTCGGAATACAGGATGAGCTAAGTTGTTGGCATGAGCTATGGCCTTGAGATTTACAGGCAAATAAAGCATTATGCTGGGCCTCATTTTCCATTGTTCTCCCATGGGCGTGGTATCTGCCTCCTTTACCTAGTTGGTGACAGTTAAGAAAAGGATAGTTGCCAGATTTTGCTTCAATTATATTTCCATTAATTACAACGTGATCCAGATTGCCCTGAAGGGCATCCCAGGCCGAAAACACTTCTTTTGTAAGGGTAAAGCATCCAGGTTGGTCAAAATTCTCCCATTTAGTTGAGAGGGTGTATTCACGTCCATTCTCGCTGATTTTGGAAGAGAATGCACCGGCCATCAAACGCAAGCGTCTTTCGTTTGGAATATCTTTCTCAATGAAGCTTCTATCTCGATAAAAAGTGATAACTTGCGAATCACCACAGTATGAATTGGTATTGGCCAATACAAGATGAGGAACCGAACAGACTAAGATGAATGAGATTTTGAAAAATAAGTTTTTGAATTGGTTAAGCATTGTGTTCTCCTTTGAATCTAATGACAAAGCCAGTCATTTCTATGAATGGGTTTATGCCACATGTATTTATGACGCAAAAGATTAAATTAATTTATTATTTATGTTATACTTTATTTTGAAATAAATAAAACTGGATAAGTGTTTGTAATTAAATGAGAAAGACAATCTACAATTTTAAGAATTATAAGGAGTTCATGAAATATGAGCTAAGAAATAGGCAACCTTCCAGGGGACTGAAGGCCAAGCTTGCTAAGGTTGCAGGTGTTCAATCGGCCTACATTTCTCAGGTGTTAAATGGAGCTGCCAATCTTACTCTTGAACAAGCTGAAAAGGCCTGTGCTTTTTTTGAATTCTCCAAACAAGAAAAGACATTCTTTATCCTTCTGGTTGAATATGAGAGAGCTGGCACTCATGGCCTAAAGTCTCACTTTCTAGAAGAGATAAACCAGTATCTGCAAAAGATTGATCGGGTAAAGAGTAGAATCGTAACTGCCAACCAACAAATGTCTACTATGGATAAAATCATGTACTACAGCAGTTGGGAGTATATTGCAGTTTATGTTCTTTGCTCAATTCCAGGCCTTAACAATCTAGAGGCCCTATCTAAAAAGTTGAAGATTGAAAAAGATAAGACTTTGGAAGTTCTAAATTTTTTAATTGAAGTTGGTCATATAGAAAAGGTGGGCAATCAGTACAAAATCTTGGAAGCAAGAATTCATTTAGAAGATGATGATCCACTTATAAAGAATCACCACACCAACTGGAGAGTTAGGGCCATCGAGTCTATTAAGAATCGAAAATCTCAAGACTTATTTTTTTCGACGGCCTATTCTTTCTCCAAGAAGGATCAAGCTGTAATTAAAAAACGCATACTAACCTTAATAAGTGAACTAGACCCCCTCATAATCGAATCAAAGGAGGAGGTTGCTGGGTGTATAAATATTGATTTTTTTGAAATATAGATATGATGGATAATCCAAAATTGCACAAAACATTTATGATCTCGGAAGATCTTGTAAATCCGGATAAGAGCTATGAAAGTCCGTCTTGGTCTATGTGGTTAGATCTATCTAAGAGGAAAGACACTAGATTAGAACTAAAGGAAGTTAACTCTGAATCTCTTTGGAATGAAATGTTTAATTTGAGGTCTGAAATTGAAAAAGAGTTTGGAGACTTTTCTAGTGAAGATATCAAAAAAATGATTTCAGCTATTAAACATCAAGTTGATAAAAATCATGGAAAATGGTTCTTGGCCTATTTAAATAATAAATGTGTTGGGGAGATTGGAGTCATACCTATAAGAGTTGATGATAAGGTTATCTACCGACTACAGGATGTTGATATTATTAAATCTTTTAGAGGGCAGGGACTAGGCCATGATCTGTTAAATGCTATTTCCAATATGGCATTGGATGAAGGCGTGTTTTCTTTATGTCTTCGGGCCGAATTTAATGATTGGAAAAAGGATTGGTATCTTAGATATGGTTTCCAAAAGATTGGAGAGGTTGGAAGCTAGCTTTGTTATAATTTGTTATCAATCGAGATTATTGCCCTCTTTTTTTTTAAAGAGGGCGGTGGATTTTATTTTACTATTAATTCTTAAGAGCCATTTTTAGATTGTTTATTTGAGCTCTAGACATATTAAACCCAAACAAACCAGTTGTTTCTTCCCAAGCTCCGTGAACATCGCAATCCATGGTTTTGTACAATGAGTCTTTAAGTAGACTTATAAATTCCTCACTGTCCATGATTGAAGTAATATAGTCTCTGTCATTTGCTGTATCAGAACTATAAACGCTAAACTGCTTTGCAGCTTTAGAGACACCCTTAACTCCGTTCGCTGTCGATGCCACTGTTAATGTCATAGGAAGTGCCATTAAACCTCCACTTTGAGGTATGCCCAATGCGAATGCAAACGACAGGAAGCCAGAAAGTGTTGTTTGAGCCGTTCTCACTGCCATTTTGCCAGAAAGACAGGCCTTCATGCCGAGAAACTGAGATTTTTCAACCTTTACAAGTCGTTCACATGAAGCCGATGTCTCTGAAGTGGCTCTACAGTGACTTAACTTAATGTGCTTTGAGCTTGAATCTGTTTTGATGAAATTTACATCATCTCCAGCAAAAAATACGTCGGCCATAGATGGTAGTGAAATTAGCAGGACTAATGTAGCAATAATTTGTTTCATGTTTTGCTCCTTTTAAAAAGCTACTACAGGTCCTCGCTATTGAGTAAGTCACGAATTAGGTTTGGACCCTAGTTTTTATTAAGTTACGTATATCTTAGGGAATAATCTCTTATGGCAATAGATTCATTGAAGTCTTTTCCCTATAAGGATGAAAGTGTCTAAAAAGGTGACACTGGAGTGGAGCTAATTATTTGAAATGATATAGACTGTTCCAGCTCTTTAGAGTTGAGGTTTCTTTTTTTAAGTAGCGGACTGCCTGATACAACAGTTTTAAAAGAAGTATAGATAATGTAATAGGAATCCAATTCGCCATCATCCATTGGTTGATTTGTTTTAAATAAGTTTCAAGTTTCATCCCAAGCATTTAGCAAGTACTAATCCAAATGATTTGAGAGGGAATCATATAAATGAAAAAGTACACTGGCCTAAGCCTAGAGACTCCAGCAACTATTGCAACCAAAGGCCCTGGAATAGAAAGGAAATGTCCAGTGGGAGGGCAAATGTTGATTGAGTTTTTTTAAGCATCTCTTGTTATTATGAGAGTATTCATATGTGACAAGGGAAAAGACAACTGGATATTGGTAGGGAGCGGCACATATTACTGCAATGCATGTAGTCATCGTTTTCTGTAATTGCTAAATAAAGTAATGAAGAAATTTTCTCTTATCATTCTATGCTTTGCTATTTCTGTTTTCTCTTTAATAGCAACCAACAAACTTGAGTCACACTTTGAAGCTTCAAGGCCAATTGCATCTGCTATTTTTGGATTGGGCTTTAGTGGTTTATTCTTCTATGGACTTATAAGGCTGTATGACGCAACTGGTGTTAAGCAAAATTACACTCATTGGAATTATAAAGATATTTCTATATCCTTTGGAATTACTCTGTTGGTGTTTGCCTCTTCAGTAGCATTACTACTCCTCGAAGGTCACAGCTTTACTCACTTTAACGGTGCTAAGTTTTTTGATTTTCTTCTCTATCAGATCAGGCCGGCGACAATTGAAGAAGTAGGCTTTCGGTTTGGAATTGTTACAATAGCAGTATTTTACTTTAATCTGAATGTTGGGATTTTATTGGGTGCTATCCCATTTGGAGTACTGCACCTTTTAAATTTTCTAAGTGGCGGTGAAATCTATTGGTTGTACATTCTAGGAACTGGCGTGGCGGGTTTATTTTTGAGCGTAATTTACTTACGATTTGGGCTATATGCAGCGGTTTTAGTTCATTATGTTTGGAATGTATTGGCCTCAACAGCGGCAAGCTCTTCATCTTTTAAGCAAGAACAACTAGAAGGTGGAGTAGGCACACTTGCAATATTGCTTATTGCCTCAATGGTCATATTTCTTGACCTTAGAAAGAGTTCTACGAATAAGAGAAACAAATAATAGGCTTATGGAGAGTCACAAGTGAAATCGCTCATTGTGCTCTCCTAAACTTCAGTATAATCGAGCTTATACCGCTGAGTACTAATTATCATTAGGGCTTGTTGAGTCGTAAATTTCCCGGTACTTTCTAGTAATGTCTAAAGTATTTGGTCTAAGAACATTGCGATTAATTTCTAATGATACTTCAAAAAGTAGAAAGTTCTTGCAAGAGCTTTTTGAAATCCAACCAATAGAAGTTCAACAAAACTTTGTTTCATTTCTTATTGGAAACTCTATTTTAGATATTTGTCTGGAGGATTATAAAAATCCTAGCTCATCAGGTGGCACAATTGGTTATTGGCAAGTTGAGGACTTAGAATTTTTTATACAGAAAGCAAGAAAACTTGGTGGTGAAGTTTTCAGAGGTCCCTTAGAAGTAAAAGAAACCAATACGAAGATTGTTCAGATAAAAGATCCATGTGGAAGCGTTATAGGTCTTGAGCAAACACTTTAGTTGAAGTAGCGTGAGCTTAAAGTTTTAATAAATAAAGGTTAATGAATGAATAATGATGTGCTGAGAAGGCTTCGCTTTATACTAGATTTTGGTGATGATCAAATGATCGACACTTTTCTTCTAGGTGGCACTGAAGTCAGCAGAAAGCAGGTAAGTAGTTGGCTTAAAAAGGATGATGCACCAGACTTTTTAAAGCTTGAAGATAGGGAGCTTGCGGCCTTTTTAAATGGCCTTATTATCAAAAAACGTGGTGCTAAAGATGGAATTACACCTAGGCCTGAGTCTCGGTTAAATAATAATATTGTGCTTAGAAAGCTTATGATAGCATTTAGCCTTAGGTCTGATGACGTGGTCACGGTGCTCGCGTTGGCCGATTTTAACATGAGTAAAAGCGAGGTTGGAGCCTTTTTTAGAAAACCAGAGCATAGAAACTTCAGAAAATGCATGGACCAGGTTCTTCGCAACTTCCTACATGGTTTACAGGTAAAACTTAAATGAGTCAGTTTTTATTTTTTTGCGTGATTATAGGGAATGAAAAGCTTCTTAAAAAAGAACTGTCAGTCTTTTATCCTGAGCTTAAGTTAAGCTACTCAAGAAAAGGTTTTTTAACCTATAAGAATACTGGTGTTCAATATGATTTAAAGTCCATCTCTGAACTACGACCGACCTTTGCGACTCGAGTTGGACTGAGTATTGGAAGAGCTAGGCCTGAAGGTATCCTCGAAAGTGTGACAAATAGCTTAAGTGAATGGAATTTGAATATCGAGGACTGTATCGTGCACAGCTTTAGCATCGGTACTGACTATGAACTTGAAGCAGAAACAAAATTTAAATGCCCTGTTAATGACTACAGTGCAAATGGCAAAGTTGTTTTAGACATTGTGGCCTTAAGCGATAGTGAACTATGGTATGGACTACACTCTGTTTCTCCTGGAATTACAAGATTTCCAAACTCTCTTGTGGATATTGATGCACCAAAGGAGCTACCTTCTCGCTCTTATTTTAAACTAGCGGAAGTTATTCAGCTTTATGGAATAAAAATACAACTTTCTGATATATGGCTAGATTTTGGTGCCTCTCCCGGTGGTGCGTCTCTTTATCTTCTAGAGAAGGGTGCAGTTGTGTGGGGGATTGACCCTGCAGCTACTTCCAAGCTTGTTCAAAGTCACAAAAACTATAATCATATCCCAACAGCAGTACAGGATCTCTCACAAGAGGCACTGCCTGAAGATGTTTCCTGGGTGCATGCTGATCTAAACCTCAATCCCACTCAGGCCATTAAGGAAGTGCTAAGACTTTGCAAAAAGTATAACCGGACATTAAGGGGTATCATCTTTACAGTTCAGCTACCTAATCTCGACTATATTGAGAATATTGAAGAGTTTGAAGACCAGTTCTATGACTGGGGATTTAATGATATTAAAAGTGTCCAAGGCCCTTCGCATAAGCAGGAATATGTAATTATTGGGAAAAGGTGATTGTCAGAGGTTGAGCTTGATTTACCCATGTGATTAAGTGCCTCCAAACTTATGAGACCCTTTTAAATGCTTACTCTTGTATACAAAAAAAGACAAATTGGTGGCAATCATAAGTTAAAGCAAAGAAACTTTATTCTACTGGCCAATCAGTTGGAGATAAAAGAGTCGCTACTCTTTAAGGAAGGTGTGGCAGTAATTGAATTAGTGTCCAAGCAAATTGACTCTCTTGTCGATGAATTCGAAAATAGCTTCAAAACCCTCAAGACCGCGAGACTAGTAAGGGACGTTTCTTAAAAAGAAAGAATCATTTACAAAAGAATGTCGCTGGTCTTAGGTAGGCATTCACAGCTGTTCTAAGACTTCCTCTCTTGTGTAGAGAACAGGGCAGACTGGACTTTCACTGGATCCCTCAAGAGGAATTGGGAAAGCATTCATAAAATATGTTCCGGCCGGCACATCTTTTAGATCAAGACATTCCATGATGAGTGCTGATTTGAATAAAGCATTATGGATAGGTCTTTCTTTGCTTCCTGGCATGAAGTCAGAAGACTTCCAGCTTGTTCCGTATAGCTTTATATTTTCTTCTGATAAATAGTCAGCCGCTTCTTGAGATAGGATTAACACAGAATTAGGGTCATGAAGTCCAAGAGAGTTTAAAGGAATATCTTCTAGGGTAATAATTAATCTCTCTGGAACTTTAGTATTTCCGGTTATGTCTTTAAGTGAATCTATAATCTCATCTTTAGTTATACTCCAAAGCTTAACACCCTCAATTGATTCATGAGCTTTAAAGTTATTTCCTTTGAGCTTTATAACAACAGTTCTTCCAAAGAAGTGCCCATAGGCATTCTCTTTAAAGTAGAAGTCCATTGTCTTTCCATCTTTTTGAGTGTGAGCAGGCGATTCAATGTGGGGTAAGCTATGCGGCTTTAAAATGTAGGAAGAATAATTTACTGGTGGTGACTTGGAATCAGTGGAATTAATGTCATAAATCAGTTCCTTTTTGTAGGGACTACCTTCAAACCACATACCTTCAAAGGATTCTTTAATAATTGGACTTAGAATATATGGCATACGGGACCTTTTCTTTTATGGGTAACTCTTCTCAGGGTTTAATTGACTCAAATCTTTTAAACATAGTCTACAAGTAGCTACATAAGTACCAAACTATCTCCCTCTAGGGAGAATTGTTTGGCTTAAATGAATGTAATTAGAAATGACGTGGTGTTTCCTACATAATGTTTAGGAGGCCTTGAAATTTGTCTTTCAATTTGGATCCTCAAATAATAAAATTTAAAAATTAATCTTTTTTGAATATCACTTCTTTTATTCAAATAAATTGGAAGGAGCAACCAATGAATTATGTAGACGGATTTTTAGCTTCAGTACCTAATGAAAACAAAGAAAAGTTTTTGGAACATACCAAGCACTTCACTAAACTTGTTAAAGAGTTTGGCGCAATAAGTGTTGTAGATTGCTGGGAGGATGATGTGCCTGAAGCTAAGCTAACCTCTATGCCAATGGCCGTGCAAAGAAAAGAGGGGGAGTCTGTAGTTCTTTCTTGGATCACTTGGCCTTCAAAAGAGGTTAGAAATGAGGGAATGCAAAAACTTATGGAAGACCCAAGAGCAAGTGAAGAAGAGCACCCTATGCCATTTGATGGTAAAAGAATAATTTATGGTGGATTTACAGTAATCCATAATACTGATGCTTAAGAGGGCCTAAATGAAAATTTCAATTGAAACAACAGTTAATGCAACGATAGATAAAACATGGTCGGCTTGGACTACTCCTTCTGATATTGTCGCATGGAACTTTGCTTCTGATGAGTGGTGTTGCCCAAATGCTGAAATTGATCTCGTGGTAGGGAAAGGTTTTAACTATCGTATGGAGGCCAAAGATGGCTCAATGGGCTTTGACTTTGGCGGAACTTTTACACAAGTAAGGCCTAATGAATTTATTGAATACGCTCTAGAAGATGGTAGAAAAATCTCTATCACTTTTGAGAAAACTGAAAATGGAATAAGAGTTGTAGAGACATTTGATGCCGAAGATGCAAACTCTGCTGAGCAACAAAAACAAGGCTGGCAGTGTATCTTGGAGAACTTCAAGAAACATGTTGAGAAGTGATGAAAACGATTTTAAAGCTGGTCGTTATTACTCTGCTCATTGGCTGTAGCTCTTTAAGCAAAGAGGATTGTGCCAATCAAAACTGGTTTAAGTTGGGCAACTCTGATGCGATGAGTGGCGAGACTAAGCCTAAGGCTGCCGAGTATAGAAGAGATTGCTCCGAGCACGATATTCAAATTAAAAGCGTTGAATACCTAAAAGGTTTCGAGAACGGCCTAAAGAAACACTGCACTTATCATAATGGCCTCTATAGAGGAGAGAGTGGAGATGATCCTCATTCGCTATGTGAGGAAGTAAATCCGGAATACAAAAAAGGCTACTTAGAAGGTTTTAGAGATTTTAAAAGGCAAGAAAGCATTGCGGAATTAAGGGAAGAGCTGATTGAGGACAACGGTGGAAAAGTATGCAGCACTTCTTCTGAGTGTATGTATGAAGGAAGCTGCTCCTTTGGGAAGTGCGAGAGGTCTGAAAGTGAATGCTCTATCGACTCTGATTGTGAGTATGAGGGGAGTTGTGACTCTGTTTCGGCCTCTACAGACTACATGGACACTGTAAGTGTCGCTGTTTGCAAACCTTAGACTCTACTTTTAGTTTAGAGCTCTTTTGGTATCCCGCGACCTTAGTATTAGTATAAGCTTATATCTTTTAGGGTGTAGTTGTGGATTTTCAAGAGTGAGGAAAGAGTGGGAAGTATGAAAAAACCAGTAGTTAATTTAAATGAACTAGAAAACTATGAAGAGTTTGAAAAGGGCAACTTTCAATCTCATGACGCTCCCATAGCATCAATCATTGGGGCTAAAAAGCTTGGTTATGTTATGACGGTGGTTAAACCTGGCAAAAAGGCAGCTCCTTTTCATAATCATCATGTAAACGAAGAGATGTTTCTTATTTTCTCAGGAACAGGACTTCTTCGCTTTGGTGATGAGGAGTACGATCTTAAACCAATGGATATCATTGCCTGTCCTCCAGGGGGAAGAGAGGTTGCTCACCAGATAATTAATAATGGAACTGAAGATCTTCGCTATTTAGGTCTTTCAACCCTGGAGCCTGTTGAGGTCTGTGAATACCCTGACTCAGATAAATATGTTGCAGTGGTCGGTACTCCAAAAGAGCAGAAGTTTAGGCATATTGGAGTAAAGTCAAGCAAGGTTGATTTTTGGGAAAATCAAGACTAATCACTTCGTCTTTGGAGTTGTGCCTGTCTCATGGGCATGGAGTTTATAAGACTTTCTAAACTCTCTATGGCAAAGGTATTTTTTGAACTGGCCTTAACTGTGTCATCAAGGCCAAGCAGGCGACACCCATCTATTTCTTCTTTTAGTTCTAACTTGAGCTTTAGCTCCTTGGATAGGGATTTGTCTTCTTCCAAAATCTTTGACTGTAAAATGAGGTTACTCTTGTCACACTGAACTACTCTAAATTCAGCTGAAAAAAGCATTCCTGATGTAAAGCAACTCAATACAAAGATCTTGTTCATATGACATTCTAACATCAGAAGGCATTTAAAATAAATGTATGAAGATAAGATTAATGTTAAAATAAATATGCTACATATTTTAAATTAAAATAATTTTAGGTCATTTGCTTCGTTAAGATGTCTATGCTTTGTAAGGCCGTGTTTACAAAGATTTTATGGTAAATTAGAAAAGTACCTGGAAGTTGGTTGAGAGGTAACAAAATGGAAGTCACTGAAATATTGGATGAAATTGGAAAAGATAAGTTTATATTTTATTCGCCAATGAGCAGCCTCATAACAATTTATGATGATTACATCTTCCATAGGAATGACTATGACCATCTCTCTACTCGCCAACGGAGCTATATTTCCAAAGAGTTCTTAGAACATGGCCTTAAGCAGACATCTGGATCAACTTTTGAATATGGAGAAAATGTCGTTGGTATTCAAAAATCAACAGGACTTGGTGTTAATCCACTTCGGAGTCTGCTGGGAGCACTTGAAAAATATGACTATGTTGTAGCAACCCCTTTGAGCTGTTTCCTTTACCTTGTTTCAAACGACGCCCATGAGGATGAGATATATAGACTTTTAAAAAAATGCCCCGTCAATTTAGAACAAGCTTATAACCTAAGTCTGCAGGAAGAGTATCGTCCGAGGCTTGAAAGAAGTATCGCTCAGTACAGAGAGTTTCAATCTGCAAATGAGGCGACTCACAAGTTCAAAGAACTATGATGGCCTGGGACAATTTTCACTTTTATTATTCAGATCATTATGAAGTCAAATTAGATCCAAATCATCGCTTTCCGATGAATAAATACTCAATGTTGCGAAACAGTTTAATTGAAAAGGGAATTGTTAAAAACTCCCAGATTACAGCTGCGCAGTTGATCAACATTGATCATTTGTACTTGGCACACACTCCTGATTATATAGAGCAGGTGCTTGATCTTTCTCTAAGTCGCGAGAAGGCCCGTGCTATTGGGCTACCTCTAAATGAGGAGATGGTAAGAAGGGCACTTGGAAGCCAGGGAGCTTTCTGGCAAGCGGTAACAAGTTCTTTGGGTACTGGCTTTTCAGCCTCACTGGCCGGGGGAACTCATCACGCACATGCCGACTCTGGTGAAGGATTTTGCTTTTTCAACGACTTTGCCGTCAATGTGCGTAGGCTTCATCGAGAAAGGCCAGGTTATAAAATATTGATTCTGGATCTAGATGTTCATCAAGGAAACGGAAATAGTTCGATCCTAAATAAAGATAAAGACGTTTTTATCGCCAGCTACCATGGAAAGAATAACTATCCGTACAGAAAAGTACCTTCCCATTTAGATCGAAGCTTTGCCGATGGCACGGGTGATGAAGAGTATTTGAGAACACTAGGTGAGGATCTTTCCAATTTCTCTAAAATGGGTTTTCAGCATTTATTGTACCAGGCCGGAGTTGACTCCCTTAAAGGTGATGCGTTTGGGAAGCTTTCTATGAGTCATGAAGGGCTTAAGGAGAGAGACCGAATGGTCTTTGAGTTCGTCAAAAGAAACCAAATCCCTTTAACAATGGCATTGGGCGGAGGTTATTCAAAAGACGTCACTCAGACTGTTAATGCCTATATAGGGACCTATGAGGTGGCAAAAGAAGTGTTTAGTTAAGTATTTGGAAATAGCACATTGGATATGTAAGAAATACTGCGGTGAGTTAGTTTCGCTTGGTCAGAATTATAGTTTGTGGGACAAATATTCAAACTTGCATATCACGCAGCTCCCAGACTATTTAACATCCCAGACTATTTAACAGCTGTGTAAAATTGGAGAAGCTTATGAATAAGTTAATTACCGGACTCGCTGTATTACTTTTATCTTTAAATGCCTTTTCTAGACTTTATCCTGAAGATGAAAGACTAAGGTGCGTTGCCGTTAATGGAGAACCAGAAACATTTTCTTTATACAACTCTGGCGACGGATATCAATTCGACTCAAAAGATCGTTTTAGACGTGTTAAGATTCAAAAGTTTGATTTGTTCAAGGGTGAGATCTCTGAAACAAAAATAGATCTAGCTTATAATAGCTTTGGGTCGGCCAAAGGCTCTATTGTGGGCGAAAAAAATGCTGATGAAGACACTTTTAAAAATGTGCGCTTTACCCTTAAGTATAATCCCAATTTTGTAGAATACTACGTTCCTAAGCTCGAGGGCCTAGAAGGTGAAGAGCTAGAATGTGTTCTAGTAAACTAGAAGACTTCAAGTAATACACTCAAGATACAATTTTATCTCTATCCAGCACCTATAAATATATACGTGCTGGATAGAGATAGTTCTTAAACATCCTCATTAAATTTTATCGCTACCATTACCTGGCAACCAAATTGCAACCTATAATTAAGATATGGGTTCTTATGCAGACAATTATAGAGACATCGATTTTAAAAAGCATCCCGAGAAGTACCTAATTGGAAAAGGTGAGCAAGGGGTTCTTATTGCTCAACCTTACAAGTCTGAAATTCTGCCCCATTGGCGGTTCAAAACAAAAAACGAAGCTCAAAAATCAGCTGAACACATTTATCAAATGTTTCTAAAATATGGTGAACAAGGAGACTTTGTTGGGATGGACATGGCCCGAAAGTTTCTTCAGATGGGCTGGACCCGTGCTAGGCGCTACGCCAACTATCCCGACGGAAAAAAATATGATGAAAATGGAAGAAAGAAACAACAGGCATGTGACGCATTAACAAATGAAAAGGCACAAGCAGCAGAAATTTTTTTCAAAAAATACAAGTTGGCCCTAGAAAACAAACTCTATAAAACTCTTAAGTCAAAGCACCGCCAAACCCATTAGTTGGGATCAAAATTGCATCAGTATAATGCACGCTAATTAAAGGATTACTAGTTTGAAAGGAGTTAGACATGACAATTCACAAAAAGGGAAGTGCTCGCTGGAGCGGGGGGATAAAAGATGGAAAAGGGTTTGTAAGTACTGAAACAAGTGCGCTAAGCGCTCAGCCATATGGTTTTAATGCTCGATTTGAAAACGGAGCTGGAACCAATCCTGAGGAGCTGATAGCGGCAGCTCACTCGGCGTGCTTTGCAATGGCCCTGGCTGGAAATTTAGAGAAAGCAGGATATAAAGCGGATGAGCTGGACGCGGTGGCAAATGTGTCTCTTGATAAAAAAGGAGAGGACTTCGAAGTTACCAGAAGTGATCTATTTCTAAAGGCCCAAGTTCCTGGTATCGATGAAAAAACTTTTAAAGAAGTCGTTGATAAGACCAAAACAGGTTGTCCCATTTCAAAGCTTCTAAATGCAGAGATTGGACTTGATTGGCAATTAGAGACTTCTTCCTCTGAGGCAAGAACCTAAATTCTTCGATTCAATCTTATCTATTGCTGTGCCTCTCTTAATTGGAGAGGTACTTTAAGTTGGGTGAGCTTAAGGCCAAACTCCTAGCTGTTCAGGAGGAAGGTCTTCACCTTTATCAAAAAGAATAAACGCCTCTTGTAGGTGCTGTGGCTTCTCCCTTGCTATGGCCTGTCTTATCTGTTCAGCTATTTTTTCTATATCGCCGTCTACTTCGTCCACATATATTACTACCCGGTTGGACTGGCGTTTACCGTAGTTATTTAAAAGATCATCCTTGAAATTGGTGCCCTCTGACTTTGTTAAAACTCTATTTTTTACAAGGTTGACTTCTTTTTCACTCAAGGCCCTTAGAGGGCTATATATGTCGGCAATGAACTCATTGTTTATTATGAGATCTGGGTTTTTATTTCTTCCAATTTTCTCCGCTTTTTGAAGATCTAAGAAAAGCTTTTGCGTTTCATCGGCCTTACGTGCTTTAAAAGAGTCTTCAAGAAGTTTTACATCATATCCAAGTTCGGCCAACTTCCTGGCGGCCCTTTCTTCCCTTATTAAACTTATTGCATTAATCTTCTCATCTTGATTCCTGGCCCTTCTGCCATTGAGAAATAATGTGTTGTTTATTATTTCGGCTTCATCAGTTCGTCCGCTAAATTTTCCGGACCCAGGCCTTACATTTTTTTCAGTTAAGAATGATAGGGTGCGAATAAAGTTGTCACTAGAGGCGTCAAGTCGTATGGACTCCAATACTTGTTGATAGAAATAAGGGTGTGGCCTTGTCTTAAATGGATGATCCATCATTGCAAAAACAGCTTCAAATTGTTGGGGGGAACAATTCAGATTCTTGTTTTTAACCTTTATGCAATCAGTAAGGATGTCTTGGATATCTGGCGCCAAGTTTTCAAAGCCTTGACCCTTGAATAAATTAATAAATTCTTCTGCGAGATATAATCCCTTTGGGCCTTGTGCGAGCTTTTTTATACCTGGTATTAAATAAAGTATTTTTGTCTTACAGCTTTTATCTTTAAAGCAGTCAAGCTTTGAAATGTAATCATCGACTCTTTTATTAATATCTGCAACCCGTTCAGGATCCATTTTGTTGGCAGCTGACTTCTTTTTATTTTTCCCTGCGGTTTTTGTGCCAGACTGAGTATTAGATTGGGATTTCATAAACTGAGGAGATGAAAGATCTGGCCCTGCAGTTGCCATCTGAGGGCGTGTCTCTGGTAACATGGTTTCTAAAGTCTCAAGAATTAAGTCACTTTGCTTCACCATCGTAGCACTCACTGCAGACATACTCTCTTGTAGCTTTTCTTTGCCCCTGGCCAATATTCTGGCCTTTCTCAAGTCTTGGATGTCAAACTTTGACAATCTCACTGCCAAGGCCCCACCTAGAACTGCCATTACTCTTGAGGTGGCGAGATCGTCCATAAGCTCGAAACAATCTTTTATATCTTTTTGAAGACTTTTTGAGAGCTTGATTTGTTGTGAAGCAATTTTTTGAATCTCTTGGCATTGGGCATCGGCCTGTGTCAGTTTTGAATTCTCTACTGCAATGTATGCACCCTCGGCCAGAACAAATGCTCCTCGAGCTTTCTGTGCGCTACTTGCAGTCCTTAGTACCTTTGTTGCATTCATGACAGTCGTGAGCTTTCCCTTTAGAGCAAAGGGGGATACAACTAAAGCAACATCTGTTGCGAATTCCTTTAGGGCCTTGTCGATTATATTTGCGTTCTGTTTTTGTGACAGGTGGCAATGTGCGATACTGAGACTTGCAATTCTTGAGTCTTCAGTGCTGCCCACAAAGTAAGTCTTTGGTACATAGTTTACTGCATTGATCGCCATGATCAAGGCCTTATCATTTAGAATCATATCTAGATTCTCTTTTGTTAGGTCGAGTTCATTCAACTGCTTGAACTTTGCTTCTTTAAGTCGAATTGTCTGATTTGCCTTTGAGAGGTAGGGTAAATAAGAGTCTGAGAAGCTCTTCTTAGGTTTAGTCTTTAAATCTTTTTGTAAATTTGGATGAACAAATTGTGGGTATAATGACTCTATCTCTTCAATTGAATTGGTTAGCTCATCCAGGAGTCCTTCATTGGCCTTAACGAATGAGCAATCAATATCATTATTGATTATGCGCTCAGGTACATTCCAAAATCTCCAGTTTGAACATACTTTTTGTTCATTACTGATTCTTTCTTTTTCTTCATAAAGAGAGTGGAGTAGGTGGTACTTCTCTTCAATTCTGGCCAATTGTGGAGATGGATCTTTGTTTTTAAGCTCTTTTTGAAACTTCCGATTCTGCGAAAGGTTTAGAGAAAGATTCTCTCGCATCTTTTCGATAGCATTCTGGGTGTAAAGCCAAAGCTCCAAGTTCTTTCTAAGTTCCCTTGTTGATTCTGAAAAACTCTCAATCTCACTGGAGGTTAGGCTTTTATCTGAAAAGCAGCCAATAAGTTGTTGGTTTGTTGCACTGATACTTTCGGAGAGTCTTGCGCCGTTTGAGAGACAACTTATCCCAGACTTTTCGAAGTAAAAATCAGTTATTCCGGCAAGTAATGTTCCTGAAAAAATGATTGTGAGAAATGTAGAAAGTCTTAAGAACATAATATAGTATCGGTGACTTAGGGCCAAATCTTGATGGGCAAACTCAAAAAAGGTTAAGTTTGCTTAAGGGTTTTAGAATTATGGATACCTATTTAGCTTGATATTTAAGAAAATATTCCAGAATTACTATTCCAAAGCTGTTTGGCTCGTTATTGAACTGTAAAGTTTGCCTGACTATGCCCTTAAAGATGGATGATTGAGCGATTTTTCATCTCATATTGATATAAGTCTGATAGGTTAGGCCCAAACGAACCTCAGCAATTGGTATTTAAAACAATGATGAAATTTAGCGAACTAAATCTTAGTAATAATATTCTTAAAGCTCTTAAAGAGATGGGCTTTGATTCACCCACTGAAATACAGGCAAAAGCAATCCCTGTACTATTAGACACAAAAAAAGACTTCGTAGGGCAAGCTCAAACCGGCACTGGCAAAACTGGTGCTTTTGCAATCCCTCTGTTGTCAAAGATAGATTTTAAATCAAACTCTGTTCAGGCACTTATACTTGCACCTACTAGGGAGCTTGCTAATCAGATTGAAAAAGAAATCAAAAAATTTGGTAAGCACACTCCTGTTAAGAGTACATGTATTTACGGCGGCACAGGATATGAATCTCAGATCAGAGCATTAAAAAGCGATAGGCCTCAAATTGTCGTAGGCACTCCTGGGCGTGTGATAGACATGATTGACAAGGGAATTTTGAAACTTGAGCATGCAAATTACTGCATTCTGGACGAAGCTGATGAAATGCTTAACATGGGCTTTTTAGAAGATGTTCAAACTATTCTATCAAGCTTCAATTCTAAGCGTCAGTTAATGATGTTCTCCGCAACTATGCCTAGCCCAATTGTAAAACTAATCAAGAGCTCATTTAACGCTCCTGAAATGGTAAAAATTGAAAAGAAGTCCCTAAGTAACGACGATATTGAGCAAAAATACTTTGTTGTTAGAGAAAAGCACTTTAAAGAAGCAATTGCTCGTCTTATAGATGATGCTCAAGACATGTACGGCATTGTCTTTTGCAAGACCAAGCTTGAGACCAAAATGGTGGCGGATGACCTTAAAAACAGGGGGCATGAAGCGGAAGTTTTAAATGGCGACATGGGCCAGGTTGAAAGAGATCACGCCATGAACAACTTTAAAAAGAAGAAAGTAAATCTTCTAGTGTGCACTGATGTGGCCGCTAGAGGGATTGACGTGGACAATCTTACACATGTCTTTAATTATGGAGTGCCAAGGGATAACGAAAGTTATGTGCACAGAATTGGTAGAACTGGGCGTGCTGGAACAAAAGGCAAGGCCTACACGATAACAAGCCCAAAGTCCGCCTTTCTAATGAAGGGGATTGAAAAACATATAAATAAAAAAATAGTAAAAGAAAACCTTCCTAGTGTTTCCAAATTGAAGCGAAATCTTGTCGCTAAAGAGTTGGATGGTGCCTCATTTATAGTCGACGCCATAAAAAATAAAGGGGAGAGCTTCAAGCTTGATGAGTCTTATGAGCTCTTGCAAGGCCGCTTTGACGATCTTAGCAAGGAAGAGCTTTTAAAATTGATGTTTGTCTGGAA
>CATMLK010000055.1:0-19641 GCA_950070535.1 uncultured Bacteriovoracaceae bacterium | reverse complement strand
ATTATCGTTTGAGATTGCTCTATGCCAGTCGTTAAAGGGTTGAGTGCGGTGCAGTCCACCACGAAGTGTAAAGAATCTAACTTACTCGAGAAATAATGTTTTCTGAAAAAAAGGCAAAAAAAAAGACCGCTTAAGCGATCCTCTATTTTCTGAAATAAAAAATGGCGGGAGCGAAGGGACTCGAACCCTCGGCCTTCTGCGTGACAGGCAGACGTTATAACCAACTTAACTACGCCCCCGCATTTCAGTAAGAAAGAATATATTGTTGTCAGCTCAAACAGTCAAGAAATAATTATTAATTTTTTTGAATTTCTTGCAAATTAAACAAATTTCATATTCTCCTTAAAAGCGCTAAAATCTAGAAAAAGGAAGCTTATGCAATTTTTCGAGGCCCTTTGGGGATATATAGCTATTTCAGCACCTTACCTTCTCCTTGGATTAATCCTCTCTGGATTTATTAAACAATTTGTTCCAATGGAGAAAGTAAAGAAGTGGCTTGGCAGAGACAACTTTGGCTCTGTTTTCAAAGCATCGCTGGTAGGAGTTCCACTACCGTTGTGCTCATGCTCTGTGATACCCACGGCCGTGACTCTACGAAAATCTGGGGCCAGTAAAGCAAGTACCAGCTCCTTTTTAATTTCAACTCCCGAGTCTGGTGTGGATTCGATCGCAGTAACCTATGCAATGATGGATCTGCCAATGACGATATTAAGACCTGTTGCTGCTTTTTTCTCGGCTTTTGTTGCCGGTACATTCCAAATGTTTTTTAACAAGGATGAATCAGAGAAAGACCCTGAACCAAAAATAGATAAGAAGGCCTGTTGTGGATCCGGTCTTACAAATAATGTTGTAAAAGCTCCTCTATCTACACAGGTAAAGAGTGCTCTACGCTATGGATTTAAGGATCTCATAGACGATATTGCTTTTTGGCTTCTTATTGGTCTGGTGCTTGGGGCCATAATCCAGGTCTTAGTACCTGAAAATTTCTTTCAAAGCCTAAGCGTTAATCAGAGTCGTTTGTTAATTTTGGCCGTGGGTGTTCCTGTATATATATGTGCCTCGGCTACAACTCCTATAGCAGCGTCTTTAATACTTAAAGGAATGAGCCCTGGAACGGCCTTGTTGCTGTTACTAGTTGGACCTGCCACAAACGCATCGAATATAATGGTCCTTCAAAAATACATTGGTAAAAAAGGAGTTTTTCTAAATGTATTGGCTGTAATCCTTGTTGCATTAGTATTTAGCTTTATAACTGACTACTTATATTTAAACTTTTTTCAAACTAACTGGGCAGTGGGAGAGCTGCATGATCATGAAATGATCACTTGGTGGGAAAAGGCATGCGGTGCAGTTCTAAGCGTCCTAATTATTAAGGGTGTTGTTTCCGACAAGGTTAAACCTTGGTTTGAAAGTAAAGGAAAAGAGTCTTGCTGCGGATGAAAAGTGTATTTATCACAGGTGCTAGTTCTGGACTAGGCCTGGAGCTTGCTAAGTTATATAAGTCCAAAGGCTTTAGAGTCGGTATATGTGCCAGAAGAAAGGATGTTCTTGATGGCCTTTCTAAGGAGTACGGGCTTGAAGCTTTTGTTGTGGATGTTAGGGTGCGGGATCAGCTACTTCAAGCGATTCAAACTTTTTCAGAATCTGGCCTAGATATTGTAATTGCCAATGCAGGCAAAAGTTATGAGAACAAAACCAGACTTCCAAATTTTAATACAGCAAGGGAGTTAGTTGAAATTAATCTAAATGGGGTGTTAAACACTTTTGAAGCTGCCCTTGAGGTGATGCTCAAGCAAAGAAGTGGACAACTGGTAGCTATATCCTCTATTGCTGCACTGAATGGATTGCCAGGTGTCTCGGCCTATAGTGCCACTAAGGCAGCTGTTGGGAAACTGTGCGAATCTTTGAGCTTAGACTTAAAAAAAGAGAATATAAGTGTGACCTGTGTTTATCCTGGATTTATAGACACTCCTTTGACGCAAAAAAATCCTCATCCCATGCCTTCTATGATTAGCGTTGAGCAAGCGGCTAATGAAGTTTATAAGGGAGTTGAGAGTAGAAAGTTAAGAGTATTCTTTCCTTTTAAGTTTACTTTAATGGTTAGAATTTTATCAGTGATGCCAAGGCGCATATACTCTAAAATAATGTCTATGAAACGTTTTAACTATTCAGTTGAAGATTAAGGAGATATTTTATGAAGTTTTTAATTTTAGCAGCATTTTTGACAATGTTTGTTTCATGCAAAGAGGAAAGTGTTGAGACTAAGAAGCCGGTTAAGATAGAGAGTGCTGAGGCCGCTTTACCTGATGAGTTGCAAGATCCTGAGGATTGCGATGAAAAACTAGAAAAACTGGAAGAAGAGCCTGTGGAAATCAGTTTAGGAGAGAATCCTGACGCAGGTTGTACGATCGAATAAATATCTAAGTTGTTCAATTGGTCTGACCTCTTTATGCTCTAATTAAAGAGGTCAGTATGTATAGAATTGAAAAAGACTCCATGGGAGAGGTCAAAATCTCCCAAGACAAGTATTGGGGTGCTCAAACCCAAAGATCACTTGAGAACTTTCCCATAAGTAACGAAACATTTCCAAATGAGTTTATTCATAATTATGCCCACCTTAAAAAAGCATGTGCCAAAGCCAATGAGAGTCTGGGCAAGTTAGATGAAAAAAAGTCGCAAGCAATTTGCGAAGCATGTGATGAAATCATTGAAGGAAGGTTTGACGAACATTTTCCTCTGAAGGTTTGGCAGACAGGCTCTGGAACCCAAACAAATATGAATGTTAACGAGGTCATCGCGAATAGGGCCACAGAGCTTTTGGGAGGAGGCCTTGGTGATAAGTTGGTTCACCCAAATGACGATGTAAATATGGGACAATCATCTAATGATACCTTTCCAACTGCAATGCAAATAAGTGCGGCCCTTTCATGTAGGTCAAATTTAATACCGAGCCTTAAGTCCTTTGAGAGCTCTCTCACTAGAAAGGCAGAGGAGTTTAAAAATGAATACAAAATAGGACGGACACACTTGATGGATGCTGTTCCCATGACCGTGGGACAAGAGTTTGGCACTTGGGCTTCACAGGTAAAACAAGCTAGAGAATCATTGGAACATATAATCGCCTGGTGTGAAGAATTGCCTATAGGGGGCACCGCTATTGGTACAGGACTTAACACTTCAAGAAGTTTCTCTGGCATAGTTGTGGAAGAGTTAAATGAGTCTCTTGGAGCTGACTTCACCGCCAGTTCAAACAAGTTCAGCAAAATAGCCTCTCATGATGATCTATTGGGATTGAGTGGTTCTCTCAAAATTTGTGCTTCAACACTTATGAAAATTGCAAATGACATTCGTCTTTTGGGAAGTGGCCCTAGGTGTGGACTAAGTGAGTTATTACTGCCGGAGAATGAACCGGGAAGCTCTATTATGCCGGGTAAAGTGAATCCAACTCAGTGTGAAGCGATGAGTATGGCCTGTGCACAGGTTGTGGGAAATGATTGTGCAATATCTTTTGGTGCCATGCATGGACACTTACAGCTTAATGCATACAAACCATTAATTTTACATAATATACTAAAAAGCATTCGACTTCTTAATGATTCGGTTTCAAGTTTCGAAAAAAGGTGTTTAAAAGGAATCAAGCTCAATCAAAATAAGCTCAAACAATACAAAGAGAACTCCCTAATGATTGTTACAGCACTTGCTCCAAAAATTGGTTATGAGAAGGCCTCAGAAATTGCTCATAATGCCTATGAGAATGAAACATCAATTTGGGAAGAAGTTGAAAAAGAAGGACTCATGGAGCTTAAGGATTTTCAAGCGATCATTGACTTTGATAAAATGGCCAATCCTAAGTAGCCCTAACCATGTCATTTTTACATGTCTAGCGACAACGAGTTGCCAGTGAGAACCTCGCTTTATAAAACCCGATAAAATTTTAGGGAAGGGTTATTTTTCAATAGGGGAATTTACATGAAGAAATTACTAGCTTTCGCATTAATTACGGCTGCTGTTAGTCATGCCGCTCCGATTAGTCCAATTGAAGGTTATTACACTACTGATCACTCAAAGTATGAGTTGGAAAAATTCTGGGATGAAGTTGCTAGAATTAACCGCCGTATGGTGGGTGAAGATTGTTTTAAGAGGGCCAACATTTGGTCATATAAACTAGACAAAGACTATGGTGTTAAGTCTAAGAAAGTATTCATGCACTACACCGATAAATTCAACTTTGAGCTTGATGATCAAGGTAGAACTGGTCTTGGAAGATTCTTTGGTCGTCTTGCATCCAGCAATGACGGTTGGGATTTTCATGTTGCTCCGGCCGTAGAAGTTAACGGCACTGATTACATCCTTGATCCGCATATTGTTGATGGGCCTAAACCTGTTGAAGATTGGGTTGAACATCTCACTGAAAGAGGTGAGAGACTTCTTAAAAAACGTCAATATGACCTTCTTGATGATTTAAGAAGTTATAAAAGAAAACTACATAGAGCTTCAAGATCAAGAGCTTCTAGGTATGAGGCCAAGATCGCCGAGATAAAGGGTACTCTTAAAAGGCTTGGGCTGACAGAAGATCCTGACCAGAGAGTCGATATTAGATGCCAAAAAATAACTCATATAATGGAGTTTGATAGAGCTCAACAAGATGCTTGGTGCTTTTATCAAGAAACTTCTATGTACTATTATGGACCACTTCAATTAAGATTTCTGAATTACGGAAGCATCGCTCCAGACCAAAGGCAGCCAGTCACTAATTTGGATTATCACACTGAAAGATATTTTCAGGAAGGTAGAAACTACGTTGAAACACGTTGGGACTATGAAAAACTTGATGAATCTTTAGACGAATATAAAGCTAGCTCAAGACCTGAGACAATTCACGAAATATAGATTTAAAATTGACAGCAATTAGCTATACAAAGGTCAGCGATTTTCGCTGACCTTTTTAGTTTTGGATGCTGTCTCATGAATGATGAAGAAATTTTAAAAGGTTATGAATACGAATTAAAAAAACAAGGGGCCAGAGGCTCTGAAACAGTATCCCTTCTTTGCGCAATCTTCTTTCCTTTGTTTGCGATTTTAGACTTTAAAAACAACCCCACAATAGTTTGGCAGTTAATATCTGTTAGGATCTTGGCCAGTATCTTTTTCATTTCAGTATATATTAAAATGAGAAAAACTGAGCATCTCGAAAATCCCTTTGGTATTTTTGGGTTTTTGATTTTGGTGGCAGGCTTTGGTGTAACTGTAATAAACTATATTATAGGCTTTGAGACGAGTCCCAAGTATGGAATCTTATTAATCATCATTGGGTCGTCAATTTTATGTCCAAGTGATGGCCACAAGGCGTTCTATCTTAATGCGATGCTGGCCATGATTTTTGCATTCGGGGCATTTTTTGAGATGGGAACCTCATTTATTAATGATGGAGAGTTCTTGTTTCATCTGTTTATTGCTGTAACAACAGGTACTATTGGTGCAACGGCATCTCATTTATTCCATGTAACCAAAAGACGGCTATTCTTCTCCCTATTTGAAGCTGAACAAGTAAAAAACTTAATCCGAAAGGAGCTAAAGAGTAAAAAGGTGTCTCTGTCAGAACTAGCTAAAGAGATTGCAGAGACAAAGCACAGATTGGAAGTAAGTCTCAAAACTGAGGAGGAGGCAAAGTGTAAGGCCCAGAAGGCAATGCAGCTTAGAGATGAGTTTATCTCAGTGGCCTCTCATGAATTGAAAACCCCGGTAACTGTTTTAAAAACACAGGCCGAAATATTAAAAATGGGAATTGGAAAAAACGCTTCGTTGGATCTTTCCAATGAAGAAATTGATGAAATCCTAGAGAGCTGCAATAAGAATATGGACAATATCTCCAGATTAATTGATGACATGAGAGATGTCACAAAAATTGAAACTGGAAACTTAAAGCTCTATAAGGAAAAGGTTGATCTTGAAATACTTGTGAAGCGTGTTTTAAAAAATTTCAAGCTATCAAATGGATTAGATGTAAAACTTGTCTCAGAGAATAAAGTTATTGGTCGTTGGGATCCATTTCGAATAGAGCAGGTTGTAGTGAACTTAGTTAGCAATGCAATGAAGTATGGAGATCAAAAACACTCGCCAGAAGTTTATTTGAATGGTGATAGCAATAAGGCCTATCTATCTGTTAAGGATTTTGGTGGGGGGCTAACAGAAGATCAGAAGGTTAAGATATTTGAGAAGTTTTCTGAAGTCAGCAGAATCAAGGGAGTTAAAGGCCTAGGCCTGGGTTTATATATAACCAAAAAGATTGTTGAAGCTCATAAGGGGGTAATAAAAGTGGAGAGTCAAGTGGGGAAAGGCTCAACCTTTAAGGTTGAGCTCCCATTAGGTTAATTTGAGCAAGTAATTACTTTCTTTCTTTTTATATAGTTCTCTGCCATATTCCACAAATACCAGTCACCACGTACGAAGTCTTTTGTGAATAAACTGCTGAACTTCTTAGGGAGAAGCCCCTCGAGCATGCGAGAGAATTCAAAGGGCAGAGCTACTTCATACTTCTTTGAAAAATCAACGGTCTTGCCATTAATTTTTAAAGTCGTGAAAAAACTTACACCGCCAATCCAAGGAATGCTATCTGGAAAGGTGAACAAGGAGTACTTAACACCACCTATTAATGGGGCACTATCATCAAGATCAGCTGAAACTAGAGCCAAAAGTAGGGTGTAGAGTTTCCATCCATTTATTTTAAACTTCATAATCTCCCACCCAGGTCTTCCGTATTCATTAACATGGGGAAAGTTTTCAATGATGTTGCCGTAAGTTATATCTCCCTTAGGAACAGCTTTACCTGTAAATGCTGAAAGATAGAGTCCCACGTTACTGCCAGATTCCTCATGAATAATTTTGGGTAGGTGTTTGAGCCAACAGCCATCGAATTTTTGCTGGTTTCCATCAACATAGCCTGCTAAGTCAATTTCACTTGTCCCAATGACTGAGTCCCACTTATTCCCGGCAAGTGCTCTTCTCGCTCTATAATCCACATCTTCCACAAAGCTTTTGACTTCTTGATCTTCATGCACTGAGGTGAAAGCGTCATGCAGCTTATATGAAACAACCTCAACATCTTTTGGACCTTTAACATCTAAAATGAGACTTCCAACTGCCATTGCATGGGCACCGGTTTGAACAATAGGAATAGAACGTTCTTCTTGATTTATTTGTTTAAAAACTTCATCCAAACGAGTATGGCTGTGGCCTCCAATTATCACATCCAACTCTGGATCATCTTTTGCCAATCTCTTATCTTTATCTAATCCTAAGTGGGTTAGAGCTATTACGAGATCTGATCCATCCTCTCTAGCAACTTTTGAATAAGCTCGACTAACTGGAGCGGCCGGGAAAATAAACCCTGGTCTTATTTGGTGCATGAAGTGGAGGCTGTCGGTAGTTAAACCAATTACATCAACTCTAATTCCATCTAAGTCGAAAACAGCACTTGGTTTCAAGAGGCCTTTAAGCTTCATATCTGCAGTGGTTGCAATATTTGCTCCTAAAATCTGTGTTTGGATTCCAGACTCTTTGATTTGATCTGAGAGCATTTTACCACCAAACATGTGATCATGGTTTCCAACTACTGCAGCGTCTACCCCCAGCATATCCAAGGCCTTAAAGGAGCCAATACCGTTGTCGAACAGAAACTGGTAAGAGCCCTCTCCAAAGTCTCCTGCATCCAAAACGAGGGAAGGAATTCCATTTTTCTCAGCATCAGCTTTTAGTTTATCAATTAACGTTTTTACTCTTGCATAACCTCCATCTCCACTTCGGGATGGCCCAAAATAAAATGAGTGCAGATCATTTGTGTGAATGATTTGAACTTTTTTGGCCATGGATGCGGTTGAGATTAATAGAGCTGCTAGAATTAATTTCATGAGTTTTCCTTTTGACTTATCAACTTATTGTCTCAGAAAACGTGATGAAAATAATGGTGGAAAAACCTTGCCATGCAAAGCGGCAAGGTTCTTAGGAATTCTTAAGTTTTATTCGGCCTGTCTAGAGGAGTCACTTTCGTCCATGGTGATTGCAAGCTCTACACGTCTATTTGCTGCCCTTCCTTCTTCTGTTTGATTGGAAGCTATAGGGTCAGTAGATGCAACACCCATTGTGTTGATACTTGAAGCTTGAACACCATTTGAAACCAGTATGTTCTTTACTTCGTTTGCTCTTTCTCTAGATAATTTCTCATTCACTGTGCCTGGACCCGTTGAGTCGGTGTGACCAATAATTGTAATTTGGTTCTCAGGGTACTTGCGCATGATGTCTGCCATTTGCTGAAGTCTTTGGCGTGCTTCTGGTCGCACTTGGCTCTTACCTGTTTTAAAAGTAATGTCACCTTTAAGCTTTGTGACAATTCCCTGATCTGTTCGCTTTGTTTCAGCTATTTCTTCCAACTCTTTGGCCTGCTTGTCTAGCTTCTTGCCGTAAGCTCCGCCAGCTATTCCTCCAAGTACACCGCCAATAACAGCACCTTTTCTCTTGTCATCAGAAACAATTGAACCTGCAACCGCTCCCACTGCCGCACCTATGCCAGCACCTTTCTTAGTGTTAATGTTTTCATCTTTTTGTTCACCAGTGGTTGCACAACTGACCAAGGTGGCGATAATCGTAAAAAAGAATAAGTTTTTCATAATCCCTTCCTTTGTTAAAAGTAACTTCGCAAAAGCTTATATAGGAATTATGAGATTATGAAGTCTGTCCAGGCCAGGTTAAACCTGTACAAGGCCTCTACTAAAGAATCTCTGAAGCTTTCTTTGGACTGGATGTATCTAAAATATGAAGATTATACTTTTTACTAAGCTCTTCGCATACCTTGATACCTCTGATTGAATTGCCTCTTTTATCCAAGCGGGGAGAGTAAACAGATATGGCCATTAGGCCTGGGACCACCATTAGAATTCCGCCGGAGACACCACTTTTGGCCGGAAGTCCGATGTCAAAAACCCATTCACCGCTATAGTTGTACATCCCACAGGTCAGAATGATACTTAAAATGTGCCTGAGGTTTTCAGGTGAAACACACTGCTTTTTCGTTATGGGGTTTACCCCATTATTTGCAAGTGTAGCGCCCATCATGGCAAGGTCGGTACTAGTGACATTCGCTGAACATTGCTTGAAATAAAGCTCCAGGTCTTGTTTTAAGTCTTTTCCCAAAATTTGAAAATGTTTAAGAAGGTGGGCAATCGCGTAATTTTTGTCTCCAGACTCTTTTTCTGACTTAAAAGTGTGAGAGTGCACTCTGAGTTTCTTGCCAGCATAGTTGGATAGGCAACCCAAAACCTCTTCCTCTCTAGTTTTCTTTGAGTCTGCATTTACCAAACTTGTGATTGCTATAGCTCCCGAGTTTACCATCGGGTTGAAGGGTCTTCCTTGGTCATCTAGTTTGATTACTGTATCAAAATCTTCACCTGTGGGCTCGATTCCCACTTTTCTTTCAACAAATTCACTTCCGTATTGCTCAAGAGCAAGTCCATATATAAAAGGCTTTGAAATCGATTGTATTGTAAAATTGGTGTTCACATCACCAACTTCAATGACTTTGCCATTTGCCATAGCGACACTTATTGCAAAAGAGTCTGCGTTTACTTGAGATAGGGCCGGTATCGATTTATTGACCTCGCCTGAACGATCATTTTTATATTTCTCGTAAAGAGCCTGAATCTCTTGTTTTAACTTCACATGCACCCCTTTTTTATGATTATAACAATCATTGTCAGTATTATGAGGGGGGCGGAAAAATCATTCTATTCAATCTGGTTTGTAATAGATTGGTATCTTTGTCTGAACTTGGGGTTTAATGAAAGTATCTTGCTAATTTGTTTGTACCGAATCAATGAAAGCTCTTTGTCTTGGTATAGGTATTTTGTAATTTCTTGGTTGAAAGATGTCTCTTTTGTCCTTATAAGCTCTTTTAATTTCTTAAATTTCGAGACTTGAGCTTTGTTTAGTTTCAACAGGGACTTTTTATCTTTTGCTAACAGTTCATTGAAGACATTTTTATCCATTGTTGAAGAGATTAGTTTATCAAGCTCATTTTTATGTTTAATTCTTCTCTCTTTTATTTCACTTGTCTTTTTTGCATGCTTTATAAGGTCTTTTTTAGGAATCTCCACATCTATTGTTTTTATAGCTGCTCTCTTGGGGAGCAGGGGAGCTCTCTTTCTCATTTGAATTTGTTTTTTAAGGTTTTCTTTTGCTTTAAATTTAAGAACCTTAACATCCTTTGGCGCCTTCGCACTGGCAGAAAAGATGATGGTCAAAGTGATTAAGAAGAGACGCATGACAACTCCTTTTAGTCAGGAATTTTACATGTCTAGTTCGCTAAGTCCATGGGGTCCAAGCTTTGGCGAGCTCGAATCTAACGATTGCCAACTTTAAATGTGGCAGAGAGGGTATATTGAACGTCATATTTCTCAGACTCAGCAACATCTGCACTTCTGTTATAAACCATTGTCGCACTGGCATTAACAGCAAAGACTTTTCCCAATGCCAGAGTCACTCCCGCACCAGCATAAGGGTCGACATAGACAGGTAAGACCTCTTCACGAGTTTGTCCGCTCTCTTTTATGTCTAAAGTTTCTTGTTTTACTCTCGCTCCAGCTCTTAAAAAAGTTCCAAAGTATTTGCTAGTTATTGGATAAGACCTTACGCCGAGCATGGCCCTTCTAGTTAGGCTGGTAACTTCTGAGTCTGTGGAAGGGAAAGTGTCGGTGTAAGTTGATTGAGCTACTTCAAATTCAGCGGAAAAAATGGGCTCTCCATAAATTGCACTTACTCCTAAATATGTTCTTGTAATTTGGCTTGCGGGTTCAGGATACTCTCTTCGAGTTGTTTCAATACTGTATACTGGCTGAACTTTCAGCTCTGCTGCGAGAGAGGTAAATGAAACAGAGGAAATTAAAAGTATAATTATTCTCTTCATGGGTTAATTATCTCATAGTTTAACTGAAGGGAAAGGATGAAGGATTTTCCGAATTAAAAAAGAGAGATCCTAAGATCTCTCTCCTAATGTATTGTAATTACTGATCTTGAGTTTGTTGCTGATTTTGATCCTGTTGTTGTTCATCACCAGCTTCGTCGTCACCATTGTCACCATTGTCACCATTGTCACCATTGTCACCGTTGTCACCATTGTCACCGTTGTCACCGTTGTCACCGTTGTCACCGTTGTCACCGTTGTCACCGTTGTCACCATTGTCACCGTTGTCACCGTTGTCACCATTGTCACCATTGTCACCATTATCGCCACTATCTTCTCTCTCAATAATTCCGCATGCGATAGGTAGTGTTGCATTTGCTGGTAAGCCTAGTACTGAGGCCGCTGTGTCCGGAAGCTCTACGCTTTCAGGTACGCCGTGAATGATTACATGCTTTCCTTCCAAGTCGAGTTCCTCTCCTTCCCCAAGCTTTACTATTGGATCATCTGGGTTTATGTCCTCTGCCCTTAAGTCGTTTAGCATATCCTCTAAGTTTGCTGTTTGAGAGTAAAAGTAGCTCCCTGCTTGATCTGCGGTTGGGTACCCCTCAATTCCGCCGGCCTGAGTAAAGAGGTCTCCATCTAAAGGAACGATAATGGGACCGTATTGTGCCACACCCTCAACAACATCAATAATACCATCGTCATTTATATCATCTGCATCTGTAGGGCAGGCCTCTCCTGTGGTTATGTGTTGTAAGTGGACTATATCTGCTGGAGCATTGTCTACTTGGATTTCAGCGGTGAAATCATCTTGATCGATGATAAATGTTCCTTCTCCCTCTACTTCGCCAGCAAGATCGGAGTTTAGAGCTGTTAGTGTGACCGTATAGGTTTGACTCTCTTCATCAGAACTTTCTGATTCTTCATTTGTGTCAGATTCTTCTTCTGGGGAGTTTTCGCTATCCACTAATGTGGTTGCTTCGTTGGTCTCAGAGGCCTCATCATTTTGATCGCAAGAGGCAACCATTGAGATGAGCCCCAAGCATAGGAGCAGATTTATTATTTTCTTTGCTACATTCATATGTTTCTCCTGGAATAAAAAGTTTTTACGTAGTGAAATATTAAGCAAGAAAACGGCCATATATTGCTTATTGCACGGCTTGTATGGAGTCCTTTAAAGAAAATTTAGCTCTTTGTGTGAAAGTATTACACTAAGTTGGCCAAGGCCTTGATTGGGGTGTTGAGCTGCGTTATTGTGAGGCCTTTAAAAGGTGGATTAATGATAAAAGCAATAGCGACTCTTCTTTCTTTAGCATTTTGTTTAAATGCTTCAGCGTTGGTTATAAAAGGGGAGGAATCATCTGATCACTTTGTTATAGCCGAAAGATTGAATCAAGATTTTTACTTTCTTGAGTGCAAGGGATCTTATCAAGATTATATCTGTGACTCCTTTTACGAAGTCCCAGTAACATTTTCAAACAACGATATAAAGATGATGGCATCAGACAAGATGGTTGATGCATACCTAGCGGTTCTGGCGGATGTGGGAGTAGTCGCAGCAGCAGTGGCCTTTCCATTTATTGCGGCTAAACTTGAAGTTGCCTATTTCTCAGGCGTTCTTGGCCTAAGTAGTGAGGGGGTTGGGGCTATTTCAGCTTATGCTGGAGCTGGAGCTGGTGCAGTGGGAGCCCCTACGTCTATGATAAGCTTTGATGCTTTGGACCCTTTTGTTCATAGAGACTTATCACTTTCGCTAAGTGCTATTATTAATGAAGTAGATTTTGGTGAACTAGATGATATTGACGGAAAGGAAACAGAACTTGGCCTTGAGGTAACAGTTGAAGATGTGAGAACATCTCAAATAATAAAATCAATTAAGAAGCTTCTAAAAGATCATATTGAAGACAATAGAACGCTTCCACATAAGATTATATTTGGTGAATAAAGTAAGCTGGCAATAAGGCCAGCTTTTAAAGTTCAAAAACCTTTTTTTCAGATTCAACACATTGATTTATTTTGTAACTCCCTAGGCTTTCTTCTTGCATTTGGGTTCCATCATACTTCTGCTCATAAACGGTGATTGATATCTCATTTATTTTCTTATCATATGCAAGTTGAGCACTAAGAATTCCACTGTCGTCACTTGCTCCTTGAACTGAGTAAGAGCGTAAAGAGTACACTTCATCTTCTTCAGCCTCATAAGTAACAAAGTCAATGTACTTGTCATCAAGTTTAATTCCTATGGATGGATTCTTATCCTCATGAACCTGATAAAAGGTATGCTTTAGATTTTCCTCGTTATTCTCTTCATTAACTTTTATTTTTTCGACAATAAAAACATCTTGAGTTTCAAGGGAGTCTTGGTTTTCAAGAACGCATTGAATTCCTTTAGTATCTTTATAGAGACTATCTAAAATTGCTTTAGTAGAGATTGGTGTGGATTTAGGTTTAGGCATCTTCACTTCATATTTTTTTGGCTCCACTTTCACACAACCAGATACAATTGCTCCCAAAAAGAGTGCTGGTAAAATCGCTTTCATAAAATTCTCCTTAAACATTTATGGAGTATTTCACTTCAAGCGATATGCCAGAAATAGCGTGTTCTAAATACCTGAAAACATGATTTTGGGTGTAAAAAAAATTGTCAGTGGTCTATTAGTTGTCTGAAATAAGCTCTTTGAGTTCAGTGGCCAACATGTCCAATGTGTCTTTAATTTGTTCTATGTCCGAAGCTTCAATTCTGATTCTGCCTTCTTTTGCTTCGATTTCTAGTTTTTGAAGCTCGTTTGCTAAGGCCTCGTTAAAAAACATACTTATGGCACCCTTTAATGTATGGGCTGCTCTGCTGAGTTCATCAGGAGCTTTTTCGTCATATGCATTCTTCAAAGCTGAGAACAGCTCCTCATAGGTGTCCAGATAAGTTTGAGCGATAACATCAATCACATCTTGATCGTTGTCCACGGCCTCGTTAAGTTGGGTGTGGTCTATAATTTTTCCCATAAAATAAATCTCCAAGTTCTATCCAAACACATTATCGTCCTTATGAAAAATTACTAAAATTCTCTAAAGATCCAATAATTCGGCATGTACGAGATATCAGTGACTTGAACTTTGATCTATCGATTTTATCGTATGATTATTTTGGTTTTATGTCGTTTTCTCAATACTTCGGATGTGTTAAGATTTTCTTATGAAAAAGGTAATGCTCTTATTATTTATTTTCACAATCAGTGTTTCTCTGTTTCCTAAAAAAACACTGGGAGAAGTCCAAAGCAATAATATTGCGGGACTTCAATACAACTCTTTAAATCAGGGTGAAACAAATACTGATGCTTCACCTTATGATGATCCTGAGAAGGACTCAGATTTAAGTGAAGAAAATACAGAAGTACTTAATAGTCACGCTTATGCACTGGACTATTTAAAACTAGAGACCCCATTTTTGCATTTTAGAATCAATATGCTCACTTGTAATTATTCGGTGGCGCTACCACCTCCCGAACGGGTTTAGATCATTCTTTTTTTACGCAAGTTTTTAAGATTCGATTTAACAAGACTATTTAAAGGGAGTACCTATGAGATTCAAATCTATATACATCTTTATAATTTCAATTCTTTTTGTTGCCTGTGCCTCTTCTGGTAAGAAAACGGCCAGCCAAGGCGTCACCAACAATCAGGTGAATGAGAGGATATATGATATCCCTCCTTACATGGACTTCAGAGGCGACAGAAGGTAAGGAGACCAAAGATGAGATATCAATTTTGTTTGGGGCTTGTCTTCTCGACAGGCCTGTCTCTTGCCGCAAGTAATTCTAATCTAATAAAGGCCAAGCTTCCCCTTAATATTAGGGGAGTTGAGGCCATTAAACCTGATCAGATTAGCTACTTCTCAATTTTCACTGGCCCGTCAATCGGTAATGGTAAGGACCCAGTGAATGAGTTTGGAGAGATTGAGGAAGGAGGCATCTCTACATGGAATCAATTAAGTTTTGGCTGGAAAATAAATCAGAACTTAAGATTTGTAGCAAACCCTAGGTTTGTCATTAATCACAATGCTTCAGATGAAAGATCAAATAACTTTCAACTGGATGACCCAGTCTTTGGTGTCGCTGGCCAGTGGTTTAAAAGAGGCAATTTAAGCTTTGGAGGTGGCATTAACTCAATAATGCCCTTCTCAAGGACAAGTGACACTAAAGAAGATGGACTTTTATTCAATCCTGGCGGCTTTAACAGTCTAACATATCAACTAGGCCCTGCATTATCTGTTGGGTCTTGGATTTGGGCGAGACTCCTCTTCTTTGAGGGAAGTAGCTCCTCAGAAGAGGATAGGGCCTCATTCTTTGTGTCCCCACTGGTTAATTACTCTTTTAATGATAACCTTGGGGGAACTATATTCTATCAACTCAACGGAAATGCTGATAATGAGACGGATATAAGCTTTATACAGGATGAGTCCCTTTCACTACTATTGTCATATAGGGTAAGTGATCAGTTGCGTGTAGAGCCTATGTTGACCACATTTCAAAATACAGGGTTTGATATTGAAAACGCCAACTTCACGATGTGGCTGTCAGGAAGAATTTACTAATCGCTATAAAGCACAGGGTTGAAATAAATGATTAAATGGCTTAATTATCACCATCTGTTGTATTTTAGAACTATTGCTACAGAGGGTAGTATCTCTCGTGCATCTGAGAAATTGTCTGTTGGGCAATCAGCCTTAAGTTCACAGTTAAAACAACTTGAAGAAAGCATTGGTCAGCAGCTTTTTCAAAGAAAGGGCAGATCTTTAGAGTTGACTGAGGCCGGCAAGGTTGCACTTGAGTATGCAGAGGAAATCTTTCAAAAAGGTGAAGAGTTCGTTCAGATTTTTAATAATAAAAGCCTTACTTTTCAAACAAAGTATCGAATAGGAATTTGTGACACTGCACCTAAAACTTTATCCTGTAGTTTGATCGAAGCTGCTCAAAGTGCTGGAAAGGGAACTTTTCTATCAATTGTTGAAGGTGAGCCAGAGATTTTAATCGAAAAGCTTATGGCCCATAAACTGGACCTCGTTCTTTCAAATGGTGGCCTTAATGCAAGACTGCAGGGCATTTATGAGAAAAAAATTGGAGAGTTTGATGTTAAAATTTATGGCTCAAAAGACTACTCACATCTAAGCGAGAGCTTTCCCACTTCCCTAAATGAACAAGCCTTTATACTCCCTACGACTCATAGCAAGTTAAGATACGATATTGAGCATTCTTTTTTGAACGAGAAAATAAAATATAATCTCGTGGCAGAGGTACAAGACTCGAGTTTAAAAAAGATGCTCGCGGAGAAGGGAAAAGGCCTGGTTTTTTTATCCGATTACGCTGCGATGCCTTTGGTAGAGCAGGGTAAGCTATTTGAAATTGGAAGATTGGAAGATTTGAAAGAGGAGTATTTTCTATATTCAGTGCAAAGAACTTTGCCAAGCCCAATTACAGAATTCTTGATAAATGAATTCTCTGCGTAAGGAAGAAAAGTGAAAAAAGAGGATATTAGGAGCAGGGTTCTTTCGTATGAAGAGATGTGGAAAAACCTTCATATTATCCTGGCCCCTGAGAAGTCTTTATACGTAGCGGCTATCGTTTATGGAATTGGTGCGAGTATCTTTTCATTGGCCGTTCCAATATCTGTTCAGTCTTTGGTTAACTCTGTTGCTTTTACGGGTCTTTTGCAACCTTTACTAGTGCTTTCTTTTGTCCTTTTTTCCTTACTAGTTTTTTCCGGACTTTTAAACGTGGTTCAGTTCTATGTCACAGAACTGTTTCAAAGACATTTTTTTGCTCGTTCCGCCTCGGAAGCAACTCTCGCTCTTTTGGATGCGAACTCTCATGTGATTGATGAGAGAGATGGCTTATCTTTAGTAAATAAATACTTTGATATTATGACGGTTCAAAAAAAGGTGACCAGCCTAATCGTTGGAGGGGTTGCCATTGCCCTTCAAACCTTCGCAGGCCTTCTTTTACTTGGATTTTACCATCCGTACTTTTTGATCTTTGATGTTTTACTTCTAGCTCTTTTGGCACTTGTTTGGGGACTTTTTGGAAAGAACGGATTGAAAAGTGCCACAAAAGAGTCGACCTCAAAGTATGAAGTTGCAGAATGGCTAGAACAAATTGCAAAGTCTCACTCCTTTTTTAAAACAACAAAAAGAAGGAGAAAAGCACTCGTCGAGGCAGATGAAAAGATTAAAGGATATTTGGATAATAGACGCCATCATTTTAAGTTTCTTCTTTCTCAGGTGATTTTTCTTTTTGGAATTTATGCTTTGATGAGCTCAGCAGTTTTGGGTCTTGGGGGCTATCTTGTTATTTTAGAACAACTGAGTCTTGGACAATTGGTTGCCGCGGAGCTTGTCGCAACAATGATCCTAGGCTCTTTGGCCAAGTCGGGTAAGCATCTTGAAGATTTTTATGACCTCTACGCTGCAGTGGAAAAACTTACTGTATTTAAAAAACTTCCTGTAGAGTCTGTTGCCGGTGTTGATCTTGGTGATAAGGCCTGTGGCATGAGTTTTAGAAGGGTTGAGGGACGTAAATGGGGAGCGGACTATTCTTTTAACTTTGATCTTGAATGCGGGAAAAAATACTTTGCGAGTAAGGAGAGCTTTTTCTTGCAGGCCCTATTTGTAGAGCTGTCTCGAAAAAATATTGTTCCTTATAAAGGAAGAATTTATCTTGGAGATATCCCAACCGATGATATGGGACAGGAGGAGATCAACGACTATATAGGTGTGCTCGATCGTATAAGAATCATCCAGGGCTCGATATGGGATAATATTGCATTTGGTTTAGATACTTCCTCCTTGGCTGAAATGAAGAATGTTTTAGATCTTGTTGAACTTGGATTTTTAGAGGAAGAGCTGCCAAAAGGTTTGGATACCCACCTAACTGCATCTGGTAGCCCTCTATGGAGCTCTCAGTTAATTCTTCTTGAACTTGCCAAGCACCTAATGAAGAAACCAAAAGTATTAGTTCTCACAGATATCTTTGACCAGGTAGAAATAAGGTTACGAAATCGGATCATTTCAAGACTATTAGAGTTGCCGCTAACTCTTTTGGTGTTTAGCGATAAGCATAAAGTCCCTAGAGGGTTTGATAAATACTTCTGGTTTGGCCATGAAAAGGTTGAATCCTATAAAGACGTCGAAGAGTTCAAGAGCTGTCTAATAAATAAGGAAAGAACAAGTTGAGAGAAGGAAGAGAAGTTTTTAATTGCATGGAGAAGGTGAAGACACCTCGTTGGGCAAGTATGTTTGCCAAGATTCTTCTCGCATTTTTTCTCTTAAGTTTAATAGTGATGTTTTTTGTCCCCTGGCAGCAGACTTCTAAAGGCAGAGGAGAAGTTATTGCTCTAGATCCAAACAATCGTGTACAAAATATAAACGCCACAGTTGATGGTCGCTTGGATAAGTGGTTCGTTCGCGATGGAATGGAAGTGAAGAAGGGTGAGGCTATAGTTAGCATTGTTGACATCGATCCTGATTACATTAGACGTTTAAGTCTAGAAAGGAATGCAGCTAGGAAAAAGCTCGAAGCAGCTAGGGATGCTAGGGCCACTTCACTTAAAAACTATAAAAGACAGGAAAGCTTGTTCTCCCAAGGCCTTAGCTCAAAACTTGAGGTTGAAAAGGCCAGAATCAATTATAAAAAGCTCCAATCTGATGAAGCGGAGGCTGCAGCTGCTCTTGCTCAAAAAGAAGTTAAGCTTGCAAGGCAAAAAACTCAAACCGTAAAAGCTCCTCAAGATGGCATAATTTTAAGGACCCTACATGGTTCTGGCTCCGTGTTTGTAAAAAAAGGTGAAAAATTAGCAGTTTTTGTGCCCAAAGAAGTCGCGTTAGCAGCTGAGATTTACGTTAGCGGAAATGATTTACCTCTTGTTTTTCCCGGACGAAAAGTCAGGTTGCAGTTTGAGGGATGGCCTGCTGTCCAATTCTCAGGATGGCCTTCAGTTGCCGTCGGTACTTTTGCTGGAACTGTGTTGAGCATTGACCCATCTGCTTCAATGGGAGGGAAGTTTCGTGTAATTGTAGTTCCCACTAAGGGGCAGGAGTGGCCAGACAATGTGTACCTTAGACAAGGAACAAGAGTGTATGGTTGGGTTTTATTAAACACTGTCAGTATAGGTTATGAACTTTGGAGAACTTTTAATGGTTTTCCTCCATCAATGGAGGGGAGGCCAGACTCCCTAAACACACAGACAAAAACGAGCGGAACAAAGAAGTGAAAAGTAAGCTATTTAACCTCAGCATTATTTGCATTTTTCTAGCATTTGCTAAGAATGGAAAAGCAAAGGAACATTCTTTGCGAGTCGATGAGGTGCTGAAATCTGTTAAAGCGTATTATCCTCTAGTGCTTAAAAGTTTGGACGAACTTGATTCCTCCAAGATGGAAGTCCTGGCCGCAAAAGGACTCTTTGATTCCAAATTGTCTGTCAAAAAAGACCAGAGAGTTGAGGGCTTTTATGAAGCAGACTCCATAGATGCCGTCGCTACAAAACCCATTAAGCTATTAAATGGTGAGGTGTATGCTGGATTTAGAAGTTCGGATGGAAACTGGCCTCTTTACGAAGGAAAAAAAGAAACTCTAGATGAAGGCGAGGCCCGTTTGGGATTGAAGCTCTCCTTGTGGCGAGACAGTCAAATAGATAAAAGAAGT
>CATMLK010000054.1:0-19818 GCA_950070535.1 uncultured Bacteriovoracaceae bacterium | reverse complement strand
ACAGATATCTTCTTAGCTTTCTTGAGTGAGTAAAAGTACAAGTGAAGAAAAAACCTGGAGTGTCAAAACTTTATACACGCTTGCCTACAAAGTCGCATAAAGAAGACTAAACACCTATAAGCACCGTTTAGCTACTTTCACTTACTTAATACTCAATATAAGTCTGAGTTACTTTTGCATCTTTGTGGTTCAAGTAGTTTCTAACCATTAAAATGTCTTTGCTTTCAACATACATATTGGTTGCACATGCCTTTCTAAAGCTATGGGGAGTTAAGTCTGAGGAAAGTCCAGCTCTCATAAGCATTCTTTTGATAAAGGCATACATTGCACGTGTGCTGACCTGAGATCCAGTCTTATTAGTAAATAAATACTCGCTCTCAACACTGGCCATACTCTTGTGACTCTCCAAAAGGTCAAAGATGGTTTCAAATTCTCGAATTTTTAGATAATGCCGCTCACCACCTTTTCGAATAAAGCTCAAGGACTTAGTCCGCTGAGAAAAATCGCTATACCTCAAACGGCAAAGCTCTTCGAGCCTTAGACCTCCAAAATAGAGCAGATATGCCACAAGTCTGTCTTTAACCTTGTATAGATTCTTATCCAGTGAGTCCCAATCACGATGATTTAAGAGTTTTGTGTGCACAATATCACTGTCCTTGACCTTAATTGTGTGAATTTTGCTTTTTACGGGGTTTTTTCCAAATGTTTTTGAATTATCCTCATGGGACTGAATCAAATAGTCGTAGAAGTTCTTAATACTAGAAAGGTGTCTTTTTTGGCTACTAACACCCAAACTTAGGGGACTTGGTGCATTTTTCACCCGTCTGTACCACAGCAATTTTCGCCAACCTTTTTGAGGTCTAGGGGAGCTGCCACTCAGGAATTCTTTATAACTCTCGATTGTCTTGGCATTTGCACGATTTAAATGTGACCCGTAGAAGTACTCATAAAAGTGAATGTACCTCTCCAGATCACTTCGATAGTTCTTGATTGTGTGTCCAGAACGGTTTAATTTCTCACAATTTCTTAGAAACCTATCCAGCCATTTCCTGTGTTTCTTGAACAAGGCATACCCTTTGCTTTTATTTCCGACTTACTCAATTTCGACATATTTTGTTTAAAAAATACCATATTTTATTCGTATAATTTATATTATACGAAACAAATATGCAATAAATACCTAATTTTACGTAAAATAGGTTTTACTTCGTTTTACTTACGATTTTTAGGGAAAGGAGTTATTATACATGTATAGGCAGCGCATCGTAAGATGATTCTGCAAGGAGGAAGCTGCTGAAATACATTCCCCAAAAATAAAAACCTGCCACTTTATAATAGGTGGTGGATTCAAAAGGGAAGGTCAGAAATGACCATCCAAGCAAGAAGCTTGAGACCAAGAGATTTAATCTTGGCCCAGAGCGAATCACAGGCCGGAAAAGATCCATATTGGATACGCCGGCCCTTTTTTTTGAAAAAAGCTGTCAATTATCTATACGCTTTTCCTTATTAACTTCAACTCCATCGTTATTCAGACAAAATCTTTATAGAATCTAGGTATTAACATAATTATGGAGAAGCTTATGAAGGCTCTATACCTAACTCTTATTTTGGCATTTTCAACATCTGCAACCGCAGGTTTAAATCAAAAGTTATATGACATGGCCCTTGAAGATGTTTTTGAACCTCAAGAGGGTAGAATTTATTTCCGTGGTAATACAGTTGAGGGCGACATTTTTTCTCCACCTTGTCAGATTGAAATCTTTAAAAATGATATGAAAAATCATATTTATGGTGGAGTGTTTAATAGTGATTTTGCGAACAGTTTTGTCCATGCAGGCTCTTTAAAGAATATCTTAGTCAATTACTTCGAAGATTCAATTGTCTTTGAAAAGATAGATCGCGTAATTAAAGTTAACAAAATGGATGTTATCCTAAAGGCTAAAAGACCAGGATTCAGGAGAGAGTTTTACGGCATTAAACTCTATAAAGATTCGATTTTGGGCGAAAAGGCAGTGTCTTGCTTTGTGAACAATGTTCAAAGCTAGAGTGTTTGGGCCTATTCGTGGATCACTTCATACATGTCTGAGGCACTCTCCACCTGGCGGTAGGAGACCTTCTCAACCTTCATAATGCTATGAAGCTCCTGAGATATACGCTCTATGGCGCGAGGATGCCCTGTTAGGAAGATATGAAGAAGCTTTTTACCTTCTCTAGGTTCTTCTTCATAGATCTCTTCAAGCTCTATGTTTTCTCCAAGAAAGATTTTGGAGGCAAGTCTCTTTACAGTTCCAATGGACATAACCTCTATATGGAAGTCTTTGTGCTCACTTTCTCTCTCAATAAACTTGTGAATTGGAGCCAACAACCTCAAAACGACCAAAACCGTAATTGAGAATAGGGTGGCCACAAGGGGATAGCCTACGCCAATTGTGAAGCCAATTGCTGCAACAACCCAAATAGTGGCGGCCGTTGTGAGCCCGGTAACGTTGCCACGCCCTTGAATAATTGCCCCAGCACCCAAGAAGCCAATCCCGCTTACAATTTGAGCGGCAACACGATTTGGATCCACTAGGCCAACAGCATTAGGGAGATTGATAAGAGAAATTGTAGTATAAAGAGTGGCACCTATACATATCAGTATATTGGTTTTAAGGCCTGCAGCCTTCATTTTTATTTCTCTATCAAAACCTACAAGCCCACCAAGAATAAGGGCGGTAACAATTTGAATTCCGATTCCGAAGTAAATTGGCACATTGCCAAAAACTTCAATATACATTTCGCGCTGAAATACTTCCATGTTTCAATCTCCGTTTATCCTATTAATTTAAACAGTTTTTCCACCATGTTGCAATAAAGCGTTGTATTTAAAGCATTTTTATATCGTTTGAAGTTGAGAATGCGTCTTAAAGGGTATATTATTGGCTCAATTTTTAGATCAGAACGTAACCACTATTACACATCAAAAGGACACTTATGAGCGGGAATTCATTTAACTCATTGTCAGACCTTAAGGTCAACGGAAAAGACTATGCGGTATATAGTCTAAAAAAGGCCCAAGAAAATGGACTGGGCGACACTAGCAAGCTTCCAAACTCGCTTAAAGTGTTGCTTGAGAACCTTCTTAGGAATGAAAACGGCAAGACTGTTGTAAAAGACGACATTTCTGCTGTTTTAGGCTGGCTTAAAAACAAAAGCTCAGACAGAGAGATTTCATACCACCCAGCACGTGTTGTTATGCAAGACTTCACTGGTGTTCCAGCGGTAGTTGACCTTGCAGCAATGAGAGATGCGATGAAGAACTTGGGTGGAGACGCTCAAAAGATCAACCCACAGGTTCCAGTTGATCTTGTAATTGATCACTCTGTAATGGTTGATAAGTTCGGAACTCCAAGCTCTTTCAAAGAAAACGTTGAGCTTGAGTACGAAAGAAACAAAGAAAGATACCAGTTTCTAAAATGGGGACAAAAAGCTTTTGAGAACTTCCAGGTTGTTCCTCCAGGAACTGGAATTGTTCACCAAGTAAACCTAGAGTATTTAGGACAAGTTGTTTGGACTAAAAAGCAAGATGGTAAAGAGCTTGCTTACTGTGACACTTGTGTTGGTACAGACTCTCACACTACTATGATCAACGGCCTTGGCGTTCTTGGTTGGGGCGTTGGTGGTATTGAAGCTGAGTCAGCAATGCTTGGACAAGCTGTTACTATGCTTATCCCAGAAGTTGTTGGATTTAAACTAACTGGTAAAATGGCAGAAGGAACAACTGCAACTGACCTTGTTTTAACTGTTGTTCAAATGCTTAGAGAGAAGGGCGTTGTTGGTAAGTTCGTAGAGTTCTACGGTGAAGGCCTTGACAACCTAACTCTAGCCGATAGGGCAACTATCGCAAACATGGCACCTGAGTATGGCGCTACTTGTGGATTCTTCACAATTGACGAGCAGACTATTGATTACTTAAAGTTCACTGGCCGTGATGCTGATAGAATTGCTCTTGTTGAAGCATATGCTAAAGAGCAAGGCATGTGGAGAGATTCAAACAGCCCTGAGCCGTCATTCACTGACACTCTTGAACTTGATATGACTACTGTTGAGCCGTCTATTGCAGGCCCTAAGAGACCTCAAGACAGAATTGCTCTTTCAAACGCTGCCAAGCAATTTCACCACGACATGAAAGAAGTTTTCAAAGTAGAGGAGAAAGACGCTTCTAAAAACGTAAAGGTTGAAGGAAGAGACTTTGAGCTTACTCACGGAGATATTTGCATTGCTGCCATTACTTCTTGTACAAACACTTCAAACCCAGCTGTACTAGTGGCCGCTGGACTTGTTGCAAAGAAAGCACTTGAAAAAGGTCTAAGCGTTAAGCCATGGGTTAAGACTTCTCTAGCTCCTGGTTCTCAAGTTGTAACTGATTACCTTGAAAAAGCTGGACTTCAAACACACCTAAACGATCTTGGATTTAACCTAGTTGGTTACGGTTGTACTACTTGTATTGGAAACTCTGGTCCTCTTAATCCAGAAATTTCTAAGGCTATTCACGATGGAGATTTGATCTCTACTTCAGTTCTTTCTGGCAACAGAAACTTTGAAGGAAGAATTGGCCCTGATATTAGAGCGAACTACTTGGCGTCTCCGCCACTTGTTGTTGCTTACGCTCTTGCCGGAAACCTTAAGATTGATCTTAAAAAAGACGCTGTTGGAAAAGATAAAGATGGAAACGATGTATTCCTTAAAGACATCTGGCCTACAAGCGAAGAAATTCAAAAGACTATCCAGTCTTGTCTAGATGAAGAGATGTTTAAATCTCGTTACTCTGATGTGTTTAAAGGTACTGAAGAGTGGCAAAACGTTGCTGCTACTGAATCTCAAACTTATGATTGGGACTCTAACTCTACTTATGTTCAAAACCCTCCATACTTTGAAGGTATGACTATGGATTTGGATAAGAAAGAAGACATTGTTGACGCTAGACCACTTCTAATTCTTGGCGACTCAACTACTACTGACCACATCTCTCCAGCGGGAGCGATTAAGCCTGACTCTCCAGCAGGTGAGTACCTTCAAGCTCACGGAGTTAAGATCCAAGACTTTAACTCTTACGGGTCGCGTCGTGGTAACCACGAAGTAATGATGAGAGGAACATTTGCAAACATTAGAATTAAAAACCTAATGCTTGATGGTGTTGAAGGTGGATACACTAAGCACATTCCTACTGGAAAACAAATGGCAGTATACGACGCTGCAATGAAGTACAAAGAAGAAGGAACTCAACTAGTAGTTGTGGGTGGCAAAGAGTACGGAACAGGCTCATCTAGAGACTGGGCCGCAAAGGGTACAATCCTTCTAGGTGTAAAAGCTGTAATCGTTGAATCCTTTGAAAGAATCCACAGATCCAACCTCATTGGAATGGGTGTTCTTCCTCTTCAGTTTAAGGACACTAATCGCGAGAAATTAGCTCTTACAGGAGAAGAAACTTTCACAATCAAGGGTGTTGACTCAATTCAGCCTAAGCAGGACGTTGAAGTGGTAATCACAAGAGCTGACGGATCTAGCGAGTCAGTAAGTGCTGTTTGCAGAATTGATACAAAAGATGAGCTTGATTACTTCAAAAATGGTGGAATCTTGCACAATGTTTTGAGATACTTAAACGAGAAATAATATACTCAAACAAAAAGGGGAGTGTGAGCTCCCCTTTCTATTCTAAATGGAAGTTAGCATGGCAAAAGCAAGCGACAGCGATTATCTTAAGTTTAAAGGCCAGTACCCTAAGAGTTCAAAGATCTTCACGGCAATGTTCATTGATCTAATTGTTGTAAACATTATCGCAGTCATTGTTCTAAAAATTTATGGAATGATTCTTTCTGGTGTTTTGGATCGCTTCACCTACGGATACGTTGGATTTGCAATTTATCTGGTTTGCCTTCTATACGTTCCAATTCTAAGTGCCAAATCTCAAACTGTTGGCCAAAGGTTTACCCACATAAAAATTAGAGATGTAATGACAGGTGGAAATCTCTCCATCACCACTTCAATATCCAGGTGGCTTATGTCAGTAATCTCTCCATTTGGCTACAACCACAAGAAAGTTCCGTGGTTTGACCGCAAGTTCAATACCGTGCTGCTTAAATCCTAATGAGCTGCTCATGTAATTTAAACTAAAACTCCAATTAGGATTTCTTAATCGTTTTCCGAGTCAGACCTTGCTTAAAGTTTTTGTTAGCTAGATCCAAAATATTTAATATGTGAGGTTAAAAAAATGGAGCTTAAATTAGCAGGTATGCTTTTACTTGGGCCCAATACTCATGCAAAGCAAATCACAATGGGCATTGAGGCGGTGGACTATTAGCCATTCTATGGCGGAAAAGGAAGAGCGGGATATTCTGGTTTTGCCCGGGACTTATTCAAAGAATTCGCCAAAGAGAAAGGACATAAAATTTCGTTTATAACAATGCCTGTAAACAAACTTTTTGATTCTTTCGCTGAAGGGGCCTTTGATCTTAAATTTCCAGATAACAAAATGTGGAAGGCCGATAAGAGAAAAGGCCTAAGAGTAAGCTACTCAGACGTGGTGATAAGAATAGATGTAGGAGTTATTTCATTAAAAGAAAATAGTGACAATGCTCCGAAGGTCGTGGGTGTAGTTGAAGGCCTTATTCCATGGAGCCTATATTTTTACTGATCATGGGCCTTCCTTGGTTTGTTTATATGGGTAACGACTCATAAATTTAACAAGTTAGGTCCAATCATTCAAAAATTTCTGATCAAACTTTAGACTATCTCAATTGAAAAATTTTCAGATGATCTGTTGCGTGAAAAAAATCTCACTTAGAATTTAGATAATTAATATTAACAACGTTTCAAACTTAGCGTGATGATTTACGCCACAATTTTAGGACAATATCCAATGTCAAACCCCAACTAGGAGAAGATTTATGAAAACACTTATTACAGGACTAACTCTAATGGCATCTATTGGAGCTGTTGCTATGGACACAATTAGATACAATGCCAATGGATGCGACATCACTCAGCTTAACAACACAAACTTTAATTACGTCATTACTGAAGGGCAAACCCAATATCATGTGCGTCAAGGTGACCAGGGAATTAACTTTGGCTATAATAATAAGACCGGGGAAGTTACAAAGTTTACTGGCTGTCCACTGTCCATGGTTGCAGTTACAGATCTTGAACAAGACGAAAACAATCACATCTTTAGAGCATCTTGTACAGACACAAAAGGCTCAGAGAAAATGGAGTTTGAAGCTGTAATCTCTAAGCAAGATGGGAAAATCTTAGAGGTTAGTTCCTTATATGAGCTTCATATAAGAATGAGTGGATTTAGACTTCCCTTTACTACGACAGAAAGTGAAATTAACTGTCTTAACGATTAACAAAAGAGGGGAGTTAGCTCCCCTTATTCACTTTCCACTACCTAAACTCCCGTATTTTCTGATAATTAATATCTCTATCTTAAATATTATAAATATATAGCATTAAGACTTAATCTCACCATCTGACTACAACCACAAGAAGGTACGTTGGTTGATCTCAATTATAATACTGGGTATTGTGGGAATAAGTTCAGTATTTTTGGCGAATTAGGGAAGTTTAATTTCAAGAAGGGTGAGACTAGATAAATTCACTCAAGAATTTTCTGAAGTCTTCCGACGAGGTCTTAACATCTTAAAAAGGACTATAAATGAAAACTCTGACTTTTCTCACAAGTATCTTATTTTTAGCTCCGGCCATGGGCGCAGATTACTCAAAGTGTAAGGAATTCTTCTCTCCATCAGGTCTTGGTAATCCATCATTTTCAATGGACAAAGAAGGCAAGATAACTCCCCATCCACATGTTGTTTCATATGAAGCGGATGATAAAAATAAAGAAGAACATATTAGTTACGTAAACGATTACAATCTTGCGCATTCAGACTTGTTGAAGACCACAATTAAAAGAGATGATAAAGGCGATATTATCGAGATCACTCATGCCAATGATTACACTCAAGAGAATTTAGATAGAATGAAAAAAACCCTTAGACGCTACAGTCCCAATTCACCTTTTCTAGCTTTTTCCCACTCAACAATAAAGCTTGAAATAAGAAATGGAGAATGCGTTCCCGTGAAGGCAACAGCACACAATTTAATTCAGCCTAAAGTTGGCGGCACTACAAGGCCCTCTAGTTTATATAATACCAAACTATGTAAGGAGCTAGATGACTTTTTAAAAGAACACCCTGAAGCAGAGGCATGCTTTAAAGATGATTTAAACGATAAAGTGAGTAAAATTTTTGAGCCTTACAAATCAAATCAGGCCCTTTATGGTATGGGTGGCGGCATGAGTCCTCATGGAGTATTCACAGGCTTTTTTGGCAGATTGGATTCGCTGCTAGTCAACGACGATTTATTGAGTTCAAATCCATCCTCGAGAAAGTTTACGGGTCGTTCACCAGTGATAAGTGCACATATGATTTTAGAAGATTGTCGCTCCCAAGGGCTTGAGCCTTTCATTAAGGATGAGAATTTATGGAAGAAAGCTGCGGCAAAAGCAACACCAAGCACGGCCAGTCCAAAAGTGAAGGCCAATTAAAATAGTTCTGAATTTAACCTTATATACATGGGAGCTTTTATGGCTCCCTTTTTATTTAATAAAATCCCTACCTAACTTAAAAGTCACATTATTTGCGATCATCTCCAGTCGGCAATAATAGATACGTCATGGGACGAGTAAATATTACAGAATAATTAAAAATATCAAAGTTAAGCGAGAAGGGATGCTATGGGTATTCCATTCAGTATATAACAGTTTTAACAATGGAGACTTCTATGAAATTAAAACAAACACTTTCTATTTTGGCCATTGGGCTGGCCTTTAGCTTAAATCTACATGCTGAGACAGCAATCGAGATCACCCACCCAAGTGAGGTTCAACTAATAAAGGAGGCCTTAAGGCTTCAAGGCGAAGTTAGGGACGGAACTTGTACATCTAAGGAAGCGCTTCTTGAGAGAGACACCTATAGTGACTTTACTTCAACTTACAGAGTCTCAGGAGATAAAAAGTCCTTTAATATCGGTGGTGCTGAATTTATAGGTATTGCTCAGTCACTTTTCAATAAAGCTTATGGGGCCAAGCAAACCCAGGTGAGCACCCGCCTTAGAAGCTTCACGAGAACGACAATTATAATTATTTCTCATGAATGCAGGTTCGAACAATCTGTATACATAAATTTTTAATAAGAAGGGGAGTTGAAGCTCCCCTTTTAATATGTAAACTAATCTAAACTGTAAGTTGCGGAATGCTTGCCCGTTCCTTCCTCGTTTTTGTATTCCTCATACATCTTAACCTGTGATCCATTAGAAGATTTAAGCTCAAGAAAAACGTAATGACCCTCTTCATTTTCTCCATAGGCAGTCACAGTGTTGTTTTCACACCAGCCAATAGCGCGAGACTCTTCACCATTAATGTTTCTATTCCACACATCTCCATCAATTATTACGGAAGGGTAGTGACTAGTAAGTTCTAGAGCTTCAGCAAACTCGTTATATTTCAGTTCAAGGTAGACACACTCATACTCTCCGGCTGAAGGTTGGGTGCAATAAGATCCATTTATTTGTGGGCACTCATTCTCAAAATGCTTAACGGTATTTGCTAGATCATCAACGTTCTTAACAGCTCGTTTTGCAGGATCCTTGCTTCCAGATGAGTTGCTTCCTCCACAGGCGGAAATCACCAAAATTAATATACTTAGGAACACGTTTGATTTCTTCATAAATACTCTCCAAATGATTAGAAATTACTTGATAAAACCTACCAAAGTTAAAGACCTGAAGTAAATTCAAAATATTTCTTAAAGGAATCTAACATTGCCAAAGAATTTCGTAATTTCATAAGGTTAGGGACATATCTATAAAGTTTTCATAACAAAGAATTGATCTTTGTTGCCATGACAATGCGTGTTAAAAGATCCGAATAATACTTTCTCTCAAAAAAATTGGAGACCATATATGAAAATACTAGCTACGACACTTCTTATGTTAGGTACTCTTGCGGCCAATGCGTCCTGTTTGGACAAAATTAAAGACTATGTCAGTGACAAAGAAGATCAGATCGCAAAGATGCCATTTTATACAAAAACAAGCGAATTTGGTATGCCTCTGGCCCTTACATCTGGAACATATGCAGCGGCAAGTTTAGGTATCTCAATATCTGGGCCAGGCCCGGTGATACTATATTCATCATCTGCAGGAGGTTTTATGGCAGCAGCTGCAGTTCAGGAGTATCTGTATAATGACATTGATGATCTTAAAACCTACATGTCCTACGCGGTTGATGTGATTGAACTACTTGAAGAGGCACAGGCATATGATGGCCCAAAACTTAGAAGTATGCTTGTGAAGCTAAATGGATTTGGACAAGTAAATAGATACACAATGACAACACTAGCTGATGCAATTAACGAGATAAATGAAAAAGAAGGAATGGTTTGTACTGAAGACAAGCTAACCACAACTCATGGCATTTATACAAAACTAGTGAAGTCAGCAGATCAGCAGGAAGACTAATAGTTAAACTATGAAGCTAATTTATGGGTTAGGGCCAGACTGAAGATCAGCTCAGGCCCATAAATTATATCGTCCTTGGCTAAACTCTTAAAATCAAACGAACGCTACGCAGCAAAATGTGCGATAATGTTTCTTATCGTGCATTATTTTCAAGGGATTTTTGGTGAAATAACGGCCCTATTTTCGAAAAAAATCTTCTGTTTAAGGATAACACCTGTGACTAATTATTAAAGTCACAGGTTCATTTTTTCCGGCCTTTAAATCCAGATTTAATAATTCCAGTGCACAACATAGCTCCATAGAATTTCTTAGCTCGCAGGCCCTCAATCCACTGAAATATTATTGTAAAATCTCCGGCAACTCAGCATCTACTTTCTGGGGCAATACCTCACTCATAATATTTCTTTTGTATGGCAGTTAAAAAGACGCTCATTTTTAAGCAAAACTTTGTGGGTGGCCATAGCACTTGTTTATTCATCAATATCGCTCGAAATTGCACTAAATAAAATGGCAATTGAATGCATGAAAAGAACTTCCATTAGTGATTAAAATTGTATTTTAGTTTATTAATAAATTTCTTAAAGTTCACCCAATAAAGTAACCGTTTTAATTGGTCATTCATGAGTGTGAAAATTTTAAACAAGAATATCAGGCCTGTAATTTAAGGTATTATCGAGAGTTGACGCCCACAAACTAGGAAGTCGATGGGCAAGGGCCAGATTTTTTAAATTCTAAGGTTTAAAGACCACGTTTCCACATACCTTCTCCCCTTTTACTGTATAGCCTTTCAAGAATCCAGAACACTTGGAGTTATCAAACTCTGTTCTAGTGGATTCATTGATTTTAAGCTTATTGGATGCAAGGTTTCTCGTTGTTATATTGCCTTGAAGATTAATTCTGAAACACTTACCACCGGTATAATTTGAAGTCTTATCCTTATCTAATGAATCACATATGCCCTCTGCAAACTTTGCCCTTAGATCTGGTGTTATACTTGATACCTCACACTCTCCAGATCCAGTAAAAGTTCCGCCGATCTGAAGACAGATTCTTTCAAGTGCATTTGATGCCACAGCAGACTCATCCACATGCTCACATGATATGTTTCCACCTTTCACACTTACATCCATTTTGATGTCTCTCTTAAAGCTTTGACCAGCACTCTGTGAGCTTGTTTTTGATCTTTTAAATTCAAAAGTTAGCGTCATCGGGGATTTACCTGTATTAGATTCAAGTTTGGCATTTATCGCCTCTAGGGAGAGTTTTGATCCAAGGTTTCCCTCATTTAAACCTCTCCAAACACTTATTTGTCCCATGGTGAGATCAAGTCCTTTTGAGCTGGCCATTTTATTTACGTTAAGGCCTGAAAGAAAGCTTTCACAAGTATTCTTTCTTTTTAATGAATCAATAACTGATTTGACTGCCAATTCGGCACTTCTACTTTCCTCATTGCTAATCTGAACGCTTTGTTGGTTTTTCATATTCTGAAACATGGTCAGGCCAATGCCGCCAGCTACACCCATTCCAATAACAAGCTCTAGAGCGCTCAGGCCTTTTTGGTTTAGAATTTCTTTAAAATACCTAATCATATTCTTCTCATTTATTTATTGAATGCTAAATCAAACACCCTTGTGGTTTGAGTCTATTACGATTAATTTTCTTGGCATGTGACAACCTGGTTAATCTGACAAAAATTTGCGTCTGGTGGTGTCCCTGGAGGTCGTCCCGGATTGTCATTACACTGCCTGTACCCAGATCCTGGATTATCACAAGGCTTACCAATCAAGGCCGAACACTTGGGAACGTTCTCTTTACATGAGTCTTCGCTGTATGTGTCGAGTTTCCACACACCTTTCTTAGCCTTAACACTGCAGTCTTTTGTTCCTGATTTAGTTCGGGTGCTGCCGCAGTTACTGGTCTGTGAAACTTTTTGATCAGAACAAACATTGGCCAATGATGGAGTCCAGTATTTGTCCTTACATTGTTCAGGGTCTTTAGGGTCTTTAGGATCACCTATTACCGGAATTTCTCCATCCTCACACTTAGGTGCCTGTCCACAGTAGTAGTTGCAACCTTCTGTGCTGTAGTAATTTTTTGGGCCATCTTTAACGCAACTTGGAATCTCGGGACAGACCTCGGCCTTCTTTCTAACAATACAAGTCTTTCCTGTGCCACAACCATCATCAACTTCATAGTCTTCGCAAGAGTTTACATCTTCTTCACCACAACCAGGTGCTGCCCCTCTGTCTCGTTGACATTCGCAATACAGTTGAGAATTCTCATATCTTGGTAAATAGGTTGAGGTATCTGGCATCGGACAACTAATTTGAGCACAGTTTAATGCCCCATCGGATGAAATTCCACGCCCTACTTGAAGCTCTGAGCATATGCCTTGGGAAGCTCCTGTTCTCTCACCAGTTCCCAGTCTTATTCTATAGGGGCCAAAGGTTTTGGACATAAGGTTCCCACTTACAGAAATCAAGTCACAAGTGCCACCACTCAAAGTGCCACCAACAACTTCGCAGGCAAGACGATCAATTTCACCTCTAAAGTCCGAATCCGCGGAAAGGTTGGGGTCACACCTTCCTTCGGCCGAGTCATACTCCCCACCGATGGAATTACAAAAACTCTCCAATCCTTCCACTGCTGATGCAACTTGAAAAGAAGAACAACTCTCAATAGTCGCAACACCTGAGGGATCACTTGGATCCGGGGCCATAAATGTTTGAATTGAAACTTTATCAGTTCTTCTAGAGGCCGATCCTGCGGCCTTATCCTTTTTAAAAACAATTAAAATATCTCTGTTTTGTGCTCCAGGGTTTTGGTCTTTTATCTGCTCAATAGAAACACCTCCGCCAAGATCACTTCCTACAGATAAGTTTCCGATTTGGTCAAAGCCTCCATTTAAAGCTTCTCTACAAACTGTTTCGGAGGCCAGATTTGTTTTTAAATCAAGCATTGCATATTCAATAAGGGTGTTTTGAGCAGTGTCGGCATACATCTTACCTCGTTCAAGCCCAGACTTTGCCAACATCAATGCCCCGGCCCCAACGGCGACACCGCCAATCATTACAGCGATTAAGCTGCTTCCGATTTGATTTGAAAGAATATTTACTCTTAACTTTTTCATATAAACTCTACCTTACTTTTCCACACATTGGACTACATCATTTATCTGACAGTAGTTGCCAGCGGCGTTTTTAGGCACAGGATTGTCATTACATTCTTTGAGTCCTGGAATATCACAAGGCTTGCCAATTAATGCACTACACTTGGGAACGGATTCATCACAGCTATCTTCACCTATCCCATAGGCCCTTTTCCAAACCCCTTTCTTTGAAGAACTTGATGACGGACAGTATCTCACCGTGCTCTTGCATGGGAGGATTTCCTCTTCGCCTTTTAGTCTTCGCTCACTAGTGCACGCCTTTTTAGTCCCAGCAGTTGCACAACTTGTTCCAAGCCAGTTGTTACACATTGGCAGCTCTTTTGTATTAACAGGATCATTCACCCTGTCTGGAAAGCTCCATATTAAGAAGTTCTCTCCTTTACATGTTTTACCCGTCTCGCTTTCACACTTAGACTTAGAGGCAAAGGCATTGAGTCCATTTTCACACTTTGGAGCTGTACCTTTTGAGTTGTCTGCATCGTCATCGTCTTTATTTACACAAGATCCACTGGCACATACTTTATCTGTTCCACAAGCTGTACCATCGGGATAATTCTCCACAACTCCTGCAATTGCACCGTCGCAGGTATTTGCTTTAAACCTTTTACATATTCCTGCACTTGCCTTTTCCACTTTTTTGGCCACACAACTCTGTTCATCAGAGTCTGGACTGTAATCTTCAAAATTACATTTATTGGTTGCAGTGGAAGAGTTTGAACCTTCCAGTGCATATCCATCTTTCTCATCACACTTAAGCTCTGCAGGCTCACGGATGGCCGCCAACTCTCCATCACATACTGTACCCGTCGCTGGACAAGAGGCATCACACTTAGTGCAAAAAGAAACACTCTTGCAAGTGACCTCGCCACTTGGAGAAATTGAGCCTACAAAGTTATTGTCACCCGGACAAGATTGCTCAAATGTTTTCACCCATTTATCAGCGAGAAAAAAGGAATCATTTTTTAAGTTTGCCCCATAGGAAGGAGTTAATGGCATGTTCATACTGTCGCACTCGGCACCATCAAACACTCCATTATAGATTTTTTCACAAGCTCGCTTTTTTACTTGTGCCAAGACATAATGATTTTGTCCTAAAGAAGAGAAGTCACATTTTTCCGACCCGGCCACACCAGTCTCTAAAGAGAAGGTTCCACCCAAACTTTCACAAGCTAGCTTGAAAGTAGTCATCTCCGACTCTGATTCAAAGTTTGAGCAACCAACAAATTTCCCATCGTTGTACTCAACCATCGCAGTTGTCTTTTTTACCGCATAAGCACTCTTAAGTCCTGGAGCTTCCCTTTTAAAATAAACAATTACAGATGCCGGTACTACTTCTCTACCCGCTCCTGTTAAAGATGGTGGGATTACCTTTGTTTGTTTTATTTCCAAAGGGGGAGAAACCTTTGAGTTAAAACTCTGAAGACTGGCACTTAGACTTTCGCTTCCTGGCTTTATGATTTGGTTGCACGAGGCCTTATCTGTAAGATGTGTTCTTAGTCTTCGGATGTATTGATCAAGCTCCATATTTTGCTTAGTGAAGCTTGCCTGTTTACTAGATTGTTCACTCAGCTTCATTCCCCCGACACCAACAATTGCAGCGATTCCCAACGCTACAATCCCTTCAACGAGGGAGAATCCAAACTCGTTTAACTTTAAACTTTTATCGTTTCGTTTATTCATATGTAATTCCTAGCTTAATCATATCAAATAACTAGTTTTGAATTTAACCAATAGTTATTGATATCGACTCTTCTGACATGGAACTTGATGAATTTGATTATAAGCTAATAATAAGATGTTTAAAAACAGTTACTTAACAGGCATAAAGTATCACTTCGCATGATTTAACTTGAATAGCTCTTTTTTTGAAAACTTATAAATGAAAATTAAATCGCCAATAATAATTGCCAAAAGCCTATGGCCTATAAACACACCGAAAACCCAGGTTTGTGAATGCAGATGAAGGGTTGATCTGAACTTGTATAGCAAGAACACCGGCACCAGCTCCCGAGTTGAAAGATCCACCTCTGTGGACTGCTGCATCGCCTGAGGCCTGGTCTCTAAAAAGGCCAAATCCTTGAGCTGAGCCAAAGTTGCCATTTAAACTTTGATAGTCCGCACTAACAAGTCCCACACATGATGATAGATCCCCATTTAGCTCCTCATTAAGGGTCCCACATACAACACCATCATCTAGAGTTCCACCTAAGCTCCAGTCTACCCATTCCATAACATTTCCTGAGAAATCCCAAATCTCTTCACCGTTTAAAAGCATGAGAGTTCTCTTTTGCTCCCAACCTGAACCAGCTGAGTTACCGGTGTTGTCATAAGGGTTGGTGGGGTCTGAGATATCCTTTGGCATGGCCGGAAGGCTGTCGGAATGTCCTCTAGGGATCATTCCAATACCTACAGAGCCACCACTCCAGTTTTGCTCTGTAAGCTCTATACTGTGAGCTATCGATACCCACTCTGGATTAGAAATTAAATCATAATTTGCTCCAAGGGCCTCACACTCAGTATCGGCACTCGCTCTAGTTACATTTGTCCATGGAACAATAGATGCCTGAGAAGAAGCTACACCAACATCGTTTTTGGCCTCAAACTTCATTACACAAAAAGGAGAAACTCCTAGAAGATGGCTTCCAGGAACCGCAATAAAACCTGAGGGGCAGTTTAGGTAGTGGTATCTTGCAAGTTCAGCGGAACATGGAGAGTGTACTCCTGAGATTGTAGACACTGTAGCATAAAGTCCATGTTCTCCCTCTGGCAATGCACTAAGTGTGAATGATGCCTTCACTCCATCGCTACTTCCTTGGCCAACAGGAATTGAGCACCCTGGATCCAAGAAAACCTCAACCAAGTCACCGGCCTTTGCACCGTAGACCTCAACTAAAGGAGAGTCATCTCTACTAGGCCCAAAGGGATGGTTTGGTATATGAATTTGATAGGGGGATTCAATAAACTTATCGTCAAAATGAGTCTTGGCCCCGGTAATAATTTTTAAAGCATTACAAGAGCTAAGTATTAGGCAAATGGCCAAAAGTCTCAATGGATTACACCTGGAGAATCATTAAGACATCTTGCAGACATCCAAAGATTTTTTCCTCTTTTGGAGTCACGGCCTTTTTAAGTTCAGTGAGATTCTTCTTTAAATTAGGCTCATGATGAACCTCATACTCTTTTAAAAACAAGACAGCAAATCTACTCGCGACCTGAAACAGTCCAGAGAGTTTTGAAGTGCACATGATTTTATCCGAAAATCCCACTCCCCTAAGATTTCCATGCTGCTCTATTACCAGACGAATGAGCTCAACGTTATCTACACCTGAGTCGACCAAAAATGTTTCCGCGATCTTTGCATGTGTTCTTACAACTTCGCGTCTATCCTCTTTTTGAATTGTCGCAAGCTCTGCATCAGAGCTTACAAGAATCTCTTGATCAGTGGTTAAATACATATTTTGAAAATAACTTGCAAGTGCAAGAGACTCATCTCCGCCTTTTAAATTCCAGTCAAGCTCTTCCAAAAGATAGGAGCCCAGTAACGCAGTTAAGGAACTGTGCTTATATACAAGGCCTTGCTTTTGATTAAGAAGCTCTTTAAGGGAGGCCTTTCGACTCTTCTTAATTAGCTTCATGTAATCCTCAAAAGAGGCCTTAATTTGTTCGCCATTCTTAACACTAATGCCCACCTGTTCTAGTAGGTAGCTTGCATAATCCACTGATTCGGCCGCAGCCTCCTCAGGATTGGCGGAATGACTTGGAACATTTTGGGCCACGAGTTTAGTGTAGAGTTTCTCCATCGCACTTTGGGCCTGTTCTTTAACCAGATAAATACATTCAAGTTTTTTATCAGCGTACTTAGAGATATCTGCCTCTTCTAGGCTATCACCCATCGAGTAAACCTTTAAATATTTGTCCCGCATCTTTATGAAGCAATCAAATGGTAGTGTTTTAAATCTATGTAGAGAGGGAACAGGTATTGAAACATAGCCTTCTTCGCCGTCTTCAGACACAAGGGCCAGCTCTTCAAACATATTTGCGAGAAGCTTTTGTGGCGATTCCATGTAGTGGTAATATTTGGCCCACTCTTTTCCTTGAAATGCTTTGTTTGTGCCGCAGATTACAGTCTCCCCACCATTTATGTAAGGTAGTAAGCACTGGGAGAGAGCTTTCTTGTCTCCATCCTGTTCAATTTTATGACCTAGGAAGATAAGGTTGTATTTCGCCTGTTCTTCTAAAAGTTCACAACTTTGTTTAATAGATCTGCATGTTGTAACCACAACATTTGCACTTGTTGCCTGATTAAGACACAGGTCCGCATATTGTGCCAGCTCATCAGCGCTGGTGAGTAAAAGTACCTTCGACATTTGAATTGCTCCTTGCAAGCAGCTAATCGTTAAATTGTCGCAAAAACTTAAATAACTAAACTATATTTAAGCATATTAAAATCTATATGCCACAGACACATTTAAAAGCTTTTCTGACGGAGAGTCCTTAATAATCAAGTATTTTATCCCACCGTTAACTTCTACATAATTCTTTCTCAATTGGAACTGACGGGAGTAGGCCAGGCTAATTGCATTGATTGTTTCTTTTCCTGGATTCTTAATAATACTCACACCCCCGTTAAACAAATTGCCACCATATCTTTTAGACGCACCAACTTCTATGACGGAGCGATCTAGTAGATACATATCTCTATACTGAACTTGAATTTGTGTGTTGTTGCCATGTTTGTTTTTAAATTCAACAACTCCACTGGCGAATAACTCATTTCCCACTATAGCGAATTTCTCCTGCTCAAACTCTCCATTCCTATATGTTCCACCTTGTTGATTGGAATTTCTGACGACTTCACCACCTATACCGCCTGAGGCCTCAAACCTGAAATGTTCTCCTTGTGCCAATATCTGCCCCCCAGATCTGGCCCTAATTAAATGATCCACATTCCTATCTTTTGACTGACTGAATCCTTCAACCTCATTTTCCATAAAAAACCCCACGCTTTGGAGCTCTGAAAAAATGCCGGCCTTAAAATTTTCTGTTCTTATAGGAGTAAAGTTGACCCTTGCTTTGGTATAAGGGCTTAAAATAGTCTGATCGATGTTCATGGCCAGGCCATCTTGATTAATCAAAACCTCTCTCTCTGCTTTGGCAAGAATTATGGACCCGTCCAGCTCTATACTAAATAGATTGGTCTCATCTCCAAAATTCTTTGAGATCCTCGCGCCAAAACCGCTGAGTCTCTGACCATTGGATGCCTTGGCCTTGAATGCTTTAATTTTCACTTCATCTATTCCGCCCAATTGCTTTGCAACAAATGACACTTCCTGATAATCCTGTGCAAGTGTAATCGCTTCAGGATCTTCATGTGCAAGCATTAGTAACGTACCAAGTGGAGTTGTGACCTTTCCCTTGGGGCTTCCTTTACAATCCCAAAGCTCCACGGTTGGAGATGTTAAAGGGATATCTGAGTCAGGTGTGTCCACATCAACAACAGAAGTGTTGCTTTGCTGGTCAACGCTTGACCAATTTGCCGTATAGTAGCTTCCATCACTTGCCCGTGCCGAAACTACCTGATGACCAGAACCAGAACTTCGATAAGAGGCAATATCAATGTCTTCACATTTGAAATTACATTTCGATAAAAAGTCTGCCACCATAGTCGCAGCATCACCGCAGATTCCAATTTTCTTCCGACCTTGAGGATCTCCAATACCGGCATTATTTCGGTGAACTTCATAATATTGATCAATGGTTATAATTTCATCCTTACTCTCACCAGTCTTAGAGTCTCTCATGCGATCAAAATCATAAACACTCGAATTTTTACGACCAATATATCCTGCAAATGCCATTGCCTGTTCCTGCCCCATCCCCTTACAAATTTTGGAAATGGCCAGATCCCTCTGAGACTCATTTTCTGCACTTATGAGCTCAATCCACTTATCTTCAAAGTTTGGATTGTTCACAGAAATAAACTTTCGCTCAGGTACTGCCTCAAGACCTTTATAGGCCTTAACCTCAAAGGTCATCTCCACTTCGGCCTCAAAAAGGTGATTCCCCTTGTCTTGTGAAACTTTATCTTC
>CATMLK010000053.1:0-20565 GCA_950070535.1 uncultured Bacteriovoracaceae bacterium | reverse complement strand
AACTTGCCATATCTCGGCCAAATAATAGCCCAATCCTAAGTCTTAAGAATCTGCACAACATTTGGGGCGCTTACTCCTTTAGTGTCAACAAATGTGACAGAGTATATAAACTTTTTCAGCATGAACACTTCATTCTCCATACCTATTAGACTAAAAAGAAAAAGGAGAAATAATGAAAAATCTTTTATGTCTGAGAAAGAGCATGGCAATTCTTTTAACAGCATCAGCAACTATCGGGTCTGCATTTGCGGGTGCACCGAAACTTTTTACTCTAAAATTTGATGACCAAAGCTCAATTAAGATTATTAAGGTAGGAAATAAAAGACATATGAAACTATGTGAAAATCCAAATTCAAATGAATGCGACTATATTGCCGGCCTTAAAATGGAACAAGAAGTTATTGATAAAGTTGTTGAGGATGAGAAAGAGAACGAGGGCAATTTTAAGTATTTCTTAGGAGGCTTTGGGGGACTTGTCGGAGCAGGAGTTGGTTCAACCAAAATGGTTACCGCCGCCACAAGCGGTGCTGGCTCAGGCCTGATTTTAGGACTAGTTCTCGGAGGTAGCTCTGGTGCAATCTTAGACTTCCTTATAGATAATGATAAACTTTCAGGAGAAGATGTTCAATTAATGGAGGAGTACCTTCTTAAGAGCTATATAATCGACAATACTGAGGGTGTGCTTGACTCTGCCGGTCCGTCTGGAATTCAGTACGCGGAAAAGCTTAAAGAAGCAGTTGAGCTATATAATCTTAGACCAGAACTAAAATCTTAAAACACTAGCATGACTGCGTGTTGTACGCAGTCATGCCCGATGGGGAACATCATACTATGAAGGCATACTTTGCTATTTTCATTCTAGTCTTTTCTGGAGGTCTTATGGCCAATATTCAGGATAGGTATGACTTACTGGCAAAGTTCGATCAAGAAATCTTCGTTAAAACGCTTAAAATGTGCGAAGGGGATCTAGCTGAGTCCTCCTCCAAAAAGTCTACTGTGTGGCTTGACTCCGCATATGAAGCATCAATCTTTGTTAATCTAATAGAGGGAGAGCTCCCAGAGTTTAAGGTTAGCTCATCTTTTCAGGCAATGATTGATTCTCAAGGATACTATCTGGCATTGGATAAATGTTACGGAGATAGCAAGTTCGATAAGGACCTATTCTTTTTTACTTTGCTCTCCCTGGACATATCAGGAAAGTTCTCTTCCTACGCTGCCGAGCTTAGTTTAGTTAAATTGGTTTACGGTGCTGTGAAGCGTGCCGCTTCAAGGGCCGGGACCCTAAAAGGAAGCTTCTTTAAAAATTTAAAGAAAGGGTGGCAAAAATCAAGGAATCAAAAGACCAAAACCTTAGGTTTGCGAATCAGCGAATTTGCCTTTGCTAATCAGTTCCACTTTGGGGGAATCATTTTGGCAAGTGTTGGGCAATCAATCTCAAGGTTTTTTGATATAAACAATGATAATGCCCACAAAGAATTTGAAAGTAGAAGGGACGAATTAACCGAGTTGAATCAAGATCTAGAAAATTTGGAGCAACAATTGCTAAATGACTTGGAGTCTGATGAAAGAGAAGCATTTGAGTTTTCCCTAGAGCTTCTTAAGGAAGAGATTGAAATAAAGTCTGGTGTTTTAAAGCAAAATGAATGTCAGTTAGGCATTTGCGAGAACTACTAATTCTAAAATCGACTAGCACTGCACTTGCGTGGCGTCATTATGTCGTGTTTTTAAATAAATTGACTCTGTCCTAGGGTTGCGACAGAAGATTAAAGACGATACAAAGCGGCCTGATTATGCTATTTCTTCGTGTGCAATCACTTAAAGGAAACAAATGTTAGAAGAAGTTTTTAGTTCGATAATTGAGAAAGTTGACCTCACAGCAATTGATAAATTTGAAACCCTATTAAAAAAGAGTATAACTACAGCAGTTATCCCCTCAAGCGACCCCAAGCCATTTATTGAAACAATATCATTTAAGTTTGGACCTCTGCTTGAAGGACTGGATACTTTTTCCAAGAACAAAGGCAAAGATAAGGCCCAAGTATTGGGGACTGACCTGCTCTTAACCATATTGGAAGGGTTGCAATTTGAAGTTGATGAAAGCGAATGCTTTCTTTTGTTTCAACTAAGAAAACTTGGTCGTTTCAGAAAAAGAGAAAAAGAGTTTCTTGAAGAACTAAAAAGGCTTTGGAAAGAATACCCTCAGTATGAACTCTCTGATGGGGAATTTTCTCGTACTTTAAAGTCTCTTATGCGTGAGAAGCTGATCCTTTATAGAAAGGGTAATATACAGATTAATACATCTTTTATAATTAGATATCGTATTGATTAATCTTTAAAAAAAGATTCCGCACTCCATATACCTATAACACTAAGCCCTGTCTTCATAGTGTGGACTTTCCCATTTTCTATTAAGACTGTCGTGGGTGTTGCTTGAACGTTTAAGAAGTTTGCGAGCTTTTTATCTTTTATAAATACAAATGGGTGAGGGTTCTTTTTTAGAAACTTTTCTATTGTTTCTTTTGACTCATAAGGATTTATGGCGAAGAAGCTCTCCTCAGGAATCTTTCCGTTATTTATAGACTCTTTATATCTCGCCATTTCAAGCTTGCAAGGTGGACAACTTGTAGACCAGAAAAATGCTATGGCCTTAGACTTTGGCGGAAACTGAACACTGCCTTCTTCAACGGCCAACTCCAAGTTTAGGCCTGGCAATTCAATACCTTCTTGGTTTATGTTGTTGGTTATTGCTGGGATTTGAGTGTAGATCGCAATGGACAGTATAATCAAAAACAGGATATTGCTTGGCGAGAAAATTTTTTTTAACTTCATTGTTTTTATTCCCTAGTTGCCCGTGAAAGTGCTGCGCTTTGTCGTTAATGATGAAATATGCATCGAACAATCATAGGTTAATTTGGATAACTATCCAACACATTATGAGGTTAGTGGCACTAAAGTTGGGAATTATTAGTGAGGGCCTAGTCCTGGCCCTCAGTTTAGGTGCTAGAATCCAAAAGTTAACTTAACACTGGTCACACTTGTATCAAATACATTCTCGTATTGGCCTGCAATGCCAATCAGACCTAAGTTTAATTGTGCCCCTGCAATGAATTGGCCACTGCTGCCAGACACACTTTCTTCGGAGCTTGATGAGTAGGCCGCATCAAAAAGAACGGCACTTCCTGTCGCTGAAAGGGATGTATCTCTAGTCACCTGGCCAAGGCCAATAAAAGGCTCAATAAGAAAGAAGTTTTTGCTTGCAAGTATTGTAAAACCACTTGTTGAGTTTTCTAGCTCAACATTAGTATCAACACCATCAACTGTGTCTGAGTAATCAATCTTTGTGCTGGACATGTGCGCCTTTGCCGCAAGGTCAATTATTGGAATTCCAAAGGTCTTTGAAAAAGTCCACTTTAATGCCAGAGATTGATTACTAATACTCATATCACTTATAGTCTGCTCAGGCAGAATCATTGCCTCTGCAGTAAGGCCAAAGGGGATGGAAATCGCGCCATAAAGGCCAGCGTTATAGAGGTTGTCTATAGCATCTCCACCTTCTCTTTCTGAAATCTTTGAAATCTCAGGTGTTTGGGTTGCGCCAACCAGGGCGCCAAACTCGATGCCAAAAACATCACCAAGAGCTGCCGCACCCGAAGCACTTCTATGTGCGAAGTTTGCCGAAAACTCTTTAGATATGTTATCCAAGTCTTCTTTGGATAAATTGTCAAAGCTTGGTTGGGCGAAAACATTTAAAGTAATACTCATAAAAATTAGCGTTAACATCCTCATAGAATCCTCCTGGAAAGCTCGCTGAAGTTCATTTTGATTCAAGATGTTGTGAAAAACAAAATTAACGAAATTTAAGCAGTTTAGGGAGGGACATGATCAAGTTAAGAGCCACAGATTGTTGCAGTCATGGCAGCTAAGGTCTTTAAAATTGGCCAAATTGCACCTTATGCTTAAACTTGTATTAAATATTAAAAGGGGTGTTGAGTTATGTATTTTGCTATAACTAAGACCATCATTGCAGCTATCATTATAAGTTTTGTATCTTGGCTCTCTGGTAGAAAAACGGGGTTGGCCGGGTTTATAACTGCACTTCCAATTACTACCTTGCTTGCCTTGGCCTTTTCTCATTTGGAGTGGGGAGACCCTAAGCAGTCAGTCGAATTTGCCAAAAGCGTCTTTGTTGCCATACCTGTAACACTTTTGTTTTTCGTGCCTTTCTTCTTGGCCCAAAAATTAAATTTGAACTTTTGGAGCTGCTATTTCCTGGGAATTTTATTGCTGGGAGTTGGTTATATTATACACTCTCAAATCACAAAACTAATGTAGGTAACATATGGATAAATTTAAAATAAAAATTTGGATAGATGCTGACGCGTGCCCCAAGGTTGTAAAAGAGGTTATCTTTAAAGCATCCTTTCGCTTAAATGCTTCGGTAACTCTTGTTGCGAACAGTTATATGAATATACCTAAAGCACCGAATATTGATCTCATACAAGTTGAAAAAGGTGCTGATGTTGCGGACTTCTACATTGTTGAGAATGTTTCAAAAGACGATCTTGTGGTTACGGCCGACGTTCCCCTTGCGGCGCTAATCTTAGAGAAAGGGGCCGTTGCAATTAATCCTAGAGGAGAGTTGTACACTGAAGAAAACATTGGAGAAAGGCTTTCTGTGAGAGACTTTAAGCAAGAACTCATGGATGGTGGAGAAATGGTCGGTGGTCCACCTGCACTTGGACCAAAGGATAAGGCCAGGTTTACCAATGCTTTTGACAGAATAACAACCCAAATGCTTCGTAGGTAATCCAATTTACTGACAACCTGGCAATATTGTCATAGTGTGGGTGAATCAATTACTTAGGAATTTAACTTGAAAATTGCACTTACATTAGTTCTTATTTCTCTCACCGCAATTGGGAGCACAAATTTTGATATCATTCGAAAAGAATATAACTCAATCTTAAACAAGCCATATGTCCTTCTTCCCCACAAGGGTTCATACCTTTTGCCATTAAGTTACAACAATAACCCGAATGAAGACGCCTATGATGTGTTGGATGACATTGAAACCAAAGGTAGGGGAGATTACTATCGGCCCAATGAAGCCGAATTTCAAATAAGCTTTATGACACTTACCAACCGCAATCTTTTTGGCACAAACTTTGATCTATACTTGGGCTATACCCACGAAGCTTGGTGGCAGGTTTACAATGATGGGTGGTCAAGACCTTTTAGAGAAAATAACTACTCCCCTGAGATCTTTGGAAGAAGATTGTTGGAAAATACTTGGGAGGTTTTAGGTGGAAAGGTTGTGGCTTACGATATTGGGTATGTCCATCAATCTAATGGTCAAGCACAGGAGCTGTCTAGAAGCTGGAATCGTTGGTTCTTTCGTTTTGCCGCACTCTACGGGGAAGTGTTTATGCGTGCGACTATATGGCATCGAATTCCTGAAGATTCAAATCGAGATGACAATCCTGACATAGAAGAGTATGTGGGGTATGGAGAGTTAAAGTTTGATAGGCTTTTCTCCAAGGCAAGGTTTGGCACTCGTATCGTTCCAGGTACTAAAAAACAAGGTATTGAATTCTCTTATAGCTACCCTTGGCAGGAGGGTCTGCGTTACTACATTAAACTTGGCCATGGGTATGGATTAAACCTTATCGATCACGATCACAAAACGGAGAGAATTGGTTTTGGGATCAGTTTAACCGATATCATCTCGTCTTCATCTGAGGCACTTGTAGGGAATTAGGGACGAGAGAGTAGCCTTTTTAAAATCACAAAAGAAATCCCAAGAATTAAGTACGATATCACCATTAAGGATGATGTTGGAAGATTCTCATATTTTATATTTAGAAGGAATCCAAGAAAGACTGAAGTGGGTGCCAAGATGATTACAAAAGTATAGAGCTGCTTTAGAGTGAACTTTGTAAACTGGGATATTGTTATAGGGAAAATCATCATGGACAAGGTGAAAACTATACCGAGAACATGAATGCTATAGATCATTAAAGAGAGGACTATTAGGTTAAAAAGGACATAGTCTTTTTTTCCTGAAGAGCTCACCAGGTGCCCAAATGAAGATAGATCAAAACTTTGGAGTTTAATCTGATTTTGTCTAATGGCAAAAAAGGCCATGAAAACTAGTGATAGTCCAAAGATTACATAAAGCTCTACTTTAGATGCTGTAACAATATCGCCTAAAAATGCCTTAACCATGTGGGATTCAATTTGTGGACTGATGGCCACAATTAAGTAACTCAAGGAGACCAAGAAAGTATAAAAAGAAACTAGAATAGGTGTCTTTGCAAAACGCTTTCCTTTTGAGACATATTCATAAGTTCCATACAAAAGACAGGTAAAGAGCACACTTATGATGATCTCTAAGTGAAGTCCATGATTATTGTGACCAATTTCCATGAGCTTTCCTAGAATCACCCCTAAAAGGATTCCAACTTGTATTGATTGACCTAGAAGGATCGTCTCTATAGTCTTGTTTCTAGCTACGACATGGGATCCATAAAGTCCCAATACTACCGAAAGAATCGCACCCACCAAAATATTTAATAGATAAAAGCTAATCAACTCCATTTTGAAACATCCATTTTTATATGTTCGATCTTTGGAGCTTTATGGCTGATTAAAATGACAGATTTTCCTTGTTTTAAAAGCTTCTCAAAACTTTCATTGAGTTTGGCAATTGAGTCTGAGTCCAAGTGATTAAATGGCTCATCCAAAATGTACAAGTCGCAATCATGATTCAAGGCCCTATCTATTAAGGCCTTCTTTCTTTCACCGCCACTGGCCTTGTTCCACTCGAGACCTTTCTTTTTATTACTTATGAGCCCTTTGGCATGTGACAAGTCACCAAGACTAAGTGGTAATAAAAATTCTTTATTTTCCATTTGAGGAAGAAAAAAATGGCTAAAGCTTGATTTTGTAAGATTAGATATCTTTAGACCTTCAATTTCAAATATTGCCTTGAATAAGCTTGATTTACCCACACCATTTGGGCCCTGAACATGGATAAGTTGCCCTTTCTGGATTTGAAAGGACATATTTCTTAGCAATAACTTGCCAGTTGGTGTGGTGAGGTTTGAATCACTTGCTTGTATTAACATTATTTATAATTACATCAAATAAAGCATGTTGATAACTCTCATAGTCTTTATGCTCATTTGTCATATGAAGGTCTAACTGAACAAAGCCAATGCCTGTAATCTCTTTGAATTTATCCAAATACTTTTTAGGGTTGGTTTTTCCGGCCAGAACAAGGTCAACCTTTTTTTCCTTGGCCTGTTTTGATTTTTCAAGAAGTTGAGCTGCAGAAGGCAAAACTCCAGGAATCTTTTCAAGTGTTCCTGCTCCATTTAAGTTAAAGTCTTTGTAGAAGTAGGCAAATTCTAAATGATAGCTCATAAAAGTCCTATTTTTCAGGGACTTTGCCTTCATTGAAAGCTCTTTATGAAGCTTTGTTAGCCTAGCTAATGTTTTCTCAAGATTAGACTTAAACTCATCTTTTTTATCTGGGTTTATCGTGCTCAGGCATTTAAAAACTGTCGTAGCAACGTTTTTCATTTGTACTACAGAAATAGAGTAGTGTGGGTTTCCTGCAGGATGAACATCGCCCATCGAGCGATTGTAGTTCTCAATTGGAGCAAGTTTCTCTACTGCTTTGGAAGCATCGCAGTACCCCTTGGATATCTGTTTTATTTTTGGGTTTCCGGCCATTTGAATAACCTTTGGTATCCAGCCAGTTTCAAGCTCCATTCCATTGATTACTAGCAGGTCAGCTTTACTTGCTTTAACTATAAAAGAGGGAACGGCGTCTATGAAGTGAGGGTCCTCGTTTCCGTTTAACAAACTTTTAGTTTTTACTTCTTTACCTCCAATTTGCTCCACCACCCATTTCAATTCAGGTAGGGTGGTGACAACTTCTATGGAAGCAAAAGCGTTTAAAGATAATAAAAATAAAACTAATTTTTTCATAATTAATACAAGTGTGCTGGGTGGGCGCCAATGCTAAATACTAGCTGAAGGCTTGCTTTTGTGTTTCCCACCTCTTTATCGTCTACAAGATAGCCTTCTGATCTAGAAACTGTAAATCTTGTTTTTAAGAATTCGCTATTGGTGTAAATATAGCTAAATCCTGCTGTGAATAATTCATCATCAATCTCAATACCGTGGTGGTGCTCTTCTTCTTCCTCATCATGCTCCTCAGAGTCTGGTCTGTAGTAGTCTAGCCTAAAGCCATAGGAGTGATTTTGATCCATGCCTTTTTCAAAGTAGATATAGGCCCCAAGATCGTTTGTCGTTTCTCCCTCACCTGTAGTAGTTCTTTGCCAAAGTTCAGCTTGGGTGAGTGTGTCCACATATTTACCAACTCTGTTTTTGAAAATAAAATCAAGGCCTTTATAGCTAAAGCTTGTACCTTCTGAGTCAGTTCTTCCTATATAGTTTACTCCGTACTCAAATCCTTCAGTTGTGCTGAACTCTTTGAATGAAGATAATCTTGCGTAATGGGTTGGAACATGTGGATTGCCCATTTCTTCGTGCTCTTCACCTTCTTCGTGATCGTGTTCATGACTGTGAACAAACTCTCTACCGTTTGTTAGACCAAGGGTTAGGTTTATATATCTTTCAGTTGAAAGGAGTTTGCTATACTCCACACCAGTGTCTTTTACACCCTCTGTTCCAAAGAATTGCTCGTGATAGTAGGGAGCGTTTGTGAAGGCCCAGTCGTGTCTGTGGAAGCGATTTATCCTTCCAACTCCAAGAAAGAACTTCCCAAGCTTCAAGTGCCCTTGTTCTATGATGCTGTTTGAGAAAACAAAGGCCTCGTGCACTTCAGCTGGTGAGTCTTCTGTCTGGCCAGGCTCTTGGTGCTTGGATAGGGTAAGGGTTCCCTCCCAGATATGGTCAATATTAGAGTTTGCAGAAATCTCAAACTCTCGCACAATCGCATCAGAAGCAAGCTCACTTTCAGAGTTTGCTGTCCCAACGATATCTGCACCGGCAAACCAGTTAATCAGCTGTTGATTGCTTTGAGCAGTGGCATTTCCAATAAAGAGAGTGAAAACTAAAAGGACAAATACAGAATTCATTATTACCTCGACCTATTTGCAGAAATTTGCAAGTAGATTGCCTTATGGTGTTCTATTATGTAAAGAGTTTTTATGAAGAAAAATGAAAAAGAAGAGTTGGCCTTAATTTTTAAGACTCTTTCAAATCCAATACGACTTACCATGCTTGAACACATTGCAACATGTGATGGTAGTTGCCACAAACACAATATCAGTGAGCTTTCAAAGTTGTGTGATCTTGATTTCTCTGTAGTAAGCAGACATTTAAAAGCTCTGAAGGATGCAAAGATATTAAGTGCAACAAAACATAAAAACGATGTTCTATACCAAGTGTCTTCCAAAGAGTTGGTCAAGAAGTTAAATAGCTTTATCGATATTCTTCGTTAATTAATGGAGATTCTTGGCATCCTCAAGACGAGAGTGCATGGCTATCGTTATTGTTGAAATTTCGTCATGCCCTTCTTCTTCGGTATCGTTTAAAAAATTATCAATGAAATTCTCTATTTTTAGACTAAGCTTATTAAAGTCTGATTTTTTCATCGTGAAAGTTAGAGTTTCATTTTTACGGGTAGTTTGATCTTGGGTGTCAAGAGCAAGGATTGAGTCTTTCAGTTTTCGTTTATGGTACTCTCTAATACTTTTACTGGGCAATGCGTTTCCAAACTTTATTCTAGTGCTTAGTCTGTTGATTACACCGTCATTATTTTCAATAAGTTCAATATCTTGCATTTTTGCAAGGACTGCTTCAATCTCTTCAACGCTTAGTTTTGTAATAAATGATATCTTATTTAGATCACTAAAATCTGCTTTGATTTCAAACAAGTTCCATATTACATCCCAACCTTTTAAATCAATGAGATCAAGCTTATTCATGGATAAGTAGGTTGGAAGATATTTTCTTTGATTTTCCTCTATGTAGCGAAGGGACAACTCCCTCTGCTTTGGAGATCGAGAAGTTTTAGAGGCCACAAGGTGATAAAAATATTCACTTTCTCTCTCTGATAAATCCAAGGAGGGTGCCAACTCTTTTGCTCTTTTAACCGATATGCCTTCCTTTCCTTTCAAAATTTGAGAGAGACGAGGAGGACTTATGCCCAAATCTTTTGCAAAGGTTATCTGTGAGTAAGTTAAATCAGACTTTCTCTTGCTGGAAAGAAGGTCCTCAAGAAAAGGCACATAATCATTATAAGAAAAAACACTTACGTTATCATTCATCACAGTATGGCACCTTCTTGGCAAACTCATGATAGTTGTCTTGAAGTGGAGTCGTTGGGGTGAATACTCCATTTATATTTTCAATCGTCTCAAATGCTTCATTTCCTATTTTAAAGCGTCCATGGACTTTTACAATTTCCTTTTGCTTCTCATTGAGAATCGCCTCAATTGTGATAAAACTGACATTGGATAAATTATAATTTCCGAGACAGTTAATTTCCTGCTTGGAGAGTTGGGCACTCATCTCAAAATTATTATCTTCTTTTATGTTAAAGGATCCCTCATAGTATCGAAGGTCAAGCTCTGGGGCATTGATAAACTTTGGTGTTAGGTCCAATTTAGTCCAATTCAAATTTCTCATTGGAGTTTCATACCTTCCATGCATTAGGTTTCCATCATTATCAAAGCCTAGAGAATATTTGATACCATTGGCCCCTGCAAAAACATTAAACTTAAAGCCAAGTCCATAAGCTCCAACGAGGTCATACTCAAGAACATCATAAAGCTTTGATTTGTTTTTTATCAAAGAATCCACTTGATCGGATGCGAGCACTGCATTTAAAAACCTTGAATTCATAGTTGTTTCCTGAAGCTTGTAAACAATATGTTCTATATTGATCAGGATATTAAAATATGCGCCAGATTGTGCTTTGGCATCCAAGGATGCCCATAGGTCTTGATTGATGAAGACTGTTTTTCCCTGCTTGCTTGGGTCAGTGGCCTTTGCCAATACTTTTATTTCACAACCATTCCAGTTTACAAATGAAAAGTTATCATCAGGCCTTCCAAGATTCATAAATTTAAGCCTTCTTGTTTTAGACTTCAAAGCTTCATGCCAATTTCTGAACATTTTAGCTCTCAAGGGCTCAAATGACTCCATCCTAACAAAGAGGAGCTCCATTTTTTCATCCACACTTTTGCCACCAAGGTTATAGTTCAGATCGGGATTAACATCATAGTTTTCCTTGTAATCCAAAAGTTCAACCTTGTCGCCGCACTTGTAAACGTGGACTGCGAAAACTTCCTCTGTCCCAAAGAATGCATGGGTTAAGGAGGAGAAAAGAATACTAAAAATTGCTACATTTATGGCCATAACGCTCAATCCTTGGACAAATAACTGGTAGGTAACTCTCAAAGCGGGAGAAAAAGCCGCCGGCAGTAACTTTTACATAAAAGTTTTTATGAAGTGCTTCTCGATTACTATCTTCAAACTGGTCAGACATCAAATAAGCAAGAGCCTGGCGGACCTGCCTTGAATTTTCAGCTTCTAAATTTATAGCAACCATATAAAGGAGCTCGTGAAACATGAGACCTTTTTTGGTAACGACATCTAAGTTTTGATAGAGGTCTTTGTTAATGAAAAAGATTTTTTCAAAACCAAGAGTTGGTCTTTTTTGCACAATGTTTACGGCCAATTTGCAATTTCTTTCATAAAAGATATTTTTAAAATCATCGGGAATCTTAAAGGTAGCGCTGTCAAGCTCGACTTTCTTCTTTTGATACAGATCTTTAAGACTTCGTAAAAAATTTGCTAGCACTTCATCGTATAAGGCCACTCTTTTAAAAAATAGAGTATTCAGTTGTTCAGAAGTTAAGTTCGATAATTTTTTATAGGTGTAATCGCTGTTAACTTGACCTTCGTAATAATCTAGAAGGACGGTCTTGTTTGGACAGATTACAGTTCCACCGCCATTTCCAACACCCGCTGACTCTCTAGCAATGACTTGTAGTGTTAGGACTACTGAGATTACAATTAGAAATATCTTCATCTATCCCTGCCTTTTGAAAAATAGCTTAGCGAACTAAACCGAATGTGTCTTGTATACACCAGTACGGTGGAGCCGTAAAATTATTCTTATGGAAGTAAAACAAAACACACTTGGACAAAGACAGACCTTTTCAAATACTCATTACCCAAGAAACTATGAGGAAGTTAAAGGATTATTGGCAGCATTCTATGATGCAAAGCAACCTTATTCTGTTGTAAGCACCGGCAACAACTGGGGCTATGGGTGTGATCACTCGCATGAAGATGTGGAGCATCATGTCAATCTTTCTCGAATGAATAGAATCATACACTTTGATGAAGTAGATGGTTTAATAACGATTGAGCCTGGCGTTACATATGGACAACTTCACAGGTTTCTTAAAAATAAGAAGTCAAAGTGGATAACTCCTGTGCATGGCGGAGGCCCCGAGTGTTCGGTTATAGGAAATGCTATAGAAAGAGGTTATGGAATTACGCCCATAACTGATCACTTTCAGGCCGTACAATCTTTGAGGGCGCTACTTCCAAACGGGAAGCTGTATCAATCTCCATTATATTCTATAGGGTTAAGAAAACTAGGTAAGCTTTTTAGAAATGGCATTGGCCCTTATCTAGATGGTGTGTTTACTCAATCAAACCTTGGAGTGGTCACTGAGATGACAATTCGATTGGCACCTGAAAGTGAACACTTGGAGCTATTTTTCATAGACGTGAAGGAGAGTGAGCTTGAATCTGCCGTTGAAATGATAAAAACGTTTAAACGAAAATTTAAGGGCACTGTTGGAGGCATAAACTTAATGAATACGGAGAGAGTAATTAGCATGCTCTCTGAGTATCCTAAAGAGGGCATTGAAAAAAGAGAGCCCCTCTCCGAAGACTTTATTAGAATGAAGGCAAAGAAACACCTCATCGCCCCTTGGACTATGGTTGGTGCCTTATATGGTGAAAAAAGTGTTGTTAAGGCAACAAAGAAGTTAATTAAAAAAGATCTTAGAAAGCTTAAAGGCAAGAAGGTTTTTTTAGGTAAAACAAAAATCGAACTAATTAAAAAGGTTGCAAGTATTCTCCCTGGAGGCATTGGAAGTAGTCTTGAAAAAACGGCAGAAAGCTTGGAAGGCCTTTTTAATATTCTCAGTGGGGTCCCACAAAACACTGCCCTTAAGCTAGCGTATTGGAAAAATCTCAGCAAAACACCAGATGCTCCAGTTTTAAATCCCAATACTGACAACTGTGGACTTATTTGGTACGCGCCGCTTGTGGAGATGAACCCCCAGAGTGTTAGAGACTATGTAAAAATGGTTAAAGAAGTTTCTCTAAAGTTTAATATAACTCCCTTAATAACACTTACCACTATTGATGACCTTTGCTTTGACAGCACAATTCCAATTCTGTTCAACAGGGATGACGTTATTGATCAAAAAAAGGCACATGAATATTTTAATGCTCTGTTAGAGACTGGTAAAAGAAATGGATTTTATCCATACCGGCTGGGTACAAATTCTATGCAAAGTTATTTATCTGCTCTGGATGAGGATTATGTATCTATCATGCGCTCACTTAAGGACGCTTTTGACGCAGATGATCTTCTTGCAACTGGAAGGTATATACCTGGAAAGGAGTTTGAGCAAAGATTGAAGGCATCTCCCTCAAATTCTTTAGGTGCAAAACTGTAGACTAGGCTTTGACTTACAATTTATTCATTGATTTAATTCCTAAAAAAGGATTGGTCATGAATGCTTTGTATTTGCTTTTCTTCTGCGCTGTTTCTTTAGGTGTTCAGTCTAAAGAGGTTATTTTTGTTCACGGCAATGGAGTGGATGCAACCTTTTGGCATGAAGGAGAGCAAGCTCTAGCAAGCAGTGTTGAGGAAAGGCTTGGAAGTGAAAATGTCATTTACGCAAACTACCTTACCGAAGCTGAAATCGAAGACCCTTACAAAAATTACCATTCTCCGAAATTTTATAAGAAAATCAAGAAGGCCTTTGATGAGGCTAGGTCTAACAATTTAATTATAATTGCTCACTCGTTTGGGGTCACTTTAACACTCGCCACGTTGGAGTATTATAAATTGTGGCACAGAGTTGATAAGTTTGTTGCCATGGGGGGGGCCCTTAGAGGTTTACAATCTTGCAAGGCATTTGGTCCATATAATAGGTTTTCACCAACCTGCTATGGACAGTCAAAACTTGATCCTTTCGTATTTGGATTCTACCCTGGCTATTATAAAATTAATGATTGGACCGCCAATTACTATTACTCTTTTAGAAATATGCCCAGCCTTCATAGGGAGATAGACTTTATTTCATTTACTATTGGAAAAGATGACTCAATCGTTTGTAGAACTTATTTTTCTGATCCAATATGTGTTAACTCCGGAAAATTCAATGAGTATGGCAATGTCCAAAACTTTGATCTACAGGGACAGGGGCTAAATCATTTTACACTTCCTGACGGTGTTAACCGAGATCTTCTTTTTAAATGGATGGAGCTGTAGTGAAAGGGCTAGATTTCCAAAATCAAAATTATGCTTTGTTTAGGGCCGTAATGGGTATCAATATGCTTATTCATGGTGGAGGAAGACTCTTTGGAGATTATTCAGGCTTCATTGAAAAAATGACAAATATGTTCTCAAATACATTCTTGCCAGAATTCCTCGTGAAAATTGGAGCGAATCTAATCTCTCCGATAGAGTTTGTATTTGGTCTGCTCTTGCTTGTTGGCCTAAAAACCAAACTTTCTATACTAATTCTTAATTTCAATATGCTTATGCTCATAAGTGGGGTGTGTCTTCTTCAGAAGTGGGACCTCGCAGGCCTTCAAATGGGATATGTCTTGTATTTGTTTTTTCTAGGTAAATACATCGAATCTAACGCATATTCAGTCGATTCACTTATTTTGAGAGAAAGGTAAGTTTTCTAGACAGCTATTGAAACCTATCAGAACTTATAGATGATTGCTTAAATTATCATTGTCTAAGCTTATTTATTTGAGAAGCTCCTGTGCCCAAATTATCCTTTATGAATGAAACTAGGGAATAATTTTGGATCTTACATTCAATGGTTTAATGAGGAAAGCTTATGAGTCTTGATGTTGATAAGCTTGACTTTGACCATTGTGAAGAAGAGCCAATACACATACCTGAATCGGTCCAAAGTTTTGGCTATCTTTTTGCCTTAAATGAGGCAGGGGAAGTGGAAGTCCTAAGTGAAAATACCCATGAAATATTTGGTGAGATAAATATTTATAGGTCGAATTTCTTTAATCTTATTGAAGAGAGTCAAGTTTCTTTTTTGCGAGCAACAATACAAAGAGTTAAAGAGCTAACTACAAAATTACCTGTTGAGATACACTTTAAAGAAAGCCGAAAAGCACGATTTAGTGGCGTTGTTTATCAAAGTGGGAAACTTTCAGTTATAGAAATAGAGTTTGTTGGAAGCATTGAACATGAGTATTGTGCCAAGCATTTTATAAAGATGTACGAGCTGAATGTTTTAGTGAAAAATTCCAAGGCATTGACCGTTAAAGATATATCTCAAGAAATTGCCAATACAATAAAATTTACAACTAATTATGATAGGGTCTTTGTATATAAGTTTCTTTCCGATGGTTCTGGAGTGGTTATCTCCGAATCAAAGGAGCCTGGAATTGAATCATTCTTGGGTATTCATTACCCGAAAGAAGATATCCCAGAGCAGGCGAGGGAGCTGTATCGTAAAAACTGGATTCGAATGGATCCAGATGTCGATAAACCCACTTCTAGGCTTCTACCTCTTTTGAAGGATTCCAAACGTTCACCACTAGACTTAACTCATTCTTACATACGATCACTATCACCAATCCACAGGCAGTATATAACTAATCTTGGAGTAAAGGCGTCTCTTTCAATTTCTCTTCTTGTTAAAGGTCGTTTGTGGGGAGTTGTTGCGTGTCATAACAAAACTCCAAGGTATATAAGTCAAAATGTTAGGATTCAGTGTGAAAACCTTTCTCAACTATTTAGTTGGCATTTAAGAATGAATGAAGAAGCACTTAGGAGGGAAAAAAGAGCGAAGGCAAATGAGGCAATCAATTATGTGCTGGAAAGAATATTAAAGAACAAAAACATTGTTGAAACCTTCAAGGAGTATGAAGAACATGTTTTAAAACTCATGGATGCCGATGGATTTATGTATCACTCCGACTCGGAAACTTTATGCTTGGGAACTTGTCCCAAGGCACCAGAGGTTAAAAAGTTTATCTTCTCAATGGCCGGGAACTTTCCAGATGATCCTGTGGATACAAATGAAGCAAGCTTGGAGGATGAGGAAGGTCAAAGTAGAGTGTCTGGAATGCTTTATATACCCCTAGTTAAGGGAAGAGAATACTTTATTTCATGGTTTAGAAAGGAACAAAAAATTATTCAAACATGGGTTGGGCACATGCAGGAAGAGCGTCCTCCACAATCAAAAAGAGAGAGACTGACTCCAAGAAAAGACTTTGTTGTGCATGAGAGGATTTTGCACGGTAGCTGTAGGAAGTGGAATAAACTTGATCTTGAAATGGCAGATTACTTTCAACGAATTTTTCTCGCCTACTTCGTTGAAAAACAAAGAGGGATGAGAAAGCAGGTGGAGAGACTGGTAAAACTTGATCACTCAAAAAACCAATTCTTGGCACAACTTGCACACGAGTTAAAAAATCCACTTTCCCCAATTGCTTCGGGTGTGGAGTTGCTTCAAATGGAAAGTGACCACCAGGCCAGGGAGAAAATTCATAAATCGATTAGTCGACAATTGCAACAGATGCAAAGAATGATCGATGATCTTTTAGATATCGCAAGAATTGCTCGCGGTAAAATACCATTGATAAATGAAAAACTTTGCATGAATGAAGTTTTAATGGAATCGGAAGAAACGGTAAGAGGATTGGTTAGAGAGAAAGGTCATGAGCTTATAATGAACCTTCCTTCCAGCGACATATACTTTTGTGGTGATCGAGTTCGCCTAACACAAGTGTTCTCGAACCTTCTACATAATGCGGCCAAATACACTAATCCTGGTGGCAGGATTGAAGTGGAGCTTAGAAAACTTAACAGTGAAATCATTGTAAAAGTGCAAGATAATGGACTAGGTATCCCAGAAGGGCAACTAGAGAGTATCTTTTCCATTTTTACCCAAGTTGATCCTGATGCTATCCAGGGGAGAGGTGGGCTTGGGATTGGACTCTCACTTGTTAGGGGGATCGTTGAAGTTTATGGTGGAAAAGTGATGGCAAGAAGCGAGGGGGAAGGCCTAGGTAGTGAATTTGAAGTTGTATTGCCGGCCTTAGATAAGCAGAAGCTTAACTGATTCAGTTTTTCCGTGTAAACCTTACAGGTTTCAATGGGCACATTGAGAGCAAAAGGATACAACGCTTTAATGTAATTAATGTACGTTAAAGGAACTCCATGCTTCAAATTGGCAAAGTAAATAAACTTATTGTTAACTCAAAAGGCAGTGATGGTTACTCACTAAAACCTCAAGAGTCTGATGAACCAATCTTTTTACCTCTAAGACATGCAAAGAAAGAGCATAAAAAAGGAGAAGAATTAGATGTGTTCGTCTACATTGATACAAATACAGAGAGATTGCTTGCAAGTGAAGATATTCCCAAGGCACAGGTTGGAGAGTATGCATGTCTTCAGGTTGTAGAAGCTCCCGAGTTTGGAGCATTTTTGGACTGGGGGCTTGAAAAGGACCTACTGGTTCCAGGAAATGAACAAAAGGTTAAGCTTAGAGTGGATGAGTGGGCACTGGTAAAAGTTTGCTTAGAGGAAGGGACTAATCGAATTTACGGTACCACAAAGCTAGGGAAGCACCTCCTCAACACTGAGTTTGATATTGAGGAGAAGTCAAAAGTTGAAATTGTGCCTGTGGAAGAGAGTGATTTGGGTTATAGGTCAATTATCAATAAAAAATACATCGGCATGCTTTATAAGAGTGAAGTCTTTGAAAAGGTTCAACTGGATAAGCGCTATCGTGGGTACGTAAAAAAGATACGTCAAGATGGATTAGTCGACCTTGCCCTTCAACCTCAAGGCGCTAGAAATCTTTTTGAATCAAAGGATAAGGTTCTCCTTATAATCAAAAAGGAGGGTGGTAAAGTCGCCCTAACAGATAAGAGCTCTCCTGAAGATATCTATGAAATGTTCTCTATGAGCAAAAAGACCTTTAAGGCCGCAGTTGGTATGCTCTACAAAGACAGAGCAATCATAATAAACAAAGACAGTATTGAGTTAAACAAAGACAAATAACACCTCCAGCACTGTCCCTAAGTGCTGGATAATCCTTATATTTTTATTTATTTTGCATGCAAAGTATTGAATGCATCTGTCTGTTTTGTTACATTGATTTGTGTGCAAAATAAAAGGAGCCCAATGAAAACAATAGGATATGCAGCTTATAATAAAGAATCGGAACTAAAACCATTTAGCTTTGAAAGAAGGCAGCTTAGAGAGAATGATGTTTCTATAGACATTCAATATTGCGGTGTTTGCCATTCCGATCTTCACCAAGCAAGAAATGATTGGCATGGCTCAATTTACCCTTTGGTTCCAGGTCATGAAATTGTTGGAGTTGTGACTGGTGTTGGTGAGAGTGTTAAAAAATATAAAAAAGGTGACCTGGTGGCCGTGGGCTGCTTAGTTGATAGTTGCCAGCACTGCTCGCCATGCGAGTCGAAAGAGGAGCAATTTTGTGAAGAAGGGGCCACTCAGACTTACAACAGTAAAGACAGAATAAGTGGGGAAATAACCTATGGTGGTTATTCGGATAAAATTGTTGTGAGGGAAGAGTTTGTTTTAAAAGTACCTGAAAAAATGGAACTTTCCAAAGTAGCTCCAATCCTTTGTGCAGGAGTTACAACTTACTCCCCTTTGAAAGAGTGGGGAGTTGAAAAAGGGGACAAGGTTGGAGTTGTAGGTCTCGGTGGCCTTGGGCATATGGCCGTAAAACTTGCCAGTGCTATGGGAGCTGAGGTTACTGTCTTTACCACAAGTGATAGCAAGGTTGAAGAAGCTAAAAAACTTGGTGCAAATCATGTCGTAATATCTAAGGATGAAGACCAAATGAAGAAGGCCTCCAAGTCCCTTGATGTGATAATTGATACTGTGCCGGTAGCTCACGATCTATCACCTTACATTCAAACTCTAGATATTGATGGCACACTTATTATTGTGGGTGCAATCGACAACATTCCTAGTTTTCATTCCGGATTATTGCTTGGGGGAAGAAAAAGAGTTGCTGCAAGTGTGATAGGAGGAATTGAAGTAACTCAGGAGGTGCTTGATTTTTGTGCCGAACACGACATTTACCCAGAATGTGAAATGATTGATATGCAAGAGATAAACACAGCATTTGAAAGAATGGAAAAAGGCGATGTTAAGTATCGTTTTGTAATCGATATGAAATCTATCGAAAAAGATAAGGAGAAAGTTCAATGAGTAAGTTAAAAGATATCGAGTTTAAAAACTCTAAAGGCGAAACCAAAACTCTAAAGGATTTCCCGGCCAAGGCATACCTTGTGGTAAACACAGCATCCAAGTGCGGCCTTACACCTCAATACGAAGCTTTGCAGGCCCTTTACGATAAATACAATGACAAGGGTCTTGAGGTATTGGGGTTTCCCGCAAATGAATTCTTAGAGCAGGAGCCTGGTAATAACGAAGAAATTCAGAGCTTTTGCAAGCTTAACTTTGGGGTAAAGTTCCCAATTCTACAGAAGGTTGTGGTTAAAGGGGAGGGGCAGCACCCTTTTTATAAAGCACTTACTGAAGGCAAAGAAAATGCTACAAGAAATGAAAGTGGTCAATTTGAAAAGCTTTTATCTAGCAAAGGCCTCATCACTGGAGAGAATAAGGATATTCACTGGAACTTTGAAAAATTTCTATTAGATGAAAACGGAAACATTATTGAGAGATTTTTCCCCGATGTTGCCCCAAACGACGACAAGATCATTGGAAAAATACAAGAATTAGTTAAATCGTAACCATCCAAAGTAGCTCTCTTTCAGGGAGCTGCCTCACCTAAACTTTACGATTAAAAATTGGGTGCATATATCCTCACTGACAAATATTTTTGGCAAAAGATGCACTTGGAGAGTACTTATTTAGGAAATCTTAATTCAATTCGCAGCTATCTCCTTTAATTTGAACATCGTGTTAAGATTTCCCTTATGTTTAGATTTTTAATACTTATAGGTATTTTTGTCGCTTCATCAGGGTGCAGCGGAGGAAAAGGCAGTGTTTCTGGAGAAGGTGCATTTTTCCAAAAGCTCTATCTTGCCCAAGGCACGGCCAGTGAGGCGGCAATTATTGAGAATATAGATGCAGAAGTTGGTCAAGAGATAGAACTTCTCCCACTTATGAAAGTAAATGGAGGCTCGGCGAGCAATGTTGCCGTGACGTGGATTTTGGAAGGCACTGTGGGGGACTTAACGATTGAGTCTGGCGGGAAGAAAGCGGTTCTAGACCTTAAT
>CATMLK010000052.1:0-21000 GCA_950070535.1 uncultured Bacteriovoracaceae bacterium | reverse complement strand
CACTTGGCGGAAGAATGTCAGCGTGGCTTTCAAAAGAAAAATAATCTATGTTTCTTGGTGAAGGTATTTAATTAATTAATGAACTATGAGTTGTCTCTTAGAGACTTGTTGACGAAGAATTAAGTCGTTAGTTCTCTGATGAATTGTGAAACAAAGATAGTTTGAATGTGAATTTAATTCACACTTCAACTCTACTCCATGGTATTGGATTAGGATAATATAAGTCTATATCTTAAAATTAGAGTTAGAGACTGTAAGCCAAAATAGGATAGTTAAATGAAAGAAGAAACCGATGTTGAAGAAAAAAATGTAATTCCTGATCCTTGGAGTTTACCTTTAGAGACGTTAGACGTCTCTAAAGCTGAAATTTTTCAGAGCAACCAGCACGGAGAATATTTTCGACGACTAAGGCAAGAATCTCCTGTTCACTTTTGTCAAGAAAGCCAATTTGGACCTTTTTGGTCGATTACAAAGTTTAACGATATTGTAGCCATAGACAGTGATCACAAACGCTTTTCTTCTGATACAAATATAGTTATTGGAGATGCTCAGCCTGAATTAGTTACACCCATGTTCATAGCAATGGATGAACCAAAACATGGTGTGCAACGCAAATTAGTTCAACCAGCAGTAGCACCTACACAACTATCTGAACTTGAAGCACTTATAAGACAAAGAGTTGGTAACATTCTTGACAGTCTTCCTATAAATGAAGAATTTAACTGGGTAGAACTGGTTTCTAAGGAAATTACTACTCAAATGCTAGCTACGTTATTCGACTTTCCTTTCGAGGATCGGCACCTCTTACCTTACTGGTCTGATGTTGCCACAACTTCTGAAACTGTCGGAATAGAAGTAGACATGAATGAAAGGCAACGAGTTTTAGAAGAATGCCTTGCCTATTTTAGTAAGCTTTGGCACGAACGTGCTGCCGAACCTAGGAAGTTTGACTTCATATCATTATTCGCACATGGAGAAGAAACCAAAGATATGATTAATGATCCAATGGAATTCTTGGGTAATCTAATTCTTCTAATTGTTGGAGGAAATGATACTACTAGAAATTCAATTTCTGCGGGTGTAGTAGAACTTAATCGCAATCCAAAGGAATATGACAAACTAAAATCCGACCCTTCTTTAATTCCTAACATGGTCTCTGAAATCATTCGTTACCAAACCCCACTCGGGCATATGCGACGCACAGCTCTAGAAGACGTCGAGTTTAAGGGACATACAATACACAAGGGAGATAAAGTAGTTATGTGGTATGTTTCTGGCAACCGAGATGAGGAAGTAATTGAGAATCCAGATGCATTTATTATTGATCGCAACAAGGCAAGACATCACCTCTCTTTTGGTTTTGGAATCCACAGGTGTATGGGCAACCGGGTTGGAGAAATGCAATTGCGCATTCTTTGGGAAGAAATTCTTAAACGGTTTGATCGCATTGAGTTGACTGGGGAACCAGAACGCGTTCTGTCTAATTTTGTTATGGGATACAGCAAGGTACCTGTCGTAGTGCACAAAAAATAAGAACTCTAAAATAACTCTATGGTCAAAGTCGTATTTATTGAGCATGATGGTAACAGCCATGAAGTAAACGCTTATGCAGGTGAAAGTCTCATGGAAGCAGCTGTATCAAATAATGTTCCCGGTATAGATGCCGATTGCGGTGGTAATTGTGCTTGTGCTACTTGCCATGTGTTTATTAATCCTGAATGGATATCTAAAGTAGGTGAAAGAAGAGAGATGGAAAGTTCTATGCTTGAGTTTTCTGAAAACTTGAAACCTACTTCAAGGCTTGCCTGTCAAATTGAAGTCTCGGAAGAGCTTAATGGCCTGATAGTAGAACTTCCAGAAGCCCAATATTAAGTTGAAATTGAAATTCTTATATTAATCTTAATCTTTTGGTCGTAGGTTCGAACCCTACAGGGGGTACCAAGTTTTTAAAGGTTTTCAAGCCTTCGAGGTTTGGTAGCCTTTCTCTTTGGCGAGCATATGGCGAGCATTTAGTTAAAAATACTTTCCCATAGAGTTCTCACTCTCCTTTTCTTGCTTTAGGGCATGCAGGACCACCTACCACCTCTACCCATATGTATGAAGCACCTCTACTTTCTTAAAGGTTAAAATAGAAGTCCGTTCATATTCAATCAGCTAGCAAAGTTCTCATTTATAGCTGTTGAAAAAATGGATAAAAATAAACCTGCATCTGCGCCATTTACTACCCTGTGGTCATAAGATAAAGACACTGGTAAAAATCTTTTCCAACTTAGAGCTTTTTTTCCTTTAATTGGCCTATCTAAAATCCTAGAAACTCCCAAAATAGCTACTTGTGGTTGGTCAATAATTGGAGTAAATCCTGTTCCTCCCAAAAGCCCTAAACTTGAAATTGTAAAAGTAGCTCCATCCAAATTTGAAAAAGGTAGTCTGCCCCCTCTTGCGCTCTCCACTAACCTATTTAATTCCTCAGACAACTGCTCTATAGACTTTTTGTCTACATCTTTAACTACAGGAACAACAAGACCTTTGGGAGTATCTACAGCAATACCAATATTGTAATATTGACGATGGATTAAATTTTTGCCATCAGAAGACAGGCTCGAATTAAATTTGGGCAGTTCTTTAAGACATGCAACACTAGCTTGAATTAGATACGGCAAGATTGAGAGTTTTGTCTTATCCGACAATCTTTTTCTCTCTTTCTTCCAAATAATTTCAAGGTCAGTAATATCAATTTCTTCAAAATTTGTAACGTGGGGAATCTGCTGCCAGTTTTTTGTAAGACGAAAAGCAGCTTTTACCCTGCCCTTTTCTAAAGAGGTAGTTTCTGTGTTTCCAAATTTTTTTAAATCATACTCAATCGGTTTTGGTGCCCTCTCTACCTTTCCTAAGAAAAAAGCTCTAACATATTCTTTAAGGTCGTCTACTAAGATCCTTCCCTTTTTACCTGATCCATTGATATCTTCAAGGTTTAGACCAAATTCTCGAGCCATTTTCCTGACTGAGGGTCCGGCATGAGTATTGCTATAATCTTGAGAACTCGTCATAGACTTTTCTTTCTTTGGAGTAATAAGTGAGGTTTGAGGAAGTGACTTTTCTTTTAGCTTTTCAACTTGATTGATTGTCTCAGATGAATCAAGTTCTTTCTGTTCCAAAGAAGTAGACTTTTCGTCTACCTCCATTTCAACTATTGCATCTCCCTCAGCAATTAGATCGCCCAACTTAACTAAAACGGACGTAATTCTGCCGGAGTATTCTGCTGGTAAATCAACGACAACCTTTTCTGTTTCTATAACTATCAAAGTTTGCTCAGGTACTACTGAGTCTCCAGGAGTTACACAAATCTCTATTACTTCTGCTTCTTCTATTTTTCCAAGATCCGGTAAAGTTTGAATAACTTTTTTCATGAATGATACTTACCGTGTAGATGGATTTTTTGATTGTTGGTCAATATCAAATTTATTTAGAGCTTTTATAACTTGTTTTTTTTCTATCCTTGAATCTTTATAAAGTGCATAAAGTGCTGCGTAAGCAATATGATATTTATCTACCTCAAAAAAAGAACGCAGATTTTCTCTGGTATCACTACGCCCAAAACCATCTGTTCCCAAGCACGTATAAGGCTGATCTATGAAAGGTCTTATTTGTTCAGGGTAAGATTTAACGTAGTCTGTGGCTGCTATAACCGGATTAGAAGATTTAGACAGTAAGGATGATACATACGGAACTTTTTCTTTTCTTTCGGGATTTAACCTATTCCATCTTTCCACTTCCGAGCCTTCTCTTTTCAGCTCATTAAAACTTGTTACACTCCAAACGGTTGCTTTTACTCCATATTCCTCTGATAAAATCAATGCAGCTTCTTCTACTTCTCTTAAAATTGCACCACTACCTAGTAAATCTACTTCTAGACCTTTTTGGCTCTTGGAAGGTCTTTGTTGTTTAATTTGATACATGCCTTTAATGATTCCTTTTTTTACACCTGATGGCATTTTTGGGTGAGGGTAATTCTCATTCATCGTTGTTATATAAAAAAAACATTTTTCTTTTTTTTGGAACATAACCTTCATGCCATGCTCGATTATTATGGCTAGTTCATAGGCATAAGTAGGGTCGTAAGATTTGCAATTTGGTATTGTTGCAGCTAAAAGGTGGCTGTGACCATCTTGATGTTGGAGTCCTTCTCCGTTTAAAGTAGTTTTTCCTGAAGTTGCACCTATTAGAAAACCTCTTGCTTGAGAATCACCTGCTGCCCAAATTAAATCCATAATTCTTTGAAAACCAAACATGGAATAAAAAAGATAAAAAGGTATCATCAACTTTCCGTAATTGCTGTAAGCAGTAGCAAGAGCTAACCAGGCTGAAAAAGCCCCTGCTTCAGTGACACCTTCTTCTAATATCACACCTTCTTTCGATTCTCGGTAATACATAACTTGGTCCGCATCTTCAGGTTCGTATAGCTGACCTTGTGAAGAATAAATACCCAGCTGTCTGAATAAACCTTCCATACCAAAAGTTCTGGCCTCATCTGGTACTATAGGAACCACCTTTTTTCCTAGCAAAGAATCTTTAGTAAGTTTTGTAATTATTCTTACAACAGCCATGGTTGTTGATACTTGACGAGTTCCTGTCCCCTCAAAAGCATCTTTAAAATTTTCTATAGAAATTTTTTTGATAGCTCTAAAATCCTGGTTACGTTGTGGTAAGAAACCTCCGAGCTTTGCTCTTTGTTTTTTTAAGTACTCTAACTCAGGACTTCCTTCAGGGAAGGACACATAAGGGGTATTGGGTAAATCCTTATCAGAAACCGGTAAATTAAATCTATCTCTAAATTGCTTCAGATTGTCTAGGCTTAAATTTTTAACTTGGTGTGTTGTATTGTCAGCCTCCATGGATCCTGTACCATAACCCTTGACAGTAAGAGCTAAAATTACTGTTGGTTGCTCTTTAGTCTTGATTGCCTTATCGTAAGCTGCGTGAACTTTATAAGGGTCATGGCCTCCTCGATTTAATTTATAAATTTCATCATCGCTTAACTCTTCTACTAATTTAAGTACCTCGGGATCTTTAGCAAAGAAGTGTTTTCTAGTATATGCACCTCCTTTAGCTTTAAAATTTTGCATCTCTCCATCTACCACTTCATTCATTAATTTTTGTAACTTTCCACTCTTATCTTTAGCCAAAATAGGGTCCCAGTGTCTACCCCAAATAACCTTTACTACATTCCAACCAGCTCCCCTAAACACCCCTTCCAGCTCTTGGATGATTTTACTGTTACCTCTAACCGGACCATCTAGACGCTGAAGGTTGCAATTGATAACCATTATTAAATTATCTAGTTTTTCTCTGCCTGCCATTGATATTGCTCCCAATGACTCGGGTTCATCCATTTCCCCATCTCCGGCAAATACCCATATTTTTTGGTTACTTTTTTTAATAACCTTTCTTGATTGAAGATATTTTTGAATGTATGCCTGATAAATGCCAGTAATTGGTCCTAATCCCATAGACACTGTCGGGAATTGCCAATAATCTGGCATAAGCCATGGGTGCGGATAAGAGGAAAGACCAGTCCCATCACTTTCCATTCTAAATTTATCCAATTGATCAGCTGAAAGGCGACCTTCTAAAAATGAGCGTGCATAAATGCCTGGTGAAGAGTGACCTTGAAAGTAAACAAGATCTCCAGGATGATCTTTTGATGGAGCATGAAAAAAATGATTAAAGCCAACATCGTAAAGCATTGCACTGGACATAAAAGTTGATATATGACCTCCTAGTTCACCCTCCTTTAGGTTTGCTCTCATTACCATAGCTAAGGCATTCCATCTTGTATAAGAGCGAATATTTCTCTCTATAAAAAGATCTCCAGGCAGTTTAGGTTCTTCTAAATAATCAATAGTATTTTTAAAGGGGGTGGTTAGGTTAAAGGAAGGATTACCTCCCTTAATAGAAAATTGTTGAGCTAATCTGGATAATAGATAACCCGCTCTTTCCTTTCCAGAAGTTTCAATAGTAGACTCTAAAGCCTCAAGCCACTCTTTGGTTTCTAGGGGATCTTGATCAGAATTGTTAATCACATTATTAGTTTTTTTGTAAATTTATCTCTTTCTGTTACTGATTTGAATTGCTTTCCCCCTAATAAATAAAGCTGCTTCGTGGAAAGCTTCTGAAAAAGTTGGGTGACTAAACATGGTCAATGATAAATCTTCTGCGGTACTTTCAAGGTTCATTGCTATCACCCCTTGTTGAACAATATCTGCCGCAGCTGGTCCGATAACATGAATTCCTTGAATAGAATCATCCTTTGCATCAGCAATAACTTTTACAAATCCTATTCCTTCGCTTGATGTTAATGCCCTTCCGTTTGCGGAGAAAGGAAAAAAACCAGTCTTTATTTCTAGACCATTATCATTAGCTTGCTCTTCGGTCAAACCTACCCAAGCAATTTCTGGGTGTGTGTAAATGACGGCAGGAATTCTTTCATAATCTATCTCAATAGACTCTCCAGCAATATTTTCCGCTACCATCATCCCTTCTTCTGTCGCCTTGTGAGCCAACATAGGTCCATAAACCGTATCTCCAATTGCGTAAATATTTACCTTGCTCGTTTCACAAGATGAATTAACTTTAATAAAACCTTTATCATCTATTTCAACACCAGAGTTTTGTCCTAGCACATTTTGGATAGCCGGTGTTCTGCCCACTGCTACAATTAATTTATCAACGATTAATTCTTGCTCTCCCGATTCATCAACATACTTAACGGTTACCTCATCATTTGTTATTTCAGCACTTTGGACATTTACAGCCAATTTGATGGTAATTCCTTGTTTAGTTAATATTTTTAAAGCCTCTGAAGATATTTGCTTATCGGCAGAAGGTAAAAAATCTTTTAAAGTTTCTAGAATTTCAACCTCTGAACCTAATCGAGACCAAATACTTCCTATTTCTAAACCGATTGCTCCTGCTCCTATTACTGCTAACCTTTCTGGAACCTTTTGAAGGTTTAATGCTTCTGTTGAAGTGAGAACTGATTTTTGATCAAATGAAATACTTGGTAACTCTATTGGTCGAGAACCAGTGGCGATAATTATATAGTCTGCTGTTAAATCAACCTTAGAATTATCAGGTTTCATCACTGAAACTTTACCAACTCCTTCAACCAAAGCTTCTCCTTGTATTGAATCGACATGGTTTAATTTAAATAGACCCTGCACCCCTTTGGTCAGAGCTAATACAATTTTCTCCTTTCTTTTCTGCATCTCTATTACGTCAACAGAAAGTTTTTCCATAAGTATCCCGTGAAACTTAAGTTCTTTCTCAGCTTGAAAGAATTTATAACTACTATCTAAAAGTGCTTTAGACGGTATACATCCAACGTTAAGACAAGTGCCTCCAAGTATTGGCTTATCACTATCTCCACATCTCTCAATACATAATGTTTTTAAGCCTAATTGAGAACAACGTATAGCAGAAACATAACCCCCGGGTCCTGAACCAATAACAATTACATCATAGTGTTCTAAACATCCAGTCATGTCTTCTCTAAATTAAAAATCGAAAGTTCTTTAATAATAGGATTAAATTGCTTTGAATTAGATTCTGTAGAAAGAAGCCAAAGTATTCTGCCCACACCACCAATTAAAATTATTGGTGATGTTTTTTGTATATACGCCTTTTCTTCTATCTTAATGATGTCAATTAGTTCCTCGATGATTTTATTTTCCTCTAAATAGGAACTTTATTTTATACCTCCTTCTTTTTTCTTTCATCTTCAAATTGCGATGGCTAAAGGAAAGAAAAGATTGACCCTTGATCGATAATGAATCCTGGAGCTTCTGGTTAAAAATTAGAACCAGCTCCGCCATTTTTAGATCTTCTTAAGTCTCGAGATCAAAAAAGGTCAAGATTCATTACCTTATTCCATGCAGCAACAAAGTCTTTCGAGAACTTCTCTTTTGAATCTTCACATCCGTAGACTTCAGAGATAGCTCGAAGCTGGGAGTTAGAACCAAAAACAAGATCAACTCGTGTAGCAGTTCTTACCGTTTCACCTGAAGAACGATCAGTTGCTTCATAGGAATTGTTACCGGTTGGCTTCCATTCTACTTTCATGTCAAGGAGATTGGTAAAGAAGTCGTTGGTTAACTTGCCTGGTGTATCAGTGAATACACCGTGACCATCGGCACTGATACCTAGGGTTCGCATACCACCTACAAGCACTGTCATTTCTGATGCTGTAAGTCCAAGTAGTTGAGCCTTGTCAAGCATCATTTCTTCTGGGCTAACTATAGACTCTGTCTTTTGATAGTTGCGGAAACCATCAGTAATAGGTTCAAGAACGGCAAATGATTCTATATCAGTTTGTTCTTGTGTAGCATCTCCACGACCTGGAGTAAATGGAACACTTGTACCGGAGGCTTGCTCAAGGCCAACATTACCAGCAAGCACAATAACATCTGCTACTGACGCACTAGCGTCTGCAGCAATACCTTCAAGCACACCTAATACACGAGCAAGTTGCTCTGGTTTGTTTGCTTCCCAATCTTTCTGTGGAGCCAGACGAATGCGAGCACCATTTGCACCGCCACGCATATCAGAACCACGGAATGTTGATGCACTTGCCCAAGCAGTTTCTACCATCTCTTGAACAGTCAATCCACTCTCTGCGATACGTGCCTTAACAGCATCTACATCATAGTCAGTGTTGCCTGCTGGAACAGGATCTTGCCAAATAAGTTCTTCTTCAGGAACTTCCGGACCCATATAACGCGTGAGAGGACCCATATCACGATGCAGTAGTTTAAACCACGCACGAGCAAATGCATCTGCAAACTCGTCTGGATTCTCATGGAAACGTTTTGAGATCTCTTTGTAGATTGGATCTTCACGCATCGCCATATCTGCTGTTGTCATCATAGTTGGTACCCGGATTGAAGCATCTTCTGCATCTGGTGCAAGATCTTCTTCTTTAGGATTTACAGCATGCCATTGGTGTGCGCCTGCAGGGCTCTTAACTAGTTCCCATTCGTATCCTAACAGGAGATCAAAATAGCCGTTGTCCCATTGAGTAGGATTAGCAGTCCAGGCACCTTCGATGCCACTTGTAATACTGTCACGTCCTTTACCTGAACCGTGCGCATTTTTCCAACCCAGTCCCATTTGTTCAACTGGGGCTTCTTCTGGTTCAGCGCCAACAAGAGCATCATCGCCTGCACCGTGTGCCTTACCAAAGGTGTGTCCGCCTGCAGTAAGAGCAACAGTTTCTTCGTCATTCATTGCCATACGACGAAATGTTTCGCGAATGTCTTTTGCACTTGCAAGTGGATCTGGATTACCGTCTGGACCCTCTGGATTAACATAAATTAAACCCATCTGCACTGCGCCAAGTGGATTTTCAAGATCACGTTCACCCGTATAGCGTTTTTTGCCGAGCCATTCGTCTTCTATACCCCAGTAGATATCTTCTTCTGGTGCCCAAATATCTGGACGTCCGCCACCGAAACCAAAGGTCTTACCACCCATTGATTCAATAGCTACATTACCTGCTAGAATCAACAAGTCTGCCCAGCTAATCTTCTTACCATGCTTTTGTTTAATAGGCCAAAGGAGTCGACGTGCTTTATCCAAGTTGCCATTATCTGGCCAACTGTTAAGAGGACCAAAACGCTGTGCACCAGTACCGCCACCGCCACGACCATCGCCAATTCTATACGTGCCTGCGGCGTGCCAAGTCATACGAATAAAGAAAGGACCATAATGTCCATAGTCAGCAGGCCACCAATCCTGTGAGTCTGTCATAAGATCGTTTAGATCTTTCTTTAGAGCATCATAGTCAAGTTTTTTAAACTCTTCTCGATAATCAAAATCTTCGCCCATGGGATTAGACTTTTTATCGTGTTGGTGAAGAATATTTAAGTTCAATTGGTTTGGCCACCAGTGCTGGTTTGATCTTGAACCTAGGGTGTGTAGAGATCTTCCTAAAACAGGGCATTTGCTTTCGCTATCTTTAGCCATATGCAATTTACTCCTACATTAAATTAAATTTAAAACACATTTTAAACTTATTAATCAGAATTAAAAAAATATTCTAATAATTTATAAAAACTTATTGATTATTAAGTAATGGTGGAGTTTTGATCAAGCCCAAAAGTTACTCTCATAAGCACTGGATGGATGATTAAATAATTTAATTTAGATATTGAACTGAAAAGACAGAACCTTTTAAGTAGTTTTCTCGTTAACTTTTTAAGAAGGTATAACTTAAGTAGTCGGATACAAGATTAAAAAAAACTCTTAGGTTCGAGTCCTATAGGGGGCATCAAGCTTTAATCCTTTTTTCCTATATTTAGTTGATCTTGGTAGGCAAAAAGACCTGCAGTTCCTCCAGTATGAATGAAGAGAATGTTTTCATCGTTATTAAAATAATTATCAGATATCAAACTGATCATGCCTGCTAACGCTTTGCCAGTATAGACTGGATCGAATAACATTCCTTCAAGACGAGCAAGCATAATAAGGGCATCATTCATCTCTTTAGTAGGCATTCCGTATCCCTTGCCAACATAATCACTGTTGGCAACAATATGTTCGCGTTTAATAATACCGGATAACCCCAAGTATTCAGAAGTATTGCAAGCCAAGTTAAACACTTTTTCTTCTTGATCTGACTTCAGTGCACTAACGCTGATACCAAGCAATGGAATCTCACTCTTCATAGCTTTTAAACCACAAATAAGTCCTGATTGTGTTCCACCACTACCAGTGGCATGAATAATATGGTGAATAACTAAATCACGTTCGTTCGTTTGTTTAATAATTTCGAGTGCACAATCCACGTAGCCCAGCTCGCCCACAGGATTGGACCCCCCTACAGGGATGATGTAAGGCACCTCTCCCTTGTTTCTGAGTTCTTCTGCAACCTTTTGCATCTCAGCTTCCATATCTGAACCTTTATCAACTACTCGAATTTTTGCGCCGAATAGATAATCTAAAAATACATTGCCGGAATTAAGATAAAGTTCAGTTGGATTATCGGTTCTTTTTTCAAAAACCAATTCGCACTTCATTCCAATTTTACAAGCAGCGGCGGCAGTCTGACGAGCATGGTTAGATTGAATTGCTCCTGGGGTAATAATTGAAGTGGCTTTCTTTTCTATCGCATCTGCTATCAAAAATTCAAGCTTACGCGTCTTATTACCTCCTGTACCTAAACCAGTACAATCATCCCTTTTCACATAAATATTTGGCCCGCCTAGATGTTTACTTAGTCGAGGTAGGAATTCCAAGGGTGTAGGAAGGTGAGCTAAATGTATTCTTGGAAATTGTGATAACAACATTTCTAAAACCTCTTTTGATTTTATGTTAATTCATGGATTAATCTTCTTTATAGATGACCGGAAGTATGTCTGCAAGGTAGCTCATTTCTTCGATACAGTGTTTTTGTAAAGCAAGCCCCTCAGCCTCAGACACTGTGAACCGTCGAGTAATTGGGTTATTAGCAACAAAGGAAAGTAAAAAATTCTGCCAATCAGCAGCCTCTCGATCCGAAACCACACCCAGCCAAAAGCGAGAACGAAGTTCTGAACCCCAAGGCATATTCCGGGCAACATGGCACATCTCAGCAATGTTCAAGCTAGAGTCAAGTTCGCCAACTTTAGCACAGAGTACAACAGTGTTCTCGTCACTAGGATCAAAGCCAAGGATCTCCTGAGGCCATGCGAACTGGATCCGAAGTTTACTCATTTGACCTCCAATGTACTCATGTACAAGGTGATGGGAGCCAACAATTTCACCCGTTTTTTTGTGTTCCCAATCCATCCACACATGATCTTCAGGATGCCACATTTTATAATGTTCAGTAGTTTGCAGATAATCTGAAAACCACCATCGGAACATATTTGATGTGACATCTGGCATGTTTACTAGACTGGAGACTTCAACAGTACCATCGCGTAATCGGCGAACACCAGACTTAAATTCTACATAGTTAGGATCATCGAAATCCTGGTTTGTGCTTTGTCTACTGGGTAGTGTGAATTGAGTAGCTGAAACAACAATCAGTATTAGTAAAAGTGTATAGAAAAGGAATCTTTTCATAATAAGTTAATCAAGAATTAACATTATAATAATGATATCTAGAAGGAGGTTAATATGACAGCAAGTGTTTTGTTAGAGGGCGTCTTAAAAGAAGGTTAAGTAGGTAATTTTATTTGAGCTTCTTTAAAGAGTTTCTATTTAGTTGATAAATTTCTGTCTTGAACGCCACAAAGCGATCATTGGCATAGAAAAAATTAAAGCGGAAATAAATGCAGACATCAAACTGCCCATGTCATTCAAAATATTCCAAACGAACATTGCGATAACAATTTGAGCCACGTAAACACTGGCCCATGGCCACATCCAAGTCTTCATTCGCCAAAAACCATAAGCTCCCAATCCATAAATTAACCAATGCAAAGGTTCGGTAGCTTTTGCCCACCATCCAGTTAAAGTGAAGCCAAACCAGATTTCTTCATCTCCGTCTACTGGTTTCAAAAATAAATCAAAAGGTAAGTAAATAAAAGTCATGTATAAGCAAAAGTAAAATGTCAGGTTCATCCACCAAGGTCTAGAATGCCAATCCTTACTTATAAGCCTCAAGACTGAGTAGAGATTTTTCATATCTAATCTAACCCACTAACAATAATAATATTGGCAGTGCTGGCGGAAAACCGATGTTTAGCTAAAGTCTGATATTCTTCAGATTTATACCAATCTAACGCATCTTCTTGAGAAGGAAATTCGATCAGTACTGTCCTTGTAAATGGCCACTGACCTTCTAATAAATGCTCATTTTCTTCCACACTTAATATCTTACCTTTGTAAGTTAAAAAGATATCCATAAAGCCAGCTTCATATTTTGCATACTCGGCTCGATCAATTATTTCTATTTGGGCAATGACGTAGTGCGCCATAAATGTCTTTGACTAGACTCTAGCTTCGGGAAAAATCCTTAAAAAATTCTCTGTGTAAAAAAGATTTTTGATATCTTCTGCTCGATCTCCTAAAGAGCTTTCAAATCTTCCAATGGGATCCCGGCCTCCCTCCACATGGGGGTAATCACTTGAAAAGAGGTACAGATTAGGATTTGAATTATCAATCAAATTTCCTATATTCTCAAAAACATACGGTGTAAAAGCCATTTGTTGAGTTAATTGCTCAGAAGGTTTTCTTGAAATGTCATCTAAGTTTTTATCAACTTTTTTCCAACTTTTGACTACCCAATCCAATCGTTCCAACATTTCAGGTACCCATCCTGCTCCTAACTCAACACTTGCTCCTCTTAAGTTTGGATATCTTTCAAACACTCCATCTAATACCATCATAGAAATAAATGTTTCAGGTCCTTGGTGCATAACTACCATATCTTTTGCCCGTACATTTTCTCCACCACCCATCCAATCTTTGCTTGGTGGCTTCCCATTGTTATTCCAACTTCTATCCAATTGAAGGGGTGAGCCGCCTACATGCAAAAGAAAAGGAATATTGTTACTTTCTAACCTTTCCCAAAAAGGATTTAATTCAATATGGCCAGGTGATCGATCTCCACTAGCATAATGCGGGATCCATATAGCTTCCAGACCTGATTTGATAGCTAAATCAAGCTCTTCCATAGCAAGATCTGGTTCATGGAGCGGGACTACGCCCACACCCATTAACCTTGAATCTTGTGAACAAAAATCTGACATAGCTCGATTGTGTGCTCTAGTTGCTCCATATCTCAACTCAGGACTTATTTTAGGAACTAACTTTTCAACATATTTGGCCTTACCCCTCACATCTCTAAAAGGTGTAACCACGCTATGAGTTGAAAATACTAATTGCTTCTTAAACCCTAGCATGTCCAAAGCCTTGCTTCGATCTGTCCTATCAAAAGCACCAAGTGCTTGGATTTCTTTAGACTCTGCAATTAAATTATCTCCTAAAGCAATTTGAGTTTCTATGTGCTCTTTAGTGTGTTTACCTCCATTTGCAAGAATCTCTTCTACTTCTTCATCTGTGACAAGGCTTGCTTGATAGCTAACAGGGGGTATCAGGTCTTTAAATTTTTCGTCAGCATAGTCTATGATGAAATTGGGTAATTCCATCACATGGCTATCAGCATCATAGAAAGCACGATTATCAGGTGCATAGGTCATATCTATCTCCAAAAAAATGAAAATACCATAATACCACCAATCTTTTTTATTTTGGTTGATTGAGGAGATAGGATTCCTAAAAGGAATATGATTTTGTTATATTTAGGGTCGAGGAGTAAATATGTCTACAGGAATTTTAAATTACACAACTAACTTACGTGATTATCTTTGGGAAAAAGGGATTTCAGAACATCCAGCTCTTAAAGAATTGAGACTTGAAACTGCCAAATTACCACAATCCATGATGCAGATATGTCCAGAACAAGGGGCATTAATGGGAAACTTAATTAGATTAATGTCAGCAAAGAGAACAATTGAGATAGGCACCTTTACCGGCTACAGTGCATTGGCTGTTGCATTAGCTCTGCCCGAAGATGGAGAAGTTATTGCTTGCGATATTTCTAAAGAGTGGACATCTATGGGCAAGGAAAAGTGGGAACAAGCTGGAGTTGCACATAAGATTAGTTTAAAGCTCGGCCCAGCACTTGAAAGCTTGGATGCTTTACTCGCTGAAGGTCAAGAAGGTTCTTTTGATTTTGCATTTATAGATGCCGATAAAGCAAATTATCCAGCCTACTATGAACAATGTATAAGACTGGTCCGAAAAGGAGGATTAATAGCGATAGATAATGTTTTGTGGGGTGGATCAGTAATTGATTCCGAAAGAAATGATGATGACACCAAGGCTATTAGAAAACTAAATGAATTTATCGCCAATGATAAAAGAGTATCTGTATCTATGGTCCCGATTGGAGATGGATTAACTCTAGCAGTTATAAATTAAACTCTCAGTTGAACATTGACTAGGTGGAGTAAGCAACAAGCAAAAGCTTGGTATGTTGACCAACCTTGGTTAGTAGGCTGTAACTTTTTGCCCAGCAGTGCCATCAACCAGTTAGAAATGTTTCAACAAGAAACCTATGATAAAGAGACTATAGAAAGAGAGGTCGGATGGGCCAGAAGTTTAGGTTTTAACAGCTTGAGGGTTTATCTTCACGACCTACTGTGGAGCCATGACCCAAAAAGATTCTGCGTTCGTTTGGATAACTTTCTAAATATCTGCAACAAATACTCCATCAGACCTATCTTGGTTTTATTTGATGACTGTCACAGACCTTATCCAAAGACAGGTAAACAGCCCCTGCCCGTGATTGGAGTTCACAACTCCGGATGGAAGCAAAGCCCTGGAGTTGAACTGGTGCATGCGGTGCATTCAGAAAAGGCTGGAGAAGAACTAATTCGTCTAAAAGATTTTGTACAGGGTGTCTTAACCAAGTTTTCAGAGGATCAAAGAATATTGATGTGGGATATTTACAATGAACCGGGCCAGTTTGGTGTTGGAACACAATCCCTTACTCTGCTGAAGTTGGCGTGGGAGTGGTCCCATGAGGTCCGACCCTCTCAACCTCTGACAGCTTGTCTGGATGGATCTGGAAGTGATGGGATTATTGAACTCAATAGAGTTAACTCGGATGTTATAACTTTTCATTGTTATGAAGGGACAAAATTAGAACAAGTCATCAAGAACCATCTAAAACTTAACCGCCCTATGATTTGCACCGAATATATGGCCAGAGAGTTCGGCACAACTTTTGAATTTAGCTTACCTATATTTAAAAAATATGAAGTGGGCTGTTACAACTGGGGCCTGGTGGCAGGTAAAAGTCAAACCCATTTTGGGTGGTCAACGATTGCAGATCTACAAAAATTGAAGCAAGAAAAAAAATTCCTAACTCTTGAAGACCCTATCCCAGAACCCGAAATTTGGTTTCATGACATATTCAGAACTGATGGTTCAGCCTTTGATGATTCTGAAGTCCTTTTCATTCAGTCAATGATTAAAAACTCTTAAGCGATGCGGAATCGTTCTATTTGGATGTCGTCTTCGCCAAGATCAGCATAGTTATCTTCAACTCGTGCACGAATATAGTCCTTCCAAGCAAAAGGTCTGTACTTGGGTTCTCCTTCTGAAAGTCCACTGATAGGTTCGAGGATTGCCTCGCGTAAAGGATTGTAAAAGTAAGGAGTACTGTAACGATCTGTTGTTGTACGAGGAACAACTCGATGCATGGCTGCTACGTATTGATCGTTGGTCCATACCTGCATTGTATCGCCTAGATTCACTACGATGGTATCTTCTTCGGGCGGCACATCAATCCAGCCTTCTTCACTTGATTTTGTTTGCAGACCCCCGGTCATGTCCTGTAAAAGAAGCGTGAGTATGTTCGGGTCAGTATGGTGATGCAGTGCCATATCTCCAAGTTTATTAACTTCATCTTGTTCCTTTGTGGAGAGAGGATCACCCACCGGATAATAGTTCAATCTTACCGTACTGGTATGAGCATCACCAATTGGGGCATTAATAGAATTCAAATCCGTAACCAAGGCTTTAAACACTAGCTCAAGAGTCTTTTCAGCTATTTTTGAAGCTGCCTGAAAAAAACTCTCCATGGCTTCTTTGAAACCCTTGTCTTCAGGCCACTGATTGATGTCTTCCTTGCCAGGCCTAGGCTCTATGAAATCAAAAACTTCTTTCAGATCGCGCATGCGTTTCGTTAATTCTCGGTCGTAAAAGCCTAGGGGTTTTTCTTCAGTTCTAATAATGCTTAATTTGTCACCCCGAGTCTGATTAAAGAACCAGTTCGAAGCATCCCACATCTCACTTATCGCATCTCTTATGCCATGGTTTTTTATTAAGAAAAAGCCATGATCACGACAAGCGGCATCCAAATTCTTTAGTTGACCCGAGTCTGGTTTTTGGAGATCAATGGTGGGTACTTTCATTTTTCTGTATGTCCTGCTAATTTATTATATGATTTTAACTAGGAGAGGATAATCATGAAACCAGTTTGTTTAGTAATAGGAGCAGGAGCAGGTATTGGTGGAACCGTTGCAGGCCGTTTCGCGAAAGAAGGCTATCACGCTTGTTTGTGCCGACGCAGTGATGAAGAAGGCCTGAATCGGCTTGTCAAGGGAATTGAGGAAGCGGGGGGATCTGCCTCAGGTTTCTTGTTAAACGCCGTAGAAGACAACAGCATTGAAAAGATGATAACTTCCATTGAAGCTGATATTGGGCCCATTGAAGTTGTCGTCTATAACTTAGGAGCTCAAACGGGTATGAAATCGCTCGAAGAAACCAGTTATAAGGAATTTGAATGGGCTTGGCGTATGGCTACTTTTGGACTGTTTAGAACTGCGCAGGTGATTTGCCCGTTGATGGAAGCCAGAGGCAAAGGCACCATCTTGGTCACCTCTGCTACTGCAGCCATGCGTGGCAATGGCAATCAGCATTCACACGCAGCGGCTATGGGGGGAAGACGCATGTTATGCCAATCTTTGAACGCAGAGTTTTCTGCCAAAGGCATCCACGTAGCCCACATCATTATCGACGGAGCTGTCGATGCACCCGATACTCTTGGAAAGATGCTCGGTCCTGAAAGATATCAAGAATTGAGAAAAACTCGGGGCATGGAGCATGACGGTCTGCTACTCCCAGCTGAAATAGCTGATACCTATTTTCACTTGGCCCAACAGCATAGGTCTTCATGGAGTCATGAAATAGACATGCGAGCTTTTTCCGATCAGGCATGGTGGAATCACTAAGATACTGTTCGTGAAAAGAATACTTATCTCATTAGGGTTGATATACGTCGTATTTTTAGCTTGATGATTCGTATATTTCCAAGAAGGACTTAATCATGACAACAAAGAGAGTCACCAAACAAAAATCACAACAAGAGTCCTTATTAACTCTCTGGGCAATGCCAAAAAAGGAAGAAGTGCCTTTGATTTTAAGCACCAAAAAAGAAATAAACACACACCTAAATGGTCCTAAATTTCCTTTACACATGACTTTGGCCGGTGCGTTTAATTTAAATCCTTCTGAAATCAAAAACGTAGAACTAGGACTCAGTAAAAGCTTTTCACCATTTAAGGTATTTTTTAAAGGCTATGGAATGAAGGATTACTTTTTTCAGGCTTTCTACGTGGCTGTCGAACTTAATGAAGAGCTGAAAAGAGTTAGAGTCAAAATTTGTGACATTCTTAACACAGAAAATCTAGAGTTTATGCCCCACTTAAGTCTTTATTATGGAAAAGAAGCCCACGAAAAAAAACAAAGCCTATTAAAAGAACTGCCTAATTTAGAAGGCAATTTTGTGGTTGATACCTTTTACTTGGTTTCTTTTGATCCAACAAATATAGAATGGAAGATTCTTAACAGCATTAGACTGGAGGGACTTTAAGATGATTAATTTCAATCACCTGAATGAAGCAAAACAGAATTATATTCAACATGGTGTTAAAGCCTTCAGCTTATCCATAATTTTAATTTTCCTGGCTTTGATAGCCTTAATCCATGCGCTTATACCTTTTGTTTTTTATGATACTGTCAGCGCTTGGATTAAAGACATAAACGAAGAAATTCAAGCCGCCATAAAGGAATAAAGGAATTTTTATGGAAAAAAGATATACCAGTGAACATGTAGAGACTTGGCGTCGAGAAGGTGCCGTCGTCGTTCCCGAGTTCTTTGAAAAGGAGGAAATAGCTGAGGTGATAGCAGACTTTGACATTATTTTTCCTGATCGAAAAGTTGAAGCCGAAGCTCTTAAAAAAAAGCGACTAGGTGAAGTAGGCAATAAGCTGCCCTTGCAACTCTCGGGTAAGAAGATGGGCAAAACCACTATGGAGCAATTCAGAAACTTTGAAAACATACCCTTTGATTGTTCTCATGCTCTCAATCTCATAGCAGTACATCCAGCGTTAATCGTCTTTGCTCGATCGGCTCTGAATACGGAAGACGTTAAACTGTATCAAGCTCAGGCTTGGGCTAAATTCACTGGCGAAGCAGACTTTGATCAGGCTTTTCATTGTGATTTTGGCAATCACACACTCACCGTACCTTCTGAAGATGAATGCTTTAATTCCATTGCCTTTATTATTTATTTTACAGACGTCACCGAAGCCCACGGCCCTACTCACTACGTCAATCGTAGCGACAGTAAAAATTTTGATGGCCTCAAGCGATTTCTCAAGCACCGAGAAGACCTTTCGCATCAGAAAGAATTAAGAAGTTTTGAACGCAGTGCCGCAGGACCCGCTGGAACTTTGTTGGCTTATGGAATAGACGTCTTTCATCGAGGTACTAACCTTACAGCCCCAGGAGGTTATCGCTACGCAGTTACTTCATGTTTTAAGAAAGCCGGGAACGATGCCATTGGCTACACGGCGTGGCCCTGGCATTTTACTAAACCTTGGCATAAAATTTTTGAACACGCCTCTCCAGACCAGCTGAGTTGTTTCGGAGTCCCTCTTCCTGGGGATTCATTCTGGACTGACGAAACTCTTGCCCTAGCCCAACTGAGATACCCCAATTGGGATATGTCTGAATACAAGTCCTTTATCAGTCTTAATTAAAATAAAGCTTTAACAACTTCTCTTGCTATGGAAAAGGAACAAGTTAATCCAGGGCTTTCTATGCCTAGTAAGTTCACCAAACCCTCTACTTGATGCTCCTTGGAAGTTTGTATTAGAAAATCTGCAGGCTCATCTTCTGGACCGTAGATCTTTGGCCTAATGCCAGTGTAATCCGGTAGCAATTTATCAGGATTTAAAGCAGGCCAATAAGATTGTATAGCTTCAACAAACTTGTCTTTGAGAGATTCATTAAAGCTATAATCTAATTCTTTTACCCATGTGACATCTGGTCCGAATCTTGCTTTTCCACTGATATCGACACTTACATGTACCCCTAGACCATCTCTGTCATTCAACGGGTAAACCAAGTAGTCATTAAAGGGGTGTTTTCCGCTTAGCTGGAAATAGTGTCCTTTTGCAAAATAGGCTTTGGGAATGACTCCTTCTGGAATCCCTTTAATTTTGCTGGCTAGGTGAACTGCATTTAAGCCAGCTGAATTAATGACTTTTTCAGCTTCAATAGAAAAACTTTCTTCTGTACTTACTTTGACCGTAAACCCAGAAGAACTTTTAACTTCTATTTGTTCTACCGTTGAATTAAAGGCTGTGATTATCCCTTGCTCTTGCAGTTCTGCTTCAAGACTTTGAACTAATGCAGCTGCGTCAATAATTCCAGAACTGGGACAATACAAAGCCTGTTCTGCTTTGATCTCTGCTTGTAGTTTGACAACATCGTTTTTTGTTAAAAGCTTGAGACCTTTAACATTATTATCAGTTCCCCTCTGAAATAATAATTCCAATCTGTTTATTTCTTCAGCAGTTGTAGCGACGACTATTTTCCCTGTGTTCCTGTGTGCAATATTCCTTTTCTGAGCGTATTCGTATAATAAATTATTACCTTCTACACACAGGATTGCTTTTTTAGATCCAGTTGGATAATAGATCCCCGAATGAATAACACCTGAATTCCGAGAAGAAGTTTCTTCACCAGCCCGAGAGTGCTTTTCAAGAATAATTACCTCATGACCTTTTCTTCCAATTTCTCTTGCTATGGCAAGGCCCACAACACCCGCTCCGATAATGACAGTATCAGTTTTCAAGTTCTTTTCTCTTGTAAGTTTGTATTAAAGTTCTTTTTCAACATTTTTGATAGTATGTACAGCACTATGATTTCAAATCAACAAAAACCTCTTAGTTCAGGTTTTGGAGCTAAAAGCGAACCTTCAGAAGTAATGTCAAATATCGACCTGAACGGTAAAACCGCTTTGGTTACTGGTGGTTACTCCGGCATTGGCCTTGAAACGAGTCGTGCCTTAGTTGAAGCTGGAGCCAAAGTTTTTGTACCGGCACGTAGAACTAACATCGCACTCAAAGAATTGGATGGCATTGTGTCTTCCGATA
>CATMLK010000051.1:0-21677 GCA_950070535.1 uncultured Bacteriovoracaceae bacterium | reverse complement strand
GGCGATAAAAAGCAAGGTGATGGAGGCGATAAAAAGCAAGGTGATGGAGGCGATAAAAAGCAAGGTGATGGAGGCGATAAAAAGCAAGGTGATGGAGGTTGCAATCAACCAGAAGCTGATCTTGATTCATTTGATGAAGTAGATTTAAAAGAGTGCATCACAGGATTAAAGGAGACATCGATCTTACCAGGAGTTCTCTATAAAGGCGAAGTGATACAGGCATTTGAATTGCGGACTAAAGGTCTTAGTATTCCTATATATGCTGACTGGGAATCTATTTTATTGGCAGATAGGGTTTTAAATAAAGCTACGATTAGTCCACTCAGAAGTCAGGGTCTACATCGTATTGTAAAAGAAAGACTCTCAGCGCAGTCAAGCTCATGTAAGACTAAGCTTAAGTGCCAAGTTATCAAAGGGAAGATGAGTTGTGCGTCCCTTGAAATAGTCCCAGAGGGAATGATTCTTAGCTATGGAACATCACCAAAGAACTTATTCCAAATTCATCTAAATCAAAATGGAATTGAAACAGAAACGAATAGTAAAGAGTTTGATCCTCTAAAAGTAAAAAGAACTAAAGAAAGTACTTTCTTCCTGGATATAACTGGCCTGTTTTATATCGATCTAACCAACACATACACTAATTACGAAAACGAAACAACAATTCAGGCCATTCTGCGAAGCTATAAGAATGGCCCTTCACTTAGAATATCTCAAGTAGAACTTAATAGTAAGAAAATGGGCTATTTGAGTGAAATTAGGTTTAACTCGTGTGATTCAAATTAGTTCAACCTCGTAAGAATTAAATAGTTTGAATCTCCCTCTTTGCAGATTTTACCAAACCCCTGCCACCTACGATCATCTGGGTCTCTGCACTCTCCATCAAAGCTAAATAAGAAATAACTTTTCTGGAGCTTTATAACTTTATTTAGAAAGCTTATCGAGCATAGATCCTTTTCAGATGGAATTTTTTCTGGAGCTAAGTTTAATTTAGTTTTACCAAAATGTTTTTTAAAACGCTCATTCACCATCAGGAGTTTAAAATCTGAGAACAGCAATGGCCTATCAAAGCTCTGAAAACCTACATTCATAAGATTGTTCTTTTTTAGGTCCAAATTTTTTGCATATTTATATTCAAAATCTTTAATAAAGGAAACTGCATCATAGTCTGAGTTTCCAAATCGGTCCTCTATTTCCTCCAAGCTTGTGCCAACCAAGGGTATTGATTTATGGGACAAATCAATAATATCCACAGGTCGCAGGTTAAATTCTTTGGCAAGATTGTAAATATCAATTAAAGAAGGAACGGCCTCTCCAGACTCAAGACGCTGATAGGTCCTGAAAGAGATATTGATCTTTGCGGACATCTCTCTTTGACTATAGTTCTTAATTTTACGTAGTAGATACAAGTTTGTTTGAAACAATGTTAAAAATTCATTTAAGTTCATCGCTTCCTCCTTATTAATAAAAGGAAATTAGCTTGAACTTAAATTTCGAACTACTTACATGGGACTTACAATTTTTTAACCAATAGTTTCAAACACTTAAGCTATGTAAAAATTTTAAGTGCTTTCAATGTTGCTGTCGAAAGATTTGATTTTGAGTCAGGTCTTCTGAGCTCAAACTGAGACACATCGATATTGAGCTGCCTCATTTCGACTTCATTAACAATCATCACCTTATTTGTAATCTTATATTTGGTAATCAAAGTTTTATATTCCGGAAGTAAATCATGTTCAAAGAATTTGATAGGAGGATACTGTGTTAAGGTTTGATCCTCAGAACTCAATACAAAGGTAGGTATTTCGTATTGTCCTGAAAGCCACTCATTTTCTCTTTTTTTATAAACATAGACCAAGTCATCTTTAAAGCAAATCAGACGAAGCAGTGTTAGGTTAAAGCTTTTTGCTCCCGACTTTGGTGGCCTTTGGGGGATCTCCAATGGACTCCCAGACTTTGCTGCCATACATCCAGAGAAAAGTGGACATATATCACATGCGGCCTTATTGGCCTTGCACCAGTTTCGTCCCAGATCCATCAGGGATTCATTGAGCTTTCTTGCTCCTAGCTCATCAATTTCTTTAGCAATTTCACCTTTCTCAAACTTAGACTTCAAATGTTTTAAAAGTTTTGGTCCTTTTTGCATTTTAAAACCATAGAGCCTAGAAAGAACTCTCTCCAGGTTTGCATCAAGTGCAAGGGCTTTTTTATCAGCTCCTATAGCTAATAAAGCATTCGCAGTGTATTCACCAATACCAGGAGCATCAATGAGTAGATTATAATCAAGGGGAATCTCACCATTGAAATTCTTGCAAAAATACTCACAGGCCTTCTTTAGATTTCTGGCCCTTCTATAGTAACCAAGTCCTTTCCAACTAATTGTAAGCTGTTCTTCACTGGCCAAGGCAACATGCTTTGGACTTGGGTACTCGGAAACGAATCTTTCAAAGTGATTAAGAACTGTTGAAACAGTTGTTTGCTGCAACATAATTTCAGAAACAAGGGTTCTGTATAAAGTTCTGTTTGAGCGCCAAGGAAGATCGGAAAACTCCTCGGAAGACCATTGTATAAGTGATTTGTTCATAAATATTCAATTACCTTAACGGTTAAATATTTACACTATTTTTAATCTATAAATGGGATAATTTCTTATTTGGCGCACTTTTTCTGAAGTGGAGACACGTGCTTTTTTAGATCTGAAGCATACATAGGAGACTCTATTCCTCGAACTTTGCCACCAGTGCTAGTTTCGACGAAATTGATTAACTTTTCACTGGCCTCATAGATATCAGTAATAATAACTAAGTGTGGCGTTTTTGAGATTTTTATATCCCTGATAATCCTATCGGCATTATTTAACCCTGCATTTAGGCACACCCTATCCATACTACCTAATTGCTTTTTAGTTTCATCAAAAATATAAACTTTGGCCTGCTTGTTAAATGAGCACTTTGTCATGATAAGCCTTAGGAAACTTTCTCTTTTACATTGCTCATCATACCCAGCGAAATCTACTTGTTTCATGGTTGAGCTCGTATCAACCCATATCTCAAACTTGGCTGCTTTCACTTCTTTTGAACTCTTACCATTGCAAAACATAGAAAAGAGCCCGCTATCATCGCATACACTTTCTTCAATAGCTTTTCCTGTCGCTACCCTCTTATCGGAGTGGTCCTCAAGCTCATCAACTACAGTATAGTCGGAGTCACGAATAACTTCTTCTTTATCCCCGAGCTTATATAGACCAACCTGGGGGTCAAAGCAGTGCTCACCCATCCTCTGACACTGAAGTTTTCCTTGTGCAACGGACTTATTAAACTCAATCTTTTTTTCTAGAAACTTAGACGGTAAAAAAGCCTCCTTCTTATCAGGGCTGAGAAACCAAATTTCAAAGCTTTTGGGCATACTCATCGCTGAGCCCGAGATAAATAGAAGAATGCTAAAGAGTTTCATCATTAAAAATCCGCACTGCTTTGTTTGAAATATCGAAATAGGGAATTTCCTACATCAACAATTAAATCCCTCCCTTCAACGTCAAGATCAAGGAAGTCAGTTAAAAAGCCTTTTTGCCTAGGACTTAACCTATTCAACTTATCCCGTATCGACATATTTGAAGTATTCTGTGCTCTTCTTTCACCGAAGGGCATACTTACACCTTTGATATTAGCCTTAGTCTTAGTTTTTGTATTATCTTCGTCAAGGCCTTCTTCTATGGCACCCATTTCACTTTCTTCCTGATGGAGCTCAGTCTCATCACTTGCTTGTGCTTTATAGAAAGCAACCAATTTTTTAAACATCTCAGTAGAGTCTTCTTCCACGAAGTCAATTATCTCGTGTAAAGGAATATTCAACCTAGCAGTCATACTTGCAATCAACTGAGGATCCAGTTCTTTGGTTTTTTGATTTAGAAACCTGGACATAGTAGAAATGCCAATATCAACCATTTCGGCCAATTCTTTTTGGGAAAGACCTCCTCTGAGTTGCATGTACTTTCTAACGACTCCTAAGAACATGTCGGTGTATTCAGGGTTAAATCTAATCATGGGACCCTCCTTTCTATATGGATCATGTTGCATATCGGCATTCTTGGTTGCAAGTTTAGTTTTTTTGGGCATGTAAATGCCTAAAATTGCAAATCATCTTGCAATTTTATTGCACAGTGCAATCAAATTGCTTGACGCAACAAGTCAGAAATGTAATAATCATTACAGAACACGACGCCGAGGAGGCAAAGATGGAAACAACAATAATTGAACTAGAAAATGCTTTAATTACTGGTACTTATGTAAATCTTTGCAACCAACTTGTTAAGGATGCTTACCTAGAAAATGGATATATTTCAGGCGGAAGTTACAGAAGAGTGACCTTTGAGAATGTAGTCTTCAAAGATTCAGAAATTCAAGCTTCTGCCTTTGAGGACTGCGTTTTCATCGATTGCAAATTTATAAATTGCAACTTTAACTTCACAAAGTTTGTAAGGTGCAATTTTGTGGCCTGCACGATAGATAATTGCAACTTTTGCATAACGAATTCCCACAGCAGTAATTATCTATCGTGCTCGCTCACCAATAACCTCTTTACTGAGTGTAAAGTTGACCAGGCCACTCTAATCGACTCGATTCTAGATTTGGCTGCGGAAGAAATCATGGTTAAAGAGCAAAATGTGATTGAGCAATCTTTTAACCAGCTTCAGCAAGGCCAGATGGCAGCCTAGGAAGGCCTCTATCTTATTAGTGAATATAAAAATTGGACAATAACAATCTTAAAGGAATAACCACGCCTGGCATGGAAGCCTTTCTCGCCAAAGCCTCACCTATAAACACATCAAAAGCACATCTATCAGGCCCTCTGCAAAGAGGGCCTGTCGTTTTTTAAGGTAAATTTACTGCTTTTGTTCCCAAAATTTCTCTTTATCCCTTACAATATCTACATGCTAGGACAAAAGATATGAAGATCAAATTAGAAGACAAAGAAAAAATTCTAATCGATGTGGAGACCGACAAACAACAGGTAAGTTTAGGGCGTGGATCGGATAACGACATTAGAGTTTTAAACCCAGCAGTCTCCAGGGCACACCTAAGTATAAAGTTGGAAGATGGGCAATTCTACATCTGCAACATATCTTCTAGTAATTGGATCTTATTAAATGGTGAACGTCTATCCCCCAATCAATGGATTCCTTATTTTGACTTTCACGAGCTAGAACTTCCAGGCGATATAAAAGTCCAAATAAAGCATGACTCATCCTCAAGCACCAGAACTTCAGAGCGAGTCTTTGAAAAAGAAGTGCACGATACTGTACCCGAGCTTGAAGAAAAGCTTCGCAAAGTTAGAAAGAACAAAAAAGTCAGGCGACCTTACGAAACGAATAAGTCCGACAAGAAAATAAAATTAGTTTTTGCACTTGTTATTGCAGCTGGACTTATTTGGTTTAACTTACCCAAGAACGAAGATGATATCGGCGACATTTATGATACCTGTAAGTCCTCCAACGAGATTGTAGCTTGCGGCTGGATTAAAGGACGAGTCCCCAGTGAAGGAGTCCTCATTGACGGCGAAACCTTTGAGATTCATCTTGATATCCAAAATAGAGAGTCTGTCTACTCCAGTAAATTTCAGGAAAAGCTTGCAATGCAGGATCTGCACTTTATGTTCTTAGCTTTTGACATTTTAGAGCCAGGAAAGCTTCAACAAATTAAATCATGGGGAGTTGAAATCTTAAAGCTTGTAGCAATAGATGATGGAGTGGCAAAGGTTTATAGCTTGGAATTAAATAATATCCCAGCCTACTCTCCAACCCAGCTTCAAGAGGCATTGGACTTGGTATTTTACGGACAAGATCTCTTTGCTATAAGAAGACTTTTGAACAATTATCGCTAACTTATTTCATCTGTGTTGTTTTAGTATTTTCTGGAGCTGAAAATTTAAACAGATCACTCCCAAGCTTAGGATTTATGTCAATCTTTACTAGCTTTAATAAAACCGGTTCTGCTTTATTTTGAAGAAATAGCTTTAAACTTTTGGCCTCAGACATTGAGGTGTGACTTTCAAATTTTTTACCAAAGACAATTTCAATTTTCTCAAGCCCCAATTGATCAGTGGCCTTTTTGGTGAAATTCAAGATCGCCTTATTGCCGCTTTTTTTGGTTTTATACAATTTATTATCGATAAGACCTTGCGATAAAGAATCAAAAATACGGGAGTAACAAAACTGGCTTGAATCACCAACTGCTAGCTCCCCTTTTTCACCTTCAATGAATGGAGGACTGTATTTCCAGGTTTTCTTTTCATTGCAGACATAAAGAAGAGGTGTGTCCCCTTTTACTTCGTAGTATATTTGCTTTGGAAACTTGTACTTAATATTAACTGGAATTTCCTTTTTTCCTCGCACATCTACAAATTCGGCGTCAAAACTTGAGGGAAGAAATGCCGCAAAACAATTAAAAGTGAAAAGTGCAATTATAAAAAATTTCATTCAAACCTCTATGACTAATGTAATTGTACAGAAACGGCCTTGGAAACACCAGGCTCCTGCATAGTAACACCATAAAGAGTATCGTTAAGTTCCATAGTCTTTTTATTGTGTGTTATCAGAATAAATTGAGACTCTTCACTCATCTCTCTTAGAAGTTCATTAAACCTTCCAACGTTTGCATCATCAAGTGGCGCATCAACCTCGTCTAGCAAACAGAAAGGTGCTGGCTTGACTAAAAAGATAGAGAATATGAGAGAAACTGCAGTCATGGCCTTTTCACCCCCACTCATTAGATTTATTGATTGCATTTTCTTGCCAGGAGGTTTTGCAATAATATCTATGCCACACTCGGCACTGTCGATGTCTCCAACAATTTCAAGTCTTGCTTCGCCACCACCAAAGATAATTGGAAAGACTTTCTCAAAACGAAAGTTAACTTCATCGTAGGCTTCCTTAAATCTCGCCTTAGACTTCTCGTCAATGTGCAAGATCGCAGTTTCGAGATCTTCAAGAGACTTCTTCAGTTGGGTTTCTTGATCCCTTAAAAAGTCATAACGAAGTTTCTGACGCTCGTAATCCTCAATTGCCTGCCAGTTGATCTCTCCAAGTCTATTAAACTCAGAGCGATACCTTTTAAATTTTTCTTTGGACTCTCTCAAAACGGCAGGGAACTTCTTCTCAAATTCATAGGTCTCTGCCTTAATTTCGATCTCGCCCTCTTCGCCTTCCATTACATACATCGAGTCCAAAGAAGCGAGTTCTTCAAGCTCATCACTATGCAGTTCTAGGAAGCTTTTAAGAGTTTGTCTTAAATCAACTCTGTACTTATCAAAGCAATCTTTAACAAGAATCTCTTCATCTACTATTATTTGTTCAACCTTCAGGTTGAGCTCCACATTAGACTTTTCAATCTTATTAATACTGCTAACAAGCTCTTTTACTTCAGACTCTCTACCCTGCATTCCAGTTAGAAGTTGAGTAAGCTCATCCTTTACAAGGTTTAAAAAGCTTTCCTTTTCACTCATAACCTCGGCCTGATCGCTATTTTGTTCCTGAAGACCTTCTAGAGATTGCTCGGCCTCTTGGATTTCATACTCCAGGGTCTCCAACATCTCATTATTGGAGAGCTGCTTTTGCTTATACCTATCAAGTTGTGCTTCCACATCCTCAATTTGAGATTGAAGTCCTTCCACTTGAGAGTGGAAAGTCTTGGCGTTTGCCTGAACTTCCAGTAACTCACCACGCTGTTCCTCGTAGGCAGCCTTAATTTCCTGCTCGCGCTCCTTAAGCTCCTCGAGTTGTTCCTGGTAAGCTTCAATTTTTTCCTCAAGATCATTTTTTTGATCCAAAAGACCTTCCTCAGTTTCAAGGATTTCAAGTTTTGCCTTTGAAATTTCGGCCTTTCTTTTGGTGAGAATATCTAACCTAGAGGAAGTTGCACCAAAGCTTTCTTCTCTTGATTCCAATGAAGATTTTAAGGAGACAAACTTAGTGTTAGTTTCTGAAAGAGTTGCACTCAGGTCTTCATATTGAGATCTAAGGTCTTCTATTTCTTCTTCCAATGCAGACACAGACTCTTCCAAGTTATCAAGCTCTGTCTTTTTACTTTCGTATTGTTCAGTTAATTCATTTATTAAATTATTTCTCTGAACCACACCCATGACTTCTTCATCAGGGTTTCTTTTCGATATTTTTACGTCGTTTAGCCCTTTTTCAACAAAGACACTTCCATCTAAAGACACAAGGCCTTTAAATTGAATTTCTTCGGCAACCTTTAATGCCAGCTCGCCACTTAAGTTTGTGGCGATATAGTAACCATTAAAGAAAAGGGCCATAGCCTTTGAAAACTTGTCTTCATTGATTTTTAAAATGTCATTTATTGCCACAACACCATCAAGACCTTTTAGTTTTAGCCTTTCAATGGTCTCTTCCCCGCAGTCAGTTCCATTTTCTTGTGGAATAATATAATCCAAGCTAGCTGAAGGGTTTTCTTTATACCAACTTCCAAGTGCTTCATTGTCTTTGCTATTTGCAACCAATGCATCAAAACTTGAGTCAAACAGTGTTTCCAGAGCTTTTGCGTACTCCTTCTCACACTCAATGATGTTTCCAAGAATTTCAAAAGAGTCTTTTGCTTCACCTTCAAGAAACTTTAAAGCTCCCTCTTTTATCCCTTCACCTGATTTATTAATGTCTATAAGGGACTGTTTCTTGGACTCAAGTTGGATAACTTCTTTAGAAAGAACTCGAAGTTGTGAGTCTTTTTCTTTTAACAGATCGCTTTTTTCTTTTAATTCACTTTTAGCGTTTGCATGTTTCTCTTCCAAGTCAGATAGGACATCTTTGAGTTGAAGTACCTCTTCACGCTGTTTAACAAGATCATCGGAGAAGTTTGCAGTCGATGTCTCTATTTCTTCAATCTCACTTGAAATATCCTCTAGGTTGCCTGAGTACTCTTCAATTTTTGAATTGTTTCTGAAAACTCTTTGGTCTATTTCAGAAAAATTCTCTTTTGCTTGTTCAAGCTCTGAGACGAGATCACGAATTGTTTCTTCCTTTTCAGAAAGATCGAGCTTTAAATTCTCAACTCTCTCTTCCATAGAGGAGAAGTCCATTTCTTCATAATTTGCACTTTCAAGATCTCTTAGTTTATCCTTAAGTTCCTCAAGTTTTTCAGATCTGGCCTCAATATCTCCTTGAAGCTCCTCGTTTTCTCTTTGACGCTCTTCAATTCTATTTTCTTTATCTTCACGAGCCTTTCGAAGGTGCTTGAGTCTTTCTTCACTTGCAGCAAGCTCTTTGGCCATTTCATTATATTCTGCTTGGAGACCATCAATTTTTTCAATTAGGTCAGTTTTCTTAATTCTCTCATCCTCTAGAGCGAGCTCTAGCTGATCCTTTCTCATACTGGCCTGTTCAAAATCTTCTTCGTTTTGCTTAAGCTTTCTTTTGGCATTCACAAAGTCAGTAAGAAAATCAAATTCTTTATGCGAATCAACAATCAATTGGTGGCGCTTTATTTTTTCTTTTAGCTTTCTGGCCTTATCAGCTTTCTCAGCCTGCTTTTCCAGTTGCTTTAAGTTTTTATAAATTTCAGATTGAAGGTCTCCCAACCTGTTAAGGTTTGCTTGAGTTCTCTCAATTTTCTTAAGAGATTCCTTTTTTCTGATTTTGAACTTGGTAATACCTGCAACTTCCTCAATCATCACACGACGTTCTTCAGGTTTTGCCTGAACGAGCCTATTAATCTCACCTTGAGCGATAATTGAGTAAGACTTTGCACCGGCACCAGTGTCCATAAAGACTTCGTGGATATCTTTAAGTCTTGCTGGCATTCCGTTGATACGGTACTCCGTTTCACCATTTCGATATAACTTTCTTGTTAAAGCGATCTCAGAAGGTCTGGTAACCTGATTTCCGATATGAATATGTTTACCGGTATCATTTTGAAGAACCAGTGTTACTTCGGCAAAACTTCCAGGGCTGTACTTTGAAGATCCAGCAAAGATGAGATCCTTCATGTTCGTCCCACGTAAGTGTTTCGCGGATTGAGCGCCCATTACCCAGAAGAGGGCGTCAACAATGTTGGATTTACCACAGCCATTTGGGCCAACGATCCCGGTAATTCCCTCATCAAAATGTATAGTGGTTTTATCCTTAAATGATTTAAAGCCTTGCAGGTGTAAACGAATCAATTTCATGCTGCTCAAGTCCCTCTAAAAAGTGTGTGTGTGAATTGAGATAATCTCTCAAATGCAGAGCGATTGTCTATGATTTAGCAAACTTTTCACCAATTGAAAAGGCCATAAGAGAGGTTTCATGATCCCTGCCAGAGCCTTTTCATGAAATTTAAATATCAACACCGTTAATATGCAGCTAAAGCTTGAAAATCCTATAAAAGGACCTACGCAGCGCCCAAAGCAAAACTTTTAAAAGCTCACACTTTAGATTATTCTACGCCGCGCAAAACATGACTTTTTATTGAGGGTAATAAACATTGTCTAAAATATTTTGTGCAGAGAGAATCGATGCATCCATATCGCTGCCGAAGAAGTAATCGCCGGCCAAATATACAGACTTGGACTTGAAGTCGAATTGGTGGTCTGAAGATATCGATTTATCAACCTTAGCATACTTCCACTTGTGCACATAAGATTCTATTGGTTTAAAAGACTCGTCAAACTCCTCCCTTAGTTCCTCCTTCGACTTTTCATTCCAATTTTCTTCAAATTCTAGAAGATAAAAATGTAACTTATCTTTTTCCACATGCTGAATGACATGGAACTCTTTAAGTTGTTCAAGTTTTCTATCAAGCTCAATCATATAGATTATTGAGCTCTTATATGTGGCCTTATTTAAAGCGTTCGAATCCAATCCGGACGAATCAAAAACCTCTTTCGCCTGTGGAGCAGGAGTGGTCAGAATAAGGTCTTTTGTGGCCACGCAATCATGGCCTTCAAAATGAAGAATGTTTTCGTTGTCGCCAAATTCAATTTTTTGAAGCTTTGACTTCTTGTGAACTTCAATATTTTCAACAAGTGCTTTTGTCCAAGAGGTGATAGAATCTTTGGCACTAATTCGGACTCCATCCCTGATTAAAGTCTCATTCTCAATACCAGCTTGGACCATCTCATTAAGCTCTTTAACGGTTGACTCAAATGAGTTCACTCCAATGTTAAAGGTATGATTTTTAAACCTTCTTGTTGCGAGTCTTCCTCCTATGTTGTTGCTTTTCTCAAAGATTGCGATCTTCTTGCCTAACTGAAACAACTTCCTTGCAAGAAAGATCCCTGATGGACCAGCTCCTATGATAACCACATCATATTTAACCACTCGAGGCCTCCTTAAAAATTTTTATGCTTTTTTCCCTATTGCTTTTGTAATCAGCAACAGGTTTAGGGTAGTCTTTGCCAAGGCTGAATGCATGTTTTTGTTCAACATTGGAGTCAATTTTTAAAGGTTCATGAATATACTTTGGCGGCAGATTTTTTAACTCTGGCACATATTTAACTATGTACTTGGCATTTTTATCAAATCTCTCAGACTGTCTATAGGGATTAAATATTCTAAAATATGGTGCAGCATCTGTTCCGGTTGAGGAACACCATTGCCAGCCACCATTGTTAGAGGCCAAGTCGTAATCTATGAGCTTTTCTCCAAAGTACTTTTCTCCCTTGCGCCAATCTACTTGCAGAATTTTTGTTAAATAAGAGCCCACAATCATCCTTACTCTATTATGCATCCAACCAGTCTCATTGAGTTGGCGCATTCCTGCATCAACTATTGGCACTCCTGTTCTGCCCTCTTTCCAGGCCTTAAAAAGCTTAGGGTCATTTTCCCACTCTACGTCAGGGTACTTATAGGATTGTGTTTCAACATCATTGTGAGTATCTAGAAATCCTGAATAAAAATCTCTCCACACAAGCTCGCTCAGCCATACCTTTTTGCCTTCAGAGTTAAGCGGTTGAATTTCTCGAACAAGCTCTCTGATAGATATATTTCCAAATCTTAAATAAACACTAAGATGGGAAGTCGAGTCTAGGGCCGGAAAATCTCTTTCTTCATGGTATTTATCAATTCGCTTTAGAAAGCTTTTAAAGGTAGCTTTAGGATTTACATCTCTTTTTTTAGAGTTTTCAGCTTCTTCGAATCCCAACTCTTCAAGGGTTATATTTTTAGAAAGGCCTTTTATTTGCTTATAGGCTAGTTTAGACATATTAACCGGTCTTTGAGAAATAGCATCCTCAACACTATCTAGTTTCTTCAGCCACGAATTTTTGTACGGGGTGAAAACTTTATAAAAGGTGCCATCATTTGTTTGAATCTCACCCGACTCAAAGATCACTTGATCTTTAAAGCTTTCAAAATCAATTCCCTCACTTTTTAATTTTTTCTCTACTTTGGAATCTCTATTCTTGGCATATTTTTCATAATCTCGGTTCACACACACCCTATCAACCTCTAACTTCTTTGCAAGGTTTGGGATCTCCTCCACAGGATCTCCATGAAGTAAGTAAATTCCTGCGTTCTTGCTGGAGAGGTATTCATTAAGAGTCTCCAGTGTTTTGTAGATGAAATAAAGTCTATGATCCTTTTTGTCCTTAAGCTTATCCAAAATAACTGTATCAAATACAAAGGCTAGATAAACCTCGTCGCTATTTTGAGTTGCATAACTAAGTGCCATCTGATCTTTTAATCTTAAGTCTCTTCTAAGCCAAACTATTGATTTCATTTTTATCCTTAAAGTGATTTGAAATATCTTCCACTCTTTGATCAAACATTTCAACAACCTGTGATTGTGCTTTTATGCTTACAAGGTCTGCTAGAAACTTAAAAGGCAGGCGATATTTAACTTTGTCCAAAGCAATACACCCAGTTCCAGCGTCTACAAATTCATGTCTGTGGCTCCAAGTCTCAAAAGGTCCTGAAACTTGGTCATCTATAAAACACTCTGCTTCAATAAGTTTAATGACCTTTGATTTTACAGTCAGGCCCAGTCCAAACTTTTTCACCTTAAAACCAAATGTCGTGCCTTCTTTTAACCTGTTATCACTTATTTGAACTAGTTTTATATTTAAGCTTTTAGAGCTTATTTTCTCAAGGTTATTTGGCCTGGCGAAAAATTCAAAAGCACTATTCCTGGTTGATGGTATGTAAAGTAGACGCTCAATCTTATAGTGAAAACGTTCAGAGCTTTCACCATATAATTTCTCAAATCCACAAATCTCTCTCATTGCACTGTCAATTTCGGGGTATTTAAAATTAAAAGGAATTTTCTTACCAAGCTTTGAAGAGAGTCTTTGATTACTTAGTGCTAGGTAGGACTTTTCACCCATACCTAGATTTAGAATAAACTTGGGAATCCAAAAAGTTGCAGGTCTTTGACAGTACTTTGCCAAGACTTTGTTAAGCTGTTTGTTTTGAACCGGTTTTGGCGCAGTGAGGTTTATAGCTCCACTGTAGGATTCATCTTCAAGTGCCTGGCCAAAGAAATTCACCAGGTCATCTACATGTATCCAGCTCATCCATTGAGAGCCACTACCCAACACTCCTCCAAGACCCTTTCTATATAGTGGGATGAGCTTCTCCATCAAAGCTCCATCACTTCCTAGAACTACTCCTATTCGAGGGATTACAACGCGTATGGACTTGGTAAGGCTTTTCGCTGGTAGCTCCCACGCTTGGCAAACTTTAGAAAGAAAGTGATCTCCATGACCGGTGGTCTCATCAAGCCACTCATCCCCATCTGATTCTCTATAATAGCCTATGGCCGATGCCTGAATAAATACTTTGATATTCTCAAGGCTTAAGGACTTGATTAGATTCTCGGCCAATAGCGCACGGGAATCTTTGATTTTCTTTTTTTCCCTTTGAGTCCACCTACCTTCGCCAATATTCTCCCCAGCAAGGTTTATGACCGCATCAACTTGAGGAACATCCGATAAGGGTGACTTAGATAGGTCTCCTTCCAAAAAGACAAGAGGTAGAGGCAGCTTCTTCTTGGCCTTCTCTCTACATCTAGTGACAACAATCAACTCATGACCTAGCTTAAAAAGACTTGCAACGAGCTTAGATCCCACGAAGCCAGTTCCACCAGTTACCAAGATTTTCATCCAACCTCCATCATAAAGGGTAATCCCTTCCCAGTGAGTTTACATCAATAACGGATAGACATATGCTAGACGATAAATGATTAAATGTGAGCTTTTTATGAATAAATCCGACATTTCTGACCTAATGAGTTTTGGCTTTGAGCAAACCTTTACTATTGAGCAGTGGTGGAGCGATGAAGGTTTTACCGCCACGTCAGATACGCCTCTTAAAAGAGAGAAGATGTTATCTCTTGCAACGGCCATTGCTGCAGAGTTGAACGGAAATTTTATAGAGAGTGAAGACATATGGAAGCACATGCAATATGAGACTTTCGATGCGCAAGGTAATCCAAGTTTTGTGGTGACTATGGATCCCGGCTCCATAGAAGTCAAAACGCCTCCATGCTTATTAAAAGATATAAAGGAAATGGCCACCCCCCTATTTAAAGCAGCAGAGAGTGCAGGATTAGTGGCATACAGGAATTGGTGGTACGGCATAAAAGGAGCCACCGAGGGCGGATGCCATGTAAATATGGGTGGGATGTCAAAAGAAACCAATCCGTTATTGATAAGGCCAGACCTAGTTGTAAAATACGCGGCATATGTCCATAATCGTCCATGGATTCACTATCCATTTATGGGTCCAGACACTGGCCCAGAAGGCAATGCCATGAGAATGGATGAAAAGCCAGGCTTCCAAGTTGTAAAAGACTCATTTGCTAAATACAATGCTTCTCAAAGCAAAGAACCTCTCTCAGCTGATGAAGTTTACCAAATCTTTAAAGAAACAAACCTTATATCTGAGAAAGCATCCTATCCTTCATTGCATAAATTAAAGGATCCAATTTATCTTATAGAAGACAGGGCACAAGAGTCACTTAGAAGTGCAGATGAATTCTATCATGTTAGCAACATGAGAGTTAAAATCTTTGAAAAGCTTCTTGATCAGGATTTACCTGAAGAACTTAAAAGCTTTGAGGATTTACACGGTATTGGGCTAACCTCTTTTTGGCTTTGGGACAACTTCAAGGACTGGGCAAGCACAGTGGGTCTAACTCCAATAGATTTTAAATGCTTTTTTGATAGACAGTTTCCAATCATTCAATATGGAAATACTCCAAGTCAATTCAGCCTAAAAGAAGGAAGAAGGCCAAGAATTATAAAAGACATTAAAAGAAGAGGCGAAACCATCATAAGCAAAACAATCGACACAAGTTTCAAGCGGGTCGAGATCTTTAGTAATAAAGGATTAGAGCTAAGCATTAAAGGAAAAGGTTTCGAATATCTCTCCCCAACTCTAAACTCTAAAGAATACAGCTATAGATACTTAGATATAAAAGTAGATTCAAATGACCCTGAGCTAAATATCGACCTCATCAATGAAAATCAGACCGTTGTAGAGAGTGGAATTTTCAATTTGCAAGATATGAAGTGGGTCTAGGCCAAATCTAAGAATTGTTTACTTCGAACTTTGAGCAATTATAAAACTTTTGAGATCCTTAAGCTGGGATCATTATGAACAAAAGATTGCTCAAAGAAGGACACAATTGCTGGAGGATTTCGAGGGCGAACAAGCTCGCCATGCTTTACGACGGTGAAAACTACTTCAACGCCCTATTCAATACATTACCCAAAGCTAAATCAAGCATTCAAATTTTTGGCTGGGAAGTAGACGCCAGAGTTGGCATGGACATAATTCACAACAAATATCCAGGAGATTTAAGAGAGTACTTTTCTAAACTTGCCGATGCAAAAGGGCTTTTAATCTCAGTTTCTTCTTGGAAACCAGCTCTTTACCTGAAGTTTGATCGAGAGTTTTTTGCACCTTTTAAATGGTGGAAAAACTCCAGCACTAAAGTCCATTATAGACAGCTAAGAACCCCTACAACCTTTTCATCCTATCATGAGAAAGTATGTTTAATTGACAACAACCTTTGTTACTTGGGTGGAATGGACATCACCAAAAGACGCTGGGACACTCAAGAGCACGATCCAAAAGATGAACATCGAGTAGACGCCAGTGGAAATAAATACAATCCAGTACACGATGTGCAGATCGCCATCTCAGGTGAAATAACCTCTTTAGTTTCAAAGTGCTTAAATGGACGTCTTTACCAAGTTCCCAATCAAGCAAATAAAGTGGGGAAAGAAGTCTGGCCATCAACCCACAGACCTCAATTGGAAAATGTGGAGTTAGGGCTTGCGAGGACATCACCAACTGAAAGGGCCTTCGAGATTGAGAATTTTTATCACGACAGCATAAGCTCCGCTCAAAATTATATTTTTATTGAGAACCAATATCTTTCACACAGGACAGTGATTGAACTTCTTTGTGAAAAGCTATTTGAGCCAAATGGCCCAGAAGTTCTGATCGTTCTTCCTTTTTCTTATCCAGGTTTTTTTGAGAGGGCAATATTCACTAGAGAAAGACGTAGAGCGATAAAGAAATTAAAAAAACACGACAGGTACAATCGTTTACTCGTTCTCTATCCAAAAAATGAAAACACTCAGTCCGAAAGGTACACTGTAGTTCACTCAAAGCTTATGGCCGTTGATGGAAAATATCTAACGATTGGCTCCGCCAATTTGAATTATCGTTCTTTTAGAGTTGATAATGAATTAAACGTTTGCCTAGAATCACAGTCTCAAGAGGAAATTTTATTTATAAAAGGTGTTGTGGAAAGTTTGGTCTCGGAGCACCTCCACACAACAACGGGTTATTTTAAAGAGACTTGGGAAGCTAAAGGTTCTTTAGTAAAGTCCGTAAAAGCGCTGATGGGCAAAGATAGTAAAACTCTTGAGGTACTGCCACTAGAGGATAACCCTTTAAAGGAGAAAGTATTCTTCTGGTTACTTCCATTCGTCGATATTAAATTTCGCTGGCCAAAGAGTTATTTCAACTTGGCAATAATCTTGGGTATTGCAGGACTTATATTCGCGGCAAAGGCCATATATGAAACTTAAAAAAATTGGGAAAAAGTTAATCCCCTTACTCACTGTAGCCTTCACAGTTCTAGTCCTATACTTTCTATATCAAGTCTTTTCCAAGATTGAATGGGAGAAGGTTGCACAATCGATGAAAGAGATTTCGATGGGCACTCTTGCCATAAGTTTAGTATTAGTTTTTCTCAATTACCTGATTCTTTCAAACTATGACTATATCGGCTTTAGATATTTCAAGATACCTAAGATTAACTATCTCAAGGCCAGTATTACGGCCATGATTAGCTATGCGTTCAACTTCAACCTTGGAGCATTAATTGGAGGCCTAGGGTTTCGAATTAGAATGTATTCTGGCTGGGGGGTTGCCAAAAAATCAACAACCTTGGTTGCCTTGTTGTCTGTTGGAACAACTTGGCTTGGCTTTGTTATGCTCGGTTCAATCTTGATTCTATTTGGAGAAAATTGGATGCCCGGGCCAGTGAGGGAGCAGGCCTCAACTTTAAAAGTTCTAGCAGCATGTGGTCTATCTGTGGTTGGTGTATATTTCTATTTATGCTTTAGGAGAAAAGTTATCACTATTAAGCAAAAGGCGACCTTAATGCCTCCCATCCGCTACGCATTTTTGCAATCTTTTCTAGCACTATGCCAGTGGAACATCGCTGCAAGCGTTGCTTATCTTTTTCTAATAGAGATGAATGTGGACATATCCTACGCTCATACCCTTTTTACTTTCTTAGCGGCAAGTCTTGGAGGAGTAATAGCTAGAATCCCTTCAGGCATGGGAGTTTTGGAGGCAATATTTTTAAAACTAAACCAAGGACTTCCAAGCTCTAGCGTTCTAGCTGCAATCATATGCTTTAGAATAACCTATTATATCATCCCGCTAGCCGCCGCCATTCCCTCGTACCTCATTCTTGAAATCTATCAGAAGAAGCTTCAAAACAAGTAAGATTTTCACAGTTTTTAAAAAATAGACCAATAAGTATTAAATTAGATTTAATATCGCAAAATGAATAAAGATTTACTTCGCTCATTAGTTGCAAAACTAAGCAGCGACCCATTACTTGCTAAGAGTATTTATATTCATATTATAGCTACGTTATCCACGGGTATCTTGATGTGGTCTTATGCTATATGTGCAGCCTTGACTATTTCATCACCAATCCCAGCAATAGTGGGAATTATATGTTCGGTAATACATTTGGCAAGTCCATTACTTTTCTCCTTAACAGACAACCTTGTGGGAGTTACGTTAATTATGCTTATACCGGGGGTGATTCATCAATCCTCCTTTGCTTTTTTCACTGGTGGATTTAAAAGCCATATATTGATTTGGTTTGGCATAATCCCCCTTCTCGCAGGAATAATTGAGGGAAGAAAAAGTACACTCGCAACTACGGCGTTAGTAACGACAATCGCTTTCGTTTTTCTTTTATTGGAATTGGCCGGCTTCAAATTTCCAGACTTGATATCACAAGAAGGTGAAATGTTCGCTCAGGCATTATTAGTATTTGGCTACATTGCAATTTCTTCCATTGTAGTATTTCAATATGTTGGTGTCACATCACGCCACTCAAAAAGTCTGGAGGATCAAAAGGACAAAACTGGCAGACTCCTGCAGATTTTATTACATGATATGAGTAATAGGATTCAACTAATTTCCTTAAATAACTCTGCCCTAAAAAGAAAAATAACTGCTGAGCCAGCTTTAAAAAATGTTAAGGAAATTGACAACTCACTAACTGGGCTTGGGGACATAATGGCCTCCGTCAGATCTATGCATCTAGTTGATATACAAAAGAAATCACTGCATTTAGGTCCTCACAACCTTAATGATGTTATTAAAAACAGCGTAAATACTTTTTCCGACCAACTACGTATTAATGATCAAGAGATTGTATTTAAAGAAATCGAAGCTGAGGTTCTTTGCGATCCGCTTGTTCTTCAAAACCAAGTTCTCAATAACTTATTGTCCAATGCTATAAAATTCTCACCTTCCAATTCCAAAATTCATATTTCCGAAGCAAGCACTCAGAGTCATGTAGTTATAACGATAAAGGACCAGGGAATCGGGATCCCAGCTCCAATCCTATCTAATCTCTTTAATTATAGCTATGACACAACAAGACTTGGCGCCAGGGATGAAAAAGGTTCAGGACTGGGGATGATAATAGCAAAATCAATGGTTGAAAGAATGAGAGGTGAACTAAAGGTAGAATCATCTACAGAAGTATCCAAGTCAGGAACAAGTTTCGCTATCAAATTAATAAAGGCCATGTAATTAAGACCTTAGTTTTGGACTCACTTTTTCATTAAGTTTTTCTTAATCCTTCCGAATATTAGAATATGAAGAAAAGTTTTACTTATAGCTTAGCAGCTATTTGGATAGTACTAGTTTCGTTTTTTATCTCAAACCTACATGGCCTTCACATGGCCAGCTTCGATGTTGACAATAAATCAGTTTCTCAAAGCATTGCTTATTTTTCTAAAGAGAATTCTAAGGCAACCAATATAATCCATTTTTTAACTCCCTCCTGTTCTTGTTCCAAAGTTATTAAAGAGGATTTACTGCAAAGAAAACCTCTGAACTCACAAACTATTCAGGAAAAAGTTGTGCTTATTGATGACTTTGATCGCCACTTTTCTAAAGAGCTTAATTCTAGAGGTTATGAGGTCTTAAATATTGATTACAAAACTCTTTCCAAAGAAATTCCTGATGCAATAAATACTGTACCTATGCTTGCAATACACGATAAAGATCGTCGTCTCCAATATGCAGGTGGCTATAGTGAAAGCACAATCACACCCTTAACAAAGATAGACTTAAAAAAACTTATAAGTATTTCGAGATCCAAAGATAAAAGAAAATACAAAGTTAAAGGATGTGCAGTAAGTAAAAAGTATCAAGCACTACTTGATCCCCTGGGAGTTAAATATGTCAAAGCCAATTAGAACAATTCAAAGATACCAACGGGAAGTTGAGAAGTTAGGTCTATACGCTCTTTTAGGACATATTCCAGTCTTCTATGCGATGGCCAGCTACTTTGAGACCCAAATATGGATTGCGACTCTTATACCTATTGTTTTAGTAGCTTTACAATATTTATTTAGTAAAGTTAGCCAATCCAGAACTTTGCCCAACTTAATGCTAGGATTCACAGTAATTGCATTTTCAGGTTTAATGATTCACTTGGGCAAAGGGATGATTGAATGGCACTTTCATATTTTTGTTAGCATTGGCGTTTTAAGCCTCATTGCATCTCCTCTAACGATATTGGCCGCTGCAGCGACAGCCGCTGTTCACCACACGTTATTTTATTTCTACTTGCCTGAGAGCGTGTTTAACTATGAAGCATCTTTAGGCATAGTCGCAATCCATGCGGGATTTGTAGTTGTAGAAGCGGGAGCTTGTCTTTTTGTATCAAAAAAATTTAAAGAGTCATTAAACCTTCAATATAAATTAAGCGGAGAAGTAATCCCTCTCGCCAATTTTTTGGAGAAAAACTCACAAGAAAATATTTCTGTAGTCACCTTGCTCAATGAACTAGGTCAGGAAAACTCTAGATCAGTTACGGCCCTTTCAGAAGCCTCTACAGAAATCACCGAGATGATCAGAAAGACATCAGACTTTTGTGCTCAAACTAGAAGACTATCTCAAAATGCCTTAGAGTCTATAGGCCAAGGCTCTGAAATTGTGCAAGATATAAGCGGCTCTTCAGAGAATCTTTCAAAGCTTGAAAAAGATATTTCACAATTAAAAGATCATACAGAGAGTGAACTAAATAAAGTTGTTTCCGCCGTGAAGGAAGTTTTGGATAGAACTAATATTATCAATGACATTGTTTTCCAAACAAAACTATTGAGTTTTAATGCCTCCGTTGAAGCTGCAAGGGCCGGAGAGCACGGAAAAGGTTTTGCTGTCGTGGCCGAAGAGGTTGGAACTCTTGCACAAACTTCAGGTGATGCGGCCAGGGAGATCTCCGATCTTGCAGGTGAGAGCAATGAGATACTTAGTCAGTCGGTAGGTAAAATAAAAGCAGACTTTGAAAAAACTCAAAAGAACTGTGAGGAAGTATCCTCATCCCTAGGGCACAGTGAATCCAAACTTAACCAAAACTTTTCCTTAATTACAAAGCACATGGAGTCCTTAAATTCTTGTGTAAAAGAAATACAAGAGGCAGCGTCTCAGCAAGAAGTTGGAATCAGGGAGATGAATGATGAAATACAAAATATTTTTCAGCGTGGTGGTGAGATAAAGTCATCCACAGAGAAGGTTAATAATACAGCTAGTGTTCTCAATGATAGGGCCGGAAGTCTGAAGCTTATCTTCAGTGCAGAACAGAAACCTAAAGAAAAAGATAAAAAGGCAGCTTAGTTGTAAAAAAAAAGCCCTCTTAACGAGGGCTTTTTAAGTTGCTGAAATTTTGGGACTTTCAGCAAATATCTTAAATGAATGGTCGGGGTGAGAGGGTTAGCTTTTGCTCCGGGATTCTTCCTTACAAGTCATTAAAATGACAACAATATTAACTACCTATAAAGCTTTTTCCCTTTTCGGTATTTCACTTTTTCTCGTTATTTTTCACGTTTTTTCACCCAAACGGTTGGGAAAAGTAGGGAAGACTCCATAAAAGAAAAGTTCAATTGAATTCAACAACACCCCGTGCTAATAT